>CAZCQL010000104.1:0-13031 GCA_964500835.1 uncultured Bacteroides sp.
CTAAGAAGAATCTAAATTACAGAACACGATTGAAAATTTATCAAATAAGGGCATATCGCATTCCTATAATCGACTTAAGATGGGTTCTCTGTAACTATATATTGTAATGATACTATCCATTAAAAATTGAATGGATAAACCATTTACTGAATAGCCTGTGAAAACTAGCGACAGAGTATCAATTTAATTCTACTTTGACAGGTTCATTTGAATTTTGATAAAACCCCTGAAAATACTAGGTTTCCAGAAGCATCGAAAAACACTGACGACGGCTCACAAAAGGTTTTTTGACAAGGCACAACAATATACACAGGGAATACTTCAAACTTACCGTGTAACCTTGAGGAAATCTGCGATACGCTAATGAATCAGAATTATTTTCAGATGCAGCATTTCATTTCTGAATCAAACTGGAGCCATAGGGATGTGATTGATACTGCGGCCAAAGGATTTCAATAAAAAATTGGAAGCCTTGGAAAAGTATTATACTTTGCACAACTCACCCTTTACATAAGGAATTACTGAGAGAAAGCGATATATCTGACTTAGAACCATTTGAAGATCGATGAAATTTAATTTTAACAAGCTGTTTCCTTTTTTGAATATCCGCAATAAACTGATCATTGCTTTCACTCTGCTATCTTTTGTTCCCCTTACAGTGATCGGCCTGATCGGTCTATATAATAATATTGCTACTTTAGAACAAGCCGCCTTAGAGAACTTGAGCCACGACCTGACTATCCACAGCAAAAGGGTAAAAGATTTCTTAACCACTGTGGACATGGACATCCGTTATCTGTGCGCCGTTCCACTTTTTAACCGGCCACTGGAAGATTTATACGAAATTGAAGAAAAAACAATTCCTGAAAAATACAATTCAGTTGTACAGCAATTTCAAACTTTTGCCCGGATAAAAAGCATCTATTATCAGCTTCATTTTATTGATCCGAACGGGACTGAAATTTTCAAAGTTCAGTACGATGAAGGTGAATCCCGGATTGTTCCTCAGGACCAGTTGAGCGATGGGCTATTCCGATTTTATTTTCTTCTGACCGATTCACTTCCCGAGAATCAGATGGCTTTTGTACCGGTGGAACTGGTAGACAATCAGCGGAATACAATTCCAGCCATGAGCTATGCAATCCGTATTTACAGCGAGGAGGAGAAATTTCTGGGAATTTTTATAGCAGATGTGTTTGCGAAAGATTTTTTTGAAGTGCTGGAGGATCAAACACTCCTTGATGTACAACATGAAATCGTAATAGTTAACAGTGAGGGTCAATATCTGTATCATTCGGAGAAAAAAAATAATTGGAATCAACTTTTAGCCAACCGCAGGTCTCAAAATCTGGAAAAAGATTATTCTCCGCAATTTTCAGAAGCTGTTTTGTCGGGTGAGGCCGGGGTTTTCTCCGGCGATGATTTTATCGCAACGTATACGCCGCTTTTCACCGCTTCATTTCCAGGTGGAAATTCATATTACCTTTTCGTGGGTGTTGGAAAAGATGAAGTCTTCGGTCCGGTCTACAAATTTCGTTCAGTTTTTATTGTTCTTTTACTTGTTTTCCTTGTGATAGCGATCTCCGCAGGCTTAATTGCCACAAGACAGCTTGTTAATCCGATCCGCAAGTTGCAAAATGGTGCGGAGATTATCTCCCGGGGGAGTTATGACCGCCACCTGAATATTGATACGAATGACGAAATTGAAGATTTGGCTAACCAGTTTAACAGCATGGCTGATGCTATCCTGAACAGGGAGACCCTGTTGGAGGATCACCGGAAAAAATTGGAGGAAACGGTTCAACTGCGCACTGCTGAATTACGGGATCAAAAGGAAACCTTACAGGTGATCCTGGATAATATTCCGAGTGCATTTTTATTATTGGATGAGAATTGCCGCATTCTATCAGCCAGCGCCGCTGTTCAACAGTTTACAACCCATTCTCCGGAAGACGTGATAGGTCAGCCGTGTGTCGAAATCCTTTCTAATCAGGAAATTTGCCAGAACTGCAAAGTAAATAACCCTTCGCGCAAAAAGAAGAGTGCCACATTTATCGAAATGCAATCCGGTGAAGGCGAGGAAGCCATTTTCATCGAACATATTTCCATCCCCATTACTTTACGCGACCAAGAACCTGCCACCTTGGAGATTTTAACTGATATTACCAAGCGTAAAAAAATTGAAGAACATATGTTAGAGGCTGAACGGCTGGCAGCAACCGGAGAAATGTCAGCTGTAATAGCCCACGAGATCCGCAATTCCCTTACTTCGATTAAAATGATATTGCAGCTTCAGACGGAAAAAAGTGAAACTAAAGAGAAGGCGCTCCCCCTGGAAGTGGCAGCTCAATCGGTATATAGGATGGAGGAAATAATCAATAATCTGCTTCGTTTTGCCCGACCGGCCCCCTTTGAATTTCAATCAGGAAACATTAACCATCTTGTTAATGAGAGCGTACTGTTTATCAGACCTCAGTTTGAACAGCTCCACATTGTCCTCAAGAAAACGCTCGACCCGGCTATCCCTGACATTCAAATGGACGAGAACCATATGAGAGAAGCAATTATCAATCTCCTCTTAAACGCTGGCCAGGCAATTGGATATCAGGGCGAAGTTCTTATAGAAACTGAATTGACCCGTTTAAACCAAAAGCTGGAGGACCTTACTTATACATCCAGGGAAATCACAGTCACACAGCTGTCTGCCCGGAAGGTGGTTCTGACCAAAGGGGAAGATGTGGTGATAATTAAAATCAAAGATACAGGCCCTGGTATTCCTCAAAAGAATTTAAACCAAATATTCGACCCCTTTTTTACAACAAAATTAGAGGGGACCGGCTTGGGATTAACAACTGTTAAAAGAACCGTGAACGAACATGGAGGGATCATCCTGGCACGCAGCATCAAGGACAAAGGGACTACTTTTCAGATAATATTGAAAGTCAGGAGGTGAATATGAGAGAACATGTAATCTTGGTTGCGGATGATGATCCGAGGATTTGCTTTGCCTTCCAGCAGACCTTTGAAATGCCTCAATATAAAACACTGACCGCGTCCAATGGAGAGCTGGCTATCGAACTGGTCAGGAAAGAAAATCCCGAAATTGTCTTCATGGATATTGCAATGCCCGATCTGGGTGGTTTTGAAGCGCTGGAAGAAATTAAAAGCAGCCACCCCGGGCTGCCTGTAGTGATTATTACAGGCTTCGGTAACATGCAAACCGCCATTCAGGCTATGCAGTTGGGAGCATACGACTACCTGACCAAACCTCTGGATATTAAAAAGGTTCGTCTCACTGCCCTTCGGGCGTTTGAGTTGCAGAGTATGCGAGGTCAGATAGATGATTTGCAGCGCCAGTTAAAAGAAAAAAAAACCAGGCCCTCCACTGATCTCATTGGACAAAGTCCCCTTATGCAGGAAGTATTTAAGAAAATCGGAATGGTTTCCACAACGCCCAACACTACCAATGTTTTGATTACAGGAGAAACCGGTACCGGAAAAGAGCTGGTGGCCAGAGTCATTCATGAAAGCGGTCCGAATGCCGGGGAACCTTTTATCGCAATCAATTGCACCGTGCTTCCGGAAACACTGCTGGAAAGTGAATTATTTGGTCATGAAAAAGGTGCATTTACCGGGGCCGATTTCTCAAAACCCGGTAAATTTGAGATGGCCGGTAACGGGACTCTCTTTTTGGATGAAATAGGGGATATGCCGGTATCACTGCAAAAGAAGCTATTAAGAGTGATTCAGGAGCGCAATTTTGAAAGACTTGGCAGTAACCGGCTTATTCCCCTCAAAGCTCAGATCATTACGGCTACCCACCAAAACCTGTTAGACTCCATCAAGAAAGAGGAATTCCGGAGTGACCTCTACTACCGGATAAATGTCATTGAAATAAAGCTTCCGCTCTTAAGGGAGCGAAGGGATGATATTCCATTGCTGGCCAATTATTTTCTGGCAAGATTTAATGAACGCTTTGGAAAACATGTAACGCATATCTCAGAAGAAGTGTTGAGGGCTCTGTCGCGAAACGAATTCCCGGGCAATATTCGTGAATTGGAAAATCTTATCGAGCGGGCGGTGGCACTGGAGCGCGGAAATGTGCTGACATCCTCGTGTTTTCCGGTGGAACTCATGCTTTCCCGAAATAGCCAATCAAGAAATAATCACGGATCAGAACTCAATTTCAATTCCAGCAAGCAGGCGGTCATCGAAGAATTCGAAAGGGATTTTCTCACGAATCGCCTCAACGATTGCAATGGTAACGTATCGGAGGCAGCCCGGATATCAGGTATTGAGCGCCAGAGCTTTCAGCGATTGATGAAAAAATACAACATGTCATCCAGGAATTATAAGCGCGATTAACTGCCACATTCCTGTTACAGGGCTGCCACATATATGTTACATATTCGGCCATTTTCTTTTTGCCCTTCTCTTAAAATAAAAATCGCAACAACTTTTATTACAGACTTTTACCTCAATAAGTACATTTTTCTATAATTGCTGGCATATATTTTGGTTAGGTCGTTGAAACTGGTCTGGCATTGTGAGCCATTTGGCATCCGCAACTAACAATAAACCCTAAAAACTAAACGTAATGAAATCACTTGTACCATTATTTTCCGGCATTGTTTTAATACTGTTATTCTTGGGCAATGAAGATACGCAGGCGATTCCCGCATTTGCAAGGAAATATCAAACGAGCTGTTCAACTTGTCATTATGCTTATCCAAAACTAAACGGTTTCGGAAAGGCATTTAAAAACAACGGGTACCGTTATCCTGGGGAACAGGACCCGGAAATGACCAAAGAAGAACCTGTCAGCCTCGGTTCTGAAGGCTATAAAAGAGTTTGGCCCGATGCTATCTGGCCGACAAATATTGCAGGAACAGCCCCTATATCTTTCCAGGCCATCGGCCGGATCCATTATGATGATGCTGTTCAGGACGCCAAGTCATTATTTTTTGAAGCCCCGCATGAATTAGAACTATTTTATGGAGGCACCTTTGGGAATAAAATATCTTATATGGGTGAGATTGAATTGGAACATGAGGCGGAGCTTGCTTACTCATTTGGGGTAAATTATGATTTTAGTCCAACCTTCCATTTAAAATTAGGTACTGTTGGTTTGCACGCTTCACCGGAACACCACCGGATTAACAGTGAGCACTATAATGTGGAAAATTTAAAAACCCAGTCAGGGGCCTGGCGGATGCGCAGTGGCGCCGGTGGCGGTGTGGAACTATGGGGAGCAGGAAACGGTCCCAGTGGAAAGGGGGGTTTTACCTATACATTGGGCGTCGGGAATGGGCAGAATGATGAGGAAAATTTCGATTTAAATAAGAGTAAGGATTTTTATGGCAGGGCAACTTACAAAATCGGCGGGCTAGGAGAAACTGGTGGAACAGAGGGCCAATCCAGCGAAACGTCGGCATTTTATATTGATAATTCTGTCCGGCTTGGAGGATTCGTGTATTCGGGGACAGCAATTTCTGCCGGCGAGGATGACAATTTTTCAGTGGTAGGTGGCGATATTGATTGGTGGTTCGGGCGACTTACCGTAACCGTCCTGGCAATGCAAATGAAATCGAGTTTTATGGGCTCTGACCGTACTTCCTTATCTTATTTTGGGGAAGGGAATTTCGTGATCTATCCATGGCTCATAGTTCGGGCCCGTTACGAATTTACCGATCTGGACACTGGTGATAACATCATAGAGCCTGCCAAAAGTATCGTGCCGGGTTTGATAATGATGGTAAGGGCCAATGTAAAATGTTCGCTGGAGTACCTGAAGCCAATTGATGATCTCAGAAAAGACAATGACAAGTTTACTTTACAATTTAGTTTTGCATTTTAGAAAGGAGATAGATTATGGATAAAAGATTCACACACATCGCAATTATTGCATTTTTAACAGTAAACACTGCATTTGCCGGAGATATTACAGGCACCGTGAAAGCAATCGGTGTTAAGCACTCGGGGAATGCGGTAATCTATATTGAAAAAATTGAGGGAAAAACCTTTAACGTGCCTGAGAAACACGTGCGGATGGATCAGAAAAATCTCACTTTTGTTCCCCATGTATTACCGGTAATGGCTGGAACTACGGTTGATTTTCTTAACAGTGACGATGTTCTCCACAATGTCTTCTCACCCGATAAATGCGCTGAGAAGTTTAACCTTGGGACCTGGCCGAAAGGAGAAATGAGATCTTATGCATTTAATACTCCAGGCTGTAGACCAATCTTGCTCTGTAATGTTCACCCGGAAATGGAAGCATTTGTTGTGGTCCTGGAATCACCCTATTTCGACGTAAGTGCGAAAGATGGTACCTATACGATCAGCAATGTGCCACCTGGCACTTATACCTTAAGCATCTGGCATGAAAAACTTAAAGGTGAGTCCGTCCAGATAACCGTTACTGATCAAGGATCAGTAAATCAGGATTTTATTATCAAGAGATAGAATGAGTGAAGTTGCCACTAAAAATGTAAACCGGGAATGGCTGAAGGAGAATTTCCTCTGCATGACGGGCTGTCCCGTCAACACTGAAGCCGGCCGTTATGTTCATCTGATTGCGCAGGGACGCTATGCGGAAGCATATTCTGTTGCAAGGGCGCCCAATCCTTTTGCCTCCATCTGCGGGCGTATTTGCAACGCCCCGTGCGAGGATGCTTGTCGCAGGGGCAAACTGGATGAACCCATCGCAATTCGTGCATTGAAACGGTTCGTGACCGAACGATTTGGTGTGGAAAGTTTAATAGACGTGATCAAACTACATGAAGTATTGCGTCCCAATATTCAGCCCAAGGACCAAAAAGTGGCAATTATCGGTGCCGGGCCAGCAGGCTTTAGTTGTGCCCACGATTTGGCGTTGATGGGCTACAAAGTGGCAGTCCTTGAAAAACAACAGGTTCCCGGGGGAATGCTTCGGCTGGGCGTCCCTGAATACCGGCTGCCCCACGAGCTGATCCGGTTGGAGATTAACGCCATCCTCAGCCTGGGAGTAAGTTTGGAGTTGGGAAAAACACTGGGCCGCGATTTTTATCTTAAAGATCTGCGCAATGCAGGATATGATGCCATTTTTTTAGCAATGGGCTCTCATAAAAGCCGGCTCCTCGATATCGAAGGAATTGAAGCGGAGGGTATCCTGTATGCTGTTGATTATTTATTGAATATAAATTTAGGCAACAATGTGGAGGTAGGGGAGAAGATTGTTGTCATCGGTGGCGGGAACGTGGCTTTTGACGTTGCCCGAATCGCAGCGAGGCTGGTGCCTCCTGAAGAGATGGCATCTTCGGATATTACAGCTGCCCTGGATGTTGCCCGTTCCGCTGTGCGGTTTGGTGCAAAAAAAGTAGAGATGATCGTATTGGAAGCTCCCGGGGATATGCTGGCAGATGATGAAGAAGTGGAACAGGCCTCAGAAGAGAGTATCTCCATCCACAATGCAGTGGGCCCCAAACGTATTATTACGCATAACGGACGTGTAACCGGATTGGAAATCTGGGATGTGGCTTCCATTTTTGATGATCATGGCCGCTTCGACCCTACCTTCGTTCCGGGAAGCGAGCGGATAATAGAGGCCGATTCCATCATTATCTCCATTGGCCAGTCGACTGATCTCAGCTTTATTCAACCGGAAGACAATGTGGCTGTTACCAATCGGGGGACCATCGAAGTTGATCCCAATACACTGGCTACCAGCGCAAAAGGTATTTATGCGGGAGGCGATGCCGCATTCGGGCCCCGCATTGCCATCTCTGCAATCGCGGATGGGCGTCTTGTCGCCCATTCCATTGATAATTTTCTCAGTGGCAGCCATTCCACACAGTCAGAACTTAACATCACCTGTTTTGACACTGCTTCGTTCAGGCCGCCTCTGGGTTATACCCAGGTCCCAAGGCAACCCATTCCCACACTGCCGCTGGAGCGACGGGTGCGAATTGCACAGGTGGAACTGGGATATATGGAAGACCAGGCAGTTAAGGAAGCATCACGCTGTTTGCGCT
The DNA here is from genome assembly GCA_964500835.1 of uncultured Bacteroides sp. GTDB lineage: Bacteria > Bacteroidota > Bacteroidia > Bacteroidales. The sequence goes on from CAZCQL010000104.1 coordinate 8,013, forward strand.
GCTGGGAGAATACCATCTTTGAGGGGGATCCGGAGCTGGGTACCGAGTGCATTTTATGCGGCGGGTGCGCTGATGTTTGCCCGGAAAGCTGTATAGAAATTATACCAAAAAAGAGCCTGAGTATTGATGGAATGTTGGAAAAAAGCGTGGCAAAGGCATTTCAGATTGACAACGAAAAGATCACAGGCAAAGGAATGGTATTGATTAAAAATGAAGAAATATGCATTCGCTGCGGACTTTGCGCAAGGCGTTGTCCGGTTGGAACCATAACCATGCAGGGGTTTGAGGAAGTTCCTGCTTTGGTTGTATGATTTTATTCAGTATTAAAGAATTTAGCTTTTAATGAAAAATAGAGGAATGGCGCTCAACAAAAAAAAGGATCATCAGGAAAATAGCAAAGTGGAAAACGAAACCCGTCGAAAATTTTTAGTCACTGCAGGAAATTCAGCAATTGGTATTGCTGCCCTGGGAAGCATTGGAGTAACGCTGGATTTCATATCTCCAAACGTAATTCAGGAAATTCCATCCCGCTTCAAGATCGGCAACCTGGCAACCATGCCACAAGACAGTGTTACATTCGACGCGGAACATAACCTGTTCGTATTCCGGGACAAGCAGGGATATTTCTATGCCCTCTCAGCGGTTTGTACTCACCTGGGGTGTACCACCCGGTGGAAAGGTGGGGGCATCAAGGGTCATCCGGAAGGTGTCATCTCCTGTCCGTGCCATGGCAGCGTTTTCAGCAAATCAGGGGAAGTCCTGAGCGGCCCGGCTATTCGTTCGCTTGACCGTTTCAGGATGTACCTGGAAGATGATAAACTTATTGTAAATACAGCTGAAAAAGTATCTGAGGAGGAGATGATACTGAAAGTTTAAATCCTGCTTCCAAAGAGCATCACTAATTATAGAACAGACCAAATGAACCTTTTTAAAAAAACTATGGATACCCGTGTCTGGCGCTCCATATTTCGCACACGGTTGCCTATTAAAACGAATCTGGATCGTTCACTGGTTATTTTTAACAGCCTGACATTGCACATTCATCCAGTGAAGGTTCGGGAAAAGGCCATTAAGTTTTCGTATACATTTTATTTAGGGACAATCACTTTTTTCCTTTTCGTGGCACTTGTGGTCACCGGTGTGCTCTTAATGCTCTATTACCAACCGGCCATTCCCAATGCTTACAATAATATGAAAGACTTGCAATACGTGGTATCCAACGGGATGTTCCTGCGCAATATGCACCGCTGGGCGGCTCACCTCATGGTGATCACAGTGTTCCTGCACATGTTGCGCGTATTTTACAGAGGGGCTTACCGGCCACCCCGTGAGTTCAACTGGATTGTCGGAGTATTTCTTCTGCTGCTGACACTGCTTCTCAGTTATACCGGATATCTTTTGCCATACGATCAGCTTTCCTACTGGGCAGTAACCGTGGGAGCCAACATTGTTAAATACGTGCCCCTGGTAGGTGAGAAAGTCCGGTTCCTTCTTCTGGGCGGCAATGAGATTGGCGAATACACCCTGGTACGTTTCTATGTGCTGCATTGTGTGATTCTGCCCCTGGTGATCACTGCACTCATCGGGTTGCATTATTGGCGTATCCGTAAAGACGGGGGCCTGCATTGAAGAATTTGGATATTATAAAGTGGGACAAATTTAGAACAGAGATAAATTGACAGTTTATGGCCGAAACAACTGAGTCCAACGTTGAAGAATCAGCCAATCCGCAGGAAATACCCAGGCGGATAGCTTTTTTCCCGAGAAAGGAACCAGCCAGGTTTGAAAAAGAGAAAGACCCCGGTAAACTGGTGATGACCTTTCCCCATCTCATCATCCGCGAGATCATCTGTTTCCTGCTTGTGGTAATTGTACTGGCGATTATGGCACTGTTATTTGATGCTCCACTGGAGGAAATAGCCAATCCGCACCACACTCCAAATCCCGCCAAAGCACCCTGGTATTTTTTGGGGCTGCAAGAATTGTTGCACAGCTTTCCACCTGTAGTTGCCGGTGTACTCATTCCGCTTCTTGTGGTCATTGCTCTTGTGGTTATTCCCTATTTTAATATCAATATTAAAAGAGAAGGTTTATGGATCAATAATCCACGGCGCACATTCCTAATTGTCACGGGCGCAGTATTCTTATTAACTCTCGTATTTGCTTTGTTCGAGACATTTTCCATTGTTGTGCCAACCCTGCTACTCTATGGGCTGGCAATACTGCCGAAATTTATCAAACGGGAAAAAGGATGGATTTCCTGGTTGTCACACCGTTCTTTAACAGAGTGGATTATGACTTGGTTCGTTTTTGTTGCCACTGTTCTAATTATCATCGGCACTTTTTTCCGGGGACCGGGATGGGGCTGGATTTGGCCCTGGCAATAAAGTATCAACAATGGGTTTCAGATATTAGATTGCTTTATGAAAAAACTTTACAGAATATATGCAATTGCATGCATCGTTTTTCTTGGAGTGCTAACCATATCACCGTTTAAGGATTATTTTCACGAATGGAGATCAGTGCAAAAAGAGTACAACAAATATATTCAAAAATTGCCTCAAAAAGTAGGACCGGTTCCCGTTGCTTTGCAGCAAATCTGGGTCAGAGAACTTGACAGAATTGACCGTTGTGTTACTTGCCATGTGGGGATAAATGACAGCAAACTGGCCAGCGCGCCGCAACCTTTCCGAAGCCATCCACAAATTCCTCATGACACAGAAAAATATGGCTGTACAATCTGCCATGAGGGTCAGGGTCTGGCCACCGATTTTGCCGATTCTCACTTGCTTTCGGAATTTTGGGACAAACCGGTGTTGCCCAACCGCTACCTGGAATCATCTTGTGGGCGCTGCCATATAAATGAGAATCTTGAATTAACCCCTACACTCAACCGGGGCAGGGAATTAATAGATGATTTCAATTGTAAAGCCTGCCATGATCTACCCCCGGGATACAGCAAACCCTTCGTCCCATCACTGGATGGTATAGGCAGCAAGGTGGTCAACCGTAGCTGGCTGGTCCGATGGCTGCAAAATCCCCAGGAAATTCAGCCCCAGACCAAAATGCCCGACTTTATGCTTTCTAATGAGGAATCGGAAATATTAACCGATTTTCTAATGAGTTTTAAATCCTTTGGGGAAAACGTCCGGTTGGATTCCCTACCGGAAGTATACCGGCAGCGGAAAGACGAAGATGAATTCATCCAGCTTGGAAAAACCCGCTTCCGTGAAGCACGCTGCATTAGTTGTCATGCTGTGGAAGGCAAAGGGGGACATCTTGCACCTGATTTAATCAAAATTGGATCCAAGGCGTCCGCTGTCTGGATTTTCAACTTTATTAAGAACCCCCATCGGTTACAATACGGTATTGAGATGCCACAGTATGGCTTCAGCACTGAGGAAGTTGCGGCAGTTACTGCCTATATGGAATCAGAATTTCTCGATTGGGATGTACCTGAAGACACCGCTGCCGTCCACCAGGTCCCGGCAAACTTCTTTGAACAGGGATTGGCACTTTACAATCAGTATAACTGCGGCGGATGTCACTCCCTCTCCTCGAAAAAAATCTCCCAGAACCCTGGTCCGGATTTGACTTCAGTCGGCAGCAAAAAGATATACGAGATTGAATTTGGGTCTGCCCATATACCCCATACATTGCATGATTATGTCGAAGCGAAAATAAACGCCCCACGCATCTTTGGCGAATCCGCAAAAATGCCGGATTATAAATTTGAAAAATCAGATTATCAGGCGATTACAACCGTATTGCTATCCTACCAGAATGAGCCCCTTCCCCGGGAGTTTATTCGTACCGTCTCTAGGCCCTCAACCTATAGCCCCCAGGGAAATGTGGGAATGATCCTTCAAAAATACAGTTGTCTTAAATGCCATGTGATCAATCAAACCGGGGGAACCATCGCGCCCGAATTAAGCATTGTGGGAAGCCAGCTGCAGCAATCGTGGATAGAGGGTTACTTCAAACTGCCTTACTCTCTCAGGCCCGTGATGGAAGAGCGAATGCCTAATCTCTTTATTTCTGACGATGAAATTGAAACGCTCACGGATTACTTCAATACTGTACTTGTAGATGACAGTATTTTCATCGGAAATGACTGGGATAACTCCACGGCGGCCATTGAAAGGGGCCAGGGTTTATACCGTGAAAAATATGGTTGTCAGAGTTGTCACATTCTTGGGGGCACAGGTGGATACGTCGGTCCACCGCTTGATGGTACCGGCAACCGGCTACAACCCGGCTGGGTATACCAATGGCTGATGAATCCTCAAAAATATAAACCTGGCACCCTTGAGCCGAACACGGGCATGTCTGAAGGAGAGGCAAAAGACTTAACGGCCTTTTTAATGAGTCAAAAAGCAGAGATTTAATTATGAAACATTTACGCTTGGTTTGGATAGTTTGTTTGTGTATCCTTTTGCAGATCGGTTGCCGGGAGGTGCAGCATTCAGGGAATATTTTGAAGGACCACACAGACAGTCTTGCCGCTTCAGTTGCTGAATCCCTTTTACTCAGCGATCCGTGGGTCAAATATTCATACATTGAACGGCAGGGGAAAAGGGTATTTGACCAATATTGCATCATTTGTCATGGTGAGAGCGGCGAAGGGGATGGGTTTAATGCCTACAACCTTAATCCCCGGCCCCACAGCCTGGCGGATTCGGCCTATATGAGTTCTTTCTCAGGGGAAATACTTATTGAGATAATCGCTTTTGGAGGCAAGGGTGTAAACAAATCCATATTGATGCCCGCATACCAATACACCCTGAGCAAAACACAAATTTCAAATGTCAGAGCCTATATTGGAACATTCACATCGAGCGGATCATTTCAATAAGGCCAGATTAAATCTTTGAAATGAGAAATCATAAATTATTACCAGTTGCCACATAAAAGACATATTGTGCATTATGACAGTACGGTTTGATGGAATCACTATTTCGGGAATTTTTTATAATTGTGCACATCTTATCCACAATAATATACAAATGGCATAGTATT
>CAZCQL010000105.1:0-13015 GCA_964500835.1 uncultured Bacteroides sp.
ATGAAAAGTATAACAAATTGAAATACAATAGCTTAGAAGCTAGGAAACTTTAGTTATTAAGAAAAGAGAAAGTACTTGTATTATCAATATTTCTTTGAAGTTTGATATCTTTAATGTTTATGGCTGAGATACTTGGAATATGGTTAAAAGAGGACAATAGTCTTGATAAAATGACCCTAGAAAGGATCAGAGACGGACTAAGTAGCGAGTCCTCGGATTTTACCGGTTGTTGGAGTGAAGAGAATGTGGGTTTTTGGTCAACAATGGTATTCACTACCCCTCAATCAATTGGGGAGAAAATACCATATATTGAGAACGAACTTGGTTGTTCTATTGTAGCTGATTCAAGAATTGACTACCGAGAGGAATTGACTGATAAGTTGGCCATTGATTGGAGAACAGCTAAAAATTATTCTGATAGTCAACTCATATTATTAGCCTATAGTAAATGGGGAGAGGAGTGTGTAAGGAACTTATATGGAGATTTTGCGTTTGCAATTTGGGACCGGAAAAGAGCTAAATTATTTTGCGCGAGAGATCAAGTTGGAATACGACCATTTTACTATTTGCATAGCCAAAATTATTTTGCATTTTCCTCAAGCATCAAGAGCTTATCACTACTAGATAATGTACATATACAAGTAGAGGAAAAGCTTATTATTGACTCAATAATGCTTCAACAACCAAATAGGACTAATTCATTTTACACCAATATTTGGAGGCTTGCACCTGCTAGCGCTATTGCGATAGATTCTCATTTTAATATCAATATACAGAAATACTGGGATTTACTTGTCGTTCCAAAATATTCACAATTGGGAGATATACAGGCTATTGAAGGATTAAAAGAAAGAATTCATTCCGCGGTTCAAGAAAGATTAAGATCAGGATATAAAGTAGGTTGTGAACTTAGTGGTGGACTTGATTCTTCCTGTATAGCTGCCCATGCATCTAGAGTTTTGAGAAAAAAGAACAAGTTATTGATAGCATTTACTCAGTCCCTAAGTGAAGAGCAGAAACTGAAGTATTATCCTAATAAGGATGAATCAGATTTCAGCAAAAATCTAGCTTCGTTTGCAGCTATTAAGGATCACCATTATATTACTGGGGAGAACAGAGGAATATTCGAATCAATAGAGAGAACGTTAAGAAGGATTTCTGGACCATATGCCCCGGATTATGCACTTATAACAGATCTGATTTTTGAACGAGCACATGAATTAGGTGTAAGAATAATGCTCTCCGGTTTTGGTGGTGATGAAGGAGTTTCCTCTTCTGGCACTGGATTTCACAAAGAGTTGGCACGAAAAGGAAAGTTGAAATTATTAGTTGGAGAATTAAATAGCAGAAATGCTACAAATAAGCTTGATAGTATTTTAATGTCCTTCAAGATTTTGATTATTTCAGGACTCCAGCCCATAACACAGGCTTATTATAAACTCCTTTTCTTTTTAGGAATTCGGTTAAAAAGATATAAATACATACCTCTTCAAGGTCAGCTAAAAAAGAAATATCGAACAAAAAGATTATTTTATTATTCCAAAGTTAAACGAGAATCAAAAACATTGAGATCAAATATGTATAGTAGAATTTTAAGTGATTATATTCCATATAGAGCGGAAAGTACTAGAATAAATTCTCAACCCTATAAAATTGAATATAGATACCCGCTGCTTGATATCAAGTTATTAGAGTATTTTTATTCATTGCCATCTCATCTAAAATACAAATATGGAATAGATAGATACATTTTTCGAATGGCTGCAAAAGGCAATCTTCCAGAATCTATTCTCTGGAGAGATGATAAATCTGGATTTACTGTACCAAATCTTCATTATAGAATAAAAATTGATAAAGATAAGATTATGGAGCTAATATCGGAGAGCATTGAAAATAACAAATACCATTATACAGATTATAAGAAATTAATTCGAATATTTGAAATACTTATGAAAAGGGACGAAAGTACTCGAATTGAATTTGGGGATATTATTTTCCTTAATTCTCTAGGAATTTTAGTGCTTCAGAAATGGCAACGAGAAGGAAAGATGGATTTAGGAATAAAATGTTGATCTAATAATGACTAATTCGCAAATAGGGACATTCTTATAAAGATGACCATTCTAAAAAGCCGGTCAGCAATTGTTCTCCTTACCGGATGTTTCATGTTCAGTCATTGTTTCCTGTGTTTTTTTTGTAATTCTTTGCCTGATTCTCGGTTTTCCGCATACGCCTTTCCGATCCAATTTTCATTCAAACTCTGAAGGATATCCTCATGTATTCCCGCCCGGCCTTTGTGATTAAAGGAAGTAGTGATTATCTGGCCTATGCACTACTTCCGATTTGCAGTGCTAGTAAATATTCGTAGTGAGAGATATGGGTAATCTTACCAAACAAGCTGCAACTGTAACTGATTGAGTAGATTAACCGAACTCATTCATGAAAAGAATCGAAGCTGAGGAGTTCAATGAAAATATTTCCGTCTGCCAGGAACATATTTACCTTGGCTCCTAACCCAACTATTTTTACCTCTATATCATGTACATTGGGACTTATATAACTGTTTGATATTGATACTATCCTGACTAAACCCTTATGAATAACCTTTGTGAACATCTCCTGTAGCTTGGAAAACACCTTATCGATTACCCTTTTCTATTTATGGTTCTTCTCTGAGAACTATATAAGGATGCAGTATTGGCCCTCGATATTGTCCTGCTCTTCAATGAGTTTGTTCAGCATGTTGGCCAAGCTCTTTGTTCAATTGATTGTTTGAATCCTTGGCTTCCTTCACATATGCATATACGCAAACTTCTTGTTCTTCTTTTAAAGGTACTTTGTCCTAGGAGGAGGGATCTTCAGTTGCTTAAATGTCGATATCACCTGACTGCATCCAGTCAACACTCTCCCAGAGAAGATTCGTATTGGTGGAGTATCGCCTGAAGTGCTCAATGCATATGGCATCCTCCAACACTAAGTTGTGATTTTCAAATTGCGACTACTAGGCTGTAACTAGGCTAGCCTTTGTGACTTTAAAGTTAAACTTCTTGACCAATTCATTACAGATAAGGGTGATATTGTGGTTTAGCAGAAGATTTAACGAGATCTAACAGCTTGCCAATCAGAAGATTTTAATGGTTTTCGCAAATCGCAAAGGTACCCAATAAGCAATGATTCCGACATAAAACTTCCCTTTGTCGTTGGGGAGAATAGTCTCAGCATATTCCCAACAATTACAACCAACTAAAATATCTAATCCCTTAAAAATTATTTAACTCATATCTAGAATTATTATCGAAGCCGCCTCACGTCACAATATTAAGCTTCAAAGAAGATTTAATTTCATCAAATGTGACATAATCCCGATCTACACCCCACCATTTAGAGCCACATTGCAATTATGCAACTATTTCAACAAATGCCCAATAACCCCATCCTCCCTACTATGTAAGGTCACCTTGAAAATATGTAGCTATTTCATCCCAAAACTCATCCTCCAGTGTTCAATCTCTGAGGACAACATAACTCATAATTGTCCTATTTCATCACGTGTGACATTATCCCAACAGCCTCGCCAGCTTTCCCATCCTTGATCGTAATGATGATGTTGTACTGGCCGGTTTTGCGGCATAGGAAGTTAATCGGGTTGTATTCTGTGTTGGTTTTGGAGTCGAAGGTGGAGATGAGCATGTTGGAGGAGTCGTAGAGGCGGATGATGGCATGGCCCTTGTCATTGCAGAGGTTGAAGCGGTAGATGTTGTTGCCGCGGAGGATGACGGCCTGGCGGTACATGGGGGGGCGTTCGCCTTTTGTGGTTTTGGGGAGGCTTACCACGAACTCTTTCAGGTAGATGGCGCCTTCGCCTGCTTTGCCGGCGCAATCCTGTACTCGTTCTTTGCGTTCGCTCTGGACCATGGATACCAGGGTGAAGCAGAATATAATGGCTATAATGGGATTCAGGATTCTCATGTCGTTCGGTTTAATGCGTGTGGCTGTGTGGTTGATTCGCATCGTTCTTTTAAGATAGCTGGTTCGCATCTGTCTCTTACGATTAATAATTTGCAGTGATCAGGAATTGATGTTCATGTGAAGGTTCCGGATCTGTTGGGTTGCATCAATGATCAATTGAAGGGTTTCGTCGCTCATGGTCACGTGGGAGGTTTCGCTCTGGACCACCATCAACATGCCGTCCTTTTCAATGGTTTGGGGTTCGCCCACTTCGTAGGTGATTTTCACGCTGTCGTAGGCGCCTTTAATGACCTCCAGGTCATCGATGTAGGCCTGGATTACTTCTTCGTTCTTGTAGTTGTTGAGGATCAGGAGGAGGTCGTTGAGGATTAGCTTCTGATCGCCAATCATTGTTTTGAGATCTTCATGGCTGTTCTGAACTGCTACCTGGGTGGCAAGGAACAGGCCCTCCATCCAGATACCCGCTATCATCAGGGTGCTTAAGTTACTCCGCTCGGTTTCCCTCAGATAATCGTCCATGTTATTAAAGCTGTTGATGGAGATAAACATAAGCGAATCAAGGTCTGAGCTGGTAGTGGCCAGCCGTTTGATGGTGGCAAAATCGAAAAACTGTCCAATCTGAAGGGCTTCTGCCAGACGGTTAATGCTGGAAAGGTAGTTGACGGCGGTCCCTGTCTTCTTGTACATGTTCAGGTAACCCAGGTCAGCGCTCAGCGCTCCCAGGCTATAGGCCATCTCAAAGCTGGTGGTGCTGGTAGATAAATTATCCGGATCAGCCAGGTACGAGGTGGAGAATGGAATGTTTAACGAACTGATCAATGCAGCCACCTCAATGGGGGAGGCAATGTTCTGGATGATTTCATTCATGGTTTCCGCAGAGATCTGCAGTTCTCCAATATCCACATCGTCCATATCAACTTCCAGATTCTCTGTCGGTCGCTGACCGCAAGCTGCAAGGAACAGCAGGGCTACCAGCACAAGGGATGAAATTCTTATCATGATATTTATTCTTTGTGATGCTTTTTAATTCAGAGACCGCATATCCTGATGCTTGCAGCGGGACTTGCGAGCACAATAAATTTTAATAGCTAATCGACTACTCTTGGCGGCTCTCCGCAAGGAGAGTCAATATACGAGTATTTGATATAAATGTAAACAATTTCTGAGGGATGTTTTATGAGTAATCCGGGATTTTTGCAAAGACTTCCTGGTTTACGCGTTCAGCGGAAGTTAACAACCACTTAATGAGAATTCCTGCATCAGAACCGGGATGCAACCTTAATTGATCGATCTTCTCTTAAATACAGGGTTGTTCACCAGCCTTCCAACCAGGTTATAATAGAGCATTATGTATAGGACCACGGTCAGGAACCAGATAAAACCCACATTAAAACTGAACGTATCTATATACCTGCCCAGGAAATACTTACGTGGGGAGAAGAAGTGGGAGCGAATGCCAATCCACCCATCGGGTGAAGGATCCAGGAAGATGGGATCGATCTGCTGGTATAGACGACCTTCGTATTCAATGATCTGGTTTTTCTCGTAGATATTTTTAGCCTGGTCCGATACACTTTCATTCTGGTAGCGGTTTAACATGGAAAAGTAGACCTCACGCCGTTCGTTCATCAGTTTTCCCAGGTGGCGTTCCTTCTCACGGCTGGCAATGGCGAATTGATTGATGTAGTGTTTTTTGAGTTCGGCCAGAAAACGGCCGGTTTTTTCTATGGTTGATTCAGTAAAATTACCGGGGTCCAATTCTTCTGCTTTAAAATGAATGTCCTTTATTGCCCCCTGCCATTGAAGGATCTCGTTCTTCAGAACCTCCAGTGCAGAAACAGTTTCTTTTATGGAACCGCTGTCCCTGAATTCATTAATGCAATCGTTCAATCGCTCTTCCAGTTCGGGAAGGAGGTAGGCTGACTTAAAGTTGTTGTAGCTGATCCTTTTTTCGTAATCGTAGAAGGTTTTCTCGAATTCATTGTCTTTAAATTGATGCACCATCAGTGCCTCATACCCCCACTTGGTGGGCATCAGCTCGGCAATCAATGGTACCTTGTCTACGGAAGTGATCCGGCGGTTCAGTTTTTCAAAGGAAAACATGGCACCGCTCAGTACCATCATGGGGATCATCACCAACGGGATGATGATGTAAATAGTGACAGCCGAGTTGAAGGCTGACGAGATGACCAGCCCGATCATGTTGGCACAGACAGCAGTGGAAAAGAGAACCAGCCAGTAGGCGAAGGTCATTTTACGGATTTCCAGGATCCCGTTGGCAATCAAGGCAAATGTAATGGCCTGAATAGCCGAGATGGCTACCAGGGTACCGATCTTGGAAAGCAGGTAAGAAGAGCGGCTCAGGTGCAGAAACTTCTCCCTTCGAAGGATCTTCCGGTCCCTGAAGATCTCTTCGGCGCTCACAATGAGCCCCAGGAAGAGGGACACAATGAGTGACATGAAAATGAAAATGGGGATGTTCTCATTCTCCCTGAAAATGTACGTATTGCTTCCGGGATCAGCAATGTACCGGATGATATAAGCCAGGATAAGTGCCAGAACCGGGCTCACCAGGAGGGTCATCAAAAGATATTGAGCATTGCTGACTTTGGACTTGATGTCTCGCCGGAGGTAGTTGAACAGTTGCCCGAACCATCCCGGAACAATCAGGCTGGTAGGAGGGTTTGTTTCCGGGGCCGTGGGTTTTCCGAAGTGCTTTTCTTCCTGGTAGATCCTTTCCCAGGTAGCCGGGCTTACTTTTCGCTGGTCTGTGTAGTTCCCGTATTCATCTACCTGCAGTGCTTCGATGATATTAAATATCTGCTCCGGATTCACATTGCCACAAACGGGGCATTCACCCACACCGGCATTTACCTGGTTATCGACCTCTTTGAAATGCATTACTGCTTCTATCGGATTCCCGAAATAGACCATCCGTCCTCCCGTATCCAGGATAACTACCCGGTCGAACATCTTGAACAACTCCGATGAGGGCTGATGGATAACCACAAAAACCAGCTTTCCCTTGATGGTCAGTTCCCTCAGCAGGTCCATTACATTTTCAGAATCACGGGATGAAAGGCCCGAGGTAGGTTCATCCAGAAAGAGGATGGAAGGCTCCCGGATCAATTCCAGCGCAATGTTCAATCTTTTTCGCTGGCCGCCACTAATGGTCTTATTCATCACTGAACCTACCCTCAGATCACGCTTTTCAAGAAGTCCCAGGTTGGATAGCGTCTCATTGACTTTCTCCCTGATCTCTTTGCCGGAAAGTTGCTTAAAGCAAAACCTGGCATTAAAGTATAAGTTCTCAAAAACAGTCAATTCCTCAATAAGCAGGTCATCCTGGGGAACAAATCCCGACACTCCCTGCAACTGGGGAGAATCCCGAAGGAGATCCAGGTTGTTTACCCGGATATGTCCCGAAGCAGGTTTGTACATTCCCGACAATACATTTAATAAAGTGGTTTTGCCCGAACCACTGGAACCCATGATCCCCACCAGGCTTCCCTGCTGGGCGGCAAAAGACACATTGTGGAGTCCGGTTACACCTCCCGGAAAATGGTAGGTCAGGCTATCTGCCTCCAGGGTGATCTTCTCCATGGACTGGTATTCCATGTAATGAGCAGCAATATCGCTGTAGTAGATCGGTTGACCAACAGGCATGCGCAGGGTACTACCGCTGGCAAAGAGGTAGATTGCCCCTTTGTGCACGTGAAGGCCGTTCAGATACGCATCCTGGTCGCCCAGATACTTCACAAAGTAGAGTTCCACAGAAGGGACACGCAAGAAGAAGAGTGGGGCATCGATTCCTTCAAACTGGTAATGACGGCGGGGCAATGTGCTATTTTCGGCTTCCGCAGCCAGGTCACTGGTACCCTGGCTTTTGTCAGTCACCACAAGGTGGGTTTCATGTGTAAATTCTTCGGGATTTGTGGAGGTGACAAATGTAAAAATGCTCTGGTATTCCTCCTTGCTTATGCGGAAAATGTCTGAGACGGTCTTCACAATACCCAGGCGCTGATCTGTCAGGTTATATTCGGTATTGATCAGTTCCAGGATGCGGGCCAGTACGACCACTTTCTGACGCTGATTGATGGTTTTACTGATCTGCTTGCAGAGCTTCAGGACCCTGACCGAATCGAGGACCGAGGTAAGTTTTTTCTCAGATTTTAGAACAGCCGAAGCATCTGATTTGCCAGGGTGCTCATCTGACTTATCCGCAGAAGTGTCTTTGTACAGTTGCAGGTATTCCACAGCCGAGTCTACCCCGATCTGTTGTACGAGGAAGCGGTTCACGTAGTCGAGCTCCTTTAGGCCGATACCGCCATCCTGTTTGGTGATGAGGGCAAACAGTTGCATCAGCGCTTTCAGGATCTCTTCGCTCATGGAATTGGATTCAGTGAAGCATGAAACTTTGGACGACCGGATCTACCCCTCATAAGTAAGGTGTTCGAAAGGTACATCGACCATCTCTTCGTATTCTTTTCCGGCCTCCTGCATGTCCTCGTCCGATGGGAGAGAGAACCATTTGATCAGCACATGGTGGCCCTCTTCCGCCATATCCTCAAAGATCATCAGGATATCCAGAATTAGTTTGGAAGAAGCGGTATTGAAGTAGATGAGCTTAAAATTGAATTCGGTTTTTAGATTGGGGTCCGATTGGTAGGATTTGAGCCAGTCCAATACAGGCTGGTAAAAATCCGTTACATCCTCGGGAAGTGATTTTCCGGATATCTCAAACTTATTGCTCTCTTTATCCAATACGATGAGCGGGCTGTCGTCGGTGGCTTCTAATCGGATTGCTTCCATGGAATTTTATCTATCTATGGTTGAGGTGAAAATAAAGAAACAAGTCTCCTCATTAATCTTTACAAAACTGTAATCCAGGGGATTCCCGGTTTTTCGTTTTATATCGATAAATCCAAGACCTGCGCCTCCTTTGGGAGACACGATCCCTTCACGCATCTGTTTCTTGTAAAGGTCGTCCAGTTCGTCGGAATTCATGCTGTTCAGTTTGCCCAGGAACATGGAGATATCTTCCACCTGACCGTTTTCAATTATGTTTCCGGTGGTCACCTGGAACCGTTCATTGTTTTTTGCTACCAGCACCAGTCCCATGCCTGGGTAGGGATGCCCCATTTCTTCATACGATTCGGCATGGCGGTTGATATTCTGCAGCGATTCCACCATCACATGGTAAACCCGCCGGAATGTCCTGTCGTCTTCCACTTCATCCAGCTGCTCCTCGACCAACCCGGTGAGGGCTTTCATCACCTGGTGTGTTATCTGACCTTCAAATACAAGAGATATATCTTTGATCTGCAGATTTTTATACCGATCATAGATGTAGTTGATAAATCCTTTGCTTTCGCCTGAAAAACTCATAATAGTCATAAATATATGGAATCTGCTGTAATAATTGGAATGTGGTTCCTCTACAGGGACAATCCTATACTTCAATACCGATCATCAGGAGGTCGTCCAGCTGGCGCTCCTTACCCATCCAGGAAGTGAAATCGGATTGGAAGAAATCCTGGAACTGGGGAATGGTAAATCCTGCGTTTTCGAGCAACAGCTGCCGAATCCGGCCAGAGCCATATTTTAGTCCATCCGGACCTCCCATCTGGTCGGTTAATCCGTCTGTAAAGAAAAAGAATTTATCGCCCGGATGATAGGAGATCTCCTGGTTGGTGAAGGGTTGCTCAGGTTTTTTTCTGTGTTTCAGACCGCCAATGGCCTTGCGGTCACCCTTATACACGGATATTTCGCCTTCGCTGAGCACATAAAGCGGACGATGAGCACCTGCAAATTCCATTATTGATTTTTTCTTTAAGAACCGGCACATAGCGATGTCCATCCCATCGCGCGTTTCTGGATTCTCCCTGTCCTGCTTTAATGTCTTTCTTACCTCCAGGTGGAGCCTTTCACACAAATCACCAGCCGTTATACCAGGATTCAGGCCAGTGAGGTTATTCATGATAAACAGGCCTATGAAAGAAAGCAGGGCACCGGGAACACCATGCCCTGTACAATCAACTGCCGCGATGTACCAGGCATCCTCAGTTTCAAAAAACCATGGAAAATCTCCGGAGATCACATCCCGGGGTTTGTAGTAGATAAAACTCCTGGGAAAGGCTTTGCGAATGCGGCTTACTTCGGGCAAAATGGAGGACTGGATCCGTTCGGCATAATTAATGCTGTCCTGGACCTTCCGGTTCTGTACCTTAATTTCCTTCTCTATCCGCTTGGCCTCGGTGATGTCGTGTCCCACAAGAAGGATAGTTTCCAGCTCTCTTCCCTGGAACTCGGGGATGGCATCCACGCTCAGGATCCGTTCGGTTTTGTACTCGCCCATCTCCAGGGGGAGGGTCACCTGAATGTTTTTCTTAATGGGTGATTCGGCCATGCCCGAAAGGATGTCTCCCAGAAGATCTGCAAAAGACTTTTTGAAGGGAATTTCGCCCTGGTTCCGGTTCACCATGGAATGCGGAGCAATGTCTGTATAATCTTCCACAATGGGATTGGCATAGTAGATGTCTCCGGAGGAACTCATTCGCAGGATCAGGTCCAGTGAATTTTCCGATAGCGCCTGCATCCTGGTTTTCAGGCGTTGTTCACGTTCCACCATGACAGACTCAGTGATGTCGGTGGTATTCAGAACGAATCCTTTGATGGAGGGATCCTCCAGCATGTTCCGGCAGTGGGTGCGGAGGAAGATCTTCTCCCCGTTCTTCCTGATAAAAGAATATTCAAGGCTTTCAATCCGGTCAGGAGATTCCCGTAACCTATCCAGGGTTTTTCTGAGTCGGTTGGCATCCTCCCGTCCGATGCGTTCCATATCTTTCCCCGCGATCATCTCGTCCATGCGGTAGCCAAAGATATTTATAACCGATGGACTAATGTATTTGAGGGTAAAATTGCCATCATATATGGAGATAATCTCTGAAGCATACTCCAGGAGCAGGTGAAGCCTTTGTTGTGCGTTCTGTGCCTCCACAATTTTGCCTTCAAGCTGGAGATTGGCTGTTTCCAGGTCCGAATGGGTCAATTTCATTTCACTGGCATTTTCCTGCAGCTGTGCCTCGTTCTTTTGAAGTTCTTCAGTCATTTTCCTCGATTCCTCCAGCAATAGTTTGGTTCGCAGGTTCATTTTAAGGTTGAGCAGCGTACGGGAAATTATTTCTCCCAACTCCAGCAGGAACTGAATGGTTAATTTGGGAATGCGCTCCCCCAAAAAGGCAAATTCAACAATCCCTTCAAGCTCCTCATTGGTGATCAGGGGCACCAGAAGGATGCTGCTCGGCTTTTGATCCCCGAGGATCCCGGAGGTTATGGTCACATAATCGGGGGGTATTTCGGTGCGGTATATATAGTCCATTTCAAAAGCACACTGTCCCACCAGCCCTTCTCCTACCCGGAACTCCTGTGCAACAATTTTTCTTCTGTTATACGCAAAGGTGGCCAGGTTGGTGAGGATTTTGGACTGCTCATCATACAGGTAAAAGGCTCCCTGGATAGACCCGATATAGTCGTTCAGGATTCTTAAAATCTGGTAGGAGAGTTCTCCCAGGTCCTGCTGTTCACGCAGGATTTTGGAGACAATATCCTTTCCTTCTGCAATCCACGTCTGTTCCTTCTCCTTCCGGCGATTTGATTTAATATTCAGCTGGATCATGCGCAGTGCTTTACCCAGGTTTGTTTCCATCATTTCCTCGTACGCTTCCGGGTTATCCCCCTCCGAAAGTTTCTTTGCAAATTCGGTATTGCGTTCCAACAATTGTTGTGATGCTTTTACCCTTTCTTCATACTCTCCGATTGCCCTGTTCATTATCCGGAGCATGGGATGGAGTGAGACGAACGTCAGGAGTGGGATCAGGTCAACCAGAAACAAAGAAGGATGATCGCCATGGATCTTCACCAGGCTCTTGAAGGAAAGGGTCATTTCACTCTCCATCATAAAGGCGCAAAGGATCAGGATTATTGCCAGAATACTGATGATCGTAACCACTGATACCCTGCGATAATTGATGCGATGAATAATATAGGGATCCCGTTTGGCCATGCTTTCATGAAAGGTGGGGTGACAGTTTTTCCATCAGGTCCCTTGAAAATATCCTGAACATGTTTTCAATATCATGGGGATTGTATCTATAGCCTGAACACTCCAGCACCGCCACCGTTTTGTTCTTGTGGATCAGGGGTACAATGGCAAGGTAGGTTGGGACTGACTTGCCCAATCCCGAATATACCTCGATGGTTTCTTCCGGCAGGTGGGTTAATACCATAAGATGCTGGTTTTTTGCTGATTGCCCGGTTAATCCTTCGCCTTCTTTGAAGCTATATGGCTCCGTTAGTGCCGGCAGGGCATACGATGGGCCCGGCTCAAATCCCTTCTTCTTGCGAATATAAAAGATTCCCGACATGATCTCTAATTCCCTGGCCAGGTTCTTTAGGATTTCTTTGCCTGCCTCCTCCAGAGATGCATTTTCAGGGACACGCCTTACCAGTTTCCTGGCAGTGGATCCAAAGTCAAGCTCCTGACTTATCCTGGAGGCATCCTTTTTTTCAGATCTGCGTGATTTGCGATTGGCTTCCACCTCCCGCAGGCTGCGTTCTTTATCCACCAGTTGCCGGTGTGCCTTCTTCACAGCGAGCATGAAAAGATAGATGCCCGAAGCCGAAATTAAGACCCACAGGAGGACCATCCGGGCAGGGGATGCTGTGGCAGTAAGTATACTGTTCCAGGAGACTGCCATCAGTAAGAGGCCACAGATGAGCAGGACCCCAAGGGCCACCCAAGTAAAAAAGTATTGTAGTCTGGTTTTACGCATACATTTCTTAACCTTATTAGATTCCAGCCTTCCTACCGCATTTCGGTGCCCTTAAAGATCCCGGCCATCCTACCGCATTTCGGTGCCTTCTAAGATCCCGGCCTTCCTACCACATTTCCTTGCCCTTTAAGATCCCGGCCTTCCCACCACATTTCGGTGCCCTCTAAGATCTCGGCCTTCCTACCACATTTCCTTGCCCTCTAAGATCTCGG
>CAZCQL010000106.1:0-12813 GCA_964500835.1 uncultured Bacteroides sp.
AACTGTTCCAAAAGCTCGGATCGGTCAGAGTGAATTGCCCGGTGGAGTATCTTGATCTCCGGTCCCCTTCCGGCAATATTATGAACAGGCATGCTGTTTTAATTATGTCGTTATACTCAGCCAAATATTCGAAAAATATAAGGATATGGCTGAATTAAATGTTTTATATCCAGCCAAAACATGCCGATAGCTTACGATTTGGCTGAAATGAAAGAAAAGTATCTTGAATTGATTGAATCAAGGTTCTTTGGATTTATTTTTAGATATTTACTGCATGACAGATTATAAGAAGATCAGAAAGATTTGTGAGTCCAATAGCAGGATCAGTGAGCGGGTGGTGGATGATTTCCTGCTGGCCTATGCGGCCCGTCACCAGGGCCTGGAAAAAAAGATGAATGTGCAATTTGACCGTTACCGCCACGTGATTTCCAAATTTGAGAAGGCTCACGTGCAGATGTTCAAAAGCCAGTTCATCATCCACCGGGTATTCAGAGAAGGGGGGCTCATCGGTAAGTTCATGCGGAACCCGGCCCTGGAGCGGTTCAAGGGGGAAGAACGTGACTTTCTGAAGCAACAGGTCAAGGTGCCCTGGCGATTCAGTTTCTCTGAGATCATAGAGGAGCCGGAGAAGGATTTTTTCAGGATGAGGGATGTGTTTTCATCGGATGAGTATCTTCTGTTTTCTCCTTCAACCACCGGTCTGGCGGCATCTTCCAATCCTCTTCTGTGGTTCAACCTGATCGGCTTTAACGGCGCCTGCTGGCAGAGCTTTGGCCCCATCGGGGCTTTCAACAGTTTCGGCCCCGATGATATCTTTTTCTATGCCACTGAACGCAAACCCGGAATTGAGGAGGTGGAAGAGCTGTGCCTGGATATTGAGGATGATCCCCTGCCTTATATTTTGCTGCATTCGGGGGCTGCATATCCCCGCACCTTCAATAAGAAGGACGAGATGCTCTTCCTGATGGCTGAACACGACCTGGAAAGCCTCGATACGGCCGGTATGAAGAATAAATTCAAAACGGAATACGACAATGGAGTGTACAGGCTAACGCACCATACGATGGGAGCACATCCCCATTTTGCCCAGGCTTATTATGATGAAGGGGAGCAACTTCTCCTGTTTTCGGCGATGACCCGGCGGGGCTTCGATAAGCTGGTGAGGGATTTCAATGCCACGGGCCATAATTTTCCGGAGGAGGCCTACCTGAAGGTCCGCCTGCAGATGATTACCACAGCAGGGAATATCCTGAAAAGGGAGATCGTACTGAACGAGTACGAGGAGCTGTTTCGGGAGAGATCCGATCCCAAGAGTAAGAAAGCAATAGATGACATCAATGCCTTTGTGTCGCTTGTGTTGCCTGATATCAATGCCGGCCGGGTGCCGGACATCGAAAAGGCGGCCAGGAAGGCCGGGGTGCACATGGACACTGCCCGCGATGTGGCGGACATGATCATGGGAAAGCGGAATGAAATGCCCGGGACGGGAGCAGATGCGGTGCAGGGGGTGCTGACCCCGGAGGGAAGCAAGCACACCGGAAAAGTGCTGTCGTCGAAGGACAGTTTGGACGAGGAGCGACTGAGGGAAATTTACACACACGCACGTTCCATCAGGGAAATGGAGCCCTGGAAAAAATTGTATGAAACTGATCTTTTCGGTGTGAAGATGCCGGGCAGCGGGCAGGTCTATTACATCTCGGTGATGGGGGCCAGTGGGGAGTACACCGCAGTAGCTGCCTATATAGGATTCAGAGGGCTTTCAGGGTTTATGCAGCTCCAGGAAGAGGCGGATTCGCTACCACCGTGGACCATCCTGACTGTCCCGCACCTGATGCTTGCTTTCACCGACCGGGGGGAGATGGACAGAGAGAACCTGGCGGCCATTAATAAGGCGGGGCTCAGTTTCAGGGGCAAAGGCCAATGGCCGAAGCTGGATGAAACGGTGCCCGGATTTGTTCCCGTATTCCCCAAAGGTGAGGCCCTGGAAGATCTTCCGGTGCTGTTGGAGCAGGTTGCCTCCGTGCTCACCTGGGCGAGGGATAAAAGCGATCAGCTTTACCGGGAAGGCGATGGCGGCGAAGAGATCATGATAAGAACGCCCACAGGGAAACCCGGGAATCTCCGATGGGAAAACCGCTATGAGACCCCCGATCCAGAGAAGGGGATCGTCCGGTATAAAATGACCTACCGCAGGGACAGCTGTGCGGAGGTGTCCAGGATGCCGGTGGCTGAAAGGGCCCTGCAGGTGGACCTGGCCCTGATGCTTTCCCCGGTGCAGGAGAAGGGAAAGAGAGGTTATTTTCCCTTTGTGTTGCTCTTGGTGGATAAGGAGAGCGGAATGGTTTCCGGGATGGCCATGCTCGACCCGAAGCCCGATCTGGATTCTATGTACGAGTCATTGCCGCAGAAGCTTCTGGAGGAGATCAGGAAAATGGAAGCCAGGCCGGAGCGGATCGAATTGCGTTCGGATCTGCTTTTTGGCCTTGTGGAGGGCGCCCTGAAGGAGGCCTGGTGCAAGCCTGTATTGGTGAAGAAGATGCCGCTGATGGACGAAGTCATTGATTCTCTGATGGATCACCTCAACGGGCCTTGACTGCAAGCTCGGCCGGTCCATTTGTCACAGGATGGTGATTTCAGGATCTTATGAAATGGACAACCCGGTGTTCTCAAGCCTTCTACTTTCGATTGGGATGTGCAAACCGGAAAAGCCGGAGCTCACGCCGGCCGGGTGAACAACTCCTGGTACTTCCTGGTTTTATACAAAATGGTTAACCCTGATCCGATGTATTTTGATTATGCGGCTTCGGCACCTCCCTATGAGGAAGCGCTGGAGGTGATGAAGTGGTACTCCCTGAAATACCCGGCCAATCCATCCTCCCTGCACTCATCCGGAAGAGAGGCCGGCCGGAGGCTGGTGGAGCTGAAAATGCAGTTCTGTGACCTGCTTGAGTGTGGGGACGGACACCTGCTTTTATGTGCATCAGCCACAGAAGCCAACAATACTGTTATAGAGGGTCACAGGAGGAAATTTCCGGAGGGCAGAATCCTGATTGCCGAAGATGTGCACGATTCCATCTGGTATGCAACCCGGGTGCATACCGATCATACGGATTTCATTGCCCTTGCCGAATTGAGTGATCTCTCCCATGAGAAGCTGGCCGGGATCATCCGGAGTGATACTTCGCTGATTTGCATCAACCAGGTATGCAACGAGACCGGCAGAATACAGCCTTTGAAAGAGGTAGCTGAATTCTGCAGATTAAGGAATATCAGATTGCTGGTCGATGGTTCGCAGGCCGTGGGGCATATCCCGGTAAGCCTGGATCATATACCCTGTGATTATTACAGTTTCTCTGCCCACAAATTTGGGGGCCCCCGTGGGGTGGGTGGACTGGTTATCCGTGACAGGCAGTTTGCACCGCTCCTCTCCGGAGGGAAGCAGGAATGGGAGCTGCGTGCCGGAACCGAAAACCTGGCGGGCCTTGCGGCTGCTGTGAAAGCCCTGGAATTATGCCAGTCGGCGATGAAGGAGGAGGGAAAGCGGCTTAAAGAACTGACAACCGGCCTGCTAATGGAAATGAAAGAGAAGGTCCCGGGCATGCTGGTCAATACCCCGGATGATGGCTGTCCCGGATTTCTGTCTGTAAGTTTCCCCGGATTCCGGGGAAACGAAATCGTTACTGCCCTTTCACTGTCCGGATGTAAGGTCGCCATGGGTTCGGCGTGCCATGCCGACCGGTCAGAGCCATCCAGGATCATTCTGGCTGCAGGCCGCACCGGGAAGGAAGCATCCGGCACGGTGCGCATCAGCATGGGAAGGGGCAGCACCGGGGAGTCGGTGAGGGGACTGGGAAATGCGCTGCTGGACTATATTTGTGAGTAACTGATGAAAGACCCTTCACCCATATCCCTGCAGGATCCGGATGATCTCTCTTTGGAGAATGCCTACCGCAGTCTCCCGGTGACAGGTGAGCTCATCATTTACACGTCTCACGCAAGGCTTTTTTCCATGCTGGAAGGTCTTGAGAAGGCTGGATTTGCAGGCATGGAGATCAGGCCCTTCGGTTCGGCCGAAGAGAAAATAACATTGAGGGCCAACAAGGGAAAACAGGGGACCTGTTACGATACCGGGAGATCGGCCAGGTACCTGGGGGCGGCCCTGGCTGCACTGGACGATGATTATCACCTGGTGTTTGCGGGTGAAGAGATGCCGGTCTGCGAGAAAACTGCCACACTCTATTCCCTTCCATCCTACAGGGACAAGGTATCATGCTCAGAAGCAAACCCGGTCCTTCAGGATAAGCTTTTCACCGGTCCGGAGGTGTTTGAGGGTGTGCAGTTTGAGGCATTGCAGGAAAAACTGTTCACGAAAGTATTTGGAAAGAAACGCCCGGATAGTTTCAGGGACCTGATTTATCCGGGACCCTTTAAGCTCCTGGTCCTGGAAGATGGAACCATCCTTCACAGGGGAAGGGTCAGCAGGGTGCCTGTGGGTTTGGCGAAAAAATTGATAAAGAGCGACGATTTGTTTGGCTATGACGGCATGGGCAGCGGCCACTATGAATCTTTTACGGAGTTATACCGGGCCGAAGGTCCAAGGTGCCTGCTTAAGAAATCCGGGGGCAATGTAATTTCAGATCAAAACCTGAAAAGCGACTTCTCCGCACTGAATCACCTGTCCCGGGATTTCAGCAAACGGCTGAAAAGGACCATCGAAAGCCGGAAAAACTATTTCATGCTGACCGGCAGCAGCCGGGAAGACGAGTACGGGTGCTGCCCGTCCGACGAAGTGACCATGGCAGACCAGCTGGTCAGGGACGGTATCCTGAGCGCCAGCCGTGAAACCGCGGCCCCGGATGCCTGTCCGGTCACCATATATGCCTTCAGGAACGAACTAACCAGTAGCCATGGTGACCTTCAATTCAGTCAGGATACGGAATTCCGGCAGGAAGTGCTCTCCAGGCTGAAGAGCCACTCCTCATCCCTTCCCGGGCGATTTGCCAGGTGGGCCCTTCTGGCATTCGTGGCGGTCACCCTGGTCCTGGCAATCATCCGGATTTCAGGTACATCGGTTTCCCCCGGGGATCATGGGCTGTTTACCCGGCTCGAAGTATCCCGTCCGAACAGTACGGCCCTGGTTCTTTTTCATTACAACCAGAGATGTAGTCAGTGCCTGGCCATGGAGAAGTACGCCCGGGAAGTGCTGAAGGATGAGTTCCCCGGGATGTTACAACGAAAGCAGATCCAGTTCAGGCAGGTGATCATGGATGCGCCCGGGAACAGGAGCCTGGTGGACCGGTTCGGCCTGGTGACCTCGACGATGGTGATCATCCGGTTTGAGGGGATGGAGGAAGACAGCATCAGGGTACTGGACCGTTCCTGGGCGCTCTATCACGATGAAGTGGGATTTAAAACCATGCTTACCAATGAGTTGCATCACATGATCCGCGCGCAGGATGAATGAATTTATAATGGCATCAGGCGCCTGTGTGCTGGCGGGAATCATGACAACCTTTCATCCCTGCCCGCTGACAACGAATATCGCGTCGGTATCCATGCTGATCGGGTGGTCGGCCAGGGGAAGGAACAGGAGCCTGACCCTTTTCCTGTTTATTTTGGGATATCTGTGTACCTACCTGGTGATAGCCATGGTGGTAAGCAGCGGTGTCTCGTCGGTACCCAGAATTAGTTATCTCCTGCAGGTCACCATTAATTATTTCATCGGGCCTGTGCTGGTACTGGTCGGGATGCTGCTGGCCGATCTTTTAAACCTGAATCGGATTTACAAGGGCCGAATCCTTCTCTACATCCGTTCCATGAACTGGTCCGGATTCTATGCGTTTCCATTCGGAGCCATGATAGGACTCAGCTTTTGTCCCGCCACGGCAGCCATTTTCTTTGGTATCCTCATCCCCCTTGCGGTGAATCATGACCAGCAGATACTTTTTCCCCTCCTCTATGCCATGGGAGCCTCTCTGTCCCTGATCACAATCAGTGCCTTCATGAACCGGGGAGTCAGGCTGAGTAAAAATTCACGTGTGGTGAAGTACCTGCCCAGGGTCAGCGGATGGATATTGATTCTTATCGGAATCATCCTCTCTGTGCAAAGGATTTACCTGGTCTGACTGATCCGGGATGGTCAGTCATCCGAAAACTCCTTCAGAAGTTTCCGGTAGGAAGCGAAGATTTTGGACCGGGAGATGAAACCGATATACTTATTGTTGTCGGTGACGGGGAGGTTCCACGAGCCTGTCCTTTCAAAGATATCCAGCACTTTCTCCAGATTTTCATCTTTGGTAATGATGGCAGGCGGCCTTTGCATGAGTTCCAGGATGGAAATTTTGTCGTAGAGTTCGGTGTTGAAAATAATGTCACGCACATTATCCAGGCGGATGATCCCGACGAGGTCTTTTTCATTATTGATGACCGGAAAGATGTTGCGTTTCGATTTTGAGATGGTCTTTACCAGGTCGCCCAGTTGTCCGTTGATGTGCACTTCTTTAAAGTCGTTTTCCAGTACATCTTTAATCTTAAGTATACTTAGAACGGCCTTGTCTTTGTCGTGCGTGATGAGCTCCCCCCGCTGAGAAAGACGGATGGTGTAGATCGATTGCCTTTCAAAAGCCAGGATGGTCACATAGGATATAGTCGCCGTGATGATCAGGGGGATAAAGAGTGCGTATCCTCCCGTAATTTCCGCAATAAGGAATATAGCCGTCAGGGGGGCATGCATCACACCCGACATGACGCCTGCCATTCCAACCAGGGCAAAATTATTCTCGGAAATGCCACTCGGGGTTAGCAGGTTTACGGCCTTCGCGAGGGTGATTCCGCTCATTCCCCCCACAAAAAGAGACGGGGCGAATATTCCGCCAACTCCTCCGCTTCCGGTGGTAATGGCCATGGCGATTACTTTGAAGATGACCAGCATCAGGAAGAACAGGATAAGCAGGGAGGAGTTGTGGTGAAGGAGATTTTCAAACAGGGTACCATCAAAAAGTTCGGAGGAGTGTCCCGACAGCAATGTTTTCAGTGTGGTATAGCCCTCCCCGAACAGGTGAGGCATCAGGAAAATCAGCACACACAACAAGATTCCCCCGGTGATGGTCTTTGCAAATGTGTTTTTAATCTGGCCCATTTTGTTTTCTACCCACATGTTCATCCTTGTGAAATAGACGGAAACCAGACCGGTGAATACACCCAGGAGGAGATAAAAAGGCAGGTTGCTCAACAAAAAGGGCTCGCTGATCGTGAACGAAAAAACGACTTTTTCTCCAAGAAAGAAATGAGAGACCGTGGCGGCGGTGACCGACGAGATGAGCAGGGGGACCATCGACCAGGTGGTAAGGTCGAGCATGAGTACCTCAAAAGAGAAGATCAGGGCTGCAATGGGAGCCTTAAAAATACCGGCAATCGCCCCCGCGGCACCGCATCCCACCAGCAATACAATGGACTTATAATTCAGTCGGAGCATGTGGCCAATATTGGAGCCAATGGAGGATCCGGTGAGTACAATAGGAGCCTCCAGTCCCACCGATCCACCAAATCCGACAGTGAGTGAGCCGGCAATCATGGACGACCAGGTGTTGTGCGGTTTCAGGTGTCCTTTCCTTTTGGATATGGAAAACAGGATCTTGCTCACACCGTGTCCGATGTCTTGTTTCAGCAGGTACTTCACAAAAAGGACGGTGATCAGGATCCCTCCCAGGGGAAGGAGAAATGAAAGATCCGAGGTGTGTTTCCCTAACAGCAGCGCCTTTGACCTGAGTTCTACAAAATTTGTGAGGTTTTTCAGGATGATGGCCGCCCCGCCCGACAACAACCCGACGATCAGACTCAATCCCAGGATCAATCGACGCTGTTTGATGTTCCGGAGAAGCCCCAGTATTCGTAACTGAAATATCCCCAAACTTTTTAATTCTCTTAGGTGCCGGTGGTTCATTCGTTGATTTGCTGCGGGAATATATTATTTTATGGGAGCAAGGCCTTACACCAGCTTATGCGGCTTCACCTTCATAAACCGGATCATTTGCATGAGCAGGTTGGGGAGGGGCTTGGTGACATCTTTGCGGTCCCACAGATTAATGTACCAGCCCAATCTTTTGGAGATGGGGATTTTGTGGGTCTCTACAAATTCGATGAGGGTCCCGTCGGGATCTTCCACATAGGCAAAATGACCGGCCGCCGCCCCTATGTCAAAAGGTTTGCCCTGTGGATGGATATCCGAATCAACGGTGAAAGGGAATCCTTCCCGGGCACATTCTTCTTTTAAGGCTCTCATACCCAGCACGTCAAAGCAGAGATGGATAAATCCCAGGTCTCCCCAGATGCGGTTTTTGTATATTTTTTCGGGAGTGCGGTCCAAAACCTGCACCAGTTCGATCTCGGTGGGTCCGAAAAGATTTGAAAAGGGCCCTTTTCGTTTTTCACTGTGTTGAAGCAATACCCTCCTGAATTTATTCTTTCCCCCCGGGAGATCTTTCAGGTCCTCACAGGTGCCCGTGGTATCATACACTATGGTGTCATAACCCAGCACACCCCCATAGAGTTTGATAGCTTTCCCGGGATTGGTGGTGCCGATTACCGCACCGTAGGATCCCCCTGTGCACTTTTTGTGCTGCTTCAGGAAGTGCGATCCCTCTTTCACAATCTGCCATATATTATTAAAGGGATCCTTCACATAAAAGGAGTCCCGGCCGGCAGGATCTTTCACAACCCCTGTGATTGTATTTGCATCTTTGCTCAGCTGGTCATAAGCTGCCAGGACATCCGGAGCCTTTAATTTTCCGGCAAAAATACCCAGGTCACCTGCCTTCAACTCAAAACCGGGTGCCGCAGGTGTGTGTTCTGTATGTTGCCATATCTCAAAACCACCGCCTCCCAGCAGATTCAGGGCCAGGGCTGCATGTCGTTCCCTGGGTTCACCATCCGTATACCTGAGCATATACTCAGCGGTGGCCTTCTCTTCGAATAACCTGATATCCATACCAAAATGGGGGATGTACCATTTCCAGGCTTCGTAAATATTGGTTACGCCCACTCCGATTTGTTGGATGCCGGAGATCATCTTTGTGTCAAGGTCCTTATGCTTCGCCATTTCGGGTGCAAAGATAGACAATTAACTGTTTTTTCAGAAAAAACTATATTTGTCTCCTTAACCAAACAATCCCTTTAATGGCAAAATCTGTTGTCTCCGGTGCCAAGAAAAATATCCATCAAAGGAACTTTATTTACCACTTCATTCACCCCACCGTGAAAGCCCAGTTTTTCCATTTTTATGGAAAAATGGAGGTCTATGGAGTAGATAATATTCCCAGGAAAGCCCCGGTTATTTTTGCGCCCAACCACCAGATGGCATTGATGGATGCATTAATCGTATTGTTTAAGGCGCCTCAGGATGTGGTATTTCTGGCCCGGGCTGATATTTTCAGAAAAAGATTCCTGGCGTTTCTGCTGAACAGCCTCAAAATGTTACCCGTATTTCGTCAACGGGATGGCGCATCCGAACTTTCAAAGAACCAGGAGATCTTTGATATCTCGGTGAATGTACTTAAGAACAGGCATTACCTCTGTTTGATGCCCGAGGGGAACCACGGACACCAGCGAAAACTTCGCCCGCTGGTCAAAGGGATCTTCCGGATTGCTTTCAAAGCGCAGGAGGCACACGGCGAAGAACCCTTTGTGAAGATCCTGCCGGTTGGAATGGATGTGGGTGATTATATAAAGCATAACCAGCCCCTGCTCCTCCATTATGGCAAGCCCATCGAAGTTTCAGAGTTCTGGGCGGAGTACGAGGAGAATAATGCACGCGCTATCAATGCGTTAAGGAGCAGGCTGGCAGAGGAGATGAAACCCCTGATGATCCACATCGGTACCGACGAGCATTACGAGGCTTTCATGGGATTGCGAACAATCTTCAATGACCGGATGCGCGAGATCATGGAGATAAAGGGCAGCAAACTGGAGGACCGTTTCAGGGCTGACAAGGAGATGATTGCCCGCCTGGATGCCGCCCTGGAGAAGGATGTGGAAAAGGAAGAGGTAGGCGTGATTGCCGGCAAGGTTGGGCACTATGATAAAAGAATCAGGGAGCTGAGGATCCGTGACTGGGTAGTGCGTGATGAAGGATATGGAGTGGGCAGGAGTGTATGGAGGTTCCTTTCCCTTCTTTTCACGTTCCCGGTTTTTCTCTTCGGATTTATCACTAATGTGGTTCCCTATCTCCTGCCCGTCAGGCTGGTTCGAAATGTCAGGGACCCTCAATTCCATAGTTCGATAAAAGTCTTCCTGGCCATTCTTATCCTTTTTCCACTCTATTATATTTTACTAACCCTCCTTGTGGGGATATTCACCGGACCGTGGTGGATCTGGTTGCTCTTCCTTGTATCTCTCCCTTTTATGGGGAAAGCATCCCTGGTCTGGTACCTTCGCTGGAAGAAGACAGTTCGCGGGAGTTGGTTCAACAGGCAGGTGAGGCGAAAAGCACCTGATGCACTGGAACTGGTAGATCTGAGAAGGGAGATTGTAGGGTTGATGGACAGGTTGATGGAGGGGATGAACGGTTGATGGAAATTCAGATTAGCTCCTTTGAAGAGGATGGCTAATCATCCCGAAGATCGTCCAGAAGGCGGCGTTCTTTTTTTGTCGGGCGGCCGGCTCCCCGGTCGCGTTTGATAAAAAAATCATCCTGCATTTCAAGTTTTTGAAGTTCCTCCGCGGGGGTTACGTCCTCCACATAGTTATTCACGATTTTGGCCCCCACCCGTTTTTCGATGGGATCTTTGACACGGTAGGAGTAAACCACGGGCATTCTTTTCACCCGGATCACCTCATTGACAGTCACGCTGCGGGAGGGTTTGGCAGGCATGTCATCGATGGTAACTTTTCCTTTCCTGCATGCCTCGGTGGCCAACGTCCGGGTTTTGAATAACCGGACCGCCCAAAGGTATTTGTCTATTCTAACAGATTTGGGCATGAGTTACCATAGGATGATTTTTTAAGTGCCAATGAGGCATTCATTACGATTGGATTATGTGGAGGATATTTTATTTACCATTCTGTGATACAACGGTTTGCAATATTTGTGTATCCAAACCATGGCTAATTCCGTTCCCCCGATAAGCACATCCTTGCGGTTTCGCTTCATGGCCCTGATCATCTTGCGGGCACACCTCTCAGGAGTAATCCCTTTAGCCTGACCGGGGTCCATTTTACCGTGTTCCTTCCCGTCCTTTTCCAGGGCATGCAGGGAAATGTTGGTCTGAACCCGGCCCGGACTGAACAGGGTTACACGGATCCCTTTCTTATTGTTTTCGGCCCAGACACTTTTATAAAAACCGAACAGGGCATGCTTGGCGGCCGAGTAAGCACTCCGGAGTGGGAATCCAAATTTTCCGGTGATCGTGCCGGTCACCCCTATGTGACCGTACCCTTGTTCGATCATTCGGGGAAGCAATGCCTTGGTAAGGATCACCCCGCTGAAGTAGTCGATCTCCATCACACGCCTGTCAAGCTCAAGGGGAGTCTCCATAGCTTCCGCCCTTGTGGAAATCCCCCCGTTATTCATCAGCACATCCACTCTGCCAAAATCCTTTAATACATTAAAGGCTGCGGCCTGCACCTCTTCCGGGTGCCCAAGATTGAATACTACGGAGTGTACATCGCCGGATACAGGTTCCAGATTCTTTCGGACACCCTCCAGTTCCTCCGCCTCATGGGAAGAGATAATGACCCGGGCACCCTCCATGGCAAATTGTTTTGCGAGCTCGGCTCCTATCCCCGAAGAGGCTCCGGTAATCCAGACCGTCTTTCCTTTATAATTCATTTAAACCAATGCGATGCTGCAAAAATAGCGGATAAAATAGATTTCGATGCCATTCAAAAGGAATCCTTTTGAATAAAATTAGTAAGGTGAGTGGGATTTACCGGTTTAATTTGCTATGCTGCCATTTACTTCCAGCTTGAAGCCCATGCGGTGTACGTTCACGATGGAGACGTTTTTATCCTCCTGAAGCTTCTTTCTGAGCCGGGCAATATAGACATCCATGCTGCGCCCCATAAAGTAGTCGTTCTCTCCCCATACATCGGTGAGTACCTTTTCCCGCTTTACTACATTATTTACATTGGCGGCAAGCATCCGTAATACTTCCGCTTCCTTTTTGGTCAGGTTGATCTGGTCGGACGGGGTACTGAGTACCCGGTTAGGATAATCGAATATGAAATCTCCGAATTTAATCACCTTGGGTAAATCATCTTCCATATACGAAGGTTTAGTACGCCTTAGCAATGCATAAATCCTTAGCGAGAGTTCTGTCACGCTGAAGGGCTTCACAATGTAATCATCTCCTCCCGCACAGAACGCCAGGATCATGTCTCTGTCATCATCCTTGGCCGACATGAAAAGGATGGGGGTTGAATGATCTGTTTTCCTGATCTCCCTGGCCAACTCGAGTCCACCCATACCCTGCAAAACAACATCCACAAGAACCACATCATATTTTGCAGCTTCGAAAAGTTGCAGGGCTCTTTCGCCTCTTGATTCCAGGTCGACCTGGTAATTTTTAAGTTCCAGAGAGTCTTTCAGCATGTGGCCCAGCTGATTGTCATCTTCGACCAGCAGGACTGTGGGGTTTTTTTCAGACATAATTCAAACCGTGGTTAAGGTATTTGAGTTTATTCTACATAACATCTTTTTTAACATTTTGTTCACTTTTGGTAAATCCTTTGGTTCATATTTTCTGAGTTAATTGATTCATTTAAAAACAATAAAAAATTGTAAAGTGAGTCAGTTGGTTAAGAAGAAATATTCTTACT
>CAZCQL010000107.1:0-12535 GCA_964500835.1 uncultured Bacteroides sp.
ACAAGGTAGTTCCTGAACCGGGAAATTCCATGTTGTTGGCTAATATACCATTGGGAACCGATATTCATAACATCGAACTCAAACCGGGCAAGGGTGGCATGCTTGCAAGGAGCGCTGGTTCTTACGGTACCCTTACTTCCAGGGATGGAAAGTATGCCATCATCAGGCTTCCCAGTGGAGAATCCAGGATGGTGTTGACTTCCTGCCGCGCCACGATTGGCATCGTTTCAAATTCCGATCATGGTCTTGAGAAATCCGGAAAAGCAGGCCGCTCTCGTTGGAAAGGGCGTCGTCCCCGTACACGTGGTGTGGCAATGAACCCGGTTGATCACCCAATGGGCGGCGGCGAAGGACGCGCCTCTGGCGGACACCCAAGGTCAAGGAACGGAATGCCTGCCAAAGGGTATAAGACCCGCTCCCAAAAGAAGTATTCAGATAAGTACATTGTTGAGAAGAGGAAATCAAAAAAATAGCATAGCATGAGCCGTTCACTTAAAAAAGGACCATTTATAGATTTCAAGCTGGAGAAGCGCGTCTTGGATATGAACGATTCCGGGAAGAAATCGGTGATCAAGACATGGTCGAGAAGATCTATGATCTCTCCGGATTTTGTGGGCCACACCATTGCCGTTCATAATGGCAACAAATTCATCCCGGTTTACATCACCGAGAACATGGTAGGTCATAAGCTGGGTGAATTTGCACCTACCCGCATGTTCAGGGGTCACGGTGGAAAGCAGAGATAATATTAAAAGTTTGGAAGAAATGGGTGCAAGAAAAAGAAACAGAGCGAACCAGTTAAAAGAAGAGCGGAAGAATAAGTATTATGCAGTGTTGCGTAATTGCCCTACTTCTCCACGCAAAATGCGACTGGTCACAGATATGATTAAGGGGGTTGAGGTGAACAAGGCATTGGATATGCTGAAATTTAACCCCAAAGAAGCCTCCGGGAAAGTTGAAAAACTTCTGCTTTCTGCCCTTGCCAACTGGCAGGCCAAGAATGAGGACGCAAAGATTGAAGAGAGCAACCTTGTTGTGAAAGAGGCCTTTGTGGACCAGTCAAGGACCCTGAAGCGGATTCAGCCTGCACCCCAGGGACGTGCTCACCGGATCAGGAAGCGTTCAAACCACGTAACTGTTGTAATCGGCAGTAAAAATGTGATAGAAATAGAATCAGAGGTTCAAGAAACAGAAAATAACGCATAGATGGGACAGAAAGTAAATCCGATAGGTAATCGCTTAGGAATCATCAAAGGATGGGATTCAAACTGGTTTGGCGGAAAAGACTATTCGGTCAAGCTGGTGGAAGACAACAAGATCAGGGAGTATCTGAATGCCCGTCTTGCCAAGGCCAGTATTTCCAAGATTATCATTGAGCGTACACTCAAGCTCATTACCGTAACCGTAAACACTGCCCGTCCGGGTATTATTATTGGTAAAGGGGGCCAGGAAGTGGATAAGCTGAAGGAAGAATTGAAGAACATCACCAAAAAAGATGTACAGATCAACATCTTTGAAGTGAAACGTCCCGAACTGGATGCCACCATCGTTGCCAACAACATTGCCCGTCAGGTAGAAGGAAAAATCTCCTACAGGCGGGCCATTAAAATGGGGATTGCCTCTACCATGCGAATGGGAGCCGACGGAATCAAGGTACTCATCAGTGGACGCCTTGGTGGCGCAGAGATGGCACGTACGGAATCTTATAAAGATGGAAGGATTCCATTGCACACCCTGCGTGCCGACATTGATTATGCCTTGGCTGAAGCGCAAACTAAAGTGGGGGTGATTGGAATTAAAGTATGGATCTGTAACGGGGAGATCTTTGGAAAGCGGGATCTGTCTCCCAACGTTGGAGCCAGCAACGTGAAACCAAAGGGCGGAAGAGGTCCCAGGAAGGACCGTGGAGACCGCGGAGGCCGCGGAGGCCGGAGAAACTAATCCGGAGAGATTAATCCGGAGAAACTAATTATAAATACACACAATGTTACAACCGAAGAAAACCAAATACAGAAGAATGCAGAAAGGGCGCATGAAAGGCAATGCCCAGAGAGGAAATCAGCTTGCATTCGGTTCATTTGGTATAAAAGCGATGGAGACAGCCTGGATCACCGGACGCCAGATCGAAGCAGCCCGTCAGGCCATCACCCGTCATATGAAAAGGGAAGGGCAGCTGTGGATTCGTATATTCCCGGCCAAACCAATTACTAAAAAACCTGCTGAAGTACGCATGGGAAAAGGTAAAGGTGCTCCGGAAGGATTTGTATCACCCATTAACCCCGGGAGGATCATCTTCGAACTTGAAGGTGTTCCTTATAAGGTAGCCAAAGAAGCACTCCGGTTAGGTTCACAAAAGTTTCCCATCACCACCAAGTTTGTGGTTCGCAGGGATTATGAGGAAGACAATTTACATCAATAGATAAGTACTGATGAAGAGTTCAGAAATTAGAGAATTAACAGCTGAGGATTTGAGAGAGCGCCTCGAAAGTGAAGAGAACATGATGGTTCGCATGCGCATGAACCACGCAGTCTCCCCTCTCGACAATCCTAATAAGATAATTGAGACGCGAAAGAATATTGCAAGGCTGAAGACCGAGATGAGGGCAAGGCAAAATCAAGAGCAGACTGAAAAGCAAGAATGAATATGGAAACTATAAGAAATACAAGACGCGAACGTATCGGTGTGGTGGTTAGTAACAGCATGGAGAAATCCATTGTGATTACGGTAAATCAAAAGGTGAAGCATCCTATCTACGGTAAATTCGTGAATAAGACCTCCAGGTTCATGGCACATGACGAAGAGAATAGCTGCAATGTGGGAGATACGGTGAAGGTAAGCGAGACCAGGCCCCTGAGCAAGAATAAGAGATGGAGATTAGTAGAAATTATCGAAAGAGCTAAGTAATCATGGTACAACAAGAAAGTAAGTTAGCCGTAGCCGACAATAGCGGAGCCAAAGAGGTTCTTGTGATCCGTGTGCTTGGCGGAACGAAAAGGCGGTATGCCTCCATTGGTGATAAAGTGGTTGTCACAGTAAAAAGTGCCATCCCATCCGGTGAAGTAAAGAAAGGAACTGTATCCAAAGCGGTTGTGGTGAGGACCAGAAAGGAAGTCAGGCGCAAAGACGGTTCCTACATCAGGTTTGACGATAATGCGGTGGTTCTTTTAAACAACCTGGATGAGATGAGGGGTACACGTATATTCGGTCCTGTAGCCAGGGAACTCAGGGATCAATACATGAAAATTGTATCACTTGCCCCGGAGGTATTGTAAACTATAATTGAATTTTCCCATGCAGAAGAAATTACATATTAAAAAAGGTGACCAGGTGATCGTCAATTCTGGCGAATACAAAGGTCAGAAGGGCAGGATCCTGACCATTAACCGTGATAACCAACGGGCCATCGTAGAAGGGGTGAACATGGTTTCCAAGCACACCAAGCCCAATGCCAACAATCCCCAGGGAGGAATAACCAAGCAGGAAGCTCCTGTGCATATTTCTAATCTGAATCTTGTGGATCCCTCCTCCGGAGAGGCCACCAGGACCGGAAGAAGGCTCAATGATAAAAACAAATTAGTGAGATACGCTAAAAAATCAGGTGAGGAGATTAAGTAATGGACAAAAATTTCATACCTACACTAAGAAAGAAGTACAGCAATGAGATCGTGCCTGTGCTCATGGAGCGATTCGGGTACTCATCAATAATGCAAACGCCGCGCCTTCAGAAGATTGTAATCAACTCGGGTGTTGGACAGGCAATTGCTGACAAAAAACTTATTGATGTGACTCAGGAGGAGGTCACTCAGATTTCGGGACAGAAAGCGATTCAAACCTTCTCTACCAAAGACATTTCCAACTTCAAACTTCGTCAGGGCATGCCCATTGGCGTGAAGGTAACTCTTCGGCGTGAGAGGATGTACGAATTTCTTGAGCGCCTGATCAATGTGGCACTTCCCAGGATCCGTGACTTTAAAGGAGTTTCATCCAAGTTCGATGGCAGGGGTAATTATACCATGGGAATCACCGAACAGATCATTTTTCCCGAGATAGATATTGACAAGATCAGTAAAATAATGGGAATGGAGATCACATTCGTCACATCGG
This sequence comes from uncultured Bacteroides sp., assembly GCA_964500835.1. Taxonomy (GTDB): domain Bacteria; phylum Bacteroidota; class Bacteroidia; order Bacteroidales. Next base: position 4,106 of record CAZCQL010000107.1, read on the forward strand.
CAAGGACCGATGAAGAAGGAACAGCACTGCTGAAAGAATTTGGGATTCCGTTCAAACAAGATAAAAAATAATAGCATGGCCAAAGAATCAATGAAAGCTCGTGAAGTGAAGCGGCAGAAACTGGTTGAAAAGTACGCTGAAAAAAGAGCTAAACTTAAAGCGGATGGTGATTATGTGGGAATGAGCAGGTTACCGCGAAATTCAAATCCCGTCAGGCTTCATAACAGGTGTAAACTGACCGGCCGTCCAAAAGGATATATGCGGCAGTTCGGTATCAGCAGGATCACCTTTCGCGAAATGGCTTCCGCAGGATTAATCCCCGGAATTAAAAAAGCCAGCTGGTAGATAGTGGTTTAAGAATTTTATAAAAGAGAAAAAATGACAGATCCGATTGCAGATTATCTTACCCGCATTAGAAATGCTGTAATGGCCAATCACAAAGTAGTGGAAATTCCTGCATCCAATGTAAAGAAGGATATGACTCGCATACTATTCGATAAGGGCTATATTCTGAATTACAAATTTGAAGAAGAAGGACCCCAGGGAAACATCAAGATAGCATTGAAATACAATCCTGAGAATAAGATGCCGGCCATAAAATCGATTCAGCGCATCAGCAAGCCCGGTTTGCGGAAGTATGTGGACAAGGACCACCTTCCCAGGGTGCTGAATGGACTTGGCGTAGCTTTAATATCAACTTCGCAGGGTGTGATGACCGATAAAGAAGCCCGTGGCCTGAACATTGGTGGAGAAGTACTTTGTTTTGTATATTAATATAAGAGGAGAATAACTCATGTCAAGGATAGGAATATTACCCATCGACATTCCAGCAGGTGTAACCATCGAGGTGGATAAGGACAATCTTGTTATTGTGAAAGGACCCAAAGGGGAACTTGTACAGAAGGTCGACAAGAGCATCACCGTAAAGGTTGAAGGGAACCAGGTGGTTGTTTCCAGATCTACCGAAGAGAAGGATCATAAATCAAAACATGGCTTATACCGTTCATTGGTGAACAATATGGTATTTGGGGTATCGGAAGGGTACACTATCAAACAGGAGCTCGTAGGTGTGGGGTACAGAGCTGAGGTAAAAAATGGCAACCTGTTGGAGCTAAGCCTTGGATATTCGCACGATATCACCATGAAAATGCCCGATGAAGTCAAGGTAGAAACCCTCACCGAAAGGCGTTCAAATCCTGTAATTACACTGACAAGCATTGACAAACAGTTAATTGGACAGGTAGCTGCTAAGATCAGATCACTCCGGCCACCGGAGCCTTTCAAAGGAAAAGGGATTAAGTTCGTTGGGGAACAGCTACGCCGGAAAGCGGGTAAGGCCGCAAGCGTTTAGTGTCTGGTGCAAAGAGGAATGTAAAAAATATAAAGATAAACACAGTAGAACGATGGCTTTAACGAAAGCAACAAGAAGGCAGAGAATTAAGTACAGGATCAGGAAGAGGTTGTCCGGTAGCGGAGAACGTCCCAGGATGACTGTATATAGGAGCAACAAGCAAATTTATGTCCAGCTGGTTGATGATTTAACCGGTTCAACACTTGTGGCTGCTTCCTCCAAGGAAAAAGAGATTGCCAATCAGAAAGTCAACAAAATAGAGCAGGCTAAACTGGTTGGTAAGAGGATTGCTGAGAAGGCTAAGGATAAAGGAATTGAGAATGTGGTTTTTGACAGGAACGGTTATTTATACCATGGCAGGGTGAAGAATCTTGCGGATGCTGCCAGGAAAAGCGGACTAAAATTATAAAGAAGATATGTCGACGAGTATCAGAAAAGTAAAAACGAGTGACCTTGATTTAAAAGACCGTCTGGTAAGTATTCAGCGAGTAACAAAGGTGACTAAAGGTGGCCGTACGTTTAGTTTCTCAGCCATCGTGGTGGTAGGAAATGAAGAAGGCATTGTGGGTCATGGTCTGGGCAAAGCCAATGAGGTTACCACAGCCATCGCTAAGGGAGTGGAAGATGCCAAGAAAAACCTGATAAAGGTGCCCATCATCAATGGGACCATCCCCCACGAACAGTATGGAAAATACGGGGGAGCAAAGGTATTTCTTAAGCCGGCATCCAGTGGTACAGGGGTCAAGGCAGGTGGTGCCATGCGTGCTGTCCTTGAAAGTGTGGGAGTAAAGGATGTGCTGGCAAAGTCGAAAGGCTCATCCAATCCCCACAACCTGGTAAAAGCCAGTTTTGCTGCGTTGCTGGAGCTAAGGGATGCAAAGGCAGTTGCCAAGCAGAGGGCAGTTTCTCTGGATAAGGTATTTAACGGATAATATCAGTAGAAAATGGGAAAAATTAAGGTTACCCAGGTAAAAAGTGCCATCAAGCGTACAGCCAGGCAGAAAAGGACGTTAGAAGCACTCGGCCTGAAAAAGCTTCACCAGACCATTGAGGTGGAAGGAACACCCCAGATCATGGGAATGGTACAGAAGGTATTGCATCTGGTTGAAGTCGAAGAAGTAAAGTAGTCACTATATATAGAATAGCATCAAATGGAATTAAGCAACTTAAAACCGGCAAAAGGCTCCACCAAGGGCAAGAAAAGGATCGGACGCGGACAAGGTTCCGGGTATGGTGGTACTTCCACGCGCGGTCATAAAGGACAAAAGTCCCGTTCAGGATACTCCCGGAAGACTGGTTTTGAAGGGGGCCAGATGCCCTTGCAGCGCAGGGTTCCCAAATTTGGTTTTAAAAACATCAATCGCAAGGAATACAAGGGGATCAATATAAGTACACTTCAGGAACTAGCTGAGGAAAAGAAACTTAAGAAGATCGATGTAGACATCCTGGTAGAGGCTGGACTGGTTCGCAAGAATTCCCTTGTAAAGATACTCGGTAATGGAGAACTGAAAATCAAACTGAACGTAAAAGCCCACGCATTTTCCAAATCAGCAGTTGCAGCCATTGAAGCGCTGGAGGGGTCTGTGGAGAAAATATAATCAAAACTGATGAAAAAGTTTATTGAAACCATAAAGAATATTTGGAAGATAGAGGACCTGAGGGCCAGGATACTTTATACACTCGGAATTATCCTTATTTATCGCCTGGGTACGCACATTGTCCTGCCCGGAATAAATCCGGTCATCATTTCCCAGATGGCAAACCGCCAACAGGGAGGTGCAGGTATTCTCGATCTCCTTAACCTGTTTACCGGAGGGGCTTTCGCAAGGGCCTCTATATTCGGACTTGGTATCATGCCTTATATATCCGCATCCATTGTGGTTCAGCTGCTGGGTATCGCTGTTCCATATTTCCAGAAGTTGCAACGTGAAGGTGAAAGCGGAAGAAGGAAGATCAATCAGATTACCAGGTACCTTACCCTGGCTATTCTGATCCCCCAGGGATTAAGCTACATTACCAGCCTGCGTTACCAGCTACCGGCTGAGGCCTTTTCTCCTAATTTCTCAAGGATGGCAGCCATGTTGATCCTCACTGCAGGGACCATGTTTATTATGTGGTTGGGTGAACGGATTACCGACAAAGGGATAGGGAATGGTATTTCACTGATCATTATGATCGGGATCATTGCCAGGATGCCGCAGGCCTTAGGCCTCGAGTTCCTTTCAAGACTGGAACAACAGGGAGGCGGACTGGTATCATTCCTGGTGGAACTGGTGGTGCTTTTTGTGGTTTTCATGGGAACCATCCTTTTGGTGCAGGGAACACGCAGGATCCCTGTCCAGTACGCCAAACGAATTGTGGGAAATAAGCAGTACGGCGGCGTCCGTCAGTACATTCCCTTAAAAGTTAATGCTGCAGGGGTAATGCCCATCATCTTTGCCCAGGCATTTATGTTTATCCCCATCACCGTGGCAGGTTTCGCCAAGGCTGATGCAGCATCCGGATTTGCAGCGGTATTTTCGAATCCTGTGGGATTCTGGTACAATTTTACCAACGCATTTCTGATTATCGTCTTCACCTATTTTTATACAGCCATTACGGTAAATCCGACTCAAATGGCTGAGGATATGAAGAAGAATGGTGGATTTATTCCCGGCGTTAAGCCAGGCAGAAAAACCGCCGAGTTCCTGGATGCAGTCATGTCCAGAATCACACTACCAGGATCTTTTTTCCTGGCATTTGTGGCCATTATGCCCGCCTTCGCAATGATGGCAGGGGTGAACCAGAGTTTTGGAAGGTTTTTCGGTGGCACATCCCTCCTTATTATGGTGGGTGTGATCCTCGATACACTCCAACAGATCGAGAGTCACCTGTTAATGCGTCATTACGATGGTTTGACCAAGTCGGGAAGGATTAAGGGCCGGACAGGCAGTGCAGCTGCCATTTAGTGCGAATAGCGTTCTTTGATGATTTTAATTAAAACAGCGGACGAGATTGAACTGATACGCCAGAGCAATTTGCTCGTTTCGGAGACACTCGCCGAGTTGGCGAAACACATCAAACCAGGGGTGTCTACCGAAAGGTTGGATCAGATAGCGGAAGGATTTATACGCGACCATGGGGCAGTCCCCGGATTTCTGGGTTACCAGGATTATCCGAAGACACTCTGTACATCGCTGAATTCTGAGGTAGTTCACGGAATCCCTTCAAAAAAGGTCATCCTAAAAGAGGGTGACCTGGTGTCGATCGATTGCGGGGTGATCAAGGATCACTATTACGGCGATACAGCCTTTAGTTTTAGTGTCGGAGAGGTGAACGGGAAGATCCGTAGTTTGCTCACGGTAACTCGTGAGTGCTTGCTCAGAGGAATTGACCAGGCAGTAGTCGGAAAGCGAATCGGAGATATTGGATTTGCAGTTCAGGAGCATGCGGAGAGCAATGGGTACAGTGTGGTCAGGGAAATGGTTGGGCATGGATTGGGTCGCAGCATGCATGAGGCCCCTGAAGTACCCAATTATGGAAGAAGAGGTACGGGACCGAAGCTTAAACAGGGAATGGTGATTTGCATTGAACCCATGATAAACATGGGACGCAGGCAGATCAAACAGGAAGCTGACGGCTGGACTATACGTGCAGCAGATAATTTACCCTCTGCCCATTTCGAACTGGCAGTGGCAATAGATAAAGGGAAGGCAGATGTGCTGTCTACCTTCTCGTACATTGATGAAGTGTTACAAAAACTGAACCGATAAATGGCAAAACAGCCTTCAATTGAACAGGACGGTATCATTACCGAGGCATTATCAAATGCAATGTTCCGGGTGGAGCTGGAAAATGGACATGTGATCACAGCCCACATTTCCGGAAAAATGAGAATGCATTATATAAAGTTGTTGCCGGGCGACCGGGTGAAAGTAGAAATGTCCCCGTACGACCTGACGAAGGGAAGGATTTCATTTCGTTACAAGTAACGAAAGTTAGTAGTTAGTGGATAGTAAAAAAAAGATTAGAGTCAGAGGAAAATATATATGTTATGAAGGTAAGAGCATCTGTAAAAAAGCGTAGTTCCAATTGTAAAATTGTGAGAAGGAAGGGACGCTTGTACGTTATTAACAAGAAAAATCCCAAGTTCAAACAGCGCCAGGGATAGAGTTTATAGTATAATAAAACAATAAAAAGCATTATGGCTAGAATAGTTGGTGTCGATCTGCCCAAAAACAAAAGAGGTGAAGTAAGCCTGACTTACATTTATGGTATTGGACGTAGTTCTGCCCAGAAGATACTCGAGATGGCAGGGGTTGATCGCAATATCAAAGTAGCTGACTGGAATGATGACCAGATAACGGCCATCAGGAAAGCTGTGAACGAAAATTACAAGGTTGAAGGTGAGCTCAGGTCATCTATTCAGCTGAATATCAAGCGATTGATGGACATAGGAGCATACCGTGGTATCCGTCACCGTATTGGCCTTCCCACCCGTGGTCAGAGCACAAAAAACAATGCCCGTACCCGGAAGGGAAGGAGAAAGACAGTAGCAAACAAAAAGAAAGCAACCAAATAAGAGCTAAGAGGTTATGGCCAAGAAGACAGGATCGTCAAAAAAGCGAACGGTTAAAGTTGAACCTACAGGACAGGCACACATTCATGCCTCCTTTAATAACATCATCATTTCTCTGACAAACAATCAGGGACAGGTGATTTCATGGGCCTCATCCGGAAAAATGGGATTCAGAGGTTCAAAAAAGAACACTCCCTACGCTGCGCAGCAGGCTGCCCAAAATTGTTCAAAGGTAGCTTATGACCTGGGGCTAAGGAAGGTGAAAGTTTATGTGAAAGGCCCGGGATCCGGCAGGGAATCCGCCATCCGTAACATCCATGCTTCCGGCATTGAAGTTACCGAGATAATGGATGTAACTCCATTGCCGCATAATGGATGCCGGCCGGCCAAAAGGCGCAGAGTATAATTAGTAAACAATTAACAACACAAATAGATGGCAAGATACAGAGGTCCCCGAACCAAAATTGCTCGCAAATTTGCAGATCCCATTTTCGGGACGGACAAGTCTTTTGAGAAGAAGAACTATCCTCCGGGAATGCACGGGAACAACAAAAGGAGGCGCAAGGCTTCGGAATATGGTATTCAGCTGAAAGAGAAGCAAAAGGCCAAATATACCTATGGAATATTGGAGAAGCAGTTCAGGAATATGTTCGAAAAAGCTTCCAGAAGCAAGGGTGTCACAGGAGAGGTACTCCTTCAGTTACTGGAGTCAAGGCTTGACAATGTGGTATACAGGTTGGGACTTTCACCCAAACGTGCCGGTGCCCGGCAACTTGTTTCTCACCGACACATCACCGTCAACGGTGAGATAGTCAATATCCCTTCTTATACACTTAAGCCCGGCGATGAGGTTGGTGTCAGGGAACGTTCTAAATCTCTTGAGGTGATCTCAGATTCACTCTCCACTGCCAGGTATGGCTCTTCATCATGGTTAGAATTTGATGAAGCATCTATGACCGGAAAATTTCTTAACCGTCCCGAACGGGAGGATATTCCAGAGAACATTAAGGAGCAGCTCATCGTTGAACTTTATTCAAAATAATATAACCACATTCATATTATGGCCATTTTAGCTTTTCAAAAACCAGATAAAGTCATCATGCTCGAAGCCGATGACAAGTATGGTAAATTTGAGTTTCGTCCGCTTGAACCTGGTTATGGCATCACAGTGGGTAATGCGCTCAGGCGCATCCTGCTCTCTTCACTTGAAGGGTATGCCATCACCAATATTAAGATCGATGGGGTCGAGCACGAGTTTTCCACTGTGACAGGCGTGATCGAGGACCTTACTGAAATTATACTGAACCTGAAGCAGGTACGCTTTAAAAAGCAGATCGAAGATGTGAATGATGAGAAAATCATCTGCACCATCACAGGCCAGGATGAATTTAAGGCAGGAGACTTGCAGCGTTTCCTAAGTGGATTTAAAGTATTGAATCCCGAACAGGTCATCTGCCACATGGAACCGGATGTAAAGCTCCAGATGGAGATTATCATCCACAAGGGACGAGGATATGTACCTGCGGATGAGAACAAACCGGCAGAGGCCGAATTCGGACTGATTGCTGTAGATTCTATCTACACCCCCATCAAAAATGTGAGGTTCAATATTGAGAACTACCGGGTGGAGCAAAAGACAGACTACGAGAAACTGGTCCTGGAAATAGATTCCGACGGATCCATACATCCCAAGGAAGCCCTGAAGGAAGCAGCAAAGATCCTCATCTATCACTTCATGCTCTTCTCCGATGAGAAGATCACCCTTGATACTGATGAGAAATTTGCCAACGAAGAGTTCGATGAAGAGGTGCTTCATATGCGCCAATTGTTGAAAGCCAAACTGGTTGACCTGGATCTTTCTGTAAGAGCCCTCAATTGCTTGAAGGCAGCTGAGGTTGAGACGCTGGGCGACCTGGTGAAGTTCAATAAGAACGACCTGTTGAAATTCAGAAACTTTGGCAAGAAGTCCCTCACCGAGCTGGAAGAGTTGCTTACCAACATGAACCTGACCTTTGGGATGGACACAAGTAAATACAAACTGGACAAGGACTAATAGGAATGAGACATAAGAAGAATTTTAACCATCTAGGGAGGAAGACTCCGCACAGGAAGGCCATGCTGTCTAATATGGCTTCTTCGCTGATCATGCACAAGCGGATAGAAACCACCACTGCCAAGGCCAAGGCACTCAAAAGATATATTGAGCCGCTAATCACAAGGTGTAAGGACGATTCAACCCATGCCCGAAGGGTGGTATTTAGCTATTTACAGGACAAGGATGCCGTATCTGAGCTATTTCGTGAAGTGGCTGTCAAGGTGGCAGAACGTCCGGGCGGATACACACGTATCATCAGGCTTGGCAACAGGCAGGGCGACAACGCCGACATGTGTCTGATCGAATTAGTCGACTACAATGAGATCCTGTTAAGCGAAAAAGCAGCCACCAGGAAAACAACCACCCGCCGCCGCCGTGGAAGCAAGTCAAAAGCCGCAGTTGAAGCTGGTGCAGATGGAGCAGGTG
>CAZCQL010000108.1:0-12486 GCA_964500835.1 uncultured Bacteroides sp.
GCCGCAGCAGCAGTTCCTACAGCCGTCCGAGCAGTTCGAGCCGCAGCAGCAGTTCTTACAGCCGGTCAAGCTCACCAAGCCGTAGCAGCAGTTCTTATAGTTCAGGAAGCCGCAGTAGCAGCTCATCAAGCCGCAGTTCAGGCGGTGGTGGTTCAAGGTCGTCATCCAGTTCCAGACGCTAAACTGTCATTAATTACCGGGATCCGTTCAGGATTCCGGCTTTTTCACGATTAAAATCAAATTGCTATGAATAAGATTTCATATATGGCTACGCTACTCATGTGTGCATGGTTTGCAGCTAACGCACAAAATGAGATAGAAGCACTCAGATACTCCCGGTACAATCCATTTGGAACTGCCCGTTATGCAGCACAAGGTGGGGCTATTGGAGCATTGGGAGGAGACCTTTCCTCAGTAATGGTGAATCCAGCCGGATTGGGATTCTACCGATCATCTGAATTCTCTTTCTCACCCTCGTTCTACTGGACGAATACCAATTCAGATTTCATGGGATCTTCGGTGGATGATTCTCAATTAAAATTTACGGTGGGCAGCCTGGGTATGGTAACGGCTAAAACCGGCGAAAGGAGTAATGGGATCGTAAGTGCTGCCTATTCTATCGGTTATAATACCCTGATTAATTTTAATAATCGCACTACTATAGGCAACCGCCAACCTGACGGTACCTACAAGAGTCAAAGCTCACTTCTTGATGATTTTACATGGCACGCCAATGCTGATCCAGACAACCTTAGTCCATATTATGAACAACTGGCTTTTGATGCATCTCTGACACCTTACGATTCAGATGCTGGTGAATACTGGCATGACATGCAGGTAGATGGATATGGACAGCAACTAAACAGAACCTCTGAACAATCGGGCTACATGGGTGAATATTCCCTGGCAGGCGCCTTAAATTTTAGCAATCTAATCTATTTAGGTGCTTCTGTTGGAATTCATGCTGTGAGGTTTTATGAAGAAATCTACCATACGGAAACTGATTATAATGATCATGTCCTGGACTTTGATAGTTTCCAGTTCAGGGAGTACAACACAACCAAAGGATGGGGTTATAACTTCAAAATGGGAATGATAATCAGGCCCATGCAACTTCTGAGAATTGGAGCCTCTTTTCAGTTGCCCACCTATTACAACTTAACCAATGAAAAATTCACTGATATTAATTCATATTGGGATAGTAGCTCAGGAATACCTGATGCCCGCGAGAGTTCGCCCAATGGCATTTACGATTATCAGTTAAAATCACCATTCCGCGCTAATGCAAACGTCTCAGTTATATTATTAAAGCTTGCAACAATCTCAGGGGGTTATGAATATGTGGATTATGCTTCAGCCCGTCTTGATGCATCCGATTATAAATTCTTTGATGAAAATGATGCCATTCGTCATGACCTGCAGGCTGCGCATAATTTTAGGTTTGGAACAGAGGTACGCTTTAATTCATTATACATTCGAGGAGGCGCCCAATATTTAATGAGTCCTTTCACGGATAATAGAAACAAAGCTGATCAGTGGATTTATGGGGGTGGATTGGGATTTAGAACCAATGGGACATTTTTCGATATTAGCTATACCCATGCAAACCACTCAGAAGTATATGGAATGTATGCCTATCAGCCAGGTTCCAATGAAGTATCGATCAACCGGGTGAACAACAACAACCTGATGATTACCCTTGGATTTAAGTTTTGAGACTTTTATGAAGGATTGAGAGTGCGGCAGGACCTTCATTAAATATAAGGTCCAAAATACTCAGATTTGACTGGAATCCCAAACGGTCTGAAAAGACCTGATGGTAATGCGCGGGATGAAAATCCGGATCCAGGACAGCCTGGTCCATTTTTGGATGGATAAAGAATCTGGGATCCTCATTCCCTTCTATTTCCGTAAAGAAATTTGAGAAACTTACAGGAGTGTTCAATCCCAGTATCCTGAGAGCCCAATCCAGCAGCTTCAAGTTGAGGTCGGTCAGGAATTCATATCTTTTTTCGTAGAGTAAACCCAAGTCATCCTCGAAAAACTCAAAGAAAGGGGAAGCAGCGTAGGATGCTACGAGACTTCGCCAGTGAATTTTATTCCAGGGTGTGTCATAATCTAGCTTAATATCCCGGAGGTGGTTTTTCACTCCCGGTCTCTTTTTTACTGGAACAGAGAGGGATTGCACGCCATTCGGACCCATAATCAGACACCTGTTCCGGTAAGTTTGCTTGGCATAACTATCGTATTGCTCAAGAGTGATTTCATCTTCCCTGACGAGACGTGCAAAATAGTTGAGGGGCCCGTTATACAGTGCCGGATAAATCAATGAACCTCGGATTACCGGTTTGCCCTGACAATCCGAAACATGCGGTTCCAGCGAATCTTCCCATACTCCTTGTCCACACTAAGCCAAATTAACCTGGGTTTACCGATTACATGATCCTCCGGAACAAAACCCCAAAACCTGGAATCTGCAGAATTGTGGCGATTGTCTCCCATCATGAAAAAATAATTCATTTTAAATGTGTATGAAGTGGCAATTTCCCCATTGATGAAAATCTGATCACCCTTTACTTTCAGATCATTTTGCTCATATGCTTCAATAATCCGTTTATAAATAGGCAGTGTCTCTCCATTGATCTCCACAGTCATGCCCTTTTCCGGGATAGTTAACGGACCGAAATACTCAAGATTCCATGGATACCTCTCATCATGGGGAAAAATATCCTGGTCAAACTGACCCTCTGTGAAGAGGCTCATGGCTTCAACGCTCACAATTCCAGGCAATGCCTTTATCTGATTGGCATTGCCTAAATTCAACGGGAATGTATAATTTGGATTGTGTCGAACATCGGTTAGATCCTTACTTATACCAAATCCTTCAAGAGATCTTGGATTAATTGGTGTCCCGTTGGTTCTGACGCTATACCATTGCTGAATACCTTCAAATTCTTTTTGTTTTTCTCCATTAACGTACACCACATTGGCAATCACCTGCAATGATTCCCCATGGATAGCGGCACACCTTTTTATATAATTATCGCGTCGATCAACTGGTCTGGTTTCTACATCGAACTTCTGGGCTATCTGTGCTCTGACATAATTTTCATAGACATGATACGGACGGGACCGGTTGTTCCGCGACTGGTCTGCCAGCATTAGGGCGCGAGTTTCATCTCTGATCAGGTCGTAATAGTCGAAATTGCCTTTGGCATATAACTTATGATCCGATTTCTCAAGAGCTACTGTATCTGATGCCGGAAAATTGAACACCACAATATCATCTCTTTTAACCTTGGTAAAGCCCTTTAGCCGGTGGTATGGACGGTGGATCCATTCAAGGTAAGATTTTCCACCCAGAACTGTATTTGGCAGGAAGGGGACAGCAAGCGGGGTGTTGGGGGTGCGGGGTCCATACGCTGTTTTACTTACCGCAAGATGGTCACCTACCAGGAGGCTGCCTTCCATCGAGGGGGTGGGAATCTTATAATTCTGAAAAATGAAGATATTTATCAATGAAACAGCTACAACGGCAAAGATCAGTGCATCCAGCCATTCGATGATTACATTGTTTTTCTTTTTCCGGCTTTTCCAGAATGACCAGTTCACTTTTTTACTGACATAGATATCGTAAATGATTGGCATTCCGAACAGAAACCAATAATTCTTCAACCAGAGGACAAATAGTATATAGGTGGAAACTGCAATTCCAAATTTGAAATACTTGTTTTTCAATAACTTACTAATATTCATTGTGCTTTTATTTTATCGATCTAAAGATACGCTCTTTTCTTAAACCATCAATGACAGATTTATCAGGTTCTATGGAGAACCAAACGGTGACAGCCTTCCCTAAGAGGTGGTCTTCAGGAACAAATCCCCAATAGCGCGAGTCTGCCGAATTGTGATGGTTATCTCCCATTACAAAATAATAATCCATCTTAAATACATACGTTTCAGAGGGTTCTCCGTTGATGATTATCTCGCCATCCTTTTCGAAAAGATCATTGCCCTCATACACATCGATAATGCGCTGGTATATGGGTAGATTCAAAGAATTTAAAGAGACAGTATCGCCTTTTGCAGGTACCGTTAAAGGGCCGAAATTATCACCTGTCCACCTGAAATTATTGGAATGCGGAAATATCTCCTGATTTTGAAAGGAAAGCATAGGTTCTGAATATCGCTTAATACTCCGTACCAATGGATAAGAGCTCAGTGATTCAAGATTTTCCTCGTCTAAGAATAAAACGTGCAATGAATTCACGGGATTGTATGTAACTGAAGATTTAAGGATTTTTAACGAATCGAGTATGGCATCAGGAATCGGACCTCCGGTGGTAGTCACATAATATTTGAATTTTTGTTTAGGCAACGTTGGCTTCAGCTCTCCATTGATTAGTATATCCCCGTCGATGATCTGCAATCTGTCACCAGGCAGTCCCACACATCTTTTTATATAATTTGTTCTCTTATCAACCGGGTGGGTAATGATATCAAATTCAGAAAGGATATAGGCTCTGCCATATTGCCGTACCAATGAGTAGTAATTCTGTCCCGGATACTGTACAACCATTGTATCACCCTCCGGAAAATTGAACACAATTATATCGTCCCTTTTTACACTTGAAAATCCCCACAGGCGTTTGTAGGGCCGCTTAAACCTTTCAGAGTAGGACTTCTTTCCAGAGGGAAGCTTATTGTGATAAAATGGAATAGCGAGGGGTGTTTCGGGCAATCTTGGGCCATAAGCCAGCTTGCTAACAAATATAAAATCTCCTGCCAGCAACGTCTCTTCCATTGATGGAGTGGGGATCTTATATGCTTCTACAAAAAATACTTTGATCGAGAATGAGCTTGCAACGGCCAGGATTAGTATAGCCAGCCATTCTACAATTGATTGTATCAGACGTGGCAAACCATAGACCCGGAGAGTCCAGTCAACTTTCCGGGTAATGAATAGATCGACCAATACCAGGTTAAAAAACAACAAATACCAGAGTCCTGTCCAGATACTGATGAGCGACCAAAATAGTGCAGAGAAGAAGAAGCCCAGGTACTTCCAGACTTTGCTATTCATACAATTCAAAGTTTAAGGAGATCGTCCATTCCGAAAATTCCGGTTCTCTCCTTTGAAAATACAGCTGCCAACAGAGCACCTGCAGCGAAGGCATCCCTGGATTTTGCAGCGTGACTTATTGAAAGTGAATCAACCTCCGAATCATAACGAACAGTGTGATGTCCCCTCACCTCACCTTTTCTAACAGCTTTGATATGCATGGTGGTAGGGTCGTCGTCAACCTCCAGGCTCCACCTCTTCACATGCCTTTGCCGTTCTATAATCTGTTCAGCCAGCGTAATAGCGGTCCCGCTGGGTGAGTCCAGTTTATGGATGTGGTGAACCTCCTCCAAAGAAACTTCATAACTCGTGAAATTACTCATGATTCGTGCAAGCCTGTCATTCAGGGCAATAAGTATGTTTACTCCAATGCTGAAGTTGCTCGCATAGAACAAGGTTCCCTGGTTCTTCTTGCAATAATCCTCGATTTCGCCAAACCGGTCATTCCAGCCTGTTGTTCCACATACCACCGGTATTTTGTTATCGATACATGTCCGGATATTGTCTGGCGCAGATGCCGGAATCGTAAATTCTATTGCTACATCAATTTCTTCAAGATTCTCTCTGTTCAGATCCCTGCTGTTTTCCAGATCAATGATAAGGGGAAAAAAATGACCCTGATCCTTTCCCAGCGACTCGATGGCCTGCCCCATTTTCCCATATCCAAGTAATGCAATATTCATCTACACTGTCTTTACCTTTTACTAACTACCAGGCAATAAGTACTAAGTACTAACCACCAGGCACTAAGCATCAATCTGCTAACTTACAAAAAAAAAGGCCGGTCCGCATAATGAGGAACAGCCCTTTACTTCATTTCATATCCATTGTTATTTCACTTTCTTCACAATGGCTTCAAAAGCTTGTGGATCATTCATTGCGAGATCGGCAAGTACCTTTCGGTTGATTTCTATCCCAGATTTACCAAGTTTACCCATAAATTCTGAATAGGACATGCCGTGTTCACGTGCAGCAGCATTGATACGCTGAATCCAAAGAGCTCTGAAACTAGCTTTTTTCTTACGGCGATCTCGATAGGCATAGGTTAATCCTTTTTCGTACGCATTTTTTGAAACCGTCCATACATTTTTCCTGCGACCAAAGTATCCTTTGGTCTGCTTCATCACTTTTTTTCTTCTCTGTCTTGATGCAACAGAATTTGTAGCTTTTGGCATTTCATTGTTATTTTTCGGATGCAGGCGGTCGAACTGACACTTATGAGCTCGGCATCCCGGTGGATATTAATTTACCTGATTTTCAAAAAGTTATACAATTATTTCATTGCGAGTAAACGCTTGATATTCTGCTCGTCTGCTTTATGAACTTCACCAAAATAGGTAAGGTTACGTTTGCGTTTCTTCGACTTCTTGGTAAGAATATGGCTCTTGTAAGCGTGTTTTCTCTTGATTTTACCTGTTCCTGTGAGCGTAAATCTTTTCTTCGCTCCCGAATTTGTTTTCATTTTTGGCATTATTCCAACTATTTATCTATTCAAAAACTATTTTTTCTTCAATTTAGGTGTGAGGAACATGGTCATTCTCTTCCCTTCCAACTTTGGAAGCTGCTCAACTTTTCCAACATCTTCAAGTTCCTGGGCAAGCCTCAGCAATAGAATCTCCCCCTTTTCCTTGTATAAGATCGATCTTCCCTTAAAAAAGACAAAAGCTTTTAGCTTCGCACCGTCTTCGAGAAATTTTTGTGCATGCTTCAACTTAAATCCGTAATCATGCTCATCTGTATTAGGCCCGAACCTGATCTCCTTAACCACTATCTTTGTGGCTTTGGATTTCATCTCTTTCTGTTTCTTCTTTTGCTGGTAAAGAAATTTCTGATAATCCGTAACCCGGCAGACTGGTGGGTCGGCCTTGGGTGAAATTTCTACCAGATCGAGATCCAGTGAATCGGCAACTTTTAGAGCTTCTGTCAAGGACATGACTCCCGGCTCTTCAATGTTATCTCCCACTAACCGAATGGTTGTGGCCCTTATTGATTCGTTCGTTCTGAAAAAGATACGATCTTTGTTGCGGTTATCGTTATTTCTCCTACGATAATGGCCTGGTCCTGCTATGACAAGTTCCTCCTATACTTTAGTTATACGTTCGTTTTAATTCCTTCCAGCTGATTCTTCACTTCAGATTGCAAAATAATTGAAAATTCCTCCAGGCTCATCACTCCTTTATCGCCTTCTCCCTGCCTGCGAACAGAAACGGAGCCATTCTCTTGTTCTTTTTCACCTATGATCAGCAGGTAAGGAATTCGCTTTAACTCATTATCCCTGATCTTTTTACCTATCTTTTCGTTCCGTTTGTCAATCAGGGTGCGAATATCGCAATTTTTCAGGAAATTTGAAACTTTTTCTGCATAATCGTTATGTTTTTCACTGATGGGCAGAAGCACAACCTGATCAGGTGTTAACCAAAGCGGAAATTTTCCAGCTGTATGCTCGATGAGTACTGCAATAAAGCGCTCCATGGATCCAAAAGGAGCCCTGTGAATCATCACCGGCTGATGTTTCTGATTATCAGCTCCTTTATATTCCAACTCAAACCTTTCTGGCAAATTGTAATCCACCTGAATGGTACCCAATTGCCACTTTCTTCCCAACGCATCCTTCACCAGGAAGTCTAGCTTGGGTCCGTAAAATGCGGCTTCACCATATTCCACTATAGTATCCATTCCTTTCGCTTCCACTGCCTCAAGGATCGCTTTTTCAGCCTTTTCCCAGTTTTCATCGGATCCTATGTATTTCTCCTTGTCCTCCGGGTCTCTGAGAGAGACTTGCGTAACAAACTCTTTGAAGTCCAGCGTTTTAAAGATATATAGTATAATATCAATCACTTTAAGGAATTCATCCTTAAGTTGGTCTGGCCTGCAAAAGATATGGGCATCATCCTGTGTAAATCCCCGCACTCTTGTAAGACCATGAAGTTCTCCGCTCTGTTCGTACCTGTAAACAGTTCCAAATTCGGCAAAGCGCAAGGGAAGATCCTTGTATGATCTGGGCTTGAACTTAAATATTTCGCAATGATGGGGGCAGTTCATTGGTTTTAACAAGAACTCTTCGCCTTCCTGAGGCGTATGAATTGGCTGAAAACTGTCCTTGCCATATTTTGCATAGTGTCCAGAGGTAATCCACAACTCCTTTTGTCCGATATGCGGTGTGATCACTGGATCATACCCATGTTCGCGTTGAACTTTTTTCAGAAAATTTTCCAGCCTTTCCCTTACCTGTGCTCCTTTGGGTAACCAGAGAGGGAGTCCGGACCCAACCCGCTGTGAAAAGGTGAATAGTTCAAGTTCTTTACCCAGTTTCCTGTGATCGCGAAGTTTGGCTTGTTCAAGAAATTCCAGATGTTCTTCAAGCATTTTTTGTTTAGGAAAGCTAATCCCATAAATTCGGGTTAACTGTCTTCGTGTTTCATCTCCCCGCCAGTAAGCCCCTGCCACACTCAGCAATTTTATGGCCTTTATTGGTGCAGTATCGGCCAGGTGCGGTCCCCTGCAAAGGTCCGTGAATCCCCCCTGTTGATAGAATGAAATGGTGCCGTCCTCCAATTCTTCGATGAGTTCAGTTTTATACTCGTCTCCTTTCTTTTCGAAGAAAATCATGGCCTCTTTTTTAGATACCTTTTCTCTTCTATAGGTGTTTTTCCGGGCTGCCAGTTCCTTCATTTTATTCTCAATTTCCGGAAGGTCCCCATCAGTGATGACCACTTGTTCACCAGGATCCACGTCATAATAGAACCCATTTTCGATGGCTGGTCCAATCCCAAATTTTGTACCGGGATAAAGGGACTCTATCGCTTCAGCCATTAAGTGTGCCGAAGAGTGCCAGAATGCATGCTTTCCATCTGCGTCTTCCCACTTATTCAGTTTAATTGTGGAATCTCCCTCAATGGGCCGGGACAGATCCCAAACTTCCTCATTCACGTTGATTGAAAGTACTTCACGGGCAAGGCTATTGCTCAGACTTTTAGCAATATCAAAACCGGAAATACCTGATTCATAGTTCCGTACCGATCCGTCTGGAAAAGTTATTTTGATCATTCTTTAAGCATTTTCAAAAAACCTCGCAAAGATACGAAAACAAGCCGGATCTTAGAGGTTCTCAAGAATAAAATTGGTCATGCGGCTGTAGAGATGAAATGTCGTGTTTCCCCCAGAGATGCCATGGTTCTTGTTCGGGTAAAATTGCATCTCAAATTGCTTATTAGCCTGCACCAGTGCTTCCGTAAAATCCACCGAATTCTGGAAATGAACATTGTCATCACCTGTGCCATGTATGAGTAGAAATTTTCCTTCGAGTCCGCCGGCAAAGTTGATTGGCGAATTATCATCATATCCTTCAGGATTCTCCTGTGGAGTGCGCATAAAGCGCTCTGTATAAACAGTGTCGTAATACCTCCATGTGGTTACTGGTGCGACAGCAATCCCCATTTTGAAAGTCCCTCCTCCTTTGGTCATGCAAAGGCTTGTCATATACCCACCGTAGCTCCAACCGAAAATACCTATGCGTTCGGCATCGATATATGGTTGTGATCCAAACCATTGTGCCGCTTCTATTTGGTCAATGGTTTCCAGTTTTCCCAATTGCATATAAGTGGCTTTCCTGAATGCCTCTCCTCGACCATTGGTGCCCCTGTTATCCACGCACGCAACAATGTATCCATGCTGAGTAAGGTACTGAAACCAGGCGCCTCTCCGACCCCAGGAATCGATAACGTTTTGAGATTCCGGCCCGCCATAGACATACATAAACAATGGATATTTTTTATCAGGATCAAATCCCACCGGCTTGATGATCCAGGCATTCAGTTTCAGGCCGCTCTTTGTTGGCACCGTCAAAAATTCATTTTTTGCGTACCCATATTCTGCCATAGTCGCTTTAAGTTCCTCATTGTCTTCGAGAACCCTTATTAACTTCCCTTTCTGATTATGAAGTGTAATAAGTGGAGGTGTGTTGGATGATGAATGGGTAAGGATATAATATGCGAAGGTCGAACTGAAACTTGCCTGGTTAGTACCAGGCTGAGTGCTGATTTTTTGTTTCTTCGAACCATCCAGATTAATGGAATAAACATGCCTTTCAATGGATGATTCCTCGTACGACGAATAGTAAAGTCGTTGATGCTTTTCATCAAATCCCATAAAGGAGGAAATGTCGAAATCGCCAGAGGTGATGGGCGCGATCCTTCCGTTCTTAAAATTGTACAGGTACAGATGAAAATAGCCGTCCCTCTCACTATTAACTATAAAACTCTCTCCATCGGGCAGATATGTAATGGTGTTGTCGGATGCTTCAGATATATAGGACCTGTTGGTTTCCGAATAGACCACTCGAGAATCTCCAGAGAGGGCATTGGCATGGAGAATATCCAGATGGTTTTGCAGCCTGTTCAATCGCATAATACTCAGTATTTCAGGATCCTTGGTCCATTTTATTCTGGGAATGTACTGATCCGTTTCTTCACCAATATCCATGGATATGGTTTTACCTGATTCAAGATCATACACATGAATGGCTACTACCGAATTATCTTCTCCTGCTTTTGGATACTTAAATTCATACGTTCCAGGATAGAGGTTTCCGTATATGGTCATGTGAAATTGATGTACCTTTCTCTCATCTGACCGGTAAAATGCAATCTTCTTGCCATCAGGCGACCAGCGAAAACCCAGGGAAAAACCAAACTCCTCTTCATACACCCAGTCAGGGGCACCATTAATAATCTCATTTCTTACCCCGTCTTGGGTTATCTGCAACTCAACATTCGTGTCAAGTTCCTTGATAAACAGGTTGTTGTCTCTGACAAATGCCACATTAGAACCATCGGGGGAAAAAGTACCCAATTGCTGCTTGCCATTGTCTGAAACAGATTGAATTTTCCCGGTGGACCTGTCGTATACATAAAAGTCCGCCAGGTATGAGTGTCTGTAAATCTTTTCCTTTCCCGACTCCAATAGAATCTTATCTTCATCATTGTTAAAGCTATAGGCGCTAAACTGACTTATTTCATCAACCTCTGAAGCATCAAACAAGGTTTCAATTATTTCACCGGTCTTATAACTGTATTTATCAATTTTGGTCCCTTTTTTTACGGTATAATGAATTCCATCGTTCATAGAACTCAGTCCATACAATCCCTCGTATTTGAATTTTTGGGTATGGTAAATATCGTGAAGGGTGATCTCGGATGTGGCCTGACCAGCCAGTAAGGCGGTCAATCCAATCAGCAATAGTGAATAAAAAATCTTGGGAATCCTGGTCATGTATGATAGTTTTATCTATTTTTCAAAGGAAGGAAAATCTTAGATTATATCCTATGACAAAGTTTGGCATGCTATTTGAATTTTAATCCGTATATAACCAGAAAACCAATTGCCATGAAACGTTTACTTACCATACTACCGATCCTGTCACTACTGGTGGCGGGCTGCTACAGGGAACCTTTCGCTGAAGCACTTATCTCACCAGATCCCGCCTACGTGGGGGAGGATGTACACTTCGATAATCTTTCGGCCAACACAAAGTCTGTTGAATGGGATTTTGATGATGGAGTTATTTCTACCGATTTTAATGCGGTTCACTTTTTTGAATATCCCGGATTTTACAACATTAAACTGAGGGCCTTTGGCGAGCGAAATGATGCTGATGTGGTGACCTATTCGATCGAGGTGATCGGATCTTCAATCAAGATTATAGTCAAGGACAATGTGACAGAAGCCTTGATTCCGGGTGCCAGCGTTTTGTTGTATCCCACGCTTCAGGATTGGGACGATCAAACCAACGCAAGCATCGAATATTTTACCAATAATTACGGAGAATTGATCATCTCCGATTTAGCCTTTAAACACTATTATGTGGACGTCTGGGTCAGTGATACGTACAATAACTGGGGATTGGGATTAGCAAGTGTGGATTGGATAGAAACCCAATTGCTTACTGGCATAGATGACCACACATTCCTTGCCTATATTGATATCTATGTACCGGGTAAGAAATCAACTTCAGGGACAAGACAAAGACCGGATCATATCAAAGCTGGTCCAAAGGGCAAGGATCCAAACTTCCTCTTAAAGAAGAATAAATTAAGCGTTCCGAAAAAAAAGTAGTGTGACGTGGTGCAGCCCTTAAAAAAAAGCTGTGCAAAAACCATAGAAATATTTAAAATTAATATATTTGCAGCCCTGGAAGCCCTGGAGTTTCCAGGGCTTTTTATTGCCCAGATGGCGGAATTGGTAGACGCGCTAGTTTCAGGGACTAGTGTATGCAAGTACGTGCAGGTTCGAGTCCTGTTCTGGGCACAAAGTGGACATTTTCAGGGAGGGGCCAGGTTGCAGGGGAGGCCAGTTCAGCCTAATAT
>CAZCQL010000109.1:0-12274 GCA_964500835.1 uncultured Bacteroides sp.
TAGATAGCTTTCCATTGCTTGCGGATAATATAGTATTTCATGTGCGGTGCGTCTTACCAATCTTCCCGAAGGAAGGCCCACAACGCCACATCCTCGAACTTACCCCACTTCCGCACGCGTTGACGCAACACTCCTTCTTTTCTGAATCCATTTTTCTCAAGGACACGTCGGGAGGCAGGGTTTCGCGTCATGTGGTAAGCATAGAGCCGGTTGAGACCTAGGACCTCAAACCCATATCCCATAACTATCCGGAGAACTTCACTCATGTAACCATGTCCCCAGGCTTCAACCCTCAGCCAGAAGCTCAGTTCCCCCTGCAAATGCTCCCAATCGATATCGCGCAGCTTCCCCTTCTGGGTAAGGATGCGGAAGGGAGATCATAGTATCGGCAATCTTTTGGGCGCTTGCAGCCTTTTGAATCGCCGATGCATCAGATCGTTTAAGAGGTCGTAGCCGAAGCTGTGGATTCTCAAGGACAGGTTGCTTGATCATATATGGCTGCATTCAAGCTGATCGTTTGAACGTGACCGGTTCATTCATTGAAATCCAAGACAAAAATCTATTACTCTTTTTTATCTCCCCGGAGTTTTTGATACAGCCTTTGCATATCTTCCGGAGTAATCTTCCAATATTCAATCAATGGATTCTTTTTTACTTTCTCCTTATATTCATCTATAAAATGCTGATTTAAGGAATCATTATCGCCATACATTTCCCTAAGATAATCTAGCTGTTCATGAAGATCTTCTTTCACTTCTGAATAAGCAGGGTCCTTATACACATTTTTTAGTTCCATCGGATCTTTTTCGAGATCATACATTTCCCACTCGTCAATATCATAATAAAAGTGGATCAGTTTATAGCGGTCCGTGGTTATTCCGTAATGGCGCATCACATTGTGCTCGGACGGATGTTCGTAATAATGATAATAATGCCCTTTTCTCCAATCAGATGGTGATTTTCCTTCAAGGATGGGCAATAAGCTTCTTCCCTGCATCTCTTCAGGTATTTCTGTCCCTGCTATATCAAGAAATGTTTCACCGAAATCCAGGTTCGATACCAGGTCTTCATTCACCCTTCCGGCTTCGACAACGTTAGGCCACCTGATCAATAATGGTGTCCGCAATGATTCTCTATATATCCAGCGCTTGTCAAACCATCCGTGTTCTCCAAGGTAAAAACCCTGGTCGGAGGTATATACCACAATCGTATTTTCCGCCAGGCTATTTTCTTCCAGGTAATCCAATACCTTCCCTACACTCTTATCCACCGCTGCCACACACGAAAGATAATCTTTCATATAGCGCTGATATTTAAATCGCACCAGATCATCCCCGGTTGGATCAGATACGTTAAAGGACTCATATATAGGTCCGTATATCGAGTTCCATAATTCCAATTGATTTTCATTTAATCCTCTTCGCGGCTTATCCGACATCTTCAGGTCCCTTTCCAGGGTCATCGTGTTTGCTATGGTCATATTATTCAGACCGGCTGCCTTTCCCCTGCCCGAATAATCATCAAAAAGTGTGGCAGGTTCAGGGAAGGTAATATTATCGTACATGCCCAATTCATTAGGTCCAGGATCCCACGCTCGATGAGGTGCCTTGTGTTGCATCATTACCATAAAAGGCTGACCTGCGTCCTTTACTCCTTCGATCCATTCGATCGTTTTATCTGCAATAATTTCCGTAGTATATCCTTCCAATTGATACCGACCGGAATCATTGATAAATGTTGGATTATAATAACTCCCCTGCCCGGGAAGAATGTCAAAATAATCAAATCCTGTAGGATTACCTCCCAGGTGAAGTTTTCCTATCACAGCTGTTTTATAACCTGCTTTTCTAAGTACTTTGGTAAATGTGAGCTGGCTAAAATCAAATTTAGAACCTATGGTATTATCTACAAATCCATTTTTATGGCTGTATTTTCCGGAGAGGATTGTTGCCCGCGAAGGACCGCAAATAGAGTTGGTTACCATACAACGGTTAAACCGCATCCCCTGAGCGGCTATCCTGTCGATATTGGGAGTGGGCGCAAGTTTTGCCAATGGACCCCCATAGGCGCTGATGGCCTGATAGGCATGATCGTCGCTCATGATAAAAACAATGTTTGGCTTCTGTGTTGACTGATGTCCGGCACTTGGTGCACATCCTGATAAAATAGACGAGAGAGCCAATAAAATCAGTATTTGAGTGTTTAGGTAGTTTGATTTCATTTCAGTATTTGATTATAGGGTGATTCAGATCCCGGCGCCACCAGTCTTCACCTTCTGTGCAATGTCGAGCAGGTCGTTTTAGGCAGCTGCAATGATATGAACTGTTCACTGTATTTTCATTATCTTGTTTCAAAACAAAAATAGTCAATAATATTAACTGAGAAGACCGCTTGCCAGAAATCCATTTCTAAGTATTGAGCCATCACATAATTTTTGTTATTGATTTCGTTCACAATGAACCGGAAGCTGATCATTCTTTTTACAGGTCTCCCAAGTTTGCCAGTCGAATTGCCGCCCCAGAGCTGCAAGTAATACGGCAAAGCGATGCAACAGGGGCAAGAATGCCCCGAAACTTTTTAAATGCCTGAAGGATCTGATGCGCCAAAAGAACTGGACTGGTAAAATCAATTGGGCCATTGCTCGGAAGGGTGCTCATCTGCAAATTTCACTGCATTTTCTCTATATTAGTTGGAGTATAAAAACTTCCAACTCAATGAAACTGATTACCGAGGTACCTGTTCCGGCTTATCCATTCAGGATTGACCATCAAACTCCGGTGTTGATGATGGGTTCATGCTTCACTGACAATATAGGTATGCTAATGGAAAAATACCTGTTCCAGATCTCAGTGAATCCATTTGGGGTCATCTACAACCCGCTTTCTATAAAGAATGGGTTGGAGGCACTTTTATACAAAGAAAGCTACACGGTGGATGACCTGGATCACCACAACAACCTCTGGTTTTCCTTTGACCATTATACCTTGTTTTCCAGTCCGGATCCTATGGTGGCCCTCGGAAACATTAACAGTTTTTTTCTCCCGGCAAAAAAGATCCTTCAAAAGGCAAGCCTTTTGATCCTCACCTGGGGAACCGCATGGGTTTACCGGAACAACTCCAGTGGGAAGGTGGTATGTAACTGCCACAAGATCAAGGCATCCAATTTTAGCCGTTCGCGCTTAACTGTGTCGGATATCGTTTCTTCTTATAAGACACTGTTGCCTCTACTCTTTGAGAAAAATCCCTCCCTGAAGGTATTGGTCAATGTCAGCCCCGTTCGCCATTGGAAAGATGGCCCCCATGGCAACCAGCTTAGTAAATCAATCCTCCTGCTGGCACAGGAAGCCCTGGAAAAGCTATACCCGAAGCGTATTTACTATTTTCCTTCCTATGAAATAGTCATGGATGAATTGAGGGATTATCGCTTTTTTACAAGGGATATGGTACATCCCAGTGACCTTGCTACGCAATATATATGGGGAAAATTTCAGCATGCGCTGGTGAGTCCTGAATCACAAAAAATCATGAATGAACTGGAAGGTTGGTTGAAAATGATGGATCACAAACTCCTCAATCAGGATAGTGAAGCAACCCGGCAAATGGTAGTCAGGAGAGATCAAAAAGCTAAAGATCTGATGTCGAAATATCCTTTCCTTGAATGGAAAAATAGATTGGAAAAATAGATTTGTTGGGATTTATATATAACTTTTGTTTAATCTTTTTGTATTTTCTTTGAACATTTTAAAATGTTTTTTGTTAATAGCACAATACAAATTCATTGCAATGATGACGAAGAAAATATTATTCACCATTTGTTTGATTGGCCTGCCGACGGGAACTATTATTGCTCAGCAGGGGGTGATAGAGGGCAGGATTTATAACTCCAATAACAATGAACCAGTTGAATTTGCCACAAGCACTATTTATGGAACTTCCATCGGATCTATCAGTGACCTGGATGGCAAATTCCTATTCACCGGACTTGAGCCAGGATACATTGAACTAAGGGTTTCATCTGTTGGATATGAAACCTACATATCTGAAGCCATCCTGGTAACCAATGCAAAAAAAGTCTTTATGGAGATACCATTGGTCGAAGCCAATGTGGAACTGGAAGAGGTGGTGGTTAAGGCTTCGCCATTCAGGAAAATAAAAGAGAGTCCGGTTTCTCTCCGGCGCATCAGCATCGAAGAGATTGAAAAAAGCCCGGGTGGCAACCGGGATATTTCAAAGGTAATCCAGTCTTTTCCGGGTGTGTCTTCCACACCTGCACAGAGAAATGACATTATTGTAAGAGGCGGAGGACCCAGTGAAAACACTTTTTACCTCGATGGAGTTGAGATTCCGAACATCAATCATTTCGCCACCCAGGGAGCTTCAGGCGGACCGGTAGGAATCATCAATGCTGATTTTCTCAGGGAAGTGAACTTATATACGGGTGCATTCCCTGCCAGTAAAGGGAATGCCCTCAGTTCAGTAATCGATCTTCGCCAGATAGATGGGAATAAAGAGAAATTGAATTTCAGGGGATCAATAGGAGCTTCCGACCTTGCACTTACCATGGATGGACCACTTGGAGAAAACACCTCTTATATTGCTTCTTACAGGCGTTCTTACCTGCAATTTCTCTTTCAACTGCTTGAACTTCCTTTTTTACCCAAATACAACGATTACCAGTTCAAGGTGAAATCAAGGATCAATACAAAAAACGAGATCTCTCTTATCAGTATTGGTTCTTATGACAACAATAATCTTAACCTTGAAGCCAATAAGACAGAGGAACAACGTTTTATTCTGGGCTATATACCGGAAAGCTTTCAATGGAGCTATGCAATCGGCGCAGTATATAAGCATTATCGGGAAAGTGGTTATGATACCTGGGTTCTGAGCCGGAATTACCTGCACAATGAATCGACCAAATACCAGAATAATATATTCGAAGATATATTTAGAACACTTGACTATGATTCAGATGAAATAGAGAATAAGATCCGATATGAACATACCTCCAATTATAAGGGTGGATTCAAAGTAAATTATGGAATCAATTTTGAATATGCAAAATTCTTCGCGAGAACATTCAATAAGAAATATATTAATAACCAGCTAGTTACGTTCAACAACGAATCCTTCTTTGACATGTTCAAATGGGGGATTTTCGGTCAGGCCAGTAAAGAACTGTTTGCAGACCGACTTGTCCTGTCATTGGGACTGCGGGCAGATGCAAACAACTTCAATGACAACATGTCCAAACTTGTCAACCAGATTTCACCCCGTTTTTCTGCTTCGTATATGCTCACAACAGGATGGTACCTGAATTTCAATACAGGTCGCTTTTATCAGTTGCCCGCATATACCACCATGGGTTTCAAGAATGAGGAAGGCAAAATGGTCAATAAGGCAACCCTAACCTATGTGCAATCGGATCACTTTGTAGCAGGAGTTGAGTGGTTGCCGGATTCAGAGTCTAAACTGAGTGTGGAAGGATTTTTAAAAAAGTATGACAACTATCCATTCTCATTGACCGACTCCATTTCTCTGGCCAGCAAAGGAGCTGATTTTGGCCTGTTCGGCAATGAGCCGGTGGCCTCTGTTGCGGAAGGCAGGGCTTTCGGAGCTGAATTCCTCTACCGGAACAGAGATCTGTTTGGCACAAATCTTACCATCTCCTATACACTTGTAAGAAGTGAAACACTGCCGAAGAAAGAATCGCTTGTTCCATTGGGCTGGATCCCCACTACATGGGACAACATTCACCTTCTGAATATCTATGGTTTCAGAAAATTTAAAGGGAACTGGCAAATTGGGTTCAAATGGAGATTTGTGGGAGGACAACCATACACCCCGTACGACAATTATACTTCTTCCCTGGTACAATACTGGGATGTAACCGGATTTCCTTCGCAGGACCTGAATCGGTACAACCAGCAAAGATATGAACCATTTCACCAGCTTGATCTTCGAATTGACAAAGAGTGGTATCTTTCCAGGGTGACCATTAACCTCTACGCTGATGTACAGAATGTGTATAATTACAAATCAACCAGCAACACCTTTCTTGTCCAGGAATTAGATAAAGAAGGTAATCCTTTCATTGAGAATCCATCAGATCCCCCGGAACTGCAGCGATACAGGATGGAAGAATTTACTTCGGCTGCAGGGACCGTATTGCCTACTGTGGGCATTATCATTGAATTTTAATATAACAGCTATGAAGAAGATCATTCTCCTTATTGCACTGGCACTTATCAACTTTGGCTGTTCAACATCCAGGTTGCCAGTGGATGAAAGCCCTGATCACATAACCTCCAATCCGGCCGGTTCGGGTATTCATCTTGACATCGAGATGATAAAAGGAGAAGGGCACAACCATCCACTCATGGCGATCTGGGTGGAAGATCCGGCGGGGAAATATATACAGACACTTTATGTGTCAGAATCCATCGGGAAAGGAATATTTCAACATGGAGATGCCTCGAAGGGTTTTTGGATGCCGGGTGAAATCCGCCGTCCGGCCGCCCTGCCCTACTGGTCACACAGCCGGGGTATCAAAGCCGAGGACGGTCTCTATCTTCCATCTCCCACAAACCCAATTCCTGACGCATATACAGGACCTACCCCAGGGAAAAATTTCATTTTGCATACCCGGCTAAATGATGCTTCATTAAACAAATTCAATTTACTTTTTGAAATCAATCAGACATGGGACTGGAATGAATTTTGGACAAACAACAAATATCCTGAAGATGAGGAATACAAGACTTCCTGTCAACCTGCTGTAGTTTATTCGACCACTATTGATCTGAATAAACCAGAGAAGGAATATGTAATGAAGGTGATCGGCCGCTCCCACCATTCCGGCAAAAACGGAGAGTTATTCGATGATCTTCACACACTTACCACGGCGCTTCACATTGCCGATCAAATCATTGTAACAATGCCGGAATAAGATCGTCTTATGTAGTACCCGATAAAAGGAAGCTAATAAATAAGCAGATCCGGAAGGGTGTACGGGGTGTTCGAAAACGAACAACATCGTCTCAAAAGTGAACACTTTAGAACGAGAACTTAATTAATTATGTAACTCAATATCTGAATTTTATCTATTTTGGCATATCAATTGTTTTTAAATTCCCACATTTACAAAAATCCATTATAATGATTAAAACTGTCGACCTGGTAAAAGTGTTTCGAACCGACGAAGTCGAAACTACAGCACTAAACAATGTAAACATTGAAGTAAAGGACGGAGAATTTGTTGCCATCATGGGACCTTCTGGTTGTGGAAAGTCCACCCTTCTTAACATACTTGGACTGCTGGATAATCCTTCGGGCGGATCCTATGTATTCCATGAGACAGAGGTGGCTCCTTTGAAGGAAAAGGGAAGAACCAACCTGCGTAAAGGAAATATTGGATTTGTATTCCAGAGCTTCAACCTCATTGATGAGCTCACCGTGTATGAAAACATTGAGTTGCCACTGCTCTATCTTAAGATGAACGGTTCCGAGCGGAAAAAAAAGGTCGATACAGTCATGGAACGAATGAAGATCAGTCACCGGAAAAATCACTTTCCACAGCAATTGTCTGGTGGTCAGCAACAGCGTGTCGCCATTGCCCGTGCTGTGGTTACCAATCCTAAACTAATCCTGGCTGACGAACCAACAGGTAATCTTGACTCGGCAAATGGTGCCGAGGTAATGGCACTGCTTACGGAACTAAACGAAGACGGAACGACCATCGTGATGGTAACTCACTCTCCGAGTGATGCTGAAAAGGCTCACAGGATCATTCAATTGTTCGACGGCCACGTAGTGACTGAGAACATTCACAAGAAATTATAGGCCGGCGGTCTGAACAAACCAACATATTTCATCCCTCTTAACAGGGATTTATATTACTTCTTTAATGAAAAGCTGCTTTCTTTAGCAGCTTTTCTGTGTGAATATGAAAAAACTCCCTGGCATTCATAAACAATATTTCCCTATATTCGTTACCAATTTCAGTATAACCCAAAATTTACCTGAAAATGAAGTACTTGAAAATTACTCTGACACTTGCAATTGTGCTCTCGTTTCTTTCATCATGTGGCAATAATAAAAAGCAGAATGAAGAATCCTCAGATACTTATAGCATTGAAGACTATATCAAAACGGCTGAAGCCATTGAACCGGACCTGGATAAGGTGGACCAGATCTTCAACATCCTCTATATGGTTCATGCCGGATATTATGATGTATTAACCAATGATCCCTACAGTGCACACAGCTACAAGTCATCCTATCCGGTTGCTGCAGCCAACCTGGGAATATACATGGCTGATATCGTTTATCACCTTTATGGAGAATCCAATGAGAGCATGTTCATCACTTTTCAGGCGGCACAGGAACTGGCCAAATTTATTGGAGTTGAATCTGAATTTGCGTCATGGACCATCGAGAATCTGGAAGGGACAATGATGAAACGCGATACCATTACTATCCTGTTTAACAATCTTCTCAGGGAAAGCGAAAAATACAATTCAGAAAAGGAGAGGGTGTTTGTCCATACGGCATTTCTTACCGGTTCTTTTGTTGAGAAGGTATTCATTTCGAGCAACCTGCTAAAGGAGAAGATGGCCGATGAAGATATCAGCAAAGAGGAGGAAGGGGATATCAGGAAACTGCTTGTTATATACATGAATCAGCTGGATCCCTCCTCCAGCATTCTGTATGACGCATTTGAAAAACAACAGGATCAGCTGTCCGGATTGGCCATTTTATCCACCTTCGAAAGCCTGAAAGTACTTGCCGCCCATCTTAAAGAGACAAAGTCCACACTGTCAGTCGCACCCCTAGACGAATTGGCCTCAAATGAGGATCTGATTACCACATTTGACCTGATCTCCGACCTGCGCAATACCCTGGTTACATCCACCGAGTAAGCAGAGGTTCACCGGCACCTTGCTGCTATATTTGAAGGCGTGGTCATGATGGCTACCCTCGTTGGAATACCCTGGGGAATTCAGCATTCGTGACTGGATAGCAACAAGAGGGTTTTTCAGCTAACGCGGATCACGCAATTGCTTATTCCGGAAGCGAAGTGGTCGTTAATTTTTAATGCTGGTAAACCTTTTTTCCTTAAAACCATCCAAGTGCATTATTAACTCTTCCCGGAGGCAGCAGATGACTAATTCTGATATAATTTTCACCGAATGATCTTTCATAAGTGCCAATCTTTCATTTGTTTCTGGGCAGGGTCTTTGCTGGCAGTCATTTGTTTCCCTTCCCTTGCGCTTGAAACTGCCAATCCGGATTCGAGCTACACCTACCATCTCTCAAAGACCATGGAAAGCATCCGCGTGGACGGGTTGCTCTCTGAAGATGCCTGGAGGACCCTGCCCTCCATATCTGATTTCTGGATGAGTTATCCGGTCGACGATAGAAGAGTGGATGAACCACACCGCACTGAAGTGAGAGTAACAGCTAATGCAGATTTCTTATACATCAGTGCTGTTTGCTTTGGCCCCGAGGATTATGTGATAAAGACCCTCAAGAGGGATGCGGAATTCTGGAACGGGGATGGATTTGGAATAGTCATTGATCCGGTAAATGAGAAGACCAATGGATTTACCTTCGAGATTAGCCCTGCAGGAGTTCAATCAGAATACCTTGTAACCGGACAGACACGCCGCAGGGAGGATCCTGAGCCAGGCCAAACCATCAGGGGAATAAATGTGGCCTGGGATAACAAATGGTTTTCTGAAGTCACAAATTATCCTGACAGGTGGATCGCTGAAATTGCAATCCCCTTTAAAACTCTTCGGTTTGATGAGAAAAAAAACAGCTGGGGAATAAATTTTTTCCGCCGCGATGCAGGTACAAACAGCATTCAGACCTGGACTCCTGTTCCTATTGAATTCAATGAGACCGACCTGGGTTACACAGGAGCTTTAGTCTGGGAGAATCCTCCAGGGAAAGTGCCCGGGAACATGGCCCTTATCCCCTATCTGAGAACTGCTGTTGCAAAAGACTATGAAACCTCTTCGCCTGCAGAGCATGCCTTTCAACCCGGCCTTGATGCGAAAGTACCCATTACCTCCAGCCTGAACCTGGATGTAACCTTAAATCCTGACTTTTCCCAGGTTGAAGTCGACGAGCAGGTAATCAACCTTACCCTTTTTGATATCCGCCTTCCAGAAAAACGCCTCTTTTTTCTCGAGAACAGTGACCTTTTTGAAGATTTTGGGATCCCTCCCATGAGACCTTTCTTTTCAAGGAGAGTCGGCCTGGATGATAATGGGAATCCCATTCCAATCCTCTATGGGGCAAGGATGAGTGGCAATGTGAACAAGGATCTCAGGCTGGGTGTCATGAACCTTCAGACAAGGGAATCGGACCAGTTCCTTCCCCAAAACTATACAGTGGTAGCTTTCCATCAGCAGGTTTTGGAACGTTCGGTTATAAAAGGATATTTCCATAACCGGGATGCCCTGCACAGCGAAAATTCTGATTATAACCGCAATATGGGACTTGAAGCTCAGTACAGGTCAGCCGATGGCCGCTTTCAGACCTTTGGGGGGTATTCCAAATCGTTCAATCCGGGATTGGATTCAAAAAACTTTTTCTACAACTCTGCCATCGGTTACGATAGCCGTAGCCTGAGTATTTACACAAACCTGGCTGGGCTGGGAAAGAACTACAGGGCAGATATGGGTTATATCCGGGGTCAGGAGTACTATGATGCAGAAAGGGACACTTCCATCCTTGTGGGATTGAATCACTGGTACACCCAGGCCAGTTACACCATCTATTCAGATAATAATAAGAGGGTCATTTCGCATGTGATAAATGCCAGGCATATTTACGATGGTGATACCCTTTTTTCCATGTTGAATAGCGAACTGGAAGCTGGGTATTCCCTAAATTTCTCTACCACAGGGCAGGTGCGGCTATCATACAACCATAATGTAGTAAACCTCCTGTTTCCATTTACTTTTATTGGTAATGAACCTTTGCCTGCAGGGATTTATTCTTTCAATCTGGCTGAGCTCAGGTATCGGTCCGACCAGCGCAGGTTGTTCAGCCTTACCGGGAGTATCTCTTATGGCACCTTCTATAACGGAACCCGGGCTCAATACCGGCTCGGCATAAAATACCGTGCTCAACCATGGGGTAACTTCTCGGTGAACTTCGAACAGAACGATCTCAAATTTCCTGAACCATACGGAACTGATCAACTTCTCCTTATCAGTCCCCGGATTGAAATTAACTTTTCCAGGACCCTGTTTTGGACCACCTTTCTTCAATACAATACCCAGGAAGATAATTTCAATATTAACAGCCGCATGCAATGGCGTTTCCAGCCCATGTCGGACCTGTACATCGTATATACCGATAATTATGCCGTGGAATTCTGGGGGCCCAAGAACCGGGCCCTTGTGGTGAAGTTCAATTACTGGTTTAATTTATAGAGCGCATTTCAAGCTGATTCTATAAAAAAACCGGGATAAAGTACCCCGGTTATTTGTGGCAGGTTCTTATCGTGCCTAAGCTTTCTTCTTCTTCTTGATACCACAACCAACCGCTTTGGTAGTGGTGGTTTCCGGCATATGTCCGGACATCAGTGATACGATGGCATCATCCACATAGGTTTGTGTTACACTAGAAGCATCCATGGCGTTATCATCAATAGCACCAATGTAGGCCACTTTAAATTTTCCACCATCGTTTTTCAATACAAAAACGTGCGGTGTACGTGTTGCACCATACGTTTTATAAACTTCCTGGGTTTCATCCTTGAGATAAGGGAAAGGATAATTCTTCGCCTCGGCCTTGGCTTTCATTTTTTCAAAGGTGTCCTCGGTGGAGACTTCCGGATCATTCGGATTGATCGCAATAACCGGATACCCTTTTTCTGCAAATTTGTTATGAAGGTCAATGATCCTTTGTTCATACGCATTTGCATAGGGACAAGGATTGCAGGTAAAAACTACAATCACACCTTTCTGATCACTGTAATCTGATAGCGATACGGTTGTACCGTCTACATTTTTTAGAGAAAAATTAAGAGCCACATCACCGGGCTTAAATTCAGCGTTTACTACTAAATAGGCAGCAAATGCAAGTACCAACGTAAATAGAGTCTTCTTCATTTATTTAGTCTGATTAAGATTTGTTAAACATACCTTTTTGATACCAGTGCGCCAACTTGGTTTAACGGCTAAATGTTAAAAAAATGAAGAGTTTTGTTAAAAATTGACCTGTGAAGGTGAATTCTTATGAATGCCGATATTAC
>CAZCQL010000110.1:0-12175 GCA_964500835.1 uncultured Bacteroides sp.
TACTCGGCACAATAACAAGCGGTTTATTTATATTGAATGAGTCAGGAGACCTGATTGACCATATAAGTGAGCTTAGCTTCTTAAATAACAATACGGTATTAGCTCTTTCTAAGGACAAATTAGGAAATATTTGGATTGGATTGGATGCAGGAATCAGCTATTTACAATTTAATAGCCAGATTCAACTTTATGTGAATCCTACGGTTAAGATTGGTTCCACCTATGATGCAAAAGTTTACCAGGGTACGCTTTACGTTGGAACAAATAAAGGACTGTATAGATTTAAGCAAATGGATCGCTATTTCACCAGTCCAAATCTTGTGGCTGGTTCAGTAGGGCAGGTATGGAGTCTGTTCGAATTTAACAACACCCTTTTATGTGGTCATTCCAACGGGACTTACGCTGTAGTAGGAGATTCAATGCATCTTTTATCGCCTATAAATGGCGGATTCCATTACGAGGAATTATCAAACACCGCGAACAATAATCTTGCTGTTGGTACCACCTATCACACACCCGTTCTTTATGAGGATCGGGATGGTATCATACGCGAGAAGCACCATATTCAAGGATTGTTGGAGCCAATTCCACATTTTGTAATAGACCATAAAGGAGTATTCTGGGGAAAGCACGTGAGAAAGGGGCTGATCCGTTTTAGCTTGAATCAAGATTTTACAGCGATCGAAAAGCTTGATTATTTAACCACCCGATATGGACTTCCGCCTGGCAGTACGGTTGAAATTTTGGATGGTCAAATCGTGTTTGCCACGGGGAGTGTAATCTTTACCTATGATTACCTCAATGATTCCATAGTGCCTTATGAATTGCTGAATGCAAGTTTAGGGGAATACCGGGCTTCTCAGAAGATTATCAGGGCAGGAGACAAGAACTATTGGTTTATCAATCATAATCAAATCGGTCTATTTAATTTCGGCACCGGCACGGCACGAAAAACTTTCTCATTTGACCTTGATATGGTGGGTGTATCCTTGGTAAAGCAATTTCCAAATATCTCTACCCTAAACGATTCAATTTACCTGGTGAACCTTGAAGAAGGTTTTGGGATAATTACAAAACCGCGGTTATCGAAAGGCGCAAAACCCGAACTTTATTTTAGAAAGGCCACGGCGGGTAATGCGAAAATGAGCTACGAATTACCCATTGAATCCAAAGGCTCAGGGATTTTACTTAAGTCAATCAACAACAACCTTAAGTTCATCTTCTCTTCAGCATCCTACAATCAGGAGGCGAAATTCAGATACAGATTGCAAGGATTATCGACCGAATTCAGCGAATGGAACAGAAACGCCATAGTCGAATATGCAAGATTGGATCATGGCACATATACATTTGAAGTTCAGGCAAAAGATGTTTACGGTTCAGTAAGTGACGTGCATCGTTACCCCTTCACAATAAATCAGGTTTGGTATGCTACCCATGTAGCCAATTTCTTCTATGCGATAGCTTTACTGCTAGGATTCTGGCTATACAACAAAGCATCCAAGAAAAAGATTTCAAGGAATGAGAAAGCAAAAAGGGAACAACAACGACTTAAAGCACAAGAGAGTTATACCAGGTTATTGAATGAAAAACTTGCTGCGGAAAATAGTCTGAAAAGCATTCAACTGGCAGATTATACCAAACGGATCATAGATAAGAATGAATTGCTTTCCAAGCTGCAAAAAGAGATTCAGTTATTAGGGGACCAATATGGTTCGGGCGCTATTAATAGAATATCTTCAAAAATTGGTCAGCTGATAGGAGAAAATGATGCATCTGAAAAAGAATGGAAGGTTTTTGAAAAACACTTTGAGCAGGCCCATAATAATTTCTTTAGACGATTATTAGAGACGTATCCTAAATTAACACAAAGTGATCTGAAGTTGTGCGCATTTCTAAGAATGAACCTCTCCTCAAAAGAAATTGCCCCTTTACTCAATATTGAGGTAAGAAGCGTGGAAGTACGCAGATACCGGCTTCGAAAGAGGATGCACCTGAACACAGACGAAAATTTGGTAGAATATATCCTGAATTTTTAAGAAGCCTTATTTTTTCTTTTTCCCGAAAGGATTTGATATCCTGAGTTTTAAAGGATTATCTAAGCCTACTGTATGGTTATTGTATGGGTGACAAAACCTACTATACAAAGATGTTGTATACTCGTGCATGTCTATTATTTGACTTGCATGCAATCACCTGATAAATTTGGTGTAAAAATATGACGCAATGGATGCCAATAAATCCAAAAAACAAAACCAAGGGAGAAAGCCCATATTAAAAATTCTTCTTCTTACGGTTCTTGCGGGTACTTCTGCATTTTCCCTGGGGCAGTCTTCTGAAATAAAAGGAAAGGTAATTGATGAAACGGGTTTAGGATTGCCAGGAGTAAATATTAAAATACTGGGGCAGGCAACCGGTACGGTTACGAACTTTGAAGGAGAATATTCAATCAAAGTTTCCGCTACCGACACCTTGGCATTTTCTTTTGTAGGATACTCATCAACCAAAGAATTCGTTGGTGGCCGGACCTTGATCAATCTGACCATGCGGCCTGATGCAACCTCTATCGAGGAGGTGGTAGTGGTAGGGTATGGTACACAAAAAGTGAAAGATCTGACCTCTTCCATCGCGACCGTAAAAGCGGAGGATATTGCAAAAACACCATCCGGTGTGCTAATGCAGTCTATGCAAGGAAAAGTAGCCGGAATGCAGGTGGTGAGCAGCGGAATTCCAGGAGGCGCTCCCACGGTCCGTATCCGCGGTATTGGGTCATACCCCGGGAAAGGCAGTAATCCACTGAATGAGGGACAGCCTGATGAGGCACCGCTCTATGTGGTAGATGGAGTATTTTTTGATAAGATAGATTTTCTGAATAGTTCAGATATTGCCTCTATTACGGTATTAAAAGATGCATCCGCAGCGGCAATCTATGGAGTCCGGGCCGCCAACGGAGTAGTATTAATAGAGACCAAATCGGGACGCTATAACAAAGAGGTCGAAATCAATTATGATGGGTATTATGGGGTACAGGTTGCCCAAAATGTGCTTGAAATGGCCAATCATGTGGAATTCACTGATATGGCCCTCGAAGCTGGTTTTGGAGCTGATTCAGCCAGGATCAAGGAGGCTCTCCAACGATATGGAAGGAGCCGGGAAAATCCTGATTATTCAGCAGTCGATACCGACTGGTACAACGAAATCCTTCGCATAGCCCCCATCCAGAATCACAGCCTCAATGTGACCGGGGGAAGCAATAAGGCATCCTATTCGGTCGGAGCGAGTTATTTAAACCAGGATGGCATCCTGGACATGAAAAATAACTTTAAAAGATTCAACCTGCGCTCAAAGGTGGACTTCAGGGCCAACAAGTGGCTAACGGTAGGAGGGAATGCTATTGTCAGCGATGCCGTAAGGTATGCTGAAGAATCCGGCGCATGGAATCTTGCATATTTCGCAACACCTCTCATGCCGGTATACGATGAATCCGGAACTTCCGAACCAGAAAAGTTCGCAAGTGCCCAGGATTTAGGTTTCAGAGGGGGACAAAATCCTTTTGGAAAACTTACGTATTATGATAAGCGCAGGGATATAAACAGGCTGCTTTCCAGCTTCTATGTAAAAATTGATATCCTGCCAAACAAGCTAAGCTTCAAATCAACCTACAGCCTCAACTTGTCAACCATTAATTCGCGTGATGTCAGATTGCCACACCGGATAAGTGATGACTTAAAAGAAGATTTTTCATTTATCGAAAAGAGGAACCAGAGGTATTCGAAGAAATACTTCGATAATGTACTGACGTATTCGGATCAATTCGATCGGAGCAATTTGACAGTCATGCTGGGTTCTTCCTACAGGGATGAGCGTTTTGATATGTTGAGGGCAGTGGGCAGGGATTTCCCACACGAATTTCCTGAAACCTGGTACCTGGACAAGGTGGATGTGGTAAATATAGATGCTGCCAACGTGAATGACGATGCTGAATTGCAACGTGGACTAGCTTATTTCGGAAGGGTTGCCTATAACTACAACAACCGCTATTTATTATATGGAACCATGAGGGCCGACGGCACCTCAAAGTACCAGGAAACCTGGGGCTATTTTCCTACCATAGGATTGGGCTGGGTGATTTCAGAAGAAAATTTCTTTAGCGGGATTACGGCTTTAGATTTTCTGAAATTACGAGCAAGCTGGGGGCAACTCGGGAATGACAAAATACCACCCAGTGATGGAGAAGAAACCATCGAAATTGTTGAAACTGCCATTAATGATCAGCTTGTGGCGGGAACCAATGCTAAAAGCACATTTGACTACCTGTCCTGGGAAATGACGGAAGAGCTGAATTTTGGATTGACATCTGACCTGTTTAAGGGCCGGATGACGCTAGATGCAGATTATTTCATTCGTGATACAAAAGATGCAGCAATCCCAGTTAAACCAAAAGATGGGAGCGCTTCTGTTCTTCGAAATGTAGGTACATTAAGGAATTCCGGATTTGAACTGATGCTGAGCTGGAATGACAGGTTGTCTGAGGATTTTTCTTACGGGTTAAGTGGTAATTTCAGTACGCTGAAAAACGAAGTCAGGGACCTTGGTGGTCAGCCCCATATTGACGGTGGGCAAGCTGAGTTTCTCCAGCGATCACTTGTTGAAAATCCCCTATTTGCGTTTTATGGTCAGCAGGTCATTGGTGTATATCAAAATGTAGAAGAGATAGAGAATGACCCCACGGCTGTCGCTCAAAATGTATTAAATCCAGCCAGTCCGGTAGAGCCGGGAGACTTCAGGTATCTTGATCAGAACGGTGACGGAATTATTGATGGAGATGACAGGGTTGTTCTGGGTTCTTATTTGCCTACCTATATGTTCGGATTCAGCGCAAATGCTGTCTACCGCAATTTTGAATTGTCCGTTAACATCGTGGGGCAGGGTGGCAACAAGATTCTCAATAGAAAACGGGGACAACTTATCTGGACAAATGATGGAAACCTTGACGCAGATCTCGCCAGGAACAGGTGGCATGGGGAGGGTACCTCAGATATCTACCCATCGTCCGGCGGACTAAGAAAAGCATGGAATCAGAAGATGAGCACTTATTTCGTCGAAGATGGAGATTTCTTTAGAATTCAAAATGTCCAATTGGCATACAATCTCAACGGAATTAGCATTGCCGGCAAAGAACTCCCTGATATAAGGCTATTTCTGACGGCTGACAGACCCTTAACCCTTTTCAGTTACAACGGCTTCAGTCCCGAAGTGCAAAATGGAATCGATACACAAACCTATCCCATACCCGCGGTTTATACCATGGGACTCAGTCTGAGGTTTTAATTCTTATTAAAATGAAAATGAGGAAGAAACTATTACATTGCTCGATAGCCTGGATCCTGGCACCTTTGTTCATCGCAAGCGGATGTGCTGATAAACTTGATATTTTTCCCGAAAATACGGAAAGATCTGCTACCATCGATTATACCAAATCTGAGGATATGATCCTTCCGTTAATTGGCGTGTATGAAAGATTCTACACCGACAGATGGACCATATTCCCGCTTGTTTCCGTTTTAGGTGATGATGTGAATGCAGGGGGGCTTGGTGATCAGATCCCATTCTGGGATACAGATCGATTTGCATATGATAAAGACTACTGGATGTATGATGCTACCTGGAGGGACGCTTATGAGACCAGTACTCGCGCACTTTCAGCCATTTATCAGCTTGAACTGTACAAGCAGGCTGCCCAGGATCCGGCAGATGTGGCAAGAGCAGATCAATATATTTCAGAAGCCAAAGTCATGCATGCCTGGACGCAGCTCAATTTAGCAAGGTTGTGGGGCGCACTGGTTATTCCAACTACTCGTTTCCCGGCCGATTTGGAGTTTGAACCCCTACTTAACAGGGAAGAGACACTGCAATATATTATTGGTTTGTGCGACGAATCATTGGAATACCTTCCGGCGGAACATCCGGCCCAGCGTACCGATATCCCCGGTGGTATTACCAGGTATGCGGCATTAGCCCTTAAGGCAATGGCCTATCAGGAGCTGGAAGATTATCAGGAAGTGGCCGATGCCACCGCGGAAATTATTAACTCCGGAAGCTTTTCACTAGAACCTGTTTTTGATGATCTCTTCAGGAAACAGGGTAAACTATCCAGCGAAAACATCCTGGAGTGGCAGTACTCTGATTTCGGAACAGAAACTGGAGTAGATAAGAGTTATTTGTTTGCATTTTTTGGTCCGCAAATCTGGTCCCCTGTGGTTGAGGAAGCTGCAAACGGATGGGGTTTTTGGGAACCAAGTTTAAAATACATAAAGTTTATGCTTGACAGGAATGAAGAGATACGACTTCAAACAAGTGTGATTTTTACAGACAGGGGTATAGCAGAGTTGCAAAAAGATCCCAATTACTCCACACTTCCTGGTTGGATTTCCAATACCACTCCCTATGGAGATATTTTTGAGGATTACGAACGTGCGTTATTCGCAAGTGGAAAGCATTATTTACCTTCAACTCAATTAACTCCGGGTCGTACAAATTATGGCAGTGGCAAGAATTTTACACTCATTCGGTATTCCGAAATCCTTCTGATGTATTCCGAGGCCGTACTGCAGGGCGCACAGGGTACTGCGCTGACTCCCGCGGAGGCTGTGAACAGCGTCAGGCAAAGAGCTGGCCTATCAGATCTGTCCACGGTAACCATCGATGACATACTCGATGAAAAGTTTGCTGAGTTTGCAATGGAATGGGGTACGAGATACAGAGATATGGTCAGATCAAAAAAGTACGATGAACTAAGCTATGAAGGAAGAGTTTTTACCGAAGATAAGATCTACCTTCCTTATCCCCAGGCCCGGGTGGATGCACTGCCACAGTTAGCGGGAAATTAATATGAACATTGATAATAATTAAACTACTAGTCATGAAAATTTTAAAGCATGTTTCAATTTTTGTTTTGATGGCCTTACTGGCTACAGTATATTCTTGTAAAAAGGATGATCCAGATCCGGTAGCAGAAGATAAGGTGCCTCCGGTTGTGACCATTTCATCCCCTGCCGATGGCTCCAGGGTAGCGACTACTGAGGCGACAACTTCGGTTACCATTGAATATGAGGTGACCGACGATGTGGAGGTTACCTCAGTGGTCATTGAGTTGGATGGGACCCAGGTAACTGAATTATCGGACTTTACAGACTTCCGGGTAGTTGATGGAGAACAGGTTGTTGATAATATCGGAGATGGCAGCCATACCATTACAATTACTGCCACCGATAAAGGTAATAACACCAACACTGCAAGCTCCACATTTACAAAAGTGACTATTGCGCCCTATACTCCTTTGGCTAATGAAATATTCTACATGGGGTTTGAGGGGCATTTCATAGAATCCGTTAGTGGTGAGAGTGCCACAGAAGTTGGTTCT
The DNA here is from genome assembly GCA_964500835.1 of uncultured Bacteroides sp. Classification (GTDB taxonomy): domain Bacteria; phylum Bacteroidota; class Bacteroidia; order Bacteroidales. The sequence continues at coordinate 7,424 of CAZCQL010000110.1, forward strand.
CCCGGTTTTGCCGGTGAAGGAAAAGCCGGTGATGATGCATATGCAGGTGCCACAAATGCCTACCTGACATTTGGAACGGAAAATATCCAACCCAGCGAATTAACTGCATCGTTTTTTATGAAGGTAAATAGCGATCCGGAGCGAGCCGGTGTGCTGGTGATGAGTCCTCCGGATAATGATAATCCTTCTGCTCCGAATAACAGGACAAGCGGATTCAGAGTGTTGCGTGAGGCAGCTGGAGATAATCAAATATTTAAATTAAATGTGGGAAATGGTGAAGTCGATACCTGGCTTGATGGAGGGGTACTGGCACATGTAGTACCTAACACGGGAGAGTGGACGCATTTCGCATTTATCATAGGTGGAACAGCAGTAGCTTTTTATATTGATGGTGTAAAAGTTGCTGAAAACACTGAGTTTACCGGGGTGGATTGGACTGGTTGCGATATCTTCTCAATTATGTCAGGTGCTCCAAGATTTACAGGATGGAATCACTTCTCAGATCTTAGTTACCTGGATGAATTGCGGATATTTGATAAAGCACTTACAGAGGCGGAACTGGAAGCAGTTTCGGGAGTCAAAATAGTAAAGGCTGAAGTACCTGATCCCGGTGATCCAGGATTAACCCCCATCGACGGAGCAGATGCTACAGAAATACTGCATATGTCGTTTGATTCAGATTTCACCGTGGAAGTGTCGGATGCGGTTGCCACAGTTGTAGGTTCTCCTTCAGTGGTTGATGGTGGAGTATCCGGAAAAGCATACTCAGGAGATACTGCCTCTTATCTTACCATTCCAACGGATAGTTTACTCAATGATGAGTTTTCTGCATCCATGTGGATTAAACTTGATCCTGCGGTTTCAAGAGCGGGTATTCTGACAATCGGGGCACCTGATCTTGATAACCCTGAATCACCCAATAACCGAATGAGCGGGTTTAGATTTTTTAGAGAAGGAGATGCCAACACCCAAACATTCAAATTGAATGTTGGAGATGGAGCGAGTGATACCTGGATTGATGGTGGTACGTTTGCAACATTCAGTGCGACCAGAGAAGGATGGCTTCATATGGCGATCACCATTGGCGGAGGAAAGAGTCAGGTGTATCTGAATGGTATCCTGGCTGCAGTTAGTGAAGAGGATGTGGTTGTAGACTGGACAGATTGTGATATTTTATCAATTGGTTCAGGAGCACCCAGGTTTACCGGATGGGGTCATTTAGGAGAAACCAGTTTACTGGACGATCTGAGACTATACAACGGGGTTCTGAATCCTTCCCAAATTGCAGCCCTCGCTGCAATAGGCAAGTAATCCACAGATTGAATTTCGCGGCTCTCAGTTTAGCCTAGGTATGCTACCCCGGGATGTGAACCCCGGGGTAGTTTAACCTGTTTTTTAAGTTTACCTCCAGAAGGACTATTCGTGAAAATAAGATTCTATATTATATGTCTTATACTTTCCTCCTGCTTTGTCGGATGTAAAAAAGATATGGATGATGCTGGATCAGAACTCCAGCTTGTATCCATCAGGATTGGCAACAAGAGCATGGCCGATTCAGCAGTTTACGACGCACCCATTGACCAGCCGATTATTGTATCATTTAGCGCTTCGCTTGATATTACCTCAGTTCCACAAGCACTCTCACTGATCGAAAACCAGCAGGATTCATTGACCTACAGCCTGAATTTCTTTAATTCGGCTAAAGCATTCTCTATTTATCCGTCACAGCCATTACAACACTATACTGAATATTCCATTTCATTTACAGGTGATCTGATAAGTGCCGACGGGAGACAGTCTTTTCCCCCTATGGAGTTTACTTTTACAACGACTCCCGGAGTATTACTACTGGAATCTGTCTTATCGGGTGGGGTTGATATGATGGCTGCCGGGAGAATCACCGGTATTTCAAGGAGCCTGGAATTATTTGCAACATTTTCAGCTCCGGTCAATGATGCATCAGTTAATTCATCGGCCATTTCGTTACACGGGAACGGTAATTCTGTTAAATTGATAACTGAGGTTGAAGGAAACATCATTTCCATACGTTCTGAAAATGTACTGGATTATCTTACTTCATATGAGCTGGTATTGGACCAGGGTATTACAGGGGAAGGGGCTGAAGGATTTGAGGGATTCGTGACTTCATTTTATACTGAACTGGACTCAACTTTAAAGTTTCCGGAAATCCCTGACGACGATCTTTTTGATCTAATTCAACAGCAGACTTTCGCTTATTTTTGGGACTTTGCCCACCCTGTAAGTGGACTTGCAAGGGAGCGAAATACTTCGGGGGAAACTGTAACCATTGGAGGTTCGGGTTTTGGAGTAATGGCCCTGCTGGTCGGAATGGAGAGAGGTTTTATCACCAGGGAGGAGGGGGTTAACAGATTATTAACCATAGTCAATTTCCTTCTCACACAAGCCGATCGTTTTCATGGAGCATGGTCCCATTGGTTAAATGGAACAAGCGGAAAGGTGAGGCCATTTAGTACTAAAGACGATGGTGGTGATCTGGTTGAGACCTCATTTATGATCCAGGGCCTGATAACGGCAAGGCAGTATTTGAATGATCAGGTTTCACTTGAAGCTGAAATTATCAGCAAAATAAACCGGCTCTGGAATGATGTTGAATGGGACTGGTATACCCAGAATGGAAAGAATGTGTTGTTCTGGCACTGGTCCCCGAAATATCATTGGGAAATGGACCACAGGATAGGAGGCTGGAATGAGGCATTGATCGTATATGTGCTGGCAGCCTCTTCCACAACTCATCCAATTGATAAGGCTGCATATGATCAGGGCTGGGCCAGAAACGGCCAAATGGTTAATGGCAATTCTTATTATGATATTACCCTGCCACTGGGGCCAGGCAAAGGAGGACCGCTCTTCTTTAGCCATTATTCCTTCCTGGGTCTCGATCCACGAAATCTGCAGGACCAGTATGCCAATTACTGGGAACAGAACACGAACCACAGCAAGATCAATTATGAATACTGCAAGGATAACCCGAAGGATTATATTGCTTATACCGCGCAGTGTTGGGGGTTGACAGCCAGCGATAATCATGAGGGCTACTCCGCCCACTCACCCACGAATGATAAAGGCGTCATTACTCCAACTGCCGCTATTTCCTCAATGCCTTATACTCCCAATCAGTCTATCGAGGCAATTAAACACTTTTATTACATCCTGGGAGATAAACTTTGGGGTGAATTTGGATTTTATGATGCCTTTAATTTTACCCAAGGGTGGATTGCCGATTCATACCTTGCCATTGACCAGGGTCCAATTATCTGCATGATTGAAAACTACAGAACCGGAATGTTGTGGGATTTATTTATGTCGGCACCTGAAATCCGGTCAGGATTAACCAAGCTTGAATTTACATATGAATAATTATACAAGAATCTCTATGCGACTTTTTGAATTACTCATCATCCTGATTGTGGTTAGCATCACTGCATGTAAGCAGGCACATTCCGAAAGTAAGCTGACGTTCCCAAAAGCTGTTTCAGATGATTCATTACTCACCCGGTTGCAATATGAAACCTTTCAATACTTTTGGGAGGGGGCCGAACCCACCTCCGGATTGGCCAGAGAACGGATACATTTGGATAATATTTATCCCCAAAACGACCAAAATGTAATTACCACAGGTGGTACGGGATTTGGATTGATGGCGATACTGGTGGGCATAGAGCGTGGATTTGTTACTCGCAATATGGCAGTAGAGCGCTTTGAAAAAGTCGTTACATTTCTTGATAATGCTGAGCGCTATCATGGAGCATGGTCCCATTGGATGAATGGTGAAACAGGAAAAACTAAACCCTTTTCAGCGTTGGATGATGGTGGTGATCTGGTGGAAACAGCCTTTCTAATTCAGGGACTGCTGTGTGTCAGGCAGTATTTCCTGGATGGCAACGAACAAGAAAGGGAGCTGTGTACAAGAATTGACAAACTATGGAAGGAGGTGGAGTGGAGCTGGTATACAAAAGGAGGTGAGGATGTGCTTTACTGGCATTGGTCGCCAAACTACGAATGGCAAATGAATTTTCCTGTAGGGGGATATAATGAGAGCCTCATCATGTATGTTCTTGCAGCTTCATCCCCAACCTATCCCATAGAACCGGAGGTCTATCACACAGGCTGGGCTTTGGGCGGTCGTATCAAGTCAAATAAGACTTTCATGGGGTATGACCTGATTCTGAATTATTATGAACATAATGATTCGCCTGTAGGGCCCATGTTCTGGGCGCATTATTCATATTTGGGACTTGATCCAAGGAACTTAAGGGATAGGTATGCTTCTTATTGGGATCTAAATAAGAATCAGGCTCTGATACATTATACGTATTGTGTTGAAAATCCAAAGAATTTCCGGGGTTATGGGGAAGAGTTTTGGGGGCTAAGTTCAAGCTATTCACCTAAAGGATATGCCGGGCACAGACCTGACAGGGATATTGGTGTTATTTCTCCAACCGCCGCACTCGCATCATACCCTTATACTCCCGAAGCCAGTATGAAAATGATTCGATTTCTTTATGATCACTCCCGTGACAGTCTGCGTGGCAAATACGGCCCTTATGACGCCATGAGTTTTGAGTTGAATTGGTACGTACCAAGGTATCTCGCCATCGACCAGGGGCCCATTCCCGTCATGATTGAAAATCAAAGAAGTGGATTGCTGTGGGATTTGTTTATGGGGGCCCCGGAAATTCAAAAAGGGCTTGATATTTTGGGATTTAATTA
>CAZCQL010000111.1:0-12169 GCA_964500835.1 uncultured Bacteroides sp.
AAAAATCGGTCCACATGGAGTAATCAGGGACAGTTTAAGGAACAGTTATCGGAAATCATTTGAACCTGGTCCCACAGTTAATGCATGACAAATCCAAGAATCAGGTATAGAATGGTTGTAGCAATCCCTGTGACGATTGCGTAGGGAAGCTGAGTGCGCACATGGTCAATATGGTCTGATGCCGATGCCATGGAGGAGATAATTGTTGTATCTGAAATTGGTGAACAATGGTCTCCGAATACACCTCCCCCCATGGTGGCTGCCACCACCAGGAATAGATTGGATCCATGCAATTCTGCCATGGGCACCGCAATGGAAATCATGATTGCAAAGGTTCCCCAGGATGTGCCGGTTGAAAAAGCAATAAAAGACGAGAGCACAAAAATAACCGCAGGCAACAATGAAGGAGATAACCATTCTTCAGTAATTCCAGCCACATATATACCTGTCCCAAGCGTATTACATACATGACTAATGGCAAAGGCTAGCATCATAAGTAGTGCAAGAGGCATTAATTCGCTTATGCCATTCAAAATCAGCTCGATCATTTCGGGTATTTTCATGATCCCCTGTACGCGGTAAAAAATCATCGTCGCAAGAATGGAAGTGGTGACCGAATAGAGTACGGCAGACGAACCCGACCCCTGCCCAAAGGCCTTCCCAAGATGATTCATAAATGAAGATGCATTCTCCACCAGATTCCATCCTGTATATGCCAGGCTAATCAACATCATACATACCATCACTGCCAGGGGTAAAATCATATTGATGCTCCTTGGTTTGATCCCTTCCTTCATTGCGTAAGAGGTAATCTTTTCGGAAACCAGAGGTTTTGCACCATCATTCAGCAATTTCCCGGTTTCCCTTGTCCTTTTTTCCGCCCCGGCCATGGGTCCGAAATCCTTCCTGGATACAATGATGGTGAAGACCAATAGAATGGTAATCATGGGATAAAAATTATAGCCCAGGGCCGAAATCATTGTTTTGAAAGGAGATTCAATACCCTGTGCGATCAACAGCCCCATAATAAAGGCCCCCCAGGCATTAAAAGGGATCAGAATGGAGCTGGGTGCGGAACTGGAATCGGCAATGTATGCCAGCTTTTCACGCGGGACCTTTAGCTTGTCAAAGACCGGTCTGTAAAGTGTGCCGACAGTTAAGGAACTGATGCTGGTCTCAATAAAAAGCAGTACACCCGTAGCCAGGGCAAGTAGTTCAACGATCATCCTGCTTTTTCCGGGTTTGGTATCATCCATCCTGTGCAGGGCCTTATCGATTCCCTGCGTAAATCCCCTGACTCCTCCGGAATACTGAATAAACACCAGCAAGGCTCCAACCAGGGCACTGAACATGATGGTCCTCGTATTTCCAGGGGACTTAAACACCTCCACAAACCCCTCCACGGTGGCAATGGAACCCCGCAATACGTTCCAGTCACTGATAATTAACCACCCCAGCCAGATCCCTACCACAAGGGAGATGTACACCTGCTTGGTTTTCAATGCCAGAATGATCGCCAGGATAGGCGGAAGAACAGAGAGTATGCCAAAATCATTCACTGCACCAGGGTTTTTTAGAGCACTGCTTTTCCTAAAAGTTTAAGACTGTTCCTGTCGGCATTTATTTTCGCAGGAATACCGTTTGGAATAGTAATGATATTATCAATATGGCCAAAAGAAAGACCATATGATACAGGCATATCCAGAGGTATCATAAGGTCTTCGATGGCTACCTTTAATGACAGAGCGGGCTCTTCATTGATATTGCATTTACTAAAAACTCCCAGTGCAATGCCCGCGGCTTTTTTCAAATTTGTCGCCTCCAGGAGATGGAACAACATTTTATCCACCCGGTAGGTTTTTTCCTCAATCTCTTCAAGATAAACGATCTTATTTTCAAAATCAGGCTCAAAATTGCTACCTATCATAGAATCCAAAACACTGATATTCCCGCCAATCAGATCACCTTCAGCTTTGCCGCTTCGAATTGTATACCGATCAAATTCAGGATTGTATTCAGTATGATTTACACGCTCGTAAGGGTACTTATAGCGGGTAGCCGGATCCAGGATTACTTTTTTCAATGACTTCACAGTAAAATCATTAAACACCGATATCCCCACGGGTCCATGAAATGTAACCAAACCGGTATTCTCATAGATGGAGGTAAGGAGGGCCGTGATGTCACTATAACCGATAATAACTTTTGGATTTTGTCCAATCTGGTCGAAATCAAGGAGATTCAATATCCTAATTGAACCATATCCCCCTCGCACACACCATATTGCATCTACCTCCGGATTGGTAACCATGTGCATCAGCTCATCGGCCCTCTCCTGATCATGCCCGGCAAAATAGCCATATTCTGAAAGTACCGAATCTTTGTAGTATGTGTTGAAACCGAGGCTTTCAAGCTTGACAATTGTTTCATCCAATTGCTTTTTTTTAATAGGGCTTCCCGGGGTAATCAGGCCAATCAGGTTTCCTTTTTTTAATCTTCGCGGAAGTATTTTGGACCTGCTTCCGGCCATATCCGCACCAGTACCGGCTCCTATTCCTGAAAAAGGTCCTATAGTGAGGGCTGCAAGGGTTGCTGATTTCCTGATAAATGATCTCCTGTTTATCATTAGATATTTAAGAATTTATCCTTTTAATTCCAATGCCGGGCAGGTCATTGAGGGTAACCTTACCTTCTACAACTTTGACGCCTTCATACAGATCATTACTGATAAGCAGGTTTCCATCGAGATCTGCCCAGTCAACCAGGGGCGATAACTGAGAAGCTGCTGAAACTGCACAGGAGGTCTCGGTCATACAGCCAATCATTACCTTCATTTTTAGTGCGCGGGCTACAGTGATCATTTTATGGGCTTCGCGCAGGCCCGTACTTTTCATAAGCTTGATGTTAATACCGGAATAGATCCCTTTTAATTTAGCTACATCGGATATCCGTTGAAAGGCCTCATCGGCGATGATAGGAACCGGGCTGTTCTCGGTGAGCCAGGCCATTTCCTCCACCATATCTATTGATAAGGGCTGTTCCACAAATTCAATCCCTTGTTCTTCAAGCCAGTAAATCATATCCAATGCCTTTTGCTTGTCTCTCCACCCCTGGTTCACATCCACGTAAATAGGTACATCGGTTACCGACCTCACCGCATGGATCATTTCCCGGTCATTGCTGCCACCCAGCTTTACTTTCAATACTTTAAACCGGCTTGCTTCTTCGGTTTTCATCTTAACCACATCCGGGGTATCGATCCCAATGGTAAATGAAGTCACGGGAGTGTGAGCAGGATTAAGTCCCCACAATCTGTAGAGGGGTTGGTTTACCAGCTTCCCTATCAGATCGTGCAGCGCAATATCCACGCAAGCCTTGGCAGCCCTGTTGCCATCTTCTATTGAATCCACATATTCCAGAATGTCATCCATCAAAAAGGGATCATTGAATTGCCCTAAATTCACCTTTTTCAGAAAGGCCATCACCGACTCCTGGGATTCTCCCAAATAGGGTGGCATAGAGGCCTCCCCAAATCCTGAAAATCCTTCAAATTCAATTTCAGTCAATACCACCGGAGTGGTATTCCTAGAGAAGCCGGATACCGTAAAGGTATGCGTCAATTCTAACTCATATGGTCTGTAGCTCAACTTCAGTTTCCCGGTCCCATTGAGGTGGGGCAGAATGGAAAATGCCGTTTGCGGTACTGTTGCCGCCGCCGAAACAGCTCCTACGCTCTTTAAAAAGGTCCTTCTTCCAGTATTCATTTTGTGTTGCTGATGATTTCTTTGTAAAATCTGTTCTCTCTTATTGGTTGAAAATCATCATCCGTTTGTCCTATGATCCTGGTTGCCCGGATGAAAATCTCCGGGTATTCCTGAATGTAGTTCTCACGCGTACTATCCATGCTGTTAATGCTAACCCTGTCGTGATATCCGGCAGAATGAATAAACTCTCCGTCGCCAAGATAGATGGCCACATGCGTAATTTTCTCGGGACGGGAACCGGTTGCTTTTTGTCCAAAAAAGAGTAAGTCACCCGTTACCAGGTCATGATAATCGTATTCTGAGGTAATCTTTTTACCACAAAGTGACTGTTGATCAGCATCCCTGGGAAGAAGTGTTCCATTCATAAAAAACACGTTGGACGTCAGTCCACTGCAATCGAGAGCTTTTGATGAGGCTCCTCCCCACAGATAAGGGATCCCGTTGAAATCCCGAACGATCTCAACCACCCCTTCCCCGGTTATCGCCTTATCGAATAGCTCCCCAGCCTGGATGACCTGGTCCTTTTTTACCCATGCAAGACGACCATCGGGATACCCAAACTGATAAAAATCTGATTTTTCTGCTGTTACCGGCAACATACATCCAATGACCAGGTCGGAAACCGGCATCGAGGTCACTTCCGGATCGGTGTACGACACCCCGTACTGTTCGCTGAAAATAATCTTTTGAGCATCCCTGAACTTGTCCAGCTCAGTCCTGTCCAATGGATGAAACTCCGAATCATTTGTCCAGCCAAGGTATCCGTTGGGTATCTGGATCAAGCCCCATCCGTTTTCAATTTTTAATATCCTAATGGGGGTGCCCAGCAATGCTTGCGTAACCAATTCTGACCTGCTGCCTGGCTGAGCCCGCAAATTGGCCACAGAATTATTGATCATCCCATTGACTAACCGGCCTTCGCTTTCCTCAGGTAACAAGACCACTCTATTTTCCGCTATTGGAAACTTTTGATCAATGTGATGTACAATTGCTCTATAAGCCTCTTTATTGTCAACTTCACCTTCCAGTCTGATACGGTCTTTCGATCCCGATACCGTCAGCTCCCATAGGGCAACTCGTTTATCCGGGGCATATACCGATTTAAGAGAATCGAGCATGGCATTTATCTCATTCACGGCACGGTCCGCCCGATGGGTGCATGCTCCAATGATCAATAGTACCTGAAGGATACCTAAAGCTTTTAAACGAAATTTCTTCTTCACGGGTCAGAATAAAATCATACCCCTAAAGTATAAATAAAAACACTTAGACTGCCAGGGTTAAGGGAGAGATAATAGGAATTAGAGAGGCATGTAGCTTTCACATCTTCGCACTTTTACACTCCTTCGTGTGCCGTTCTGCGAATAATCTCCTCCTGCAGCTCTGGTCCCAGGTCATTGAAATAATCGCTGTAGCCTGCCACCCTAACGATTAGATCCTGGTGTTTCTCTGGGTGCAATTGCGCATCACGCAGGGTATCCACAGAGACCACGTTAAACTGTATATGATGACCATCCATCTTAAAGTAGCTGCGGATCAGCTGTGTAATTTTGTGGACATTGCTTTCATCCTGGAAAAATCCCGGAGTGAATTTTTGGTTCAGCAGGGTTCCTCCTGTTTTAAGATGGTCAATTTTCAATGCTGAATTCATTACTGCGGTAGGTCCTTTGCGGTCCATTCCCTGAAACGGCGAGATTCCTTCAGAAAGGGGCTCGTGGGCCAGCCGCCCGTCAGCGGTAGCACCCACCACTTTTCCAAAATAGACATGGCTGGTTGTGGGAAGCATGTTTATCCGGTACGTAGCACTACGGGGGCTCTTGCGACCATTCACTGCGCTGTAAAACGCATCAAACACCCAGCGGGCATGCCTGTCGGCTGCCTCATCATCGTTGCCATATTTCGGAGTGTCATAAAGAAGTGCGGCCCTTATCTCGTCATGACCTTTGAAATTCTCTGACAGTACCTGCAGGAACTTGGCCATGGAGATACTCTTTTTATCATACACATGGATATCCAGTGAAGTCAGCATATCGGTGATGGATCCCAGCCCTACTCCCTGGATGTAGCTTGTGTTGTACCTGGCGCCTCCCGAATTATAGTCTTTGCCATTGGAAATACAATCGTCAATGAAAAGGGATAAGAACGGGGCAGGCAGATGTGTACGGTAGATTCGTTCAATGATATTATTCCCTTTAATCTTGATGTCAATAAAATGCTGAAGCTGATCGATGAATGCCTGTTTCAGTTCTTCAAAGGATTGGAAAGTTTCCGGATTTCCGGTAGGCAATCCAATCATTTTACCCGTTTGGGGGTCTTTTCCATTGTGAAGAGTTACCTCCAATACTTTTACCAGATTAAAGTAGCCGGTAAGGATATAGGCTTCTGTTCCGAATGCACCACTCTCCACACATCCGGAAGCACCTCCGTTTCGTGCATCTTCCACACTCTTTCCCTGCCTTGTCAGTTCCTCTATTATTGCATCCGTATTGAAGATGGAGGGTTGCCCAAATCCGGTTTTTACAATTTTTACTGCCCGGTCCACAAAACTGTCCGGATTCTTCTTACTGACCTGCACCATAGATGAAGGCTGTAGCAGCCTCATTTCCTCAATAACATCCAATAAAACAAAACTGAGTTCATTCACCGCATTTGAACCGTCCTCCCTGAGTCCGCCTACATTGATCAGGCAGAAATCGGTATAGGTATTGCTCTCCTGTGCAGTGACTCCCACCTTGGGAGGTGACGGATGATTGTTGAACTTGATCCAGAAAGACTGCAACAATTCCTTGGCCGACTCTTTATCCAAAAGTCCCGATTCCAGATCTTGCAGGTAGAAGGGATATAGATGCTGGTCAAGCCTGCCCGGATTAAAAGAATCCCAGGGATTCAGTTCCGTTATTACTCCCAGGTGGACAAACCAATAATATTGCAGAGCTTCTTGCATGGTAGTGGGAGCCTGGGCAGGTACTTTCCGACAGATTGCTGCCATCCTGATGAGTTCCTTCTTCCTGACCGGATCAGTCTCGGAAGCAGAAAGTTCATTCAATTTACCGGCATGCCGGTTTGCAAACATAATCAAAGCCCCGGCCGTTATTTCCATGGCCCTTAGCTCTTCCCTCTTGTCAGAAGCATCCGGATCATCCAGGATATCAAGGTTTTCCATCGCAATATGAATCTCCCCAATAATATCTTTCATCCCCAACCGATAGATCTTATTCCCCAATACCGTATGTCCCGGTGCCCGCTGTTCCTGAAATTCTGTAAATATCCCTGCTTCATATGCATCAATCCAATCGGTACCGAGGCTTTCAAAGATCCTTTCCCTGTTGGTTCTTCCTGTCCAGGAAGGGATAATCACTTTTTCAAACGCATTCCTGGTCTCCTCATCCACCTTAAAGGATACCTTCTCCCTCTTATGTAATATTTTCAAGTCTTTCAGGGAATGCAGGTTGATCTCAGGATAAGTTGGCGTGGCTTTTGGAGCCGGACCTCGCTCGCCAACGAAAAGTTCTCCTTTATTGATGCAGATATATTTATGTTGAAGGATATACTCAAATGATTTTGCACGCTGCACAGGAACCGAGTCCGACACAGATACGTGGGTTTTATAAAATTCTGTGATTAACAGTCCGCGTTCAGCTGACAGCCGGTTTACTGCATTCAGGCTCTCCTCTCTTAATTTGCTAATTCTATCTGTCATACTATTTCTCTTTCCGGGGCGGCGTGTGAAGGGGATCACCCTCCAATAACCACTTTCAAACCGCTCTTTTCAAATTTTGTCTTTAACTGTACCATAAGCGCCTTATCAGGCTCCCTAACATCCGAAAGATGTTCTTTCATTCGCAACCTGAAATACTTATTCTCTGCTATGCGGTGATAAGGCAAGAGGTGCACCTCATTCAAAAAATCCTGTCTCTCCTCCAGGTATCCAACCATCCTTCGCACTTCATCATCCGTGGTGTTGATTCCTGGGATGACAGGGATTCTGAATATCAGATTTGCTTTATTCTCAAGAAGGAAATCGGCATTAGACTGGATCAGACCATTATCCACACCTGTGTGTTCTTCATGCAAATCAGAATCCATGTTTTTCAGGTCGTACAGAAAAAGATCTGTAAGCGGGAGGATATTTTGGAATTGTCCGCGTTTTGCAAAGCCACTTGTATCGATGCAGGTGTGTATCCCGCTTTTTTTACATAACGATAGCATTACTTCCAGGGCCTCGGTCTGCATAAGGGGCTCTCCTCCTGAAAAAGTGACTCCCCCGCCCGATTCCTCATAATAGTGCTGATCCTTCATGAGCTCTTCCATTAGCGAATCGGTATCCGTATCTTCTCCATAGGTTTTCTTTCCGGGAACATTCTTCCCATTTACGTTGCGCCCAATATCTATGGTGAATGGTTCCCTGGCCTGACTCTCAGGATTATGACACCACCAGCAACGCAGGGGGCATCCTTTTAAAAATACGGTTGTGCGAATCCCGGGTCCGTCATGGACCGCAAATCGTTTTATATCAAATATGACTATGGTTGCCAACTCAATTGGTTTGAGTGTGTATTCACATGAAACTGGGAATGAGAATAAAAATTCAAAGGGTTCGGGCAGAGCCAGGATCGAAGCTCCACAAGACCCTGTGCCCTATTGATAGAAGATCCAGCACTCATAAAGACCTATCCCGAAGGAATGGCAGAGGTTTCTATGTGCATTGTTCGGACGCATTACCTTGCAAGTTACATAAAATCATGGGTAACTAATCAGCCTATTCTCAAAAATAGGTGGTTATGAACAATTTTCCGTGGTTTTACACGGATTTCTATTCTTGCCTTGTTTCTATTGAAATTAATTTCAATAATTTTCGGTCCAGCTTATGTCCATACCAATCTTCATATTCCACATCAGTTCTCTCAGAGTCCATAATTCCAAAGCTGCCTCTGAAATTCCATAATGCCAGGCCAATGCCATTAGCGTATAGAATATCCACCACATCCCCGAACCAGGTCAGAAAGATCTCATGTGGTGTTTTGTTATAGCAACCACATTCACCACAATGAACACCTGTACCTGATTGTGCCAATTTGATCCATGGTTGGTAATACTTTTCAAGCATACCCCTTTCCAGGTACTGGTTGCCCACCTGGCCCGGGTATTTCAGGGGAGGTAGATTATCAATATCCTTCATGGCCCATGATGCCTTATAATGGGAAATGATGTGTGGGAAATATCCGCGACAACTCTGACCAATGGGCAGGTGAGTAATTTCAGGAATGGTATTATTCCCAATATTATTCCCGTCAGCAATAACAAGATGGTCCGGATTGGCTTCCCAGATCTTTTTTGACGCATGCTCAATTACGCTTGCGTAGAGTTGGCCTGGGACAATTGATTTTGAAGAGTGCTGATCGTTCATGTCATCAATCATGGCAGGTTCATTGAGCAGATCGAAACTGATCTTTTCCCTGGATATATGCTGATAGCGTTTTGCCCACATGTCCCAGTGCCAGTAAAATGCCTCCTGTGCCTCTTTGTCCTTCCACAGGTTGAAAGGCTCACGAAAACCAGCATTAATGCAATATCCTGGTGCCCTGTGCAGGTTCAGGCTCACATGCAAATTGTATTGATGTGCCAGATACACCAGCTGATCGATCTGTTCAATGGCTTTGTCATTGATGTGATATACCTCTTCGGGCGTGATGTCCCTGTTCCGGTTTATTTTAAGATAGGAGGGATAAGCCATGGGGATCCTTACAAAATCAAACCCCCAATCCGACATCCATTTGAAGTCATCTTCAGTGGTTCCCTGTCTCGTTCCGGCCGGTGTCGGAGAGAAGAAGTCCAACAGGTTAAATCCTTTCCATTTGGGGAGTGGATTGCCTGTTTTTTCAGGACCGTTTTCATATGCCAGGGCCGCGCTGCCGGTTGCCCCAACCACTCCGGTCAGTAAAGCTGTTTTCTTGATAAATTCTCGTCGATTTGATGTAGTTTTCATAGGCTTATAAGGTAACTTTTGAGCTCCCATTTGCTTTTTGATGCGAGATATGTATCGTTGATTCCCCGTTTGAGATCTTATAATCCCCGTAAAATGCAGGAACTACAGCTTCGCCTTTGTGATCCAGTTTGCTCCTTCCCAGAATCCCCACATCAATATGCCTTCCACAGCCAGGTGTGCAAAACATATCCTGTAATAATCGACCAGCTCTTTCGCCTTTTGCAACTCTTCTTCCTCTGTCATTCGAAGGGACTTATTTTCATAAAATTTGGAGCGTTGCCCCGGCAGGTTAAATTCTGTAATGCGTATGGGCAGACCGAATTGTGCTAACGCATCCAGGCTTTCCTTCAGCTTTTCTCTTGAAAACGATTCGGCATGCAAATGCCCCTGTACTCCAATTCCAGCAATGGGAACACCCTCCTTCAGCAATTTTTGGATGTGTTTGAGAAAATCGTCCAGTCGGTTTCCGGTAAGAATATCATAGTCATTGAGCCAGAGTTTCGCTTCCTTTCCATTGACCCCCATTTTACAGCATTCTCGGTCACAGCAGCATTGAAGTTTTCCAGAAACTTCTCCTTGTACATGCTGATGTCTGATTCACCCATCCTGGAATTTTCGGAAAACACATTTGAAGAAATCGCGCACCCAAACCAAAACTCATGTGTCAATTGCTCGATCCTCACCGTTGCCCCTGGTTCGCCTTGAATGTGAATGGGTCCTTTGCGAATGGCATCGATGTCATTCTTTTCTAATTCAACATCAGGAATGTACCAGATATCTTTTTGTAGATCAATTCCACCGCCCATCTCTTCCTGCACCACCCTGTCAATGACGTAGATCCCTTTTTCTGCCATCTTATCGAAAGTATCCATACCATCGTTCGGAAAGTTGATTCTGGTTCTATGGATATTAAATCTAGGCGAAAATTTCTGCCCGAAAGCAGCCTCCACGCCCTTTTTACCCAGCATAAAACCAAGCAACCCACCCCATGTAGCAGTAGGATTGTCAGAATCCCATCCCGCCAGCACACCAATTTTTATGGTTTCTTTAAGATCACCTTCCCCATAGAGCAAGCTTACTATGCTGGATCCAAAGTTGATCCCAGCCGCAAAACATCCATTACAAAAGATATTCTTTGAAGTGATCAGATATCCATCTTCCTGGTCTACCTGGTACCTTTGATACAGTTCATCCCTGGCCTCTTCCCATGGAATGCCAGCTTCATATTTAGCCCTGACAAAATCATACATTTTGGCGGAATAGGAGTGCTCGGGCAACCTTTTGCGCGCTTCACCCGCCATCCAGATTATTTTCTCCTTCTGAGATAAATCCGGATCAACATAGGATGCCAGGGAGTACATTGTCACATAGAATTCTGAGATCCACTGTGCATTTTCCCTTGCAGTGGTTCGGATGGGCAGTCTCGCCATCTTCAGGGCAACATCCGGACGTGACGGGGCGAAGAATCCAAAAATCTCAGTGGTCAGTTGTGCATCAATCATTTCATAATAATTGTCATAGATCGAGTCACTTGTAATCTCGGGATCGCTGGTGGCAGGGGGTACATACCCGTCCTGCATCATATCCAGGGCCTTTTGATTGGCTACCCAAAGAAAATTCTCTTCCTCTGTTTTTATGTGCTTTAACCAGCCATTTCTGATTTGCTCACCGGACAAAACACTTGTTTTGTAGGTGTAGAGCAAATATTGATAGAGGTATTCAATATCTGTATCATCATCAGCACCCCATACACCCTCTTCACCTTCAATGACAAAATCAATGGTTGGTGACAAATGACTCGGTTCACCGGCTCCCCAGATGCTTGGCTGGTCAGGCTTACCCCAGTTATCCCGGGTATAAAAATCTCCTGTTTTAATTTCCCCGATGTTGCCGATTTTATCCATTTCTGTAACCAGGCCGGTCCAGTTTGCAATGCATTGTCCCAGCCAAAAACCATAGAGTTTATCGGCATATGCTGTTCTTGAAATGATCCGGTCAGATGGCCCGGGAGTATACGATTGATAAATGAGATCGGGATCTGCCAGGGCATTGATTATGGCCGTTCCCTCCCCTGAGTTGGTCCCTTTGCAGGAAAATAACAGGATTAATACGCTAAGAAGTAAGGTAATTTGAAATCTTGTCAGGAATTGGTATCTTTTTTTTGAGCTTCTCATGATGGTCATTTTATATTCCGATAATCCGTATTGAATGCTCTCAATCTTATCGCTAAATTGGCATGGACTGATTAGTTACAATTATGGGATAGTATAAAGGTAATAAAGTTGAAATCAGGGCCAACGCACATAAAGATCAGAAAATGAACTGAGATTAACAATTTCACTGCGGTTGTTAACACCTGTTCGTCTGTGAATTCGTGAGAATGGTGTGTTTATTAACAATTGTGTGTAAGATGAGGCTT
>CAZCQL010000112.1:0-11697 GCA_964500835.1 uncultured Bacteroides sp.
TCATTACCAGCCTGTTTAATACCTCAATATAGTCAGAAGTTGTTTGATTTGCAAACGCTATTGCGAAGCTGGAAGCATTCTGATGTGCTACTTCAGAAACTCCTTCAGCTTCTGGTCAAGGTACTCGCCCCGCAGGCTTTTTGCAATGATTATGCCGCTTCCGTCAATCAGGAAATTCATGGGGATGCCCATTACCCCGTACATGGCCGCGGGGACCGATTGCCAACCCTTGAGATCACTGACGTGTGACTCCCACTCCAGCTTATCTTTTTCGATGGCTTCGACCCAGTCCTCCTTTTTTCTGTCCAGCGATACACCATACACAGTAAATCCTTTGCCGTTTGCGAACTCCTTGTCCTTGTAGTGAAGGTAGGTTTTTACCAGGTGAGGATTTTCCATGCGGCAGGGCCCGCACCAGGCTGCCCAAAAATCGATAAGAACCATCTTCCCCCGGAGAGAAGAGAGGGATATTTTTTCCCCGGAAGGTGATTCAAAAACCATATCCGGGGCCCGCTCGCCGATTTTGATTCCAATCTGAACCCTGTCCTTATTTTCTGAAGCTGAATCTTTCGCTGAGGTGCCTCCGTTTTTGGAGGTACATGATAATAAAAGCAGAGATGCGATGACCAGGTTTATCATATTTTTCATGGTTGAGTATTTAATAGTTCATGCTTCGCGGTGTATGGATGCTCCCAGCTGGTTCAGCCGCACATCGATATTTTCATACCCTCGGTCAATTTGTTCAATGTTGTCAATAGAACTGGTGCCTTCTGCCGACATGGCGGCGATCAGTAATGCGACACCGGCACGAATATCAGGGGAAGACATGTGGGTGGCCCGTAAACGGATGGAATGATCCATCCCTATAACGGTTGCCCTGTGAGGATCACAGAGAATGATCTGGGCCCCCATGTCAATAAGTTTATCTACGAAAAATAACCGGCTCTCAAACATTTTCTGATGGATCAAAACACTTCCCCTGGCCTGAGATGCAGTAACCAGGATCACGCTGAGTAAATCAGGTGTCAGTCCGGGCCAGGGTGCATCGGCGATGGTCATGATGGCACCATCGATAAATGTCTCGATGGCGTAATGATCCTGTGCCGGAACGTGCAGGTCATCTCCCTGAAGTTCCATCTTTATTCCAAGTCGCTGGAAAGAGGCAGGAATAATTCCAAGTTGGTCGAGCGCCACATTTTTTATGAGAAGATCAGATTTAGTCATGGCTGCCATTCCAATGAAACTACCCACTTCAATCATATCGGGAAGAATGGTATGATCTGTACCGCCCAGCTGATTCACACCCTGGATCGTTAACAAGTTAGATCCGATGCCTGAGATAACAGCTCCCATCCGGACCAACATTTTGCATAGTTGTTGAATGTAGGGCTCACAGGCTGCATTATAGATGGTAGTTATTCCTTCAGCAAGCACGCTGGCCATAATGATGTTTGCAGTTCCTGTGACGGATGCTTCATCCAGGTGCATATAGGCTCCTTTCAGGTTTGAAGCATCCACCCGGTAGAAATTCTCAGTATGGTTAAAATCGAAAGTCGCTCCCAGCGACTGAAATCCCAGGAAATGCGTGTCAAGCCGTCGGCGTCCTATTTTGTCGCCCCCGGGTTTTGGCAATACGGCATTCCCAAATCTGGCAAGCAAGGGACCCAACAACATTACCGATCCCCGCAGTGAGGCTGATTGCTGAAAATAGCCAGGGGTTTGAAAATAGTCCAGATTCACATGTTCTGCCTGGAAACTGTAGCTGGAATCTGAAAGATCTTCGACGTGAACACCCAGATCTTTTAATAACCGGATCAGCATGAGAACATCATTGATCCGGGGTAGATTATGTACGGTAATTTTATGCGGAGTAAGTAGTGTGGCGCACAGAATTTGCAGTGCTTCATTTTTGGCACCCTGTGGATGAATTTCTCCCCGGAGAGGGTGCCCGCCTTCAATAATGAACTTCCCCATGGATCAGGATTGCTGTTTCTTCTTCCCTCCTCCTTTTTTCTTGCTGCGATTTTTGGCAAGGATATCCTTGGTTTCAGGAAGTTTCAGATCCGGATTAACTTCAAGGACCCCGCCCGAAAGGGTTTTCACATCAGCGAATATTACCTCGTCCGTAACAGCTTCCCTGTTCCAGGTGAGGTAAGACTTCTTCATGTGGTATGCGATCATCTTCACCAGATCTTCCTTTTCTTGTCCCGGTTCGAGCGCAACGGCTTTTTCAATCATCATAACAATCGATCTGCCATAATGCTTCTTCTTTATTCGATGCTGGCTATAGGGGACCTTCCCGGGTTTACTTTGAAGGGAAGCCTGCTCAGGCCATGGATAAGGTGAATCGATATCCAGATCGAAATCCGCTATAATTGCCAGGTGATCCCATAACTTATGTTTAAAATCGTTCACATCCCTCAAATGAGGATTAAGGTTGCCCATAACGCCAATAACGGTCTTAGCAGCCTTGTTCCTTTCATCGCGGTCCTCAATGGTCTTAATATGATTGACCATTTTCTGTATGTTTCTTCCGTATTCAGGAAGGGTCAGCTTATTGCGGCTGGAATTATAATCGTACGTCATTCGTTAAATTTTTTACAAAAGTACTTTTTTTAGATCAGGGTGACAAATAGGTATTATTCTACCACACGGAGCTTGGCAAATTTCAGGAGGAGTTGTTTTGTACCGATGGTGAATAAGACGGTGGCCTTGACGTTTGATTCAGACCCTTCGAGTTGATGCACCGTTCCGATTCCAAACCGGGGGTGCTCAACTTTTGCACCCACTTTGATCTGGCTGGGATCGGAAGCAATGAAATCTTTTGGAGGCTGCGATGATTGGTTCACATTGGTGAGTCTGCGGCCCCCTACCTGGATAGTGGAGGGCCGGGACTGCCTCTCCATAACTCTCCGGTAAGTTTCCGGAACGAAAGTGTCTTTTTCCTGCTGGCCCATTCCCGAACCGGGTAGAACGGGGTAAAAATCTGGGGGCAGATCCAGGTATTTCGAATCAATCTCCCTGATGAACCGGCTGGGTGAACATGCATTCTGAATACCCCATTTGTAGCGCAGGGCTGCGAATGTGATCAGCGCACTCTTTGCTGCCCGGGTAAGTGCCACATAAAATAGCCGGCGTTCCTCTTCAAGATCCTTGGGATTATCGATACTCATCTGTGAGGGGAACAGTTCCTCTTCCACTCCGGCAATTACCAGGTGCTTGAATTCGAGGCCTTTGGCAGAATGAATGGTCATGATACTTACCTTGTTACGGTCTTCCACCGACTCATTATCGGCATCGGTCATTAGGGTAACTTCCTGGAGGTAATCCCCCAGGGTCATCTCGCCTTCTCTCTCAGAGTTATCCGTGAAGTCCTTTATCCCGTTCAACAACTCCTCCACGTTTTCATACCGGCTCACGTTCTCCGGGGTCTGGTCCGATTTCAAATCTATGATGATCCCCGCTTCATTGGCTATGGTATAGGCCAGGTCAAAGGCTTCCATCTCGTGCAACCGCTTTTGAAAGCTTTTAATCAATCCGGTAAATCCCTGCAACCTGGTGAGGGTTCCCTTATTAAATCCAAGATGTACCTGATCGAGATGCACCAGGATGTCCCAGATAGGTGAATCCAGTTTCTCGGCATATGCATTCAATTTGTCAAGGGTGGTCTTTCCAATACCCCGCAAAGGATAGTTAATCACTCGTTTAATGGATTCATCATCCCGCGGATTAACGGTAACCCGGAAATAGGCCAACAGGTCCTTGATTTCCTTGCGCTGGTAAAAAGAAAGAGATCCATATACCTTGTAAGGGATGTTCATGCGTCTCAGGCTCTCTTCGAAAATCCTGGATTGTGCATTGGTGCGGTATAAAATGGCAAAATCACTGTACTCACGTTGCTCCCTGAAACGAAGATCGGATATGTGTCCGGCTACCAGGAACCCCTCCTCTCTGTCATCTGCTGCCTTTAAAACCCTGATGGGCTCGCCTGCTTCATTAAGGGAAAAGACCTCTTTGGAAATCTGGTCCCGGTTCTTCTTGATTACGCTGTTGGCTGCATTCACAATATTTTGAGTGGACCGGTAATTCTGCTCCAGTTTAAACAGGCGGTAGTCGGAATAATCGTTTTTAAAGTTGAGGATGTTCTCAATGCGTGCACCCCTGAACGAGTAGATGCTCTGAGCATCGTCACCCACGACACAAATATTCCGGTGGATTTCAGAAAGTTTTTTTATGATCAGGTATTGCGAGTAGTTGGTATCCTGGTACTCATCCACGAGCACATAATTGAATGATTCTCTGTACCGGTCCAATACTTCCGGATAATCCCTGAAAAGAAGATTGGTTTGCAGGAGCAGGTCGTCGAAATCCATGGCGCCGAAATGCTTGCAGCGTTTTACATACCTGTCGTACACCTCTCCCAGTCGCGGACGCCGGTTCACCTGGTCGCGTACCTGGTATTCTCTGCTCCCCAGGTATATATCGGGTGTAACCAGGTTGTTTTTCGCAGCAGAAATCCGACTGAATATTTCAGCGGGCTTATATATCTTTTCATCCAGATTAAACTCCCTTACGATGGTCTTCACCAAGCTTCTGGAATCGATGGTGTCATAGATGGTGTAATTTGTCGGGAATCCGAGTATTTCAGCTTCCCGTCTCAGTATGCGTGCAAAGAGCGAGTGAAAGGTTCCCATCCAGAGCCTCCTGGCCAGGTCCGGGGCAACCAATGTGGAGATTCTTTCCTTCATCTCGCTGGCCGCTTTGTTGGTAAACGTCAGGGCAAGGATTTTGGAAGGTGATATTCCCAGGGAAAGCAGATAAGCAATGCGGTAAGTAAGCACCCTGGTCTTACCCGATCCTGCTCCCGCAATGACCAGTGCCGGGCCTTTGTGAGTTAAGACTGCCTCTTGCTGTGCCGCGTTTAAATCCTGTTTAATAGCTTCCACATGAACCCTCTTTGATAGGCCGACTAAGTTAGCACTTGTAGATGGATTATACCCCCCATCCATCGACAGTGAATTCAAAAACTATTGCACAGTTTTTCTAAATGTTGCATTTTTACGGGCCCTTTGCTTGCATATACGGGCCCATTGTGTGCATAATAATTTGGCAATAATTTGGTTATAGAAGAAACTAATCCAATGTGGCAACTCCGACCGGTTGATAAAAATCTTTTTTTGGTGGGTTTACTTGCCGTACTCACCTTCAGTATCGCCCATGGTCAGATCACTTCTTCAAGTGCCGATCGGGTAGATACGGTTTCCTATCCGGTCAGTTCATCCGAGGATAAGCTGTTTGTTTTTTACCAGGTAAACCAAATTTCTAAATCAGGTAATCTTACCGCCACGCTTCCCGGTTCTGAAGATTACAATTTCGAATGGAGTAAATACAATACAGCCATTGGTGGATTTGACCCTCCCTTTGACTCCATTTCAAATGCTCCCGGTTCGACTGTTTCGGATCTTGATGAGGGAGGATACCGGGTTAGGATCCGGAATGGTACCACCACCGACACGACCTTGATGGCCTGGGTGATGCTCGATGATTTCCGGGCCACCACTGAGAAAAATGATGATGGAGAGGTGTATGCCTATAAATATACATGCGAATTTTTAGTGATGACCGGATTTGTGACCGTTGACACATTGGTCTATTACGATCCTGTCTCCAATGATACTATTGTTCAACCCGGTGATTTCAAATTTAAATGGACCTCCGACAATGAGGACTTAAGGATTCCGAACGATTCGATTGTCCTTGATCCTAATATCACCTATCAGCCACCTTTTAAAGAAACCTGGTATATACTCACGGCTACCGATAACCTGGGAATGATCGAAGTGGACTCAGTCCTTTATAAAAGCATTCAGACCAAAGCCAAATTCAATGTGGAGTATTATGATAAGCTGGTTGATGAGTACGATGCCGATCTGACCCAGTCCTGGAGCGCTGATAAAGGAAGCATGGATGCCAGATTAACAGTGCAGTTTTCCAATGAATCTTTAAATGGAGCCTCCTTTGAATGGGTGTTTCTGGATACGCTGGGGGGCATAAAGCAGAACGAAACCACTTACGATATAGAGGACATCACCGAGTTTACCTATGAAACTGCAGATGAGTATTATTATCCGTACATGGTTTCCGTCAGCGAGGCTGGTTGCATAGATACATTCCGGCTTGAAGAGGCCATTTTTGTTGTTCCTTCCCAACTGGTTATCCCGAATGTATTCTCTCCTAACGGAGACGGAGTGAATGATTATTTCGTATTCAAACACCAGTCCCTGAAATCGTGTAACGTGACCATTGTGGACCGGTCAGGCAAGATTGCGTATAAACGGAAAATCGACGATATTTACTCATGGGACGGATGGGACGGTCACATGCATAACAGCAACCGCCGGGCACCAGAAGGACAATACTACTATGTGGTCGAGGCACTGGGATACGATGGCGTAGAATACAAAGATCTCAATGTGATTGAAAACTGGAAGCTGAACAGGGGGAACAAAAATCCTACAGGCGGCACCGGGACGGGTGGCACCGGGACAGGCGGCACCGGGACCAATCCTCCGGGAGGTCAGGGTGCAGAAACCACAGGCAACAATCTCTTTACCGGCTGGCTCTATCTTTACCGCCACAAAGGAGTATATTAGTGCCGGGTGAAAATGCCTGGTGCATAGTGGCTAGTTATTTATGAAGCAACTGCGAATCTTTATCGTTGTATTTATCCTGATTACGGTGGGGGCTTTTATCTACCTTACCGCGGGAAGTGATGTGGAGACCCTGGTCTTTGAGCGCATCATGGTCATGGAACAAAGAACCATCCTCCTTGTGCTGCTTATTTGCTCCTTCACTTTACTAAGCACCCTTGCGGGATTACCCATCTTTTACCTTTCCATGGCGCTGGGATTTTTGCTCAATTTCGCACCTGCCATGTGTATTAGCTGGGTGGTAAATATTCTGGCCGTAATGGGCACCTATATCATGGTTCGATTTGCTTTCACATCTTACTTTACTGAGAGGTACGGGAAGAAAAAACTAATCCAGCGCATCAACAAACGCATCGGGGAATATGGAATATGGACGGTGATTTTCAGCCGGGCCATTTATATTATTCCAACTAACATCATCAATTTCAGCTTCCCGTTGAGTAAAATTTCAATCCGCACGTACCTCTTGGGAACCATTGCAGGCCTTTTACCGGAATGTCTGCTCAACGTACTTACCGGTTATCTGCTCAAAAACGAGGTGATCCTGCTGACAGGGTCGGAAACAAAAACCTGGCAGGCTATCTTAATAGGAGGATTCATCGTACTCATTATCCTGGTTTATTTACTGCTCAATGCAAGGCAGAACAAAAGGAAGAGGTTCAAAGCACTGGATGTGATCCCTTATGAAAGCGGGAAGGTGTGAAAGTAAAAAGTGCAATGACCAAAGTGGGATGATGTGTGTAAGATAAATAGGCAGGACTAGCGTCTTTTATGAAAATTTACCTCCATTCCGCCTTGCCTGGCAAGTTTGTTTAACCGGTATTTAAAGGTTAGCATAAAATAGCGTCCGATGGTATTGGACCGGGTTTCAAGCAGGTAATTGAGCTCACTTGTCCTCTCGACAACCTGGTTTCTGTCCAGAAGGTCAAAGCCTGAGAGGGTTATGACAGCCCTGTTTTGCGCCAGGAAGTAATAACTCACATCGGTCCGGAGCAGAGGTACCAGGACTGATTCGCCGAAGCCCTGATCCGCATAACTGGTCACGTCGCTGGTAAATTGAATATGCCATTTTTCACTTGGAGTATATCGTACCTCCGCAAACCATGAAAGGTCAAAGTAACGGCTATTGAGGGATTCCTGAATATCATACCGGCTATCGGTAAACGTGGCTCCAATACCCGATTCCACGTCCCACTTTTTCTTCTTCCGGTTATCTGCACTAAAAGAGTACCGCTGAATAAAGCTGTTGTAAATGTTATCCAATTCATTGACAATGCTCATGCCCCGGTTCCAACTCTCTTCTGCATCAAAATTGATTTTTATACCAAGCTTGCGGATGGGTGTGGAGAAATCCACATTTGCCCTGGCATTGTAGTCCCAGTCAACATTGATAAGGGTATTGATCTGAACCAGGCTGTCGGTAACTGTAGTCCTCCAGTTTATTTTATTGCGTGTATACTCCCCGGTGAAGACCATCATAAGAGAGGTAAACGAAAACTCGTCGAATATCAGCCAGTGAGCCATGGCCCGGTGGGACAGCTCAGGGCCGAGGGCCGGATTCCCGTAATAGAGTGCCAGCGGATTTAGATTGTTTGAGACGGGCAACAATTGGTTGACCGAAGGTGTATTAACCGATGAGGAATAGGAGAGATTTATTTTTCTGCCGGATTTCTTATTATAATCCCAGGAAACCATGGGGGTGAAGAAGAAATGGTTTGAGACGGGATACAGGATTCCATTGAGGCTCGTTTCCATTTTGCCTAATTCAGAAATAAATCCTAATGTGAGCTGTGATTTTTTAACATTCCATTGAAAATTGAAGCCCGGTCTTACCCAGGAATATTTTTTATTAAATCCGGGACTGATGGAGTCGACAGGCTCCGGTCCATTTTCCAACGGACCCTGAAAACGGTCCAATTGCTCCTGGTTGCTCCCTATCCTTAGAAAAGGTACCAGGTACAGCCCCTTCCCTATTTTCTGCGTATAAGATCCCTGAACCGATAGATTTAATTGATTGGTCTGGTTGTTTTGAAACTGGTGGTGGGTCTCGCCGTGCGATGTCACCGGATATTCTGCCTCATTATGAATCCTGATGTTATCCAGATTCTTCACATACCCCGCATCACCGGTTATTTTAACGATTGATTTGTCGGAGCCAAACATTCGGTAATAGGTGCCGCTGACAGAGCCGCTCATCCGATCTGAGTTATCGGCCTGGTCACTCAAAAGCTTGCTCACAATAAGGTCAGTTTGAAGGTTCTCAGTCTTCTGAATGTGATCCATTTTGTTGTACATCAAGGCGATATCTCCGCTAAAAATCAGGTTATGGGTCGAGTCAATCCTTCTTCTCAGACCGAAATTGATGCGGTGGGCCATATCATTTGTGAATTGATCCAGATCATCGGTGGTTGTGAATGAGCCTTTTTCTGTAAAGCTCTCCGAATAGGTATTCCTATGCAGGTCTTTCCTGCTTCCGTTGACCAGGTAGCTTATATAGGTCCGGTTATTTTTATCAGTTGCGTACGAGAAATTGAATCCACCTGCTCCCGATGTGGTTAGGCCGTTTACGGGCTGACCAAAATTAACCGGAAAGTTATCATCAGAATCGATCTTAATCCGGGCTGACCCGTGGCCGCCCATCTTGGCTGAAATACCTCCCTTAAAATCAAGGTAGTCGCCGAATGAAAAACCATACTGATTGACATTATTCAACATGCCCAGTCCGGCTATCTGCACCTTATCTGTAAATTTGTATGCTTTCGCACTTCCCTTATAATGATTTGCGGTTCCAAATCCTCCGAGGATATCACCAAATACCCCCTTTTTCTTATCCTCTTTCAATTCCAGGTTCACGGTTTTATCCCTCGTTCCATCGTCAATTCCGGTAAATTCTGATTCATCTGATTTTTTATCATATACCTGGACCTTGTGGACAGCCCCGGCAGGGATATTTCTTGTGGCAACCCTTGGATCGTTCCCAAAAAACTCTTTCCCATCCACGTACAACCTGTTCACATCCTCCCCCAGCGCCTTAATATTCCCGGCCCTGTCGACTTCTATCCCTGGCAATTTCTTCAATAAATCTTCCGTGACAGCATCGGGCTTTGTTTTAAACGCCGCTGCATTGTATACAACTGTATCTCCACTTATCTGTAACGGAACAGCTTCTCCCACCACTTCGGCCCCTTCCAGGTCCATAGGCAGCGGACGCAACACAATGTCACCCAGGTTTGAACCATCCTTTCTGGGAATTTTCACCAGGTCGTAAAGGGAGCGAAACCCCATAAAGGAGGCCTGCAACAGGTACCTGCCCTCTCTGATGTTATTTATCTCAAATTGCCCCTGGGTATTGGTAATCCCAAAGAATTCGAGCGTGGAATCTATGGGATTCAGAAGGACTACTGTTCCTGATGACAGGGGGCGAACCTCCGTATCGAACAACCTGCCGGAAAGGGAATAGGTCTGGCTAAAAACCTGGGGAAACAGGGCAATCAGCAAAACCAGGAGAAGGCAGTTTTTATGCATCATACCCTTATTATGCGTCCAATTCGCTTTCTAATTCGTTATCTTACTCGCTCTCTAACTCTTTTTACCTACCGCCTGATTTTCACCACGACCGCATGTCCTCCGCTTCCTCCATGCAGGTCACCCATCTCCTTCATTTTCTCTTCCACCAGGGCTTGATACTCTTCCTCTGTGACTTTCTTGCCTTTCCTTGGCTTCACTAACAACAGCCAGGACCAGGCCTGGCAGGTTTCCATATTTACCCGGTCCGGCAGGCACCGAGATTTTTGGAGTGAACCACGCTTGTACCGATTTACCATCTTCCTCCTTGACAGCAAGCTGACAAGGATATTCAAGCAATATTTTTTGATCCCCTTTGATTTTCCAGGAGCTCATTTCGCATTCCGATTCAATAAGGAACATACGCGACATGAATTCTTTCTGTTCAATTCGGGTATTATTTTCCAGATCTGTATAAAGCTTGTCATCCGGTTCAACCATTTTAATCATCATGGTGCCACCCCCATCCATGTCAGTGACCTCTTCACTATCACCGGTTTGATAATTCTCAAAAAGAGTTTCTTCCTCTGTAAAGTGAAGGATCTTTTCCGACATACGCTCTTTTGGAAGTGCCTGGGCAATTTGGGCTGCATCCCCTTCTAGCTGTATATCCAATTGTGTGGTTTGTTCATAGAGTACGGTACCCGCCAATAAAAAACCATTTGAACTCTGCTGTGCTAAGATCAATGCACCCGGTAGTGAAGCCAGGATGATTGCGATCGACTTTTTCATATCTTGTTTTTGTTTCAAAAATAGACATCACAACAATAGGTCAAAGTTAATGAAATGCCAAACAAGGTTAATTAAGGTTAAAAGGAGGAGCAGCTGTAAGCATAAATGAATCGGTAAGATCCTGTACGGTCATGGTTGATCCTGTCTATATGGAAGGTGTGATTCTCAACCTTTTGGACAACAGCCTGAAATATTCAGGACAACACCCACAAATTACACTCTCCGCCGAATGCGATGACCGGGGTACTTCCCTCTCGGTCCAGGACAATGGCCCGGGGATCCCGGATGCGTATAAAAAGCAGATTTTTGACAAGTTTTTCAGGATACCTGCAGGGGACCGCCATGATGTGAAGGGACACGGATTGGGGCTTAATTATGCCTCTCAGGTGATGGCACAGCACGGCGGTCGCATTTCTGTAAAGAACCTGTCCCCGACCGGATGTATATTTACTCTTCATTTTGTCGATGACCGGGCATGAAGGTAAAACTGCTCTACATAGAGGATGAGAAACATCTGGGAAAGATTGTCACAGATACCCTGGAAAATAAGGGGTACGAGGTAGTCTGGTAAAGGGTTTCGAAGCCGGCGGAACCGACTATATCCGCAAACCTTTCAGTATGGAAGAGCTGATGGTTCGTATCCAGACCCTCAAAGGAAAAGGGTATATATTTCTTGTACCCCGCTAAAAAT
>CAZCQL010000113.1:0-9224 GCA_964500835.1 uncultured Bacteroides sp.
CACTCTTGAAGCAGCAGCATCCGTTTCAGAAGGCACAGTTGAAAGTGTTCAATTTTATCAAAACCACCAGCTGATTGGTGAAGCCGCAAGCTCCCCGTATGCGGTTATCTGGGAAAATGTCCCGGCTGGCAGCCATAAAATTACTGCAAAGGCCATTGACAATGCAGGCAAATCCACTTTTTCGGATATCATAATCATAAGTGTGAACGAAGCAGTGGGTATGCGGTCACTGGCGACCGAATCAGTTCAGCTGTATCCCAATCCTGCGACGGATCAGATTACCCTCCGTTTGGACGGTGTTGCCTTCAGTCAGGCATTCATCACACTTTATAACAGCAGGGGACACAGGTTGCTCACCGAAAAGCTTTCAGGCGGGGAGTGTCGATTGGATCTTACCGATCAGCCGGCGGGGATCTACATGATCACCCTGACAACCGATGGAGGAATGGTTACAGGGATATTTGTGAAGGAAAACTAATTGTTCCAGATCGGCGCCGGTTTTTAAATATCTGTATTTAAGAGGGATAATGCCTGCCGATGGATGCCTGCCTCGTCCAGTCCGTAATGTGCGAATACTTCCAGGGGCTTTCCATGTACCGCGTTTTCATCAGGAATGCCCAGGATCTTCGTTCGGACGGGGTGGTGTTGAGACGTAATCTCGCTGATGGCAGCGCCCAACCCTCCAAAAATGCTGTGCTCTTCCACAGAAAGGATACAGTTTGTGTTTTTTGCAGCTGAAATAATAGCTTCTCCATCAAAAGGCTTCAGGGTAAACATGTCCATCACCAGGGCACTTATACCATCCTCCTCCAGTCTTTCTGCGGCTTTCAGGGCATGATAAACGGTTTCCCCGGTAGCCACTATGGCGATATCATTCCCGGTTTTCAGGACCCTGGCCTTTCCAGGCTCGAAGGTGTCACTTTCCGAATATATATCGGGTACAGCATTCCGCCCCACCCTCACATAGGCACTCTCTTCGGAGGAAGCCAGGTACTTTGTAAGCCATGAAGATTGAAACCGGTCGGAGGGCAGGTATACCTTCAAATCGGGAAACGTGCGCATAACCGCCACATCGTGAAGGCTGTGGTGAGTGGATCCAAGGGCTCCGTAACTTACGCCTCCGCTTACACCGATGATTTTAACATTGGTTTTTGAGTAGGCCACATCGACCTTCACCTGTTCGAGGGCCCTTGCAGAATAGAAACTTGCCGGCCCGCATACAAATACATTTTTCCCTGCCAGGGCCAGGCCGGCACTTACCCCCACTGCATTCTGTTCTGCTATTCCCACCTCCACAAACTGGGCAGGCAGTTCATCGGCAAATTTCCCCAGGGTGACACTTCCTCGGGCATCGGAAGTCACCACAAACAGGTCATGATTCTTTTTACCTTCTTCAACCAGGGTTTCTGTAATCGCTGTTCTGCAAGGAATCGATCCCATTTTACTGTTCCTCCACCATTAAATTCAATTCTTCAAGTGCTTGCTGAAGCTGTTCCGGGCTGGGGAGTTTATGATGCCAAGTGGCCCGGTCTTCCATAAATGATACTCCTTTCCCCTTTACGGTATGGGCAATAAGCACGGAGGGCGAGCCCTTTTCGAAAGGGGTATGATTAAGCTTTGAGATCAGCTCATCCATATCATGACCGTTACACGTACCGACACTCCAGCCGCATGCCCGGTATTTTGCTTCCAGGTTCTCGATGGAGAGTACTTCTTCTGTTTTTCCGCTGATCTGGAGTCCGTTCCTGTCGATGATGGCAACAAGGTTATCCAAGTTATAGTGTCCGGCCGCCGCCGCAGCTTCCATAATAGATCCTTCGCCATGTTCACCGTCGCCCATCAGGACAAAGGTTCTCCAGGAGCTTCCTGAACGTTTTGCTGCCAGGGCCATGCCCACACCCACGGACAATCCGTGTCCCAGTGCTCCTGAGTTTATTTCAATTCCGGGAACTTTGCGTGTGGGGTGGCCAGCCAGGATGGATTGGAAGTCTCCATAGGAATCGAGGACCTCCTCGCTGAAGAACCCCCTGTTGGCGAGTATCGCATGATAACTCTCCACCGAGTGTCCTTTGCTCATAATAAACCTGTCACGCTCCTTCCATTGAGGATTTCCGGGATCGATATTCAATACCTTGAAATAGAGGGCCACAAGGATGTCCACCGAGGACATGGACCCCCCGGTGTGACCTCCGCCAGCCTTTACAATATTCTGAAGTAATTTCTTTCTTACCTCAACAGCGATATGCTCAAGTTCCTTCATGAATTATGCATTAGACATGGTGATCAGCACCAGGCCAATTAAAAATAGTGTGAACATGGTGGCCAGGATACCATTGGTCCCATTGGGAGCCTCCCAGTATTCCCCACCAGTGAGACTTAAAGGATCCTTTGAAACTGGCTTTCTTTTGATGGGCGGCCAGCCGCTTATATGAAACCATGCTCCACAAATCCGGGTTGAGGATAGTATTGTTTGTGGGCCACAGATACCCTGTCTACCAGTTCGGCAGCGTGGTTAAACAGCATCACTTTCGTGGCGGAAGTACTTTGGTCAATGGCCAGCAAATAGTTCTTGGAGGAATCCATGTTTTACGATAATTTGCGAAAATCATCGAAATATACAACAAATACGTAAAGAAACGAAAATCATCAAGCAAAAAATAGGACAGAAACCTCATATAAACAAGGTTCCAAAAGAAGCTGCAAAGGGAGAATTAATCTGCGAGGATAAAATTTATATCATGAGCACTGAACAGTTCCTTATGCTCTTTGCTGACTGAAGGATCAGTAATGATATAATGGATAAGGGATAGTGCTCCAAGGCTTGCGAAGGAGGATTTTCTAATCTTTGTGGAATCAGCCACCAGGTAGACCGTATCAGCTGCATCGATCATGGCCTTCTTCACCACAAGGTCACTGATGCTCGGATAGGTGAGGCCCGACTTCAGAGAAATGCCGGCAGTAGCGAGGAACAGCTTATCCACGTGGATGTCGGATAGAAAATCGGCCGCTTTCTGACCTGTGAGGGATAGAGTAGGAGGTTTGAATTCTCCACCGGTCATCATCACCTCAATTCCAGGATAGGAACCCAGTAGAATAGCGATATTCAGGGCGTTTGTTATAACAGTAAGATTTTTCCGGTTAACAAGGTTTTTAGCGATTTCTGTGGTAGTTGAACCCGAATCCAGAATAATCACATCCCCGTTGTCAATGAGTTCGGCAGCCTTTTTACCGATCTGGACCTTCTTGTCCATGTTATCCCTGTTCATCAACGACAGGCTGCTAACCTGATCTTCAATGCTCTTTAAAAATGCACCGCCATGCTCACGAATGATCAGTTCATCTGCCTCCAGTTTTTCCAAATCCTGCCTGATGGTCACTTCAGATACTTTAAATATTTTTGCCAGATCAATTACTTTAGCAGAGCCATCCTCCCTGAGAAGTTTCAGAATTTGTTCCCTTCGTTGATTTGCCAGAAGTCTCATAGGGTAAAAATAGAAAAAATCCGAAGCAATGCGAAATATGCAGTTCCCAGCTTGTTTACTTCAGATGGCCAAAGTCCTGATACGGGAGAAGCTATTTATGAAACCGTTTGTTTCTTAATATATTCGGTGGGTGTCATCCCATACATCTCCTTAAAGCATTTTCTGAAATAGGCCACCTGCAGGAAACCCACTGCATAGGCAGCTTCAGAGATATTCAGTTGATCCTGAATGATCAGTTGAGCCGCTCTCTTAAGTCTGATACTTCTGATGAATTCCTTAACTGTCATTTCGGTCAGGGCTGCCATCTTTCTGTATAACTGAGTTCGGCTGACCCCCACCTCCCTGGAGATTTTCAGTGTACCAAATTCAGGATCGGAGATATTCTCCTCAATAATGCTGATGAGTTTTGCCAAGAATTTATCATCCGGAGTACTGGGTGCCTCGGGGATAGAATTGGAATCAAGTATGTTTTCACTGCTGTATTTTTCTCTTAACAGCCTTCTGGTTGTCAACAGCTGATCCGCTCTGAGCTTAAGAAGAGACGGGTCAAAGGGTTTTGTGATATACTCATCAGCCCCCCCCAGAATTCCTTCTTTTTCGTGCTGTTTTGAAGAGAGCGCGGTAAGCATGATCACCGGTACGTGCGAGGTGCGGAAATCCTGTTTCAATCTTTTGCAAAGCTTAATTCCATCCATCTTGGGCATCATTACATCGGAGATGACCAGGTCGGGGATGGTTTCCATAGCCAGTTCAAGACCAGCCTCACCATCTTCAGCTGTGAGGACCATGTATTCCTCCTGGAATATGGATTGAATAAATCCGAGGAGGTCTTTGTTATCCTCAAGTATCAGTACAACCGGATCTTTGAAATCAGCCAGCTGCTCCAGTGATTTTCCATCAACTGAAGAAACTGCAAGCTTCTCGGGTAATTCAGTCTCAACATGGGGATCCGCCTGTATTGGTTTCTTCGGATCATCCTTAATAACAGGAAAAAGTACAGTTACTTCGGTTCCGATGCCCACCTGGCTCTTCAGGAATATGCGGCCGTTGTGCACTTTAATGAGCTCCTTGGAAAGTGAAAGCCCGATTCCTGATCCATAACTGGCCCCCTGTTCCGGAGTGCCCCCCTGATAAAACCTGTCAAATATATGTTCTATTTTACTCTCCTCGATTCCGCTACCCGTATCCCTGACCACGATCTGGATATATTCACCCGATTCGCCGGTTTTGTCATCCTCCAGATCTTCATTGATCAGGTAGGTAAGTGAAGCCGCCATATTTACAGTTCCGCCCGGTGGCGTATGCTTGAAGGAGTTGGAGAGCAGGTTAAACAGCACTTTCTCGATCTTGTCCGCATCAAAATAGATCTGAAGATGATCCATGGCCGAAAAGAATTTCAAATCGATCCCTTTCTCCGTGGACATCTCTTTAAACATGAGAAGTACATTTTCCAAAAACGATACAATATTTCCTCTGGATAACTCCAGCTTTAGTTTGCCGGCCTCAAGCTTTCTGTAGTCCAGTAGCTGGTCCACCAGTTTCCCAAGGCGTAACGCATTACGGTGCACCACCTCAATGTCTTTCAGAATTTGATCTTTAGGTAAAGGTGTATTCATTACACGTGCTAACGGGCTCACAATTAGCGATATGGGAGTGCGTATCTCATGTGATATATTGGTAAAAAACTGAAATTTCATCATATCAATCATGTGCAACTCCTTCGACCTGACTCTTTCAACTACCAGTTTATTTTTAAGCTTTTCTCTTTTAATGAAAAAGAAAACGATCAGGTAGGTGATCAGAATGACCAGGAATACGATAAGCAGCTTAAAGAAAAAAGTCTGTGTGAAAGGGGGGGTAACTGTGATTTTTAGTGAAGTTCCGGCTTCGTTCCAGACGCCATTATTATTGGTTCCTGCCACCCGGAACACATATTCACCCGGATCCAGATTGGTATAGGTAGCCGACCGGTTTGATCCGACTTTGTTCCAATCACTGTCAAATCCCTCCAGCATATATTTGTATTCATTCTTTGAGCTGTTCAAATAATTTAATGCCACATATTCAAAGGTCAGCACTGAATGTTTGTATTGCACAGCGATTTCTTTTGATTCACTGATGCTCTTTTCCAGTATCACTTTTCCATCAAATTCGCTGCCCACGGGTACATCCTTATTGAAGATCTTGAAATCAGTAATCAGAATGGGAGGAATCTGTTGATTCTCGATCAGCTGATCCGGATTAAACTTGGTAAGCCCATTCTGACCTCCGAAAAGCAACTCTCCCGACCTGCATTTGCAGTAGGCCCCATAATAGAACCTGTCACCCTGAATACCATCCTCTGCTTTATAGATTTTAAACTCATCTGTTTCAGGATTAAAGCGGCACAATCCCTTTCCCGTACTTAACCATAGCATTGAATTATGGTCTTCCAGTATCCCGTATATCTGGTTGGAGGGCAGACCGTCATTTTTTCTGTAGGTTTTCACGATGCCCTGCTGCTGGTCAAACTGGGTCAGCCCATTATTGCTTTCAGAACCGATCCAGATTCTGCCCTGGCTATCTTCCAAAATGGCCCTGGCTGCAAATCTAAATGTTATCTGTGCTGAATCGGGATACATCACCACCAGCTTATCATAATTGGAACCGAAATACAAATTACCTGCATGATCTTCGTAGATGATGTGAAAGGGATGGTTCTTAAGTCCGTTCCCATAATTGTAAAATCGTTTTGAGTCCGGATCAAATTGTTGCACCCCCTCGTCGGTTCCGATCCAGATATTCCCTTGACGATCCTCGTGTAATGTCCATACAGTATTATTTATCAAACTGTTGTCATTATCGGGATCGTGTGTATAATGAGTGAATCTATTCTCTTTCACATTGTAATAATCCAATCCGCCCAAAAATGTACCTATCCAGAAATTGCCGCTCTTATCCTGCAGTATAGCTTTAATACTATTAGTGCTGACAGAATTGGGATTGTTTTCATCATGGACCAGGTAACTAAACCGGTCACCCTGCTGATCAAGGATATTTATTCCTCCGGCTTCCGTTCCGAGCCAGATGTTACCATCCTCGCTTTGACATACTGTATATACTTCCGGATCGTTCAAATACCTATTATTGCTTGCTCTGGCACCGTAGTATTTGAAAGCCATGCTTCTCAGATTGGTGTAGCTCACACCGCTTCTGGTGGCAATCCAGAAGTCCCCCGACCTGTCTTTAAAAATATCACTTACGGAATTGTGACCCAGGCTGCTCTCATCCTGGAGAGATTTTTCATAATGAGCCATCACACTGAAATCCTGGTCAAGAATATAGATCCCGCCCCGTGTACCCAACCACAGCTCTCCGTTTTGATCAGGGAATACCGATCTGATAAGATAGCTTCTCTTATATTCCGGGTCGGGCAGAATATTCCTAATCTTACTCAGCGAGGAATCTATGACAAATAATCCGCAGTAATAAGAACCCACCAGGATATTTCCTTTTCCATCCTGACTGACATCCTGTACAATTCTGCCTGGAACGGGATCTAATTGTGCATCAGTAAAAAGATCAATGGAGGTAATCAGGCCTGAGGCCGGATTCATATAGTCCAGTCCCTCATTGGTTCCGATCCACAACCGGTTATCCCTGTCGATAAATACTTCACTTACCGTATCACTGGATATGGAGGAAGGGGTGTTGCTGTCATGCTGAAACCATTGAAACGACCTGGTGGCGGGATCAAATCGGTTTACACCCCGGTTGGTTCCAATCCACATGATTCCTGAAGCATCGGAAGTGATGGAATTTACCTGGTTACTGCTTATGCAGTTGCTGCTGGAATCGTGGTAAACGAAATGTTCAAAGCGATCGAGGCTCCGGTCATAAAGAACCAATCCGTCCCATTCGGTTCCGATCCATAACCTGGCATCGGAATCCTCCCAGAAACAGATGATGGAAGATAAGGATTCATCGTCTTTGGAATTGCTCAGCTGATAATTTTTAAAGGAAGTGCCATC
Organism: uncultured Bacteroides sp.; assembly: GCA_964500835.1. Taxonomy (GTDB): domain Bacteria; phylum Bacteroidota; class Bacteroidia; order Bacteroidales. The sequence continues at coordinate 7,493 of CAZCQL010000113.1, forward strand.
AAAGCGGGAAAGACCGCCTCCGGTGGCGATCCAGATCCACCCTACGCTATCCTGGTAAACCGCCCTGGCCCGGCTATGCGGAAGCCCGTCTTCAATGAAATAGTTATCAAACCTAAGTTCTGATTGACCCTGAAGGTTCGGTAGAGTTAGAACAGCAATTGTAAGAAAGGTAAAAAGTCTGCGTATCAGGCACATCTCATATCCCCTTTTTGAAACTCCTATGCAGCCATTGGAGTTGTAAATATAGTAATATACTATTTTTTATGCCACTTTCTAAAGGGGTATGGGAATCTGGTATATGTTTATTGGGACGATTGAATACCTGCCTCATATGAGGTTTAGAGTAAGTTTGAAGAAGGATTTTTGCTTCAGGCGAAGATTTCCCGACAATATTTATGAGATCTAGCAGGCAAATAAGGACCGTAAATATCATCATAGCCTTGCTTATACTTCTGGGCCTGATTTTCCTTGGAGCACTTCTGGCTATTCCGTTGTGATAACCCAATAACCTATGAACCATGCGTAAAGGGAGTAACGGTATTGAAAAATACCTTTCTATGGTATTGCCGGCAATTCTGCTTTTCGGATCCACATACCTCAAGGCACAGGCCCTAAATCAGCAACCAAGTGTCTGGAGTGCAGATAATGGCGATGGAACCTATAGAAATCCCATTATCCATGCAGATTACTCAGATCCGGATGTGACCAGGGTCGGGGAAGATTTCTACATGGTATCCTCCAGTTTTAATTGTGTTCCCGGTATCCCGGTATTGCATTCCCGGGATATGGTAAACTGGCAGCTCGTAAACCATGTCTTTAAAAGGCAGATCCCGGATACTGTTTTCAGGGTACCACAGCATGGCAATGGGGCATGGGCACCCTCCATTCGTTATCACCAGGGGGAGTACTATGTCTACTACGGAGACCCTGATTTTGGGATATATATGTCGAAAACCTCCGATCCGAGAGGATCCTGGAGTGAACCTCACTTGCTGCGCCCGGCCAAGGGGTGGATTGATCCCTGTCCATTCTGGGATGAGGATGGCAATGCCTACCTGGTCCATGCATTTGCCGGAAGCCGCTCGGAAAGAAAAAGTATCCTGGTGGTTCATCGGATGAGTGAGGACGGAAAGAGGCTCCTGGACGATGGAGTCCTGGTATTCGACGGGCATGACATCCATCCCACCATTGAAGGCCCCAAGTTTTACAAGCGAAACGGCTACTACTATATCTTTGCTCCCGGGGGAGGCGTAGAGTTTGGCTGGCAAACCGTATTAAGGTCCAGAAATATTTACGGACCTTATGAAGATCGGGTGGTGCTGCACCAGGGTGAAACCGATATCAACGGTCCCCATCAGGGTGCCTGGGTTGAGCTGGAGAACGGCGAATCCTGGTTTTATCATTTTCAGGACAAGGGGGCCTATGGCCGGATTGTACATCTGCAACCCATGGAATGGATTGATGACTGGCCAATGATGGGAGCAGACCGGGATGGGGATGGTATTGGTGAACCGGTGATAGAATATCGAAAACCAGATACAGGTTATCCCGGTCCACCGCTTCAGGTACAAACTTCCGACGAGTTTAATTCACCTGTTCAGGGATTGCAGTGGCAGTGGCATGCCAATCCTGAAACAGAATGGATGTTCCTGTCTGGAAGTGAGGGATTCATGAGGCTCTATTGTGAGCATAACAGCCAGGCTGATCCCAACCTGTGGGAGATCCCGCACCT
>CAZCQL010000113.1:9324-11331 GCA_964500835.1 uncultured Bacteroides sp.
TCTATTGTGAGCATAACAGCCAGGCTGATCCCAACCTGTGGGAGATCCCGCACCTCTATTTACAGAAATTCCCCGCACCTGAATTTACGGTCAACACAAAGGTTCGGTTTCAGCCCATGCAGGACGGTGACAGGATGGGTCTGATCGTTATGGGATTAAGTTATTCCGCATTGATGATTGAACAAAGAGAAGGAAAGATTCACTATTCTGTTTTGCAAAACCCCGACGCAGAAAGCGGAGTGGAAAACCTGAGAGGCCCCTCTACCCCTGTTGGATCCAATGAGCTCTACCTGCGGGTGGAAGTAAAAGAACAGGCAAGATGTCAATTCAGCATCAGTGTGGATGGGAAAAAATTCACGAAAACCGGCCCTGTATTTGAAGCAAAAGAGGGCCGGTGGATCGGAGCCAAGGTGGGACTCTATGCCATGGGATCAAAGATTACAAATGACACGGGTTGGGGAGATGTGGACTGGTTCAGGATTACCAAATAGTTGTTTTCGATGAAGTTCAAATCGCTGGTTGGCAGATTTGCATGGATCTTATGCTGCATTCCATTCACAGGCAGCATAGTATACGCGCAGCAATCAACCTCTCGTTGTGGAGGTGTTGGAAAAGACCAATGAGCGGGGCTATCACCTCTACCATTTCTACCCGGTGGATAAGGAGAGATACCTGAAAGAGCGCGCAGCATCAAAACAAAATCCCCATGCGGTTGTGCAACAAACCCAGGGTGGATCAATTGTTTATCCTTTGAATGCCATTGCTGCCCAGTATAATGAGATTAAAAATACCTCCATGAGAAAGATGATGGATTATATCAGGGAATAATTTCTTAAAATAAAAAGTATATGATGAATCGTATGAGGTATGGATTCCTGCTTTTTTATACACTAAGCCAGATACTTAGCTCGTGTCAAAATCCGCAGGCTTCCCTCCCTCTATTACGCGTCTCTGAAAATCAAAGATTCCTGCAAGATGTAAACGGAAAACCCTTCTTCTGGCTGGGAGATACCGGGTGGCTGCTGTTTTCGAAACTCAGCAGGGAGGAAGCGAACGTTTATCTGGAAGATCGCGCCGCGAAAGGATTCAATGTGATTCAGGCGATGGTCCTTCACAATGTGGAACTGAAAAACTTCTATGGCGATTCAGCTCTGGTGCATCGGGATGTTTCAAGGCCTCTTTTAACCCATGGATCTTCCTATGAGAATCCTGAGGAATATGACTATTGGGATCATGTGGATTATATTATTGATCTTGCCGGGCAGAAGGGGATCTATATGGCGCTGGTTCCGGTCTGGGGATCCAATGTCAGAGGGGGAAGAGTCAGCCGTGAACAGGCTGACAGCTATTCCGCTTGGTTGGCAATGAGATATGCAGACAATACTAATATCATCTGGCTGAATGGGGGAGATGTCCGGGGCAGCGATTCCACAGCTATCTGGAATCTTATGGGTGAGAACCTCAGAACGTATGCACCGGATCACCTGATCACCTTCCATCCTTTCGGCCGGACAATGTCCTCCATGTGGTTTCATAAGGCTTCGTGGCTGGATTTTAACATGTTCCAATCGGGACACCGGCGATACGATCAGGATGATTCTGAACTGGGATATGGCCAGGACAACTGGAAATATGTGAGGGACGATTACCTTCTGGATCCGGTAAAACCCACTATAGACGGGGAACCTTCCTACGAAGGGATACCCCAGGGATTGCACGATCCTGCAGAAGCATTATGGAATGCTAATGATGCAAGACGCTATGCTTACTGGTCGGTATTTGCCGGAGGATTTGGGTTTACCTATGGGCACAGCGCAGTGATGCAGATGCATAAGCCGGGAGAGACCGGGGGCTACGGGGTCAAGGAGTACTGGAATGCAGCCCTGGATGCTCCGGGGGCAGAACAGATGAAATACCTGAAGAAGCTGATGCTCTCTTATCCCTATTTTGAGCGGATCCCGGATCAATCCCTTATTGCCGGGAATCCCGGCGAGAAGTATCAATACC
>CAZCQL010000114.1:0-11267 GCA_964500835.1 uncultured Bacteroides sp.
AAAACAGGCCATTAATTTCCCATACAGAGGGCCTGATTCAGTGCAATAATGGCCTTCCTGTAATCCCCGCGACCGATCACGAACTGCATGTTAACCTGCATAAGCGACTGTGAGACTGCTTTCACATTTATTTTATTTTCATACAGTGCCGTAGTTGCTTTCGAAAGTGCCCCCGGCTGGGCAATGTTTGTCCCCAGGGCACAGACCAGCGCGGCATCTGTTCTGGTCACTCCATGGAACAGACCCCTAAGCTCTGTAAGAAGGGTCTCAGAAATTTCCTTTTCCCAGAATACCATGGTGATGCTGTTGGCATTGGTTGCTTTTAAAATGTAGGACAAATTGTACCTCCGGATTACCGTCATCAGATTCAGATCATATCCTACCTGGCCCACCATAAATGGATCATGGACTTCTATGGCTGTTACCCGGTCGGTTCCGGAGATGATCTCGACCCTGGCATCTTCCCCGCTGAAATCGTTGGAGATCAGGGTTCCCGGATGGTCGGGTTCAAACGTATTTTTTATCCGAATATTGATACCGGCCACTTCCAGGGGCTTCGATGCCTTCGGATGAATGGCCTCCATTCCGATGTCGGCCAGCTGGTCGGCCACATTATAATTTGTATTGCCCACAGGCCTGGAGTTTTCAACACCAACAATGGCAGGGTCTGCACTGGAAAGATGATACTCCTTATGAATGACCGCTTCATCGGCCTTTACTTCAACAGCAATTTTAGAAAATGTGACTTCGGAATATCCACGGTCGAATTCCCGCATGATCCCTTCGGTCCCCTTGGTATATCCTGTAACAACGGGGATTGTCCGGCTACAATCAAGATCCATGAAAGCCTTATGAATCCTTTCATCAATGGTCAGAAACTCAGCATCATGAAATCCGCAGAGGTCCACAAAGGAAGCCTCAATATGGTTGTTTTTCAGAATATTGACTGAATTGAATGCAGAGTGTGCTTCGCCAATGGAAGCCAGGATTTCTCTAGCGGCCAGAAGAATATTCTGCTTGCTTACATAGCCCGATGCCATCACTTCATCAAGGCTTGTCAGGTAATTCTTCGATTGTTCAACCCTCTCCCTGATAAATGTGTCCGCTTCATCCAAATCCAGTGAAATCCCCTCCATCCGATGATTGATGTCGATGAGCTTTCCCAGCAATTCATCCAAAGCCCGCTGGTAGTTTTCTTGCTTAACAAAAAGATCGTACACACCCGGATCGCCGCTCTTTTTGTGTTCAAGCAACCAGTTGGTCACATGGTTATAGGCCGAAACAACAAAAATCCTGTGATAAAAATCACCTTCTTTTGCCTGTCTGATTATGATGTTGTGCAGTACATCTTCAAATCTGGACATGGATGTACCCCCTATTTTGTGAACTGAAAGCATCGTGCGGTTTTTAAGTACGGTTCGGCAAAAATAAAAGATAATTGATTACCGTTTTCCATTTGAACGTTATCTTTTCGAGATTGTTTTAACTTTATAGGTAACTCTACATGCAATGAAGTTTCTACAGAATAAGTATTACAGGAACATATCCTTCATGAGTCTCCTTGCAACAACTTTGTTTGTGGCAGTTTCATGTCTGAAGGATATGCCGGAGTCACTTCCCGGTTCGGTGAATTGGAGCCCGGAAGCAGCTTTCCCGCTGGGCGAAAAAAGTTTTGGATTGAATGCAATTAGCGGATTCGATACCACGCTGTTTGATCCGGATACCATCACCAGGCTACCGGAATGGACCAAAAAACTGGAAGTGGTTTTGGAGGGAACCCTCGATTTCAACATGGCATCCATCAGCGATAACCTGGATAAACTCAACCGGATCTTGTTCAGGGTAAACGCATACAATGGATTCCCGAACCAGGTAAGCACCCAGGCTTATTTCATGGATGCGGGAATGAATCCGATCGATTCGATGTTTTTTGAGGGCCCGATGGTGGTGCCTCCCGGAACTGTTGAGAGCGCCGGAAAATCGATTAAACCCGCTCATAGCCAACAGGATGCCGTATTTGAAAAAGAGCGGATTCAACCACTCGAAAATGCCACGAATATATTTTTCCGGGCAAACATTGCTGTCTCGGATCTCGATTCAGCTCTGATTCCATTCTATCCTGACTATCAATTTGATGTCGGAATTGGTGCCATGCTTGATTTGACATTGGAATTTTGATTAGAAGGATTTATCATACAGAACGGTTTATTCTCCTCTGGATCCTGGTGCTGGTTTCAGTAAGTGTACGCGGGCAACAAAGCAATACCATGTATCTGATGCACGAAGTACCCCAGTCCAATCTCCTCAATCCAGCGGTTCAACTAAGGTGCAGATGGTTTGTAGGTATCCCGGGTTTATCTACCACACACATTGCATACAGCAATACGGCCTTTACATACAGAGACCTGGCCGGAGCCGGTACCTGGAATCTGGAAGGATTATTTGACCAGATGCACCGGGTCGATCTCTATGCCGTGGAGGCATTGTTAAATCCTATCTCCATTGGCTACCGGCATAAATCACTCTATTTTACCTTCAATGTTTTGGAGAAAATCGAAGCATATCAGACAGTTCCTAAGGACCTTGCAGAAATAGGGTTGCATGGGAACGGACCATTTGTGGGAGAAACAGCACGCTTTGATGCATTGCGATCTGCGGTGAGCTACCACCGGGAATATTCTCTGGGTGTTTCCAGGGTATTTGATCAGTACTGGACAGCAGGAGTGCGGGCAAAACTGCTCTTTGGCAAAGCAAATCTCTACAGCGGTCGATCTGACATGAGTTTTGAAACTACCCGGAACAATTTCGATCTATTCCTGGAGGGGGACTATACGCTCAACAGTTCATTCCCTGCTACCATCTCCCAGGATGCAAATGGATTCATTAATGGGGTTACCATTGAGGATATCAATTACTTAAATTTTCTTCTGAACCGTGGGAATCCCGGAGTTGCGCTGGACTTTGGGCTCATTTACAGGTATGATGAAAAGATCACCCTGTCGGCAAGTCTGCTTGATGTGGGTTTTATGCGATGGAGAACCAATCTCAATAATGTGAGGGGAACCGGCGCCTTCTCTTTCGAAGGAGTAGGTCCTGGAGATGACGTTGTTTCGTTTGCTTTTTTAAACGACATGGCGGACTCTCTCATCAATTCAATTGAGATGACTGTCTCTCAATCGCCCTATTCATCTTACCAGCCTGCTCAGCTTTATCTGGGAGGCAGCTATCAGATAAAAGAGCACATATCACTTGGGGCCGTTTCCAGAAATGTGATATATCGCAGCAAACTGCACTCCTCGTTAACCTTGTCAGCCCAAGCCGATTTGGCAAACAGGTTTCTGGCAGCCATAAGCTGGTCTTATCTGAACAACAGTCTGAAAAACCTGGGAGCCGGAATAGCTTACCATGGCAACGGATTCCAATTCCACATCCTCACTGAAAATCTGCCTGGATTCTTCTATCCGTTTAATACCCGGACAATAAATCTGAGGGCCGGCATAAATGTCATGTTCGGATGTCCACGTACTAAGAAAGAACAGATGGAGGGTGAGTCATACGGACGTATGCCCCGCGGAGGTGATTGTTCCTGGACCGGGAAGATCAAAAACAGGAAAAAACTATTAAAGAAAGCCTCTAGAAATCAGACCAGAATGTAACAGAAGTTTTTTAACTTTGCGGCTTAATTTAAATTTTCAACGAATTGGCAGGAAAGACTTTATTTGATAAGATATGGGATGCTCATGTGGTGGATGAGATAGAAGGAGGTCCTTCGGTTCTCTATATAGATAAGCATCTGGTTCATGAGGTTACCAGTCCCCAGGCCTTTGCCGGAATCGACAAGCGGGGAATCCCTGTATTCCGTCCAGGAAATACTGTGGCTACTCCGGACCACAACGTTCCCACAGTGGATCAGCATCTTCCCATAAAGGATGAATTATCCCGGTTCCAGGTGAATAAACTGACCGAAAATTGTGAAAAGCACGGTGTTACGCTTTATGGACTTAATCATCCTTACCAGGGCATTGTTCATGTGATAGGTCCAGAGCTGGGAATTACCCAACCGGGGATGACAATGGTATGTGGAGACAGCCATACATCCACGCACGGAGCTTTCGGAAGCGTTGCATTTGGAATTGGCACTTCGGAGGTTGAGATGGTACTGGCAACCCAATGCATCCTGCAGCCCAAGCCAAAAAGAATGCGCATCACCATAGACGGAGAGCTCTCAAAAGGTGTGACTGCCAAAGATGTGATCCTCTATATAATTTCAAAAATTTCGGCAAGTGGCGGTACCGGGTATTTTATTGAATATGCTGGATCTGTCATCCGGAATCTGTCGATGGAAGGTCGCATGACAGTGTGTAACATGAGCATTGAAAGTGGCGCTCGCGGAGGTTTGATTGCCCCTGATGAGATCACCTTCGAATACATGAAGGGTAGGGAATTTGCGCCATCGGGCGAGGCCTTCGTCCAGGCTGTTGAAAAATGGGAAAAACTGAAAAGTGATTCGGATGCGGACTTTGATAAGGAGCTTCATTACAACGCTTCGGATATAGAGCCAATGATCACCTATGGCACGAATCCTGGTATGGGAGCAAAAATTCGGGGTCAGATACCGGCAGTGGAATCGATCGAATCAAGTGCCAGGGATTCGTTTAAGAAATCCCTGGCCTATATGGATTTTAAACCCGGATCACCCATAGAAGGATGTAGAGTAGACTATGTGTTTGTGGGTAGTTGTACCAACGGAAGAATAGAGGACCTGAGGGAGGTGGCTAATTTTGTCCGGGGCCGCAAGAAAGCCGACAATGTAACTGCATGGATCGTACCCGGATCAAAACAGGTTGAGAAACAAGCACAGAAAGAAGGAATCTCTGATATACTCGAAGCCGCAGGATTTAAGCTCAGGCAACCTGGCTGTTCTGCCTGCCTGGCTATGAATGATGATAAAATTCCCGAGGGGAAGCTGGCAGTGGCCACTTCGAACAGGAATTTTGAAGGCCGCCAGGGACCCGGAGCACGAACTATGCTTGCCAGTCCGCTTTCTGCAGCCGCAGCCGCAGTTTCTGGAAGCGTCACCGATCCAAGATCCCTTCTTTGAGATCATTTAATTCTCGGAAAATATTAAAAAATTACCCAATGGCACTTGAAAAATTTTCTACCATACGATCCACGGCCGTACCTTTGCCCATCGAAAATGTGGATACCGACCAGATCATTCCGGCAAGATTCCTGAAAGCTACCACAAGGGAAGGATTTGGAGAGAACCTGTTCCGTGACTGGCGCTATGAGAAGAATGGTACGCCAAAATCAGAATTCGTTCTGAATAGCCAGGATTATAAAGGCCAGATCCTGGTGGGCGGAAAGAACTTTGGAAGCGGTTCCAGCCGCGAACATGCAGCCTGGGCAATTCATGATTATGGTTTCAGGGTGGTGGTTTCCAGTTTCTTTGCCGACATATTTAAGAACAATGCTCTGAACAACGGACTGTTACCCGTTCAGGTAACGGACAGATTCCTCGCGCTGCTGTTTAAAGCCGTTAAGGAGGATCCTGCTACGCTTATCCAGGTGGACCTGGCAAACCAGGAAATTTTATTGTCCGCTTCCGGGGACTCGGAGCATTTTGATATCAATCGATACAAAAAAAAGTGCCTGATTAACGGGTATGACGACATCGATTACCTGTTAAGTATCAAGGAGAAAATAGCACAGTTTGAAGGGTCCCGATTATAAAATCCTCAAATCATGAAAATCACTATCATGGATACCACACTCCGGGACGGGGAACAAACATCCGGAGTATCATTTACAGCCACTGAAAAACTCAACATTGCCAAACTGCTGCTTGGGGAACTGAACATTGACCGTATTGAAGTGGCCTCCGCCCGCGTTTCAGAAGGGGAATTTCAGGGTGCAAAACTGATCTTCGATTGGGCCATCGAACATGGCTTTCTTGACAAGGTAGAGGTGCTGGGCTTTATTGACGGGGACATTTCTCTCAAATGGATCAAGGAGGCAGGAGGCAAAGTCAATAACCTCCTGATGAAAGGTTCACTGAAACACTGTGAAACCCAGCTAAAGAAGACTCCGGAGGAACACATTGCCGATGTGAAAGAGGTGCTTCGCATCGCCAGGGAAATGGGTATCCGGATGAACATTTATTTTGAAGACTGGTCCAATGGCATGCGCAATTCTCCTGAATACATGTACCAGGTTCTGGACGGACTAAAAGATGAAAGCATCGAACATTTTATGCTTCCGGATACGCTGGGAATCCTCAACCATCAGGAAACGCATGACTTCTGTCTGGATATGATTACCAGGTACCCCGGTCTCAAATTTGATTTTCATGCGCATAACGACTATGACCTGGCTACAGCCAATGTATTCTCCGCTATCAAGGCCGGAATCACGGGCATCCATACCACCCTGAACGGTCTGGGGGAGCGTGCCGGAAATGTACCTCTATCAAGTGTGATCGGTGTGGTGAGAGATCATTTCAACTATAAAATGAATGTCCGTGAAGATCATCTCTACAATGCCAGTAAAATTCTGGAATCATTTTCAGGTATCCGCATCCCTTCCAATAAACCTCTTATCGGGGAAAATGTATTTACCCAGACCAGTGGAATCCATGCGGACGGTGACCAGAAAGATGACCTTTATTTCAACGATTTGCTCCCGGAAAGGTTTGGAAGGACAAGAACCTACGCGCTGGGTAAAATGTCAGGCAAGGCCAGTATATTGAAGAACCTTGAGGAACTAGGGATCGAACTCAGCAAAGAGGAAGCAAAACTGGTCACAAAAAGGGTCATTCAACTGGGGGATAGAAAAGAGATCATCACAAAGGAGGACCTCCCGTATATCATTTCTGACGTGCTCCGAAGCAAACGTGTGGACGAAAGGATCAAAATAAAAAACTATCAGTTGTCGGTGGCTCGGGGACTCAGATCGGTGGCTACCCTGTCCATAGAGATCGATTGCGAAGGGTATGAAGGGACCGCTGCGGGCTATGGACAATATGATGCCTTTATGAAGGCCCTGTGGCAGATTTATGACCGGTTGGAGAAAAAGCACCCCGTACTTACAGACTATGTGGTAACGATCCCTCCGGGGGGCAAAACCGACGCCTTGGTTCAATGTGCCATCACCTGGAATTATCAGGGTCATATTATTAAAACCAGGGCCCTGGATCCCGATCAGACTGTGGCGGCTATTAAATGTACATCAAGGATGCTGAATATAATTGAGACTTTCAATTAAGTTGAAACGTGACACGTTAAAAGTGATGAAGAATGGATTATAAAATTGCAGTGTTGCCCGGAGATGGCATAGGGCCGGAGATCACAGACCAGGCCATCAAAGTATTAAAAGCCGTTGAAGCAAAATTTCAGCATAAATTTAAATTTACCTCTGGTTTGGTGGGAGCAGCAGCCATAGATAAGGTCGGTGATCCGTTCCCGGATGAGACTTTTCAGCTCTGCATGGATTCAGATGCGGTTCTTTTTGGCTCCATCGGAGATCCCAAATATGACAATGATCCAAAAGCTAAAGTGAGACCGGAACAGGGCCTTTTGGCAATGCGTAAAAAATTAGGGCTCTATGCAAATATTCGTCCGGTTACCACATTCCCGTCATTGATCCATAAGTCACCCCTGCGCAAAGACCTTGTGGAGGGCGCAGATTTTATGGTAATCAGGGAATTAACAGGAGGGATCTATTTTGGGGAACCCCGCGGACGTTCCGAGGACCTTTCCACGGCATATGATACGTGTGTCTATACGAAACCAGAGATAGAACGGATTGTGAAGCTGGGATTTGAATACGCTGGTAAAAGAGACAAAAGGCTTACAGTGGTAGATAAAGCAAATATTCTTGCCACTTCCAGGTTATGGAGAGAGACTGTTCAGGAAATGGCTCCTTCATTTCCCGGGATCGAGGTGGACTACATGTTCGTCGACAACGCCGCCATGCAGATCATCCAATGGCCTGGAAAATTTGATGTGATGGTTACTGAGAACATGTTTGGAGATATTCTGTCTGACGAGGCAAGTGTGATTACCGGATCACTTGGATTACTGCCATCTGCCTCCGTCGGGATCCATACTTCTGTATTTGAACCGATCCATGGGTCGTACCCACAGGCAGCAGGAAAAGATATTGCAAATCCGCTGGCCACCGTCCTTTCCGCCGCCATGTTACTGGAGCTCGCCCTCGACCTTAGCGAAGAAGCCCAGGCGATAAGAAATGTAGTTACTAAATCAATGGCTGTAGGGTATGTTACAGAAGATATTGCAGACAGCAAATCCCGAAAGACCTCAGAGGTAGGCGACTGGCTGGCCGAAAATATTTAGTTATTCCTGATCCTGATTCAGGCCCCGCTGAAGGAACCATACATTGATATCTGCCTCTCTATCGAACCATTTGTGATAAATCTCAAAACCCACATACCGGTATAACTTGATCACCTTCTCCACGGTTGTTTCGATCAGTATGGGCAAATGAAGTTCCTCCGCCAGATTAAAAAGGTGGTCCCGGATATCGGCTAATCCACGGATGCTGGTGGTATTCGGATCACTGCCCAGCACCCATACATATACATAATCCTCAAGATCCGGTCGCATTTCTTTGATAAACTTTTCCCTTTTCAGGGTTGGAAATAACTGGGACGGCCTGATGGCCCTCAGAAACATTATTCCATACCTGAGATAATCCACAAACGTTCTGTTATACTGACTTTTCCTATAATAAAACAGGACCGCGGTTTTATCTTCCGACAGGTAGATCCCGTTGTATTTTTCTACCATTCCATAGGCATACTCTGTCATCAGCCGGACGCTTCTGGCAGGATTGCTTTTTTTCATCATTGCCTGCGCCCTTGGGTTTTGTTCAAAGGCAAGGGTCACTATGCTGATGATAATATTCAATTTTGGGCATTAAAAATAGAAGTTTTAAGTGAAATAAGAATGCCCTTTCTCTGATTGGAATGATCTTATTCTGAAAGGAGAAGTTTCAGCATTTTATGAAAGATCTCAGAATTCTCATAAACGCCCGTGAATTTTTCCGCGCCCGGTCCATATGCAAATACCGGAACAAGGGTAGCTGAATGGTTGGTAGTAGCAAAAGTGGGACTAATGACCGAATAGTCTGCGTCGTATCCGTTTTCCCCTTTAGCGCCCAGCGTATAACCGCCAGTTTCATGATCTGCCGTCACAATCACAAGCGTCTCGCCGTCTTTTTCGGCATAGTGCAGGACGTTCCTGATAGCCTCCTGAAAATCATTCATTTCGGTTATCATGTACTGCACATTGTTCCCATGTCCTGCCCAGTCAATTTGAGACCCTTCAATCATAAGAAAATAGCCCTGTTCTCCGCTCGATAAAAAATCTATGCCAATATCGGAGGCGTTTTCAAGGAATTTTTTTCTTCCCTCAAGCATGGCCGGCATGCGATCAGAAGCAAGCAAAAAACCATAGCGGTCTCCTTTTTTTGGTTTCTTTATTTTTTTGAGTTTTGCATAGTTCAGCTCGATGCCATTCTCTTGAAATAAATTAATATGAGTAGTATCAATAAAATATTTGATCCCTCCCCCGGCAAAAAAATCAATCTCGGAATTAACAAGGTCTATGGCGATCTCCCTCTGCAGGTACCTTTGAGGCTGATGGGCATAGAAAGCAGCGGGTGTGGCATCGGTTATGGAAGAGGTAGCAATTACACCGGTCATGTACCCCTCTTCTGACAGTATTTCAACCAGATTTTGGATTGGAACCGTATCCATATCCACACCTATCGCCATGTTGTAGGTTTTTGTACCTGTGCTGATAGCTGTAGCTGCGGCAGGAGATTGGGTAACAGGGTGGGACCCCGACGAGGTTATGGCCAGACCAATGTATTTGAACCGATTGAAAACCGGTTCTTCATCAGAAAAATAGTAGGGCGAAGAGACTTGCGACAAGCCCATTCCGTCGCCTATCATCAGGATGACATTGCGTGGATGCGGAGTACCCTGAGGCTCGGAATGATTCTGTGCACAGGTGATTCCTGAACCAACCAGCAGTAACACTGATACCAGAAAACCTGACACCAAATATACCCTTTCTATCCACCAAGTTATCATATCTTATACTTTAATACAATAACCACACCAAACCGAAATTGTTGCTCAACTTCACAAGATTAACGGCATGTGGGGGCAAGATGGTTAGCTATGAATCTTTCGTCGCTGGATTCACTAAAGTAGCTCTCAATATATCCGATCATATCCATCCTTTCGTCTTCATTCAGGTACTCAAACCTGAGAATATAATCGATAATCTCGTCTTTATAGGTTGCGAAATTCTGAATCGCTGCCTCCTGCACATTCCTTGCTCTGCACGGACCAAGAAAATACCGGTCTTTCACCGTCCGGATCCCCAGGGACTCTCCCGGAACAGCATAATGAGCATTAACGAGACCTGTGTAATCAAAATCGTATGGCACCGGCACATACCCTGGAATCCCCTGGTCCCTCAGGGTCAGTATTTTCAGATTATGCCTGCCGGTAACAGAAAAATCCCCGTTGCCAATCATATACTGGAATAGTGCCACCTTATCCATCATCGCCCTGTTCACAGTTCTTATGGAAAGCTCATCACTTTTTATTACGATTGCATTTAATCGTTCCATCATCAACTCTTCAGGCTCAATCAGGAATGCCCAATCTTTAGTTGCAGAGTTTCCCTTGCCCGTATTAATAAAATTTAAATTTATCAATCTGACACGGAAACTGTAAGGTGTGATCAGATTATAAATTTTGTAGATCAGGTATTCCCGCAGAATGTAGTTTTCATATTGCGCCGACTTCCTGCAGCGAATAACCATCTTCATTTTTTTAATCCCTTTGATGGAATCTGCTTCAATTCCCGAATATCTGATGTTTAGCCAGAAAGGTGGCAGGGTGCAATTATCCCTTCGGTACACACCTCTTGCCTTTACTCTCACCGGGTGAGTTATCATAAACGTATCATTTACATGACATGTCATTTCCGCAGGCTGGTATTTCTCAGCACGCCGTGTCTTTTTGAAAGTCTTGAGATCGAGCTTCAGACTGAGATCAAGCGGCTCGTCTAATACAAAAAGTTCCTCGTATACTTCTAAAGTATCTTCGAATGTAGGTTGATAACCCGCCTGGGCAAACAGACCTGATGAAAGACAGAGCAAGAGACAGGAGAGAAGAATAGGATGGTGCATGGAAAAACGTTTCGTTTCTAAAAACCAGCTTGTAGCA
This sequence comes from uncultured Bacteroides sp., assembly GCA_964500835.1. Lineage (GTDB taxonomy): Bacteria > Bacteroidota > Bacteroidia > Bacteroidales. The sequence continues at coordinate 11,267 of CAZCQL010000114.1, forward strand.
C
>CAZCQL010000115.1:0-11011 GCA_964500835.1 uncultured Bacteroides sp.
TTTCACCTTTTTTGATTTTTTCCACTCCCCCCGGGTAAGAAATCCCTGCTTCCCCTTCCATGCACATGTAAATGACGAATGAGTCGATCAGGCTGAAATCCTTTTCCACAGGCCGATCGAATTCAATCACCCCGGTGGTAAAATACGGAGAGTCTACCGCTGTCACCGTAGAGTTCATAACCGCCTGATACTTGGTTTTATACTCCGGGTGAAATTGAAAATCGATGGCATCCAGTGCCAGGTCGCTATGGAGTTCGCGCGATTTCCCGGCATCATCCACGCGATCCCAGTCCCAGATCCTGTAGGTAATGTCAGAAGTCTGCTGGATCTCTGCCAGCAAGACCCCTGTCCCAATGGCATGAATTCTGCCTGCGGGCATATAGATAATATCCCCTCCGGATACCTCCTCATAGTTCAGGACCTCCTTCAACGACCCATTCTTCAATGTTTTCATGTACTTTTCGCGGTCCATTTCCCGGTTGAATCCCGCTATAAGCTGGCCTTCTTCCGAGTCGACAATGTACCACATTTCAGTCTTTCCGTAGGAATTGTGCCTTGTCCCCGCCAGTGTGTCATCGGGATGTACCTGGATGCTCAGGAAATCACCGGCATCGATGAATTTAATCAACAGCGGAAATACGAGACCGAATTTTTCATAAATCGTATCTCCCACCAGGTCACCCATGTAAATTTCCACCAGCTCCTGAAGGTTGTTGCCCGAAAGAAATCCATTCTCCACGACCGATAGGTCGCCCGGGACACCCGAGAGTTCCCAACTCTCACCGGCTTTGTCAGAGGCTTTTTTACCCAGTGTTTCCTTCAGTCTTTTACCTCCCCAGATTTTATCTTTCAGGATGGGTGTAAACTTTAACGGATAGAGTGTGCTTTCCATTTACTCTCAATTGATCTGCTGTACCACAAAGTTAGTCATACTTCTGTCTATTGCTTCTTATATTTATTTCTTTTCTGCATTGCCTCTATTCAATTATGATCCTGACCGATAATTTTTAAACTTTCACTCAATGGGAGTTGGAACAATATTTGTTTTATATAAGTTAAACCTGTAAGTTTAAAACCTCATGCTGGCCGGCGAACTCATATCGGATATAGTCACTGCGCTGAAGACTTCAGACTCTGGCACCAAGGCACTTTCCTGGATGGAAGTGTTCAGAATTAAGCACCTGCCCATTGTGAATCACAGGGAATTTCTCGGACTTATTTCCGATGCCGATATCTATGACCTGAACAATCCCGAGGAGCCGGTGGGGAACCACCACCTGTCGCTGCAGAAACCCTATGTAAACGAGAACCAGCATATTTACGAGGTTATTGAGCTATTATCAAGGCTGGAACTTACACTCGTACCTGTGCTTAACGCAGAGAAACAGTACCTGGGAGTGATTACCCAGGAGGAGCTGACCCAAAGATTCGCACACCTGTCTGCCATGCAGCAGCCCGGGGGAATCATTGAACTGGAGATGGCAGCGCATGATTATTCTTTAAGCGAGATTTCACAAATTGTGGAGAGCAACAATGCCAAGATCCTGAGTCTTTATGTGGCAGCATCCGAGGACAATTCCAAATTGAGGGTGACGCTGAAAATCAACCTGACCGATCTCACATCCATTATGGAAACATTTAACCGCTACAGTTATGCGATAGTCTCTTCCCATGCAAACGAGGAGGATCTGGATGAGTTTTACCAGGAACGCTTTGATGTCTTTCTTAAATACCTGAATACATAAAAATGCAAGTCGCTGTTTTCGGAAGGATCTTCCCCTCCTATGCCCGCGAAAATATTGCCACCATGTTCAACAAGTTCAGCATGTTAAATGTGGATGTCTGGGTGTATGAACCATTGTACGAGTTTCTTCAGAAAGAGACAGGGCTCCGGCCAAAAGTGGCAGGGCTCTATACCGACCATAAAACCCTTCCAAAAGAGCTGGATTTTCTTTTTTCACTGGGGGGTGACGGCACCTTCCTGGAGACTGTGAACCTGGTAAGGGACAGCGGGATTCCTGTGCTGGGGGTCAATATAGGCCGGCTGGGTTTCCTCTCCTATATCTCACAGGAGAACATTGCGGAATCACTGGAGAGCGTGTTTAGCGGGAAATTTGATATTGAGGAGCGGATGTTATTAAAGGTGGAACCCTCAGGAACCGTCATGAACGAATTGGATGTGGCTCTGAATGAAGTCAGGATCTATAAGCACAGCGGTTCGCTCATTACCATTCATGTAAAGGTCAATGATGAATTTCTGAGCGCCTACTGGGCAGATGGATTATTGTTATCCACACCCACCGGGTCCACCGCCTATAACCTGAGTGTGGGTGGTCCCATTGTGGTGCCCGAGTCGAACACTTTTGTGCTTTCTCCCATTGCTCCCCACAACCTGACCGTCAGACCCCTGGTTCTTCCCGACTCCTCTGAACTGCAGCTTTCAGTGGATACGAGAGACCCTCAGTTTCAGCTTGCCATTGACTCCCGTACCATGGATCTGGACGTGGATACCATAGTGACCGTCAGGAAAGCAGAGTACACCATGAAAATGGTTCGCATAGAGAACATTAGCTTCTATAGCACCCTCCGGAACAAACTGATGTGGGGAGCAGATAAGCGTAATTAAAAATATTTGTTTATTTTTATATGTACATACAGAACGCCCTGGCCATGAAGAAACAAATCCGGATCACTGTCATTGCCCTTCTTGTGCTGACCTCCGTTGACGGGTACAGTCAGCGGTGGAAGCTCGCAAGATATGATGCTGATATCTATGTGTCAGCAGTCTCTTTTCACGGGGATATCGGACTGGCGGACAGGCCGTTGGCAAATAACTTCAATGGCATGCGGCCCAGCATTGGATTTAAGCCTGGGTTCAAGATCACCCAGGATTTGTCGGTTTCGCTGGACCTGGGATATGTGGTATATGGGGGAAAGGACGAGGAGGGATCCAGCCATGGCCGGTTATATTCGTTCAACAGCCAGGCCTTTCAACATGTAGTCCGTGTGGAGTATAACCTCATCGGTAACGGAAGGACATTTATTTCCGGGGCGATTTATAACCGGAAGGGGATGATCAATAATTACAACAAGCTTTTCGTGTATGTATTTGCGGGAGGTGGCGGCGTACTATCCAAATCGAAAGTGAAGGACCTCCGTAACGACGGGGCAGAACCCCTGAGCAATCCTGGATACAACAATAATGCGCAGTATACAGCCGTTTTCCCCATGGGTGGCGGGGTCCGCTGGGCCATCGATCCTCGCTGGAGTGTGGGTGCCGAAATTGGGTACCAGTTTACCCTGTCCGATTACCTGGACGGGTATGCATCACAGTATTCTCAATATAAAGATTCTTATTACCTGACCAGTGTTAAAGCGATATTTAGTATACGGAACGACAGAAATGGGAAACCCATTTTCAAGAGACTTTACAGGTAGGAAATCCGGGGTTTGCGGGGGATTCCTGCTGGTTACCATCCTTATTTTTTTCATTTTTTCGGCGCCGGTCACAGCACAGCGGAATACCGACATTGGTTTTTTTGCCGGTGTGCCCTGGTATATGGGCGATCTGAGCCCAACCATCCCGGTACCGCACCTGCTACCGCCCGCCATTGGGCCCGTCCTTCGCTATAGCTTTAACAAACGGAATGCCTTAAGGGCCCATGCAGTTTTTTACACTTTAAGCGATTCGGAGGAGAATTTCAGGGGAGGATTGGCAGAATTCCAGTCAAGTTTCGTAGATTTGGGCCTTGATTTTGAGTTTAACTGGTGGCCCTATAAAACCACCAACAGGAAAACGAAGATGTCGCCGTATGTTTCGGCGGGATTGGGCTACAGTTTAAATTACGCCGGCGGATCGGTATCGCACCTGTACCTGCCCTTTGGTGGGGGGATGAAGGCGAACCTGACGCGGCGCTTGAGTGGGGGTGTGGAGGTGAATATGCGAAAAACCTTTACCGACCTCATTGACGGGATGACCAACCTGGGTGGTGAGGGTGTGCAAACGCCGGTGGGAAACAATGACTGGTATTTGTTCACAGGAATTTTCCTGACCTACAAGATTTTTAATTTCATGGAGGATTGTCCCACATACAATGAGGCAACCTATGGAAAGAGGTAAGGAGCAATTTTTAATGAGAGGGTGAAATGATTTTTTTTAAGTAGCCTGAAAGAATGACAAGTGGGATCGAAAGAATGACTAATAGCAGTGCGTGAGAATGAATTTGAAAGAACAAATTAATAAGGACCATATGCCACGGCACATTGCCATGATCATGGATGGCAATGGCAGGTGGGCGCAAAAGAAGGGTGGTGAACGTCTTTTCGGTCACCGGAACGGGGTGGAGTCTGTGCGCCAGGTGGTGGAAGCCGCGGGAGAACTGGGTGTGGAATTTCTCACCTTGTATGCTTTTTCCACAGAAAACTGGAAACGTCCCCGGGCAGAAATTGACGGTTTGATGGCCCTTCTTACCAATACCATATCCAACGAAACCAAAAAACTAAACGAGAATAATGTCCGCCTGCTAGTGATTGGAAATACTGCTGATCTTCCAAAAAGCGTACAAAAGCATCTCATGCAATCGGTTAATTTCCTGTCGGGAAATACCGGCCTAACACTGGTGCTTGCACTCAGTTACAGTGGCCGCTGGGAGATTACCGATGCCATTAAAAAGATGTGCAACGATGCCAAATCCGGGAAACTGGATCCCGAGAGTATTGATTCCTGTATACTGGAATCATACCTCGCCACATCGTTCATGCCCGACCCTGAGCTGCTTATTCGAACAAGTGGTGAAAGAAGGATCAGTAATTTTTTACTCTGGCAACTTGCGTACACGGAACTGTACTTTACACCGGTACTCTGGCCTGACTATCGCAAGGAGCATTTTTATGAAGCAATTATCGATTATCAGAGACGGGAGCGAAGATTCGGTAAGCTAAATGATGCACAGAGGGTCATTACAGTGAATAATTAAATGCGGGAATGAAACAACGGACCATTCTATTTTTTACGCTCCTGACAGTAGCCTCAGGCTTAATTGCCCAGGAAAGGATCCACTATGATTCTCTTCGGGTAATGGACTACCAAAATCCAAAAGAATATGTCATTGCCGACGTGGTTGTCAGCGGAATCGAGTTCATCCAGAAGGAAGTACTCATCAGCCTTTCCGGGTTGAAGAAAGGCAGTACGATTACACTTCCCGGGGATGAAGTGACCGATGCGCTTAAGAAATTCTGGAGCCAGGGTTTGTTTTCAGATGCCAAGATTACTGCCTCCCGGATAAGGAATGACAGCGTCTGGCTGGATATTTACCTCACCGAACAATCGCGGATGTCAAGAATCACCATCAATGGGATCGGAAAATCAGAGACGGAGGATATCATGGAGAAGATCAACCTGAGGAATGGACAGCAGGTGACAGCCGATATCATGAACAACACAACCCGGATCATCAGGGAACACTTTATCGAAAAGGGATTTCTGGATACCGAGGTATCCATCAACCTGAAGGACGATACCATCAGGGTGAACATGGTGGAGATGATTGTGGATGTGGATAAAAAGGACCGGGTAAAGATCGATGAAATCTATTTTAATGGTGTCAGTGCCTTTAAGGAGTCCCTGTTAAGGAGGAAGTTAAAAGACACCAAGAAGGTGAACATCAACTTCTTCAAAGCATCCAAACTTGTAGCCGAAACATTTAAAGAGGATAAGGCAAAGCTTGTGGAATTCTACAATGAGAATGGCTACAGGGATGCCAAAGTACTCTCCGATTCGGTAACCAAATCGCCTGTGAAGGAGAACCGTCTGGATCTCTATATCAATGTGGAAGAAGGGAATAAATACCATGTGGGGGATATCAAATGGATCGGGAACACCAAGTACCCTTCCGAATACCTGAATTTAGTGCTGGGCATTGATAAGGGAGATGTATTTGACCAGAAAGTGCTGGACGACCGCCTCTTTATCGACGAGGATGCGGTGAACGGGGTCTACCTTGACAATGGGTACCTCTTTTTTCAGCTTACACCTGTGGAAGTTAGCGTGGAGGATGACACCATCGATTTTGAGATGCGCATTTACGAGGGTGAGATTGCGACCATCAACAAAGTAATAATTAAAGGAAACTCGCGCACAAACGAACACGTGGTCAGGCGTGAATTAAGAACATTGCCCGGCGATAAATTCAGTAAATCCGAATTGATTCGTACGGTCAGGGAACTTGCCAACCTGGGGCATTTCGATCCCGAGCAGATAGAGCCGAATCCAATTCCCAACCAGGCCGATGGAAGTGTGGATATTGAATACAAGCTGGTGGAAAGGGCCACCGACCAGCTGGAGGTGTCCGGGGGGTATGGTGCCGGGATGCTGGTGGGAACCATAGGAATTCGATTCTCAAATTTTGCTGCCGGCAGAATATTTGAGCGCAAGGCCTGGCGGCCTGTTCCGTCAGGGAACGGACAAACTTTCTCTATTCGCGCACAGACCAACGGGAAGGTATACCAGTCCTACAACTTCTCATTCATCGAACCGTGGTTCGGGGGCAAAAAACCTAATTCACTGTCGCTCTCGGCTTACTATTCGAAAATGAACCGGAACCCGTACGCCTTTTATTATGGAGGCAATGCAAAAGATATTCCCGATGAGTACTATTCGGTAACCGGACTTTCCATTGGCCTGGGAAAAAGACTTACATGGCCCGATGATTTCTTCACCCTGTACAATGCAATCTCCTTTCAGAAATATCAGGTGAAAGAATATCCTGGATTGTTCCTGGTTGACAACGGATATTTCAACAACTTCAGTTTTACAAGCACGCTCGGACGGAATTCCCAGACACAGATCATCTATCCGCGGGGCGGATCCAATATCAGCCTGAGTTTACAGATCACTCCACCGTACTCACTGTTCCATCCTGACCGGGATTATAAGAATATTGCCCCCGAGGATAAATACAAATGGGTGGAATACAATCGCTGGATGTTAAAAGCTGACTGGTACCATGCCATTGTGGGCGACCTTGTATTGATGACAAGGTTCCATTACGGGTACCTGGCGCACTACAACGACGATATCGGACCCTCTCCCTTCGAAGGATTTGACCTTGGCGGGGACGGATTATCTGGATATAACCTTTACGGAAGGGAAACCATCGCGCAGCGCGGGTATCCCAACCGAAGCCTGACCCCCAGGGATCCCCAGGGAAACAAGTCCGGTAATGTCTATACCAAGTACACCATGGAATTGCGGTATCCTGTCTCTCTGAATCCGTCGGCCACCATATTTGTGCTGACATTCCTTGAAGCTGGTAATGCCTGGTACAGTATTGAAGAGTTCAATCCCTTTAACGTCAAGCGTGCGGCAGGAGTTGGTGTACGTGCCTTCCTTCCCATGTTCGGATTGCTGGGAATTGACTGGGGATGGGGATTCGACGAATACCCGGGATCGGATGGCATCAGCGGATCTCAGTTTCACTTCACCATTGGTCAGCAGTTTTAATGGCACTCCGCTTCATCATTCATCACAATCCTTCGGATGGTACACCCTTTATAATTCTGAATAATTTCTAAATTGGCATGCGCATAAAATTTTTGGTACGGTGTTTGATTTGGATATATCAGAAAACCTGTAATAGAGTAGAAAACATTTATTTTGTCAGAGATATTATATTTCACCGGAAAACCAATTTTCCAGAATAAAAACCTACGGATATGAAAAAGATACTATCAGCCAGTTTGGCCCTGTTCTTCTGCATGGGAGTAGCCTTTGCACAGAAGTTTGCATTTATGGACTCAGAATATGTCCTGAAAAACATCCCTTCCTACAATGCAGCCCAGGAAGAGTTGGATAAAGTCTCCAAAGAATGGGAAACCGAAATTGCTGCCGAATACGAGACCATCCAAACCCTGTATAAAACCTATCAGTCCGAACGCGTGTTGCTTACCGATGAGATGAAGAAGAAAAGAGAGGAAGAGATCATCACAAAGGAGAATCAGGTAAAGGAACTGCAAGCAAAATATTTCGGGCCCGAAGGGGATCTTTCAAAAAAGCGCCAGGAACTGGTAAAACCCATCCAGGATGCCATCTATAAAGCGGTGAAAGAGCTTTCCGCTCAAGGCAGTTACGCTGTTATTTTCGACACAGCTTCCGGTGCCTCCATATTGTACTCAAATCCGCGCTATGATTTAAGCGACGAAGTTTTGAAAAAGCTGGGATATAAAAATTAATATCTTACATTTGTGGCACTTTTTTGCAAGTAATCAGTTAAATACGCAAATACCAAACAATGAAAACCTTGAAAAGAATCACCCTTTCGTTGGGGATCCTCTGTATCGCCTTTATGGTGAATGCACAGAAATTTGGACATATCACATCTGAGCTGTTGCTCCAGGCGATGCCTGAGTACGATTCAGCTCAGGCAAAAGTACAGGACCTGAGGTCACAATATGACCTTGAGATTGAACGGATCCAGGTCGAAATAAACAAAAAGATCGAAGAATTCAGTCAATCTGAAAACACCATGAGCGACCTGATCAAGGAAGCCAAAGCATCTGAGATCCAGGAGATGCAGGCACGCCTGCAGAATTTCGCCCAAACTGCCCAGCAGGACCTTCAACAACAAAGCATGGTCCTGATCCAGCCTGTAATGGATAAGGCGCGGGCCGCCATCAGTGAAATTGCAAAAGAGAAAGGCCTTCTTTATGTATTCGACATGAGCCAGGGAAATCCCATCTACACCTCAGAGGAAAGCCTGGATATGCTGCCACTTGTGAAGGCAAAGCTTGGGCTGTAAGTTCCAGGTGCCAGGGAGGTGCCTGCCTTCCTTAATTTAGTTTAAAAATGGGGAAAGATGGACCGATAGGGTTGTTCGATTCGGGGGTGGGTGGCCTCACAGTGGCTCATGCACTGCATACCATGATGCCCTCCGAGCAGCTTATCTATTTTGGAGATACGGCGCACCTGCCTTATGGGGATAAATCGAAAGAGGCCATATTGGGTTATTCCCTGGGGATTTCCGATTTTTTAATAAAACAGAATTGCAAAGCGATTCTGATTGCCTGCAACAGTGCTTCAGCTAACGCCTTTGAAGAGGTAAAGGAGCATGTGGGAAACAAGGCGGTTGTGATGAATGTCATTGATCCTGTGGTTGCCTACGTCTGCGATGAGAACGACACGGAACGCAATTCGGTGGGGATTATTGGAACCAAGGCGACCATTGACTCTGAGACGTATGAAAAGAAGATATTAAAGGAAATCGAGGGAACAGGGACCAAATTGCAGGTGAGCTCGCTTGCCACGCCCCTTTTTGTTCCCATGATTGAAGAGGGATTTGTATTTGACGACATTTCCAACGCCATTATCCGGTCATACCTTTCCCGAAGAGAATTGGTGGGGATCGACTCGTTGATTCTGGGCTGTACACACTATCCAATTATCCGCAACCAGATTAGCCGCTATTTCAATTTTAAGGTCAATGTGCTGGATACCGCACTTATTGTGGCCCAGGCTGTTCAGAAGTGCCTTTCCGACAATGATCTGTTACGCGCTGCCCGGAATGGGGAGAACAAGTTTTATGTGTCTGATTATACCCCGTACTTTGAAGTAATTGCCAACATGTTCTTTTACGAAAAGATGCACCTCGAGAAGATGAATATCTGGAAGTAGGCTTCGATTAAGATCCGTGAGGTTTAGCCATTAAATCCTCAATCCGACTACCACAATATCGTCCACCTGTTCGCTCTCGCCCATCCAGTCATTGAGGGTATCGTTCAATACCTTCATCTGCTCTCTCATGGGCTTTTCCGCATGATCCACCATCATCCGGCGAAACGGTTGGTACTTGAATTTCTTATCGTTGGGTCCCCCAAACTGGTCGGCGTATCCGTCACTGAACAGGTAGAGGTGGTCCCCCTTCTGAAGCTGTATTTCATGGGTGGTAAATTTTCCCATCTGCTGGTGGATGGCTATGGGCATGCGGTCGGCCTTGTATTCGGTGAGTTCACCGGCTCTGACAAGGTACAATGGATTGTTGGCACCCGCATACTGGCACTCCAGTGTTTCTACGTTGATGCTTACCAGTGCCATATCCATTCCGTCTTTCTGTTCACCCGGTTCGCCTGTTTGCTTCAGGGCGTGGATCACCTCCTTCCGCAATCTGCGAAGGATTACCCCGGGATGGGAAATATACTCCTTGCTCACAATCTCCCTGAGCATTGAAACACCCAGCATGCTCATGAATGCCCCCGGTACTCCATGACCCGTGCAATCGACAGCAGTGACCACCACATGGTCTTCAATCTGGGTCCACCAGTAGAAATCTCCGCATACCCTGTCTTTGGGCCTGAACAGGACAAAATGATCGTCAATACGGGTCCTGAGCAAGCCGGGACTTGGAAGGATGGCAGTCTGCAGCCTCTTGGCATAATCGATGCTGGACGAGATTTCGCCGTGGGTTTTTTCAATCAGCTCTTTCTGATTCAGGACAAGGTCCTGGTGTGCCTCAATCTCATCACGCATCGCTTGGATAGCTAACTGCTGATAATTCAATTGTTTATGCGCTTTTCGATTCAGATAGAACGCCCTGAAAGAAATAATTATAAGAATAAGCACAAATGCCCCTCCCAGGAAAACAAGCCGTATGAGCCATTTTTGTTGATCCGGCTCACGGCGAGACTGTTCACCCCGGGACTGTACACCCCGGGACTGTTCATGCAGCGACTGCTCACCCAGGGACTGTACGGGATCCGGAATCCGGAGCGATTGTGGCAGGCTGACCATGATGAACTCATGTTCCTTGCCGGCCACTGAATTACCTAATCCCTTCGACGGAAGTTCATAATGCATGCCTGATTCGCTGGAAAGATCATTTGATGTGTCAGGCCAATGCACTTCTTCAACTACCATCCAGGAGATTGCAATAAAGAGAGGAATGGAGAGGATAATGGAGAGGTTGCGGGAGAGGTTGCGGGAGAGGTTGCGCAATAAACGATCTGCTTTCTTCATGGAGAG
>CAZCQL010000116.1:0-10997 GCA_964500835.1 uncultured Bacteroides sp.
TGCATATTATCTATCACCTCTACAAGCTGGTATTTGACCGCATCGATCTTGAGAGTGGAACTTTTACGCGTGAGGAGCTGAATCCTACGCCAGGGGAGATACAACAAAATGTCTTGGAGGTCGTCTCGCGGTGGGAGTTATTCTGAACGAGTGTATTTGCCAAGCGATTGAATAAGCCTTTCCTGGTCCTCTTTATCAACGGCAGAAAGGCTTATGGCGGGATATTTGGCCACCTTATTCCTGAAGTTCTGAAACAGGGAGATCTTTTGCTGACTCCCGAACAGAAATTTTTCAAGCTCAAATTTAACCAACTGTTTTTTAGGGATCTCAATGGAATGTTTCCTGCTGTTAAAAAGGCTCAGCGGATAGTAACGTAAAATCACCATCTCGCCTTGGTCGCTGTAGGATACGAAATAGGGACGTTTCAACAGGTTATAGACATTAATTACAATATAAATCAAGGCAATGAGAATTATTATTTCGTACTTGCCGAGGCGTGATTCCGGATTATCAAACCAGGGAACCAGGAGTATCATAATGATCACCAGCGTAAAAACGATGGTCATCACCAGCCTGCTTAACCAGATACGGTACGTATTGCGCTGATTATCAATTTTCATCGGATTTTCTTCTTTGTCTTTCCGTTTTAATAAGTGAAAGTTCTCTTCCGGTCTGCCCTTTGACCGAGGTATTTTCCTCCACTCGCCGCATCAGGTAGGGTAAAACATACCGGACCGGACCGTAAGGTACATATTTGGCCACATTAAATCCAGCATGGGCCAGGTTAAAACTGATGTGTTCGCTCATCCCATAGAGCTGGGAGAACCATATCCGTTTGTCATTTGGTTTAATATTCCGCTTTATCATAAGTTCTGTCAGATACCGGTTACTGAACTCATTATGGGTGCCGTTAAATATAGAAACCACATCGATGTTATCGATAGTTATTTTCAAAGCCATGTTATAATCTCTGTCCGTACTCTCTTTGTCAGGCTGGATGGGATCTTCGTAGCGCAATCTCCGTGCACGTTCTCTTTCTCGTTCCATATATGCCCCACGAACAAATTTAGCTCCAAGATAAAAATGTTCTTCCCGGGCCCTTTTAATATCTTCCCCGAGAATCCCTAAGCGGTCGTGCCGGTACATTTGATAGGTATTAAAAACAATGGCCTTTTTGTAATTATATTTTCGCATCATGTCCCTGACTACCTGGTCGATATAGTTTTGGTAAAAGGTGTCCTCCGCATCGATCATTATAGGGACATCATTCTCGAATGCTGTTTGGCACAGTTTGTTGATCCTTGACTTAAATTTTTCTCCCTCATCAATAACCTCCCTGTCAGGAACTGAAGCTCCGCTGAGGATCTCAAGAGCCGTACTGTTTCCGAATGCCGTGGGTTTGAATACAGCGAAAGGGATATCTGGATTGTTGCCGGCATGTTGGACTGCCCGGAGTGTTTCCTGCAGGGCAGCCTCAATGGCTTTATCTGTTTCCTTCCCTTCAACTGAATAATCCAGAATCGAATAGACATTGGCTGTCTTCAGCTTTTCTACAGCGGGTTGACATGCTTCAAGGGTTTCTCCTCCGACAAAATGCGCAAAGGCTGTCGGTTTCACAATCCATCCGATGGGTATCCTCAACGCAGAGCAAACCCGGATAATTGGGTTCCCGATTTTTACAAGGATGGGCAAGGAGATCAGATTAAAGAGAATATGGGCCCGGCGAAGATCCTTGTCGGATTTGATGCAAAAAGCCGTCCGGGTATCTTCAAAATCAATCTTCATCATTGAACTGAAATCGTTATTTGTTTTTTCGGGACCAATATATGCTATTTATTATATTTGAACCATGAAATATGTCATCTACGGACCTCCCGGGTCCATACAAGATAAGATATATATCCCATCCTCTAAAAGCATTTCCAACCGGATGCTCATCATCCGTTCCCTGGCGGGTTCCGATGCTCCACTGGAAAACATCTCAGAAAGTGATGATACCAAATTGCTTCAAAAAGCACTGCATGAGGATACCAGCACCAAGGACACAGGTCATGCGGGTACTGCTATGCGGTTTCTCACAGCCTTGTTTGCCACCCGTACTAAGCAGGTGATGTTGACAGGATCCCGGCGGATGAAAGAGCGCCCGATTGGCCCCCTGGTCAACGCTCTCAGACAACTTGGTGCCACCATTGAATACCTGGAGAAGGATGGGAACCCGCCTTTAAAAATTTCCGGTGCCGGTACAAGAGGAGGAACCATTGATATAGAAGGGGGAGTAAGCAGTCAGTTTATCAGTGCATTGATGATGGTAGGGCCGGTCCTGGAAGGAGGACTCACGATTAACCTGACCGGTGAACTGGTTTCCGTTCCATATATCTCCATGACCCGGGAGTTAATGAAACAATGTGGGGTGCGAACCAGCTTCAACGGTAATCGAATTGTGGTACCCCAACAATCGTATACGCTGGAGCAGTACTCAGTAGAGTCTGATTGGAGCGCAGCTTCTTACTGGTACCAGGTGGCGGCGTTGCTGCCCGGATCAGCCATTACTTTGCCAAATCTGAATAAGGAGAGTTTGCAGGGTGACGCCATCCTGGTGAAACTGTTCGAACCGCTGGGTGTTCGGAGTAACTTCAGTGAAAAAGGGGTGACGCTGGTATCCCGGAAGGTTAAATTCCCGGAAATAGTAGAATACGATTTTTCGGGATGCCCCGACCTGGTCCAGACCTGTGCCGTGACTCTCTGTGCACTCGATATTCCTTTTCGATTTACCGGCACCAGGACGTTGATGGTAAAGGAGACAGATCGGATTGCCGCCCTTCAGTCTGAGCTTCATAAACTGGGCTTCGGCCTGGATAGCGGGTCAAACGGTAAGTGGATATCATGGGATGGAATCCGACATGAACCGGAAGCAAATCCGGTCATACAAACCTATCATGATCACCGCATGGCCATGTCATTTGCGCCTCTGGCCATCAAACTGGGTAAAATAGCCATTAAGGACCCCAGGGTGGTGACAAAATCTTATCCCGGTTATTGGAAGGATTTGGAGAATGCCGGATTCAGATCTCCTTTCTGTACACTTAGTTCTGGAGATTCCTGCGATTAAAGAAAAACTGCGTAAGCAATTTGGAAGAGGGTGCCTTCAGTATTCCATCCATAACTTCAGTTTTCTTATGCAGAATCGGTTCTTCAAACCTGGTGAACCCCTCACGCGGGTCAGATGCCCCGAAAATCACTCGTTCCAATTGCGCCCATTTCAGAGCTGCCGCACACATAACACAGGGTTCAAGGGTCACATAGAGTTCACATCCTAATAGATATTTTGCCTGTAGAAAGTTGGAAGCTGAGGTAATCGCGATCATCTCTGCATGGGCTGTCACATCGTTTAGCTGTTGCGTCATATTATATGCCCGGGCAATAACGCGGTTCTTATTTACAATGACAGCACCCACAGGCACTTCTTCTGTGTCAAACGCTTTTTGAGCCTCCTTCAGCGCTTCGTTCATAAAATATTCCACAGAGAAAATCGGATAAGTCATGGCAGCTTAAATTTCTTTACAAATCCTCTTTAAAAGTTGCTAAATTTGCACCAGTTTGCGTTACAAAAATAGAGGAAAATGTACAGGACACACAATTGCGGGCAATTAAACATGGAATATGTGGGAGCAGAAGTGATCCTTTCGGGATGGGTTCAGAAGTCAAGGGACCTTGGAGGGATGACCTTTGTGGATCTGCGCGACCGCTATGGCATTACGCAACTTGTATTTAATATGGAGGGCGATGAAACTCTTTGTATGGAAGCCCGCAAACTTGGCCGCGAATTCGTGGTCAGGGCAGAGGGAAAAGTGGCTGAAAGAAGCAACAAGAATCCACAGATAAGTACCGGTGACATTGAGATCCTTGTGAAAGAACTGAAAATACTGAACCGCTCAGTCACGCCCCCGTTCACCATTGAAGAAAACACGGATGGAGGAGATGACCTCAGGATGAAGTACCGTTATCTGGACCTGCGGCGTAAAGCGGTAAGGGAGAATCTTCAGTTGCGGCACCGGATGGCTTTCGAAATCAGAAAGTACCTCAGCGGAAAAGGCTTCCTGGAGGTAGAGACTCCCGTACTGATAAAATCCACACCGGAAGGAGCAAGGGATTTTGTCGTTCCATCCAGGATGAATCCGGGAGAATTCTATGCACTGCCCCAGTCTCCTCAAACTTTTAAGCAACTTCTGATGGTAGCGGGGTTCGATAAATATTTTCAGATTGTGAAG
This sequence comes from uncultured Bacteroides sp., assembly GCA_964500835.1. Lineage (GTDB taxonomy): Bacteria > Bacteroidota > Bacteroidia > Bacteroidales. Next base: position 4,269 of record CAZCQL010000116.1, read on the forward strand.
TGTTTCAGGGACGAAGACCTTCGAGCTGACCGGCAACCCGAATTTACGCAGATCGATTGTGAAATGTCGTTTGTGGAGCGCGACGATCTGCTAAATGCGTTCGAAGGCTTGGCGAAGCACCTGTTCAAATCGATCAAAGAGGTTGAGATTGATGGGGATTTTCCGAAAATGGCATATTCGGAGGCCATGAAAAGGTACGGAAGTGACAAACCGGATCTTCGATTCGGGATGGAGATCAGCGAGATGTCAGGGATCGTTCAAGGGAAGGGATTCCGGGTATTTGATTCGGTAAAGTATATTGGCGGGATCTGTGCCGAAGGATGCGCAGAGTATAGCAGGAAACAGCTGGATGCACTAACCGATTGGGTGAAGCGGCCACAGCTCGGGATGAGTGGACTTGTGTATGTCAAATACAATGCGGATGGAAGCATGAAATCATCCGTGGATAAATTCTTTGACCAGGAAGCATTGAAACAATGGGTGGAACTGTGTAAAGCTCAACCGGGGGATTTGATACTGGTGCTGGCAGGAGAACGTGATCTTACTCTGAAAGCGCTGAGTGAGCTCAGGCTTGAAATGGGGAACCGGCTGAAGCTCCGCGATCCCAATAGATTCGTTCCTTTATGGGTAGTTGACTTTCCCCTGCTTGAATGGGATGAAGAGACCAGTCGCTTTCACGCCATGCACCATCCGTTCACCAGTCCCTATAAAGAAGACCTGGAACTTTTCAGGACGGACCCCGGTAAAGTGCGGGCGATTGCGTACGACCTGGTAATCAATGGAGTTGAAATAGGAGGTGGCTCCATCAGGATCCACGACGAAGAGCTGCAGAAACAAATGTTTGATAACCTGGGATTTACCGAAGAGGAGGCAAGAAACCAATTTGGTTTTCTAATGAATGCATTCCGGTACGGTGCACCCCCACACGGAGGAATTGCATTTGGATTTGACAGGTGGGTTGCAATGTTTGCAGGTATCGACTCCATCAGGGATGTGATTGCCTTTCCCAAAAATAATTCAGGCAGGGACGTGATGATCGAAACACCTTCTGCCATCTCTGAAGAACAGCTGGAAGAACTTTCACTAAAGGTTAAACTGGGGTAGTTATGAGGTTCCTGCAGAGTATTGAATTACGCGAGCGCATTGGCTTCGCCGAGCTCGTATACTCGGTTCCCCGCTGCTTGCGGCGGGGTAAGCGAGCACAATATAAATAAACAATCAATCGATGATTCCTCGCGGCTTGCCGCGAGGAGAGTCAATTGCAAAAACCTCTCCGGGCGATACGCATAAAAATGGGATCTGAAAAGCATATTTCACCTGCTTCTTTCGCAATCATAGCAAGCCTGTTCATCGCAGGGTGTGCACAAGGGCCGGATTTTACATCATTTCCCAAAATAGATGCACATGTACATCTTGAAACCTCGGATGATTCATTCATAAAGGTACTGTCGGAAAATAATTTCGTACTCATGTCCCTTGTGACACGTTCGGTGAGCCAGCCACAGATTGATGAAGAATTCAATTATGCCAGGGAACTTTATAAAGGACATCCAGGGTCCGTTGGTTTTGCCACAACCTTTAGCATGGATGGTTTTGGGAATCCGGGCTGGAAGGGGAAAACCATTGAATGGTTAAAAAAAAGCTTCGAACAGGGAGCCATAGCTGTGAAAGTATGGAAAGATATTGGCATGACCTTTCTTGACGAAGACAGCACCTATATCATGATGGATGATGCCCGTTTTGATCCTATATGGGAGTTTATCGAATCTCAAGATAAAACCCTTGTCAGTCATTGTGGGGAACCATTAAACTGTTGGTTACCCCTGGTGGAGATGACTGTTCGAGGGGATAGCAGCTATTTTGCAAAACATCCCGAGTATCACATGTATTTGCATCCCGATGCTCCTTCACACGGGACCTTGATGACTGCCCGTGATCACGTACTGGAAAAGCATCCGGGTTTACGGATGGTTGGTTGCCATCTGGGAAGTCTTGAATATGATGTGGATGAGCAGGCAAAAAGATTCGATAAATATCCCAACTTTTCTGTGGATATGGCTGCACGCATCCCTCATTTCAAAGTGCAGGACCGGGATAAGGTCCGGGCTTTTATCATCAAATACCAGGACCGTTTGCTTTATGGCACCGATATTGGGATAAAACAAGATGATATAAGCAGGTCAAGCAGGGTCCTCATGCAAAATATAGTTGAGGATACATACCTGAGCGATTGGGAATACTTTACTTCTGATAAATTATTGGAGCAAAAGGATAAAGTCAAGGTATATCAGGGGTTGGACCTGCCAAAGAAAGTTTTGAAAAAGATATACTACGATAATGCAAAGAGAATGTATCCTGAATTAGGCCGGTAAATGCGCTAATTTAATGGAATCTGAAATAGTCCAAATAAGAAGAAGGATGGCGCCATCCACTGCATCACATAGCACAGAGCGTTTATTGTCACTTGATTTTTTTCGCGGAGCAACCATGTTTTTACTGATTGCTGAATTCACGCACCTCTTCTCATTAATGCACGATCCAGGCCTGGAAGGGACTCTTATGTATGCGATCGGAGAGCAATTTCATCACCATCCCTGGAACGGTCTGCGTTTCTGGGACCTGATTCAGCCCTATTTTATGTTTATCGTGGGAGTGGCCATGCCCTATTCTCTATCCAATCGCAAAAAACATGGTCAGACGCACTCTCAGATTAGCAGACACGCCGTTCAACGGGCTTTTCTACTATTAATTCTGGGTTGGGCACTCTATTGTATCGATCCCGGGAAAATTGTATTTCGTTTCCAGAATGTGCTTGCACAGCTATCGGTGACCTATATCCTGGCCTTCCTGATCATGAACAAGCCGGTACGGGTACAGTTCATTTTTTCCTTGCTCCTGTTAGCGCTTACCGAGATTATATACCGGGGCTTTCCGGTGGAAGGCTTCAACCATCCCTTTATTGCGAATGAGAATTTTGGAACCTGGCTTGATTTGCAATATGGAGGAGCCGATTTGCAAGGGCACTGGGTATCGTTTAATGCGATTCCAACCACCGCTCATACAATCTGGGGTGTATTGGCCGGACAGCTGCTGATGAGTAAGCGCACGGCAATGCAAAAGCTCAAGGTTTTAATAATTGCTGGTCTGATTGGCGTGATTGCTGGATATGCACTCAATCCCGTCACACCCATTATCAAGAGAATCAGCACCTCAACCTTTGTACTTGTCAGTGGTGGATGGGCCCTGCTTACCCTGGCTTTTTCCTACTGGCTGATTGATATAAAGAAGCGACAAAAATGGTCCCTTTTTTTAAGAGTCGTGGGGATGAATCCCCTGTTTATTTACCTCTTTGCCCACGTGGGTGGTGCAGTTTTTATTGAGTCAATCATTCATCCGTTTACTATGTTGCTTTTTAGCTGGATGGGTACATTGACAGCCTCGATTCTGACCAGTGGCATGGTTCTGTTTTTACTTTGGTATATATGTTATTGGTTGAACAGAAGCAAAATATATATCAGAATTTAAGTCTACACTTCAAGAGGTGTCAAGTGTAATAGGTGTCAAATATTACTTGTGATGATGCGGCCGGGACGCTTGCTATTGGTTGTATTAGTTGCCCTGTTCCACGGGTGCAGCAGGCCGAATAGACCGGTAAAAGTTTTACAGGTACCGGGTAAGGACCAATTCTGCCATCTCGATGCCAAGGGAATCTCGATTTTGCCCAGTGGCCGCTATGTGACACCGGCAGGCGACCTCCTTCGAATTACGCACGACCCATTCGGTATGGCTATCTCGCCAGATGGCTCCACCTGCATCACACTGCACAATGGTGTATTCACCATTATAGAGCTTGATTCGTTCATTGTGACCAGAGTACCCAGCTATGACGGTAGTATTGCATCACCTCTATCAAGGGGTTCTTTTCTGGGGGTGGCCTTTTCAAATGACTCCAGAAGGGTATTCCTGAGCGGAGGTGATAATGGTGCGGTTTTAGCCTATGATATTGAAAAGCTTGTTACACTGGACTCTATTTCACTCAATGGGATAGTTGAAGGAGTCGATTACCAGGATAGTTTTACCTCAGACCTGTTGCTCAATGAGGCAGCGAATGAACTGTTGGTACTTGACAGGGGTAATTTCAGGATGGTGCGTATTGACTTGGCCACTAAAAAGATAAAAGCCTCCGTGCAGGTGGGCCGCCAGCCTTTTGGCCTGGCGCTGAGCCCCGATCATACACAAGCATTTGTGGCAAATGTGGGGATGTACTCCTATCCGCTCATAGAAGGGGCTACACCCGAGACCTACGATTCCCTCATGATCTCACACCATCCTTACGGGAATAATACACCAGAATCAATCGGGGGTACTGTGGTGGAAGGAAAACAAATACCTGGAGTTGGAAGTCCTTTGCATCCCGATGCGATGAGCGTATTTACCATCGATCTTGCACACAACAAAGTGATCAGTAAATTTAAAACCGGCTACCAGATTGGTCAGATGGTTGATGATGCTGAGGTTGTTGGAGGCGCCAGTCCCAACTCCATCGCAGCAGGGAAGAAGTATGCCTATGTCACCAATGCCACCAACGATAATATTTCGATAATAGATTACCACACCCAGCAACTGGTTGGAACCATTCCTATACAGGTAGATGAGAGGATTGACAGGTACCGTGGTCTGTTGCCTTTTGGGGTAACAATGAGTAAAGATGAAAAGACGTTGTATGTGGCTCTGCTGGGATTTAATGCGGTTGCTGTCATTGATATACCCGGAAAAATAACCCGGGGGCTGATTCCTGCAGGATGGGGTCCCACAAGGGTCATGTTGTCTGACGATGAAGAAGAACTCTATATTATTAGCTGCAGAGGCCTTGGCGCCGGACCAAATGGCGGACAAGGTTTTGTGGTGCCAGAGCAGGGCGATTACATTGGAGACATTCAGCTGGGTAGCTTCCAAAGAGTCAGGATACCCGATAAAGATGAACTGGTTGCGTACACCCGGCAGTCTATTGAGAATACTTTTTTAGAGACAACGGTCAGGGATAATCGGAAAAATCCAATGCCCCCTTTGCCGGGGTTGCACGAAAGTCCGATAAAACATATTGTTTACATCACCAAGGAAAACCGGACCTACGATGAGGTCTTTGGACAACTTTCCGGGGGGTCGGGCGACAGTACGCTGGCCAGGTATGGGATAAATAATGAATATACGCTGCCGGAAGCACTCCGCGAGGAGTTTCCTCACCTGATGATCTCTCCCAATCATCTCAAAGCTGCCAGGCAGTTTGCTTACTCGGATAATTATTATTGTGACAGTGATGCATCTGTTCATGGACATCACTGGCTGGTTGGAGTAATCCCAAACGAATGGGTGGAAGCCAATGCAAGCGTGAGCAAGACGGCCAAGCTGTTTTCCAAAGCGCCCGGACGTCGTTTCCCGGGAACCATCGGCAGTGTGGATCCCGAAGACTATGCGGAGATCGGTGGGTTATGGGAAGCCCTGGAAAGACAAAATGTAAGTTTTTACAATTTTGGTCAGGCAAATGAAACGGCTCATGTGCGGGAAGAATGGTACGACACCAATACCGGGGCGGCCCATGGAGTGATGGTTCCTATGCAGAAGGCGCTGTTCACCAGGACCAGTCACACCTATGCAGGATTTAATATGAATATACCGGATCAGTACAGGATGGATCAGTTTGAGAGTGAGTTCTCCAAAAAATGGATTGAAGGAGACGAGGAAATGCCAGCCCTTGTAACAATGATGATCCCTAATGACCATGGAGCAGGTATCCGCCCGGAAGATGGGTACCCGTATTCAAATTCTTTTATGGCGGATAACGACCTGGCAGTGGGAAGGGTTCTTCATTTTTTATCCAGGACACGTTATTGGAAGGAGATGCTGGTTATTATAACAGAAGATGATCCTCAGGGGGGAGTGGATCATATCGATGCGCACCGGTCTATCCTGATGATGGCTGGCCCCTATGTGAGGAGGGGATATGTTTCGCATACACATGCAAATTTTGGTTCCATTCTCAAAACCATCTACAATATCCTGAATGTGAACTATGTGAACCAGTTCGATGTAACCGCTTCCCTGTTGCAGGACTTCTTTACATCAGATCCTGACTACACTCCGTATACCCTGGAACGTCACGATCGTAGAATATTTGATGCGGAAAAGTCCATGAAGAAATATAATAAAACCATTGATTGGCGTAAAATTGAAAAGGGTCCGGAGATGGACAATGAAAACGATGCACGGAAATTACATTATGAGAATTAGCGGGGTTTAATTCACGATAATTTGTGGATAACTTCGCCCGTTTTAAAGTTCATGTGTATTTGATACGCTTTACTTTGTAAGCTGATTTTTGAGACCCATAGATATGCTTAAGATTACAAGAGATAGCCGCCAGTGCAGGGTAGAGCTGTTCCAGGGAACCAGATTGAACACCCTTTTTTCAGGACTAGTGAAACAACAACTCCGGGAGCTTGTGGAAGAACCGGGGGCCTTTGTGGTATTTGATCTGGAGGGAATCAGATTTATCGACACGGCGGGTTTTGAAATGCTTCAGGAAATTACTAACCATGCGAACCTGTACGGAAGCAGGTTCAGACTCTGCAACATCGGCGATGATGTGAAGGAGCTGATTATCCTTTTACGACTGGAAACGCAATTATCTTTCTGTGATTGTATGAATATTGAGGAGAAAATCCAGGTGGT
>CAZCQL010000117.1:0-3860 GCA_964500835.1 uncultured Bacteroides sp.
AGGCTACGGGCTTTTCAATATTTACAATAACACCGATGTGAAAAATCATGTTCCCAGCGATCTGATAAGAAACATTTTAAACCATACAGGTGCGACAGAAGCCAGTAAGGATTCAACCTTTGCACCTATTGATGACTGGCATGTGATAAATAATATCGTTGAAGCATTCAATGATGGTATCGGACCAAGGGAGAAAGCGCTGTATGCCACACAGAAAGAGAAAGGGATGGTAGATCCTGAGAGGGCGAGATCAGATGAAATTCATCACCGGAACACCCGGCCATTGGAAGGGAATATTGAGGTATTGAACAGGGGAACCATTCAGGGCAATCTTACAGGTATACCTCCTGGCATTTTTAAAAATGGGAGCCTGTCCGGACTTAATTTAATCCCAATAGACAACCGGGTTAAAAATGGTGTTGAACCTAGCGATGAACTTGTAAAACAGGGAGTTGTACACCTGAATAGCTACCGTGGAGCCTATGATGTTGGTGACGATTACTGGTTTCCCGGCAGTGACTGGATGCCCTATGACCTGGAAGTGCTTACTACAATGGCCGCTTCGGAACAGTTTGCCAAGAATTACCACTCCATCTCAATTATCCCCGAAATAAAAGTATCGAAACTGCCAAAAGGAATACTTTAATTACGAATAGTATGTTAACAAAGAGAAATTAACACAATGGAAAGAAGAAGTGCACTTAAACGAATGGGGGTCCTTGGAGCGGGCGCAATGATGACTTCCGGTCATGCTTTTGAATTGCCTGGCATGGGACTTAGCAGGGAAGGTGCAGACGGGATCACCACCTTACGGCAAGGATATTTTCAGGGAACTGGCTGACGAATGTCACAGGGAGGATATAAAGATTGGCTGCCAGTTCTCCATCGGCAGAAACTGGACGAACCCCCGCATTGCCGACAAAGCCTGGATACGCACCGAAGAAGGTCGCAAATACTGGGATGAGTATTTCCAGCGGGAGGTCAAGGGACAAATACGGGAGCTCCTGACTAATTATGGGGATATCGGACTTATGTGGTTCGATTCCCCGGTGGCAGCACTGTCCGAAGAGATTGTGACCTTTGTGCATAAACTGCAGCCAGGCTGCCTGGTGAACGGGAGGGTAGGAAGTGCAGGAGAATATGGTTCGACCTTCGACAGCACCATAAAGTCGGTACCCTCCCCGGACTTCTGGGAATGCTGTTCAACCATTGGTGAATCCTGGGCATATCGCAGAAAAGAGAACATGCGTTACAGCAGCAGCAGGGCCCTGACCCAGTACCTGGTTGACATTGCCGGGAAGAATGGGATGAACCTGCTTAATATCGGTCCCCTGCCTGATGGAAGTATAAATCCGGAAGAAGTAAGCAGGCTCACTGGACAGGGTAAATGGATGTTAGAAAACAAACAGTTTTTTGTTTGTTCAGCCCCGAATCCATTCCAGATTTCATATGATTTCGGAACCATCCTGGTGGCCGAAAACAAGTTGTTTTTACATTTTTTCGGCTGGCCTGAAGAAAAATTTGTCCTTTACGGACTCAAAAACAGGGTAAAGAGAGCGCATATATCCAATAGTGGCGAGTCGGTGCAATTTACTCAGGATATTGTACCGGGTACAGCCTTAAACCGCCTGCTGCTTGAATTACCTTTTGCAGCACCTGATGATATAATTTCTTTAGTAGTGCTTGAGATCCAGGGTCAGCTGGATGTGGCAACAGGGATAGTACCCCAGGCAGACGGAAGCATTGTGCTGGACCCGGCAGTTGCAGAAATTACTCCTCAGGAGAGAAATGGTGCTACCGTTGAGTCACGCAGCGACGGACGCCTGATCAGATGGAAAGAGAAAGCACAGACCTTGATATGGGATGAAGTATACTTTCCTGAAGGGGGCAGTTTCCAGGCCAACTTTGTGTCCTCTCCCGATACCTACCGCAGAGAAGGAAACCTTCCGGACAAAGCCGAATTCACTCTCATTCTCAGGAAAAAGGGGGGCACGGCAATAGAATTCCCCCTTTCATTCAACAGAGATCTCAGCCAGGGGACATACCCTGTGGGCAATAAGGGTCATATTCCTTTGGAAGAACATCTGAGGCCAGAGATGCATACTGCAGGATATTTTCCATCAGGAGCAATTGAGGTTCCCTTGCCGGGACTATACAGGATCAGGCTTGCCCTGGACAAGGATCTTCCATCACCCATGCGTTTCAGGCAACTGCGTCTATATAAGAATAAATGAAACCGACCATGCTATTGCCATGTGTGAGGATATTTAAAAAGCTTCCGGACTCCATTCAGGGATGCCCTGCTCTTCCAGTTGTTTGTAATATCGTTTCGAGAGGGGCTGATCCTCCTGTTTAAGCTTTGGTAATCCTTCGTTTACCATGAGCGGTAGCACCGAGGTCCACCAGCTATCATAAGAAGCACGTAAGTCTTTTAGCAACTCTGGATGCAAGTCTGCCACATTCTCCTGCTCACCCGGATCTTCCGGAAGAAAGTGAAGCTCCGAATCATTTACAAAACGCCACTCCTCCGTCCTCACAGCACACTTGGTAAATTTGGCATTTTCCCTTTCCCCGTCTTTCCAGCGTCCGCAGTGTATAAAGAGCTCCCGGTCCGGCCACCCGGCACTGGGATCCTCCAGCAAGGGAAGCAACGAACGCCCGTCCATTTCCTGCATCTGTCCGGGCAGCTTTGTTCCTGCCAGTTCTGCGAAAGTCAGGTACAGATCGATGTGGGCAGTCAACGCCGGGATATCCACTCCTTCACCCAGGACACCTTTCCAATACCAGAATGCAGGAACATGGGTTCCACCCTCGTAGGGTGAGTTTTTAAAGCTCCTCAGTCCGGCATTAAAGCGAGGTACCGATTCCCCGTTCCGCGTGATGGGTCGCATGGACATCCCGTTATCGGTCATAAAAATGACCAGGGTATTCTCCAGTACCTGCCAATGCTCAAGGTATTCCATCATCCTGCCGAAATTATCATCAATATTCTCGATCATGCCATACCGGGCTGCTGTATTTTCATCGTATCCCTCTTCCAGGAAGCGCTTCTTGTAATTATCTGGAGCGATCATCGGTCCATGGGGAGCATTCAGGGCGATATAGGCAAAGTAAGGTTTGCCAGACTCCTGTTGTTTTTTTATCCATGCCAGGGCTGCCTGGAAGAATAGATCGGTACAGAATCCCCTGGTCTGAACAATGGTATTGTTATGCAAAAGGACATTGTCGAAATATTTATTGTCCCCGTTGGGAGGGAAGTCGCCCAGGTTCACCTGTCCGATCCCCCCGGCCCCGTGCATCAGCACTTCATCAAAGCCCCTGTGCTGCGGGAGATAAGCCTCCCCGTCACCCAGGTGCCATTTGCCGAACAATCCCGTTTCATACCCGGCCGATTGCAGCGCCTGGGGCAGGGTGTACACATCCAGGGCCATCCGTTCCCTTTGGAGAATGGTATGGGTAACCCCGTTTTTAAATGGCGCCCGGCCGCTCATAATCGCAGAGCGCGTGGGTGCACAGGTGGGGCTCACCTGAAAATCTGTGAACCGTGTGGACATCCCGTAAAAATCATCGAGGTTAGGGGTCCTGAGAATGGGATTTCCCATGCATGAAAGATCTCCCATCCCCTGGTCATCGGTCATCACCAGGATGATATTTGGCCGGCTGCCCTCAAGTGATTCCGCTTTCTGTTTGCAGGAAATTAAGCAATGAGAGAAACAGCCAATGCTTATGAGTAAAAAGAGTCTTGATTTCATTTCTTACGATTTAATTTTATCCGTTCTGATGAGGCAGGCAGGATGTGAGCCTGTTATATCCTTTTGTTTAATATAGACTACTTCCGGGCTTTCCCGTTTGTTGTCTTT
>CAZCQL010000117.1:3960-10957 GCA_964500835.1 uncultured Bacteroides sp.
TTTGGAAAGGATTACGGGTGTCACAAGGGGGGCTCCTTTTTCAGGATAAATTCTCAGAACATATACTCCCGGAGAAATATGGGAAAGATCCATGGACTCCTTGAGTTCTTTGCCGGTGTATCTCTTAACCAGCATACCCTGGATGGATGAGAGCTCCGCTCTCAGCAGCGGCCGGTCCGATTCCACGTATAAGCGTGAAACCACTGGATTTGGATAGATCCGGATGGAAGCTGAACCTGGGTAGAATGCAGAACTCATCACCCGGAGGTTTACATTCACGGTGGTATCGCCTCTCAGGCTGACCATTCCCGAATCTGGCTCATATCCGTCCTTTTCCACCAGGTAGGTATAATCCTCAAACCTGGGCATATCTTCGTATAAAACAATCCCTACCTGGTTAGTGATCTGTAAGACCTCATCCACGGCAACCTCAGCCCGGCTGAGCGGTAAGTCTCCGTCATATACCCTGAATTTCAGCATGGCGGTTGATTCTACCAGCACGATTGGGACAACGGTATCATTTAACAGTTTCAGGTTTGATTCCACCGGGAAATAGCCAGGTTCGGTTATAAGATAATCATAGGTTCCCTCCAGCGCATTGAAATTCACCTCTCCCTGCAGATTGGTAATCAATACTTCGTCCCTCATCATTACCCGGATATCCTTCAGCTTTCCTCCCGTATCCTTGTTGGTGACTGAGAATGTTACTGTATAGTTCTGAGGCATCCTTATCGGTGGACCCATCAGGTCGTCGATGTAGTAAATTTGTCCCACTGTTTCATTTTCCGCATCCGGCGAGCTGAAGAAGAGCCAGACCTGGTTGTAATCGTCCCGTCCCAGTGCCCTTGAGCAATCAAACCTGCACTCCACCCACTGGTTGGCTAACGTGACCGGTTTCTCCATGGAATACTGGGTGGAACCGTTCCCTTTGTTGCGCAGGATCAGTCTCACCTTGCATATTTCCGGTACAGGTTCACTGCCTGAGTAATAAACCTTCGCCCTGAAACTGGAATAGGTGGACAGATCAAGGGTCGCGGGCAAGTCAAAATGCACATGAGCCCAGAGTCCGCTGTCTCGTACAACTTTCCCACAGAGCTCACTGGGATTATCCCCGGATGTATCCGGGTTGGGTTCCCTGTCGGTAAAGGTCATATGCAGGGGTGCCGTCCATGGGAAGGGCTGTTTTTCCCCGAAATCATTGTAGAGCATAAACCCAGGCTCGGGGTCCGGACCCGGATCGGCCTTACAGGTATCGCAGGCTTCGAAGGGGACCCAAACCTGGTTCCGGTATTCGCCTTCCAGGATCAACCGTGTAGTATCTTCCACCAGGGTGTCCAGCATGGCAAAGCGTATCCCGGATAAGGCCCGGTCCCGATTCACCCCGAAGCCCAGCAGTCGGATGTATTTAATATTCCCGTTGTAATGCCTGTACACTATCCGGTCCAGGTAGGTCTCATATTCCGGATCAGAAGGATCATAGGGATTGGTAAAGGGCCGGGTATCGGTATTAAAGTACAAGTCGGGTGAGATGTACCGTTTGCCGGTTTCGGTGTTCTCCATCAGGAAGAGGGGGACCATATGATCCACCGGGGATGCAAAGAGCCGAATGTCATCTCTGAAAGCACCTTCCAGGGCTTCCTTCTGTACAAGAGTGGTAGGCACTTCTGCAGGATTCGACTCAATAAAACCGTAGTCGGTGGCAGTCACCAGCTTTCTAGCCCTTTCATAAACTTCCCTCATCGTGCCATTTATGTAGAATACCCTGTAAAAAAAGCTGGTCCCCGGATTGATATCAAGCCGTGGGTTTACAGTAAACACAGAGAAATTACGCTTTGTATCAACGGTGCCGTCTCCCCACCTGATCCTGGTGGGATTCATATTGTAGGTATCCCGGAAATCACCATAATGTGTATCCTTTCCGAAAACCACGGCCATAGCAGGACGGTTCTCTTCATCCCCCTCCGCGGCCCAGATGAAATAGCCCCCGCTCTGGTCAATGCTTTCCAGGAGACCCTGTTCTCCTCCTCCCCCGAATTTACCATAGCTGCGCTCAAGGGAATCATTTGGGTGGGACAGCCAGACCTGAGGCAGGTTCAGTGCCCTCACCCCTCCCCAGGGCATATTCAGGTAATCCACCTTATGGGCACCAAAGTTCTGGATACACAGGGTGTTTTCCATAATCCCGTTACCCAGGTCTCTGTATTTACAGCTGTAAAGCAACTGGGATTTATGAATGCTGGGGACATGTGCCTGTTGTCCCCAGTTTGTGGTATAGAGGGATCTTTGTGTGCTGTCATACCAGGCCGCCATGAGCGGACTGTAGAAGGGCTCGTTAGTCCGGGCAAAAAGTGTATCGTTCATGTATACACCTGCACCATGAATAAAGTAGCGCATGCTGGGGACCTGGGGTCTACCCAGGGTGGACCCGGGAGGAGCTTCGATCTCATCAGCATTATGCAGCTCCTGAGCGGATGAAACGATCTGCCACAGGTCATCAACCCAGCGGGCCGTGTTGAAGTCCCAGGAACGGTACTGGGGAGGGACTCCTTCACCATAGGGTCCTATAAATGAATAGATTGCGCCACCCTTGGAAATCCTCAGATCCCAGAGTAGAGAATCCTCCTCCACCATGTGAGACAACCTGGCCAGGTAGACATCCTCCTCGTTGCATTGTTCGTGCCAGGTACTTCCGGATGGTTCATAATCGGTAGTAAACCTTGTACTTCCGTTATATTCCGGAATGCTGTCATGGGGAAAATCCGGGATGAAAGTGAACAACAGGCTGTCGGCCATCTCACCTGGGGAGTGTTCCAGGATGGTACTGTCCGGGGGATTGTAAAGGGGTGTAGACCCTTCCCACAATACCCTGGCCTCCTTCGTTTCGATATTCACCCATACTTTCACATGCTCGAATTCGCGGGTGTACTCCCATCCATCAATTACTGCATCCCCCAGGGGTTTACCCAGGGGCCTGTCCAGTTCATCGTACCATTCAAGTGTCCCGAACTCCGGCCTGTATCCCCACGAGTAATTGAAATATGAATAGGGCCCGGCAGCCACCAGGAAACAGGCCAGCGGGAAGGTGATGTTCTCCCTGGCTTCCTCAAGCAATTCCTCATAGGGCCGGTTCATCTGTTCATGCTCGGTCCAGTTGAATCCGGGAAAGGTCTTCAGGACTACGATCTTGCCATTCATACTTGCCTCACTCATATCTTCCAGGTCCTGCCGGATGCTCTCTTTGGAAGTACTCGAAAACTGGTCGAAATGCTCTATGGTTGCGGCATCTGCAAGGTCCAGGTATTCCATGCCGAAATGCAGGTCATCCGTATTCCGGATTCCGTTGAACATTAACAGGGCGGAGGAATCGGTTTTTTCCCGCGTGAGCCGGATCAGTTCCAGTAATCCATCCTGGATGGAATCATACTTTTCCTGTCCCCAGCGCTCAATATTGGCTTCATTGGCAATCTGTGGAAAGGCATCCATGAAAACCCCGTCGCAGGAACCCTCCACAACAGCCTTCCGGACCTCCTCAGCCCACCATTCCCTCACTTCGGCCTTTGAAAGATCATAACGCTTATACTTTCCTTTCTTCAGGTCCAGGGTACTATCCTGATTGTACAGCCACCATTCGGGGTGGGCCTCATACACCTCATGCGCATCCGCGAATGGATAATCCAGGAAGGTATTCCAGTAGTAAAGGAGTGTGATATCCGGATTGATGGCCTTGATTCTCATTGCATCAAATTCCGTTCCTGCCTCTGTGGATCCATGCGTGTTCAACCCATGTGATTTTTCAAAACTATAAAAATCGCAATGTGAGGCAATAAACTCCACTTCTTCCTCCGTGAGTCCCTCACTGTCTCCTGAATGTATATAGACAGGTACTTTATCCCAGCTAAATGAAGGATAATATGAAGGCACTTCCATTCCAGGAATCTCCTGGCCAGTAAGGCTAATTGTACAAAAAACCCAAAATACTATTACATGAGTTCCTCTAGTCCTCATCAATGTATCCAGTCAATTTTTGCCTCTTTTGTCTCAATGTTTACCCATACTTTCACATGCTCGAATTCCCGGGTGTACTCCCATCCATCAATCACTGCATCCCCCAGGGGTTTACCCAGGGGCCTGTCCAGTTCATCGTACCATTCAAGTGTCCCGAACTCCGGCCTGTATCCCCACGAGTAATTGAAATATGAATAGGGCCCGGCAGCCACCAGGAAACAGGCCAGCGGGAAGGTGATGTTCTCCCTGGCTTCCTCAAGCAATTCCTCATAGGGCCGGTTCATCTGTTCATGCTCGGTCCAGTTGAATCCGGGAAAGGTCTTCAGGACTACGATCTTGCCATTCATACTTGCCTCACTCATATCTTCCAGGTCCTGCCGGATGCTCTCTTTGGAAGTACTCGAAAACTGGTCGAAATGCTCTATGGTTGCGGCATCTGCAAGGTCCAGGTATTCCATGCCGAAATGCAGGTCATCCGTATTCCGGATTCCGTTGAACATTAACAGGGCGGAGGAATCGGTTTTTTCCCGCGTGAGCCGGATCAGTTCCAGTAATCCATCCTGGATGGAATCATACTTTTCCTGTCCCCAGCGCTCAATATTGGCTTCATTGGCAATCTGTGGAAAGGCATCCATGAAAACCCCGTCGCAGGAACCCTCCACAACAGCCTTCCGGACCTCCTCAGCCCACCATTCCCTCACTTCGGCCTTTGAAAGATCATAACGCTTATACTTTCCTTTCTTCAGGTCCAGGGTACTATCCTGATTGTACAGCCACCATTCGGGGTGGGCCTCATACACCTCATGCGCATCCGCGAATGGATAATCCAGGAAGGTATTCCAGTAGTAAAGGAGTGTGATATCCGGATTGATGGCCTTGATTCTCATTGCATCAAATTCCGTTCCTGCCTCTGTGGATCCATGCGTGTTCAACCCATGTGATTTTTCAAAACTATAAAAATCGCAATGTGAGGCAATAAACTCCACTTCTTCCTCCGTGAGTCCCTCACTGTCTCCTGAATGTATATAGACAGGTACTTTATCCCAGCTAAATGAAGGATAATATGAAGGCACTCTTTCCCAGATTTGCTGCTGCGAGAAAGAGGCAGGGATGAAGATCAGTTGAATGAGTAAGGTTGCAGGGATGAAGAAGCTTTTCATTTCTAATATAGTCTACCGGATTTAAGATAAGTCAGATTTCAACTCAAATTTAGTTAATAACCGCAGTCTGTAGTTGTTCATACCATACAATCCTTTGTCAATAATGAGCATTTCAAGCAAGCAAATGCGTTATTCTGACAACAGTTAGTAAGCCCTAATTCTGAAATTGGGGATGTTTAATTCATCTATTGACTTTACAGAGTGAGCACATTAAAAAAAAGTCTGCAAATTCTCAAAAAGAGCTGGTTGTATGTGGTCGGTTTCTTTGCATTGATCTGGTTTCTGGTCCGTGTAATACCTAAACCATCCAGGGCCGCCTATCCCTGTCAGAGAGCGGCATTTCCCATTGCCTCGGCATTCGTACTGTGGCTGACCGGGGTCGTCTCAACCACGTTACTATTCAAAAAAGCCAGGGCTAAATTTGCGGAGTCCCGGTATGCAATAGCAGGTTTGCTTTTAATTGCCAGTGTGATTACATCGGTTTTCATTCTCTCTCCGGGAGGCTTCAGCAATCTTAGAGCAGGAGTGATTTCCGATGATGATTTTGTTCCGATTGACGCACCCAATGATCCCATGGGTGAAGGCAGGGGTATTTATCCCGGAAGGGTGGTTTGGAGCTATGACACAGCTTCGACCAGCTGGACGGGAGAAAAGATATACTGGTGGAGTGATGCCTCCATTGACAGTGTTACGGTGAATTATATGCTATCAAGGGGAATCCGGAAACTGACAGGAACATCTTCCGATTCACTTTCCTGGGATTCCATCTTCAGGTACTTCAACAAAGCTCATGATAAGGGAGATAGCGGATACAGGGACAATGAAAAGATCGCCATTAAAGTGAACTGGAATATGATGAGGAGCCAGGACCAGGAAAGCAATGCCGTATCGGTTGCGCCTCAGGTGGTGCATGCATTGCTAAAACAACTGGTATTCAATGCAAGGGTCCCTGCCTCAGCCATAAGCTTTTACGATATCTCCCGGTATGTCCCGGATTTTGTTTTTAACCGCTGCAAAGAAGAATTTCCGGATGTCCATTTTATTGACAATTCAATGGGTGAAAACGGTCGGGAACCGTTCTCCATGGATATCAACACAGTGATACACTGGTCAAATGATTCTGTAGACGGACAGGATTCGTACATCCCGACTTTTGTGACCGAGGCCGATTATATAATCAACCTGGGAAGTCTAAAGGCCCATAAACTGGCGGGAATCACCATTTGCGCGAAAAACCATTTTGGAACCTATGCAAGCAATGCCCAGGGCACCAGTGGGCCGGTAGATGCCGGTGTTCATCCTTTCATTGCAGCAACCAACAATCTGCCCCAATTCGGCACAAAAAGGAACATGGGTACCTACAATGCACTGGTAGATATAATGGGACATAAGGATCTGGGTGAAAAAACCCTGTTGTTCATGGTAGATGCCCTCCACAACTCAGCCTTCCATAATACCTCAGTAAAGGTGAAAGATAAAATGATGATGGCTCCTTTTAACGGGGATTGGATGTCTAGCCTCTTCTTGTCATTCGACGGCGTGGCCATCGAGTCGGTTGGACTTGATTTCCTTCGCAGCGAACCAGGTCAGGCCGGGGAATGGATCGATGGGAACGTGGACAACTACCTGCACGAGGCCGCTCTGGCCGGTGATCCTCCATCGGGTACTGTGTATGATCCTGAAGGGGACGGTACTCCCCTGACAAGTCTCGGCGTACATGAACACTGGAACGATCACATCAATAAGCAATATTCCAGGAACCTGGGGAAAGAAAAAGGCATCGAGCTGGTCTATGTGGATGCAGCTTCCGGGGCTACAACGGGAACTATCCC
>CAZCQL010000118.1:0-10843 GCA_964500835.1 uncultured Bacteroides sp.
GGTTCACCGGCAACGCTATCTTTTTCGGTTACATGCTTGAAAAATCTTTTCTGGTTAAAGAGAATTACGGCAACTGCTACTGAGATGCTGGAGTCGGCCAGGTTGAATACAGGCCTGAAAAAAACAAAACTTGCACCGCCCCTGAACCAATTCGGGTAATTTCCCTTGATAATTGGAAAATAGAACATATCAACCACCTTGCCGTGAAGCAGGGAGGCATACCCTCCGCCCTCCGGAAACAGAGTAGCGGTTTCAACGGGATTGCTGGCACTGAAGATTAATCCATAAAATGCTGAATCGATAATATTACCGATGGCACCGGCCATAACCATAGCTAGAGCGATGATGAGCCCGTTATGGGCCTTGAGCCGGATAAGATGCCTGAGATAATACGCAATGCCTGCGACGGCAACGATCCTGAAAGATGAGAGCAGTATCTTTCCAAGCTTCCCCGGGAGACTCAGCCCAAAAGCCATCCCGTTATTCTCTACAAAGTGTAGAATTCCCCAGTTGCCCAGGAACGGGATCTGTTCATACAGGGTCATGTGAGTTTTGACCAGGACTTTCAGGGACTGGTCGGCCAGAAGAATAAGGAAAATTACAAGTATGGATTTCCTGGAAATGGACATAGTTACTTCTTCACCGGACAGGCTAAGCCAAAAATAGTGGCTCCACCCAATATTATTGTCTGGATTTGGCCTCCATGCTTAAGGTGGCATGCGGAACAGCTCTTAATCGTTCTTTGGAGATTAGTTTACCTGTTTCCCTGCAAATACCGTAGGTTTTATTCTCAATTCGGATCAGGGCCCCCTGGAGATGCTGTATAAATTTTTGCTGCCGCTGCGCCAATCTTCCTGCTTCTTCCTTGGAAAGAGTGGCAGCTCCTTCTTCGAGTACCTTGAAAGTAGGTGAAGTATCCTGTGTGTCGTTGCTCTCGCTCTGGGTAATGGCCGATTTTAACAACTCATAGTCCTCCTTGGCCTTATCAAGCTTTTGCAAAATAAGCTCTTTGAATTCCTGCAACTCACCATCCGTATATCTGTTTTTATCAGCCATGATTGCTCGTATTATATTTGGTTAAATATACAATATTTTTATAATTATTTACCGCCATTTCAAACGCGTACAACCTTTACATTTATGTAAACATTTTCATCGATTTCAATGCGTTTGCTATGGTTATTTTCAACAGTATCGGCTAACGAAACTTTGTCAGCAAGCGTCTGAGAACCAATGTATTCGGAATGTTTGATAATGGCTTCATTAATCAGCTCATTTTTTTCAATAAGCACTTCTATTCTGTCTGTCACATCGAATCCGCTTTCCTTACGTATGTTCTGAATTCTGTTGACCAATTCCCTTGCTACTCCTTCTTGCCGGAGCCCTTCCGAAATATTTATATCAAGAGCTACGGTGATGGCACCTTCATTGGCAACGAGCCAGCCCGGAATATCTTCTGATATGATCTCTACATCCTCCAGAGTAAGCCTAATATTATCTGCTCCGGCCCTGATTTCGAAAGATTGCTCTTTTTCAAAAGCTGCGATCTGCTCCTGGTCCATTCCATTGATGGCGGCACCTATCTCTTTCATCAATTTACCGAACCTGGGCCCCAATGATTTAAAATTAGGTTTGATCCGCTTTACAAGGATTCCGGCCGTATCCGAAATGTATTCAATCTCTTTGACATTTACCTCATTCAAAACCAGGGATTTTACACCCTCTACCTGCTGCTGAAAGCCAGGATCAGAAACAGGAATCATCATTTTATTTAAGGGTTGGCGCACCTTAATGTGTACCTTCCTTCGCAGACCAAGGATCATGGATGATAACTTTTGAGCCACATCCATCCTCTCTTCAAGATCGACATTGATCAATTCCTTGTCTAAAGTGGGAAATTTGGTGAGGTGTACAGATTCTTCGGGGTAGCGATTCGTCACACTATTCAGGTCATTATAAAGCTTGTCCATAAAGAACGGGGCAATGGGTGCGGCGAGCATGGCAATACATTCCAGGCAGGTATAAAGGGTCTGGTAGGCGGCCCTCTTATCCAAATCGAAGTCACCCCCCCAGAATCGTTTCCGGTTAAGCCGGACATACCAGTTACTCAGATTTTCGGTCACAAATTCCTGAATCAGTCTGGCAGCCCTGGTTGGCTCATAACATTCATATTGCGACTGTACGTCCCGGATAAGTGAATTGAGCAATGATATGATCCATCGATCAATTTCCGGACGCTCCTTGACCGGTACTTCCCCGTCCTTATAGCTAAAACTATC
The DNA here is from genome assembly GCA_964500835.1 of uncultured Bacteroides sp. Lineage (GTDB taxonomy): Bacteria > Bacteroidota > Bacteroidia > Bacteroidales. Next base: position 2,280 of record CAZCQL010000118.1, read on the forward strand.
CACGTTGGCATAAAGTGCAAAAAAGGAATAGGTATTGTAAAGCGTACCAAAGAATTTCCTCTTTACCTCATCCACACCCGATTCGTCAAACTTCAGGTTATCCCAAGGCTGGGCATTCGAGATCATGTACCAGCGCAATGGATCTGAACCATGCTTCTCAATTGCCTGAAAGGGATCTACGGCATTGCCAAGGCGCTTGGACATTTTATTTCCACTTTTGTCGAGAACAAGCCCATTTGAGATAATATTTTTAAAGGCCACAGAGTCGAACAGCATGGTTGCTATGGCATGCTGGGTAAAGAACCATCCCCGCGTCTGGTCCACCCCCTCGGCAATGAAATCGGCCGGAAAAAGCTGATCAAAATTCTTTTTGTTTTCAAATGGATAATGATATTGCGCATACGGCATAGCCCCTGAATCGAACCATACATCAATAAGTACCGGCTCACGGAACATTTTCTGCCCCGAATCGCTTACCAGGATCAGATCATCCACAAAAGGACGGTGCAGATCGAAAAGATTGTAATTTTTGTCGGATGGGTCACCCTCTACAAAGGCTTCCAAGACATTGGACTCCATGAATCCGGCTGCAACAGATTTCTCAATTTCCTGCCTGAGTTCCTGAATGGAACCTATGCAGATCTGCTCACCCCTATCTTCGGTCACCCAGATGGGAAGTGGAGTCCCCCAGTATCTGGCCCTTGAAAGATTCCAATCCACCAGGTTTTCCAGCCATTTCCCAAACCGTCCTGTCCCGGTAGATTCCGGTTGCCATTTGATGGTCTCATTCAGTTCGATCATACGCTGCTTCATGGCTGTTGATCGTATAAACCATGAATCGAGTGGATAATAAAGCACGGGTTTATCGGTACGCCAGCAATGGGGGTAGTTGTGCACATACTTTTCTATTCGAAAGGCTTTGTTGGCCAATTTCAGGTTGATGGCGATGTCTACATCGATGGTAGGATCACCTTTGGACTTTGAATCATCGTATTCGTTCTTCACATACCTGCCTTCAAACTCACCATACCCATCAAGGTTTATATTATCCGAGATAAATCCGGGATCAATATCATTCAACCTGTAAAAACGACCGTTCCTGTCAACCAGCGGCTGTGCCACTCCATTCTTATCCAGAAGAGTAATGGATGCGACATTATTGGCCATGGCCACCCTGTAGTCATCAGCTCCGAACGTAGGCGCAGTATGGACTATCCCGGTTCCTTCATCCGTTGTAACGAAATCACCAAGAAGCACTCTGAATGCATTGCCGGATGGTTTAACCCAGTCGAGCAGTTGCTCATAAACAAGCCCCTCGAGATCAGCTCCACGTAAGGTTGTCAGTATTTTAAAAGGAATACGGCTCTTCCCGCTTTCATATTCATCCAGAGGCAGATCTGCATTCTTCTCCGGAAAATACTGCTCCATAAGTTCTTTCGCAACAAGTACAGTAATTGGAATTCCGGTATATGGGTTGAAGGTCCTGACCAACACATACTCGATGGAAGGGCCTACCGTAAGGGCTGTATTGGAAGGCAACGTCCAGGGGGTCGTTGTCCATGCCAGGATAAAGATCCCGGTATCTGTTTTCTTATACAAGGCAGCCGAAGAATCGTTTTTCACAACTTTAAACTGGGCTACCACAGTGGTATCTTTGACGTCTCTGTAGCATCCGGGTTGATTAAGCTCATGAGTACTGAGCCCGGTTCCTGCTGCCGGCGAATAGGGTTGAATGGAATATCCTTTATACAGAAGGTCCTTTTTATGAAATTCCTTTAAAAGGTACCAAACAGTTTCAATGTATTTGTTTTCATAGGTTACATAGGGTTCATCCATGTTGATCCAGAAACCCATGATTTCGGTAAGGTTCTCCCAGAGGCCGGTGTACTTCATCACCGCTTTCCTGCATGCGGCATTGAATTCTTCAATGGAGATTTTAGTTCCGATATCCTCTTTGGTGATGTTCAGCGAACTCTCCACACCCAATTCAACCGGCAGGCCATGGGTATCCCAACCGGCCTTTCTTTTTACCTGGAATCCTTGCTGAGTCTTATACCTGCAAAAGATGTCTTTGATGGTCCGGGCCATGACATGGTGAATCCCCGGTATACCATTTGCCGAAGGAGGGCCCTCATTAAAGACAAAGGAAGGCATTCCCTCACGAGTCTCCACGGATTTTTCGAAAATCCTCTTCTCTTGCCACATTCCGCTGATCTCCTTGTTGATTTCGGAAAGGTCAAACTTCTTATACTCAGGAAATTTCTTTCTCATCAAATCCTTACTTTTGAAGGAATTATTAAAATTTCACAAAGATAGAAAAAATCGGAAGGCGAAGTTTTGTAAGAAACTTTTAAATATTTTTACGCATGAAAAAGCCGAAATTAAGTTTCTGGCAGATTTGGAATATGAGCTTTGGTTTCCTGGGTATCCAATTCGGATTTGCCCTTCAAAACGGGAATGTCAGCCGTATCTTTCAAACGCTGGGCGCAGATATTGATCAGATTCCCATCCTGTGGATTGCAGCACCGGTTACCGGTCTGCTCATTCAACCTATTATTGGGCACATGAGTGATAAAACCTGGGGAAGGTTAGGTCGCCGCCGCCCATATTTCCTGGTAGGGGCAATTCTTGCTTCCATTGCTTTGATCCTGATGCCCAATTCACCCGGACTATGGATCGCTGTAGGGATGTTATGGATCATGGATGCATCCATCAACATTTCCATGGAACCCTTCAGGGCTTTTGTTGGAGACATGCTGCCCGATAACCAGCGTACCCTGGGATTCACCATGCAGAGTTTTTTTATAGGAATAGGAGCTTTTGTGGCATCCTGGCTTCCATATATGCTATCGGAGTGGTTCCATTTTTCGAATACAGCACCCGAAGGAGAGATCCCGCAAACTGTCCGGCTCTCCTTCTATATCGGCGGTACCGTATTCCTTGCGGCAGTTTTATGGACAGTTTTAAAAACCAGGGAGTATTCCCCGGAGGAACTGGAAAGCTTCAAAAATGACGAGAGCAGAACGCTAGAGAAAGATACGGAAGGAGTGGAACCTGGTAAGAAATACTGGAGAAGGGGAATCATTTGGACCCTTGTAGGATTGCTTGTTGCCTGGCCGATTTACGGGTATGAGTTGGAAAAAGAGCTCTATATCCTGGCGGCGGGCCTTGCATTGTTCGGTATCCTTCAGCTATTGACAGCTGCAATGATCCGGTTCGGGAAGGAAAAGAGCGGACTTGTAAGTATTATTACAGACCTGTACCGGATGCCTGCCACCATGAAACAGCTGGCCATTGTACAATTCTTCTCCTGGTTTGCCCTTTTCAGCATGTGGATTTATACCACCACGGCTGTGACGCAACACATGTATGGATCGACAGACACTACTTCAGCTGCATACAACGAAGGTGCCAACCTGGTGAGTGGAATGTTTGGATGGTACAACCTGTTTGCAGCTGCATTCGGACTTGTAGTCCTCCCGTTTCTTGCCAGGCTCACCAACCGGAAAATAACCCATGCCATAGCCCTGGTGGCAGGCGGACTGGGACTGGCATCCATCCTGTTCCTTGACAATCCCCACCACCTGATCTTTTCAATGATCGGGATTGGATTGGCCTGGGCCAGTATTCTGGCCATGCCTTATGCCATTCTCACAGGCTCCCTTCCCTCTCATAAAATGGGTGTATATATGGGAATCTTTAACTTTTTTATTGTAATTCCGCAGATCCTGGCAGCCACCCTCCTTGGATTTATGGTTAATTCGATGTTCAGCGGAGACAGTATCTATGCTCTGCTCACCGGAGGAATCTCCATGCTGATAGCGGCTGTATTGATCATGTTTGTTACCGATTCCAATCAATCTTAAAAAGAAGCAGATGGCTGGTCATTATAAAGAGGATCCGTGGAGCATTATTGAAGAGGGATTTCATCCCGGGATGCAGGAAGCTTCCGAAAGTATTTTCAGCCTTGGAAACGGCCGCATGGGTCAGCGTGCCAATTTTGAAGAACACTATTCGGGAAAATCCCTTCAGGGGAATTACCTCGCCGGAGTTTATTACCCCGATAAGACAAGGGTAGGCTGGTGGAAAAACGGATATCCAGAATATTTTGCCAAGGTCCTAAATGGCCCTAACTGGGTAGGGATAAACGTTGAGATCGACGGTCAGCCACTTGATCTTCACCAGAGGGAACCAATCGAATTCAGGCGTGAACTAAACATGTATCAAGGATACCTGGAAAGAACATTCGGGGTGTACATCCGGGATAGAAAATTAGAAATCTCAACCCGGCGGTTCTTAAGCATGAACAGAGACGAGGTAGGTGTCATCCGGTATTCCATTCGATCGGTTGACTATACAGGTAAAATCTCCTTTACTCCGTATATCGACGGCGATGTGGTAAACCAGGACTCTAATTACGATGAAAAATTCTGGGAGATAGAAGAATCAGCGGCACAGGCCGGCAGGGGAATGCTAAAGGCCCGGACAAAAAAGAGCAATTTCCTTGCATGCATGACCATGGGGTATGAGATAAAAATGAATGGCAAGCCGATGGACACAGATCCGGAAGTAATTCAGCGAACGGATTTCGTGGCCAACAGGATTCTGGTTGATATATCGGAAGGCGAAGAATCGGTGTTCTTCAAGTATGTTTCAGTTCTAAGCTCCATGAACCATCCACCTTCAGATATCGTGAAATCAGGGGAAAAAATCCTGAAGGAGGCCATGGGAGCAGGATTTGAAACTTTGTTCAAGGAGCATTCCGAAGTCTGGGAAAACAAATGGGATCAATCTGATATTGTGATAGAGGGGGATATAGCTGCACAGCAGGCCATCCGGTTTAACATTTTCCAGCTCAATCAGACCTATACCGGCAAGGATGAACGGTTAAATATCGGACCCAAGGGATTTACCGGCGAGAAATATGGTGGAAGTACCTATTGGGACACGGAGGCATACATGATTCCATTTTACCTGAGTACGGCCCCGGAAAAGGTATCCAGGAACCTGCTTGTTTACAGGCATAAACACCTTGAGAAAGCCATTGAGAATGCAGCTAAACTTGGATTTTCGAATGGGGCTGCCCTCTATCCCATGGTGACCATGAATGGAGAGGAGTGCCACAACGAGTGGGAAATCACTTTCGAGGAAATACACAGGAACGGGGCCATTGCATTCGCCATTTATAATTATATCCGCTATACGGGCGATAAAGAATACCTGGTTTCATTCGGGCTGGAAGTTTTGATTGGCATCTCCCGTTTCTGGCAACAGAGGGTCAGCTGGTCCTATGAGAAAGGTATGTACGTGATGCTGGGTGTGACCGGACCCAATGAGTACGAAAACAACGTTAATAACAACTGGTATACCAATAAATTGGCCCACTGGACTCTCCGGTATTCCATAGAAGTTCTCGATTTTGTGATGGCCGGTTATCCGGAAGAATTTAAAAAGGTCACCACTAAGACCGGTTTTGACTATGAGAAAGAAACCAGCGCCTGGAAGGAGATTATCGAACACCTCTACTTCCCTTACTATGAACAGGAAGGAGTTTTTCTTCAGCAGGAGGGATATATGGATAAGGAGCAAACGCTTACATCTCAGCTTCTTCCAACGGAAAGACCCATTAATCAATGCTGGTCGTGGGACCGCATTTTGCGGTCATGCTTTATAAAGCAGGCAGATGTATTGCAGGGAATTTACCTTTTCGAGGATGAATATGATGTGGAAACCATCCGCCGTAATTTTGATTTCTATGAGCCCAGGACCGTGCATGAGTCTTCGTTGTCGCCGTGCGTCCATTCCATTCTGGCTTCCAGAATCGGCCTGACCGACAAAGCACATGAATTGTACCTCCGCACCTCAAGGCTGGACCTGGATGATTACAACAACGAAGTAGCAGAGGGCCTGCACATAACCAGCATGGGCGGAACCTGGATGTCTGTGGTACACGGCTTTGGAGGCATGAAAATCAGAGACGATTTACTAAGCTTCGATCCCCGCCTTCCGGAGAAGTGGGACTCGCTCACATTCAAGATCTTTTACAGGAGAAGGATCCTGAATATTCATATTGAAAAAGGAAAGGTAGCTATTGAGAATCAAAAAGGGGAGGGACTTGATCTTTGCCTTTGTGGGTCAGAGGTGCACCTTGATGTGGGCGGATCTGTTGAAGCAGAACTGTAATGTGGGGTGGTGGCTGGGTATTAATACCCCTCCTGGCTTCTGCATTTGTCAGGGCTTCTGCATTTATCCGGGCATCTATGTTTATTTGGGAATCTACAGATCGAATCCCATATTCATGAGGTTCGTTCTTTCGTGGATGTGGATGGCCTGAAATCCTAGTTCCTGGGAAGCTTTGATATTTTGAATGTTATCGTCCAGAAAGAGCGTTTCCCCGGGATTGATCACTGCGTCACGTATGACAAACTCCCAGGCCTCCAGATCAGGTTTATGCCAACCGATCTCGAACGAATAATAAATTCCGGTGAAGATTTTTTGCATGGAAACTCCCCCGGCCTCTTTAAACATCTTCTCAAATACCGGTACGTGCAAGGCTGAGGTATTACTCAGCATATAAAGATTGTACCGGCCAGATAGCTCTTTAAGTAGAGCCGTCCGCTCCTCCGGCACTCCAATTAACATGGCATTCCATGCCTCATCAAACTCGCCATTAGTTATTCCTGCATTTGTTTTTTTCCTGATCTCGTTCCTGAATTCATCTGTTCCTATTTTTCCTGTCTCATAGTTGAAGAACAGATCGGTAGTCATGTGGTATGGATATTGCAGAAGTTCGGCAGGGAAACCTAGTTCATAAAATCTTTTTAAGGTCGACTGCACATTGATGTCCAGAATGACTCCTCCAAGATCAAACAGGATGTTCTTAATGTTCGGAAGTTGTGTCATGCATTTTGTATATTCGTATTACCCAAAGATAAAAGAAAAACTATAGGCCATGCGCATTGGCGGAACCGCCTACAGGTCCATCTGGATGGATGAGAACCCTTCGGTAATCAACGTTATCGACCAGCGAAAACTACCCTTCGAATTCAGCGTGGAAAAGTTGACAAGTGCAAAAGATGCCCGTGAGGCGATTTGCAAAATGGTTGTAAGGGGAGCCCCGCTCATTGGTGTCACTGCTGCTTTTGGAATGTATCTGGCCGCGCTTAAAAGCGATTCAGGGAACTGGTGTGATGAAGTGAAACAGGAGGGAAAAAATCTGATCGCATCCAGACCTACTGCCGTTAATCTGGCTTATGCTGTAAGCCGGATGATCAATGAAGTCAATTGCGCAGGCTCGCGGGAAGGCATGGTTGACAGATTGTTCCACCTGGCTGTTCGCCTTGCTGAAGATGAAGTGTCTAATTGTAAAAAGATAGGAGAGCATGGGGTCTCACTGATCAGGGATCATTATGAGAAGAGTGGTAAGACGGTCAACATTCTGACTCACTGCAATGCGGGCTGGCTGGCATGTGTGGATTACGGCACGGCCACTGCTCCCATTTACCTGGCTCACGATGAGGGGATACCCATCCATGTATGGGTGGATGAAACACGTCCGCGGAACCAGGGGGCCCGGCTTACTTCTTTTGAATTGGGAGAGCACGGAGTTTCCCACACACTCATTGTCGATAATGCGGGTGGACACCTCATGCAACGGGGAGAGGTGGATATGGTATTGGTTGGAAGTGACCGGACCACACGGACAGGCGATGTGGTGAACAAAATCGGCACCTATCTGAAGGCCCTGGCAGCTTCGGATAATCAAATTCCCTTTTATGTGGCACTTCCTGCCTCAACCATCGATTTCAAAATGGAAGATGGAATGAAGACAATAATCGAGTCCAGGAGCGGATCTGAGGTAACCCATGTGGAAGGATGGGATGAATCAATCCACCGGATTGCGAAAGTGAGAATTCTTCCCGAAACGACCCACATTGCAAATCCGGGATTCGACATCACACCAGCGCGTCTGGTAACCCGACTAATCACTGAGAGAGGGATTTGTAAAGCCACAGAGGAAGGTATAAAATCACTGTTTTGACTGTTGCCACCAATGATAAAGAAAGGCCTCACCCTATCCCTTCTTTTTACCTGCATGATGGGACATTCCCAGGAATCTATTCAGTCACAACACCCTCATTATGGTTACATTCAGTTACTCTATCATACAGGGGTTTATTGGAGCAGAACCCAATTCCTGAAGGAGAAATTCGCAGATGGCTATAAGGCTGTTGAGGTCAGGATTGGATTCCAGACAACGGGAAACAAGTGGTGGCAGCAATTAAATAATTATCCGGGCTATGGTATCGGATTCCATTATGCCGATCTGATCGCTGATCGTAAAGATGTGCTTGTGGGAAATCCATTGAGCGCCTTTGTGTTTTATAGCGCACCGAGGGCGAGAATCGGAAGACTTTCTCTCCACACGGATCTTTCACTGGGCTTGAGTTATGCCTCTGTGATCCACGATCCGGTGACCAATCCCTTAAACGATGTGATCGCCTCGCATGTGAATCTTTATTTCGATTTCAATGTGAATGTGAACTACATGCTTTCCGACAGGC
>CAZCQL010000119.1:0-3050 GCA_964500835.1 uncultured Bacteroides sp.
TAATCATCGGAGGCGGAGGCCGCGAACATGCATTGGCCTGGAAAATGGCCCAGAGTGAGCAATTGGACAGGTTATTTATTGCCCCTGGGAATGCCGGAACAGCCGAGGTGGGGACGAATGTTCCCATCGGGGTGGAAGATTTCGAGAGGATGAAAGAGTTGGTGCTCAGGGAGAGTATTGATATGGTGGTGGTTGGTCCGGAGGTGCCTCTGGTGGCAGGTGTGGCTGACTATTTTAAGGAGGATCCCGAGTTAAAGGACCTTCCGGTGATTGGCCCTTCAAAGGCGGGGGCCGAGCTGGAGGGGAGCAAGGATTTTGCCAAAACGTTCATGCGGGAGAATAACATTCCTACCGGAAAGTTCAGGACGTTTATTGACTATACGGTTTCGGAGGGCAGGCACTTTCTGGCAAAACTTGAGCCGCCCTATGTTTTGAAAGCGGATGGCCTGGCTGCTGGGAAAGGGGTGCTGATCATCGATAAACTTAAGAAAGCGCAGGAAGAATTGACCCTGATGTTGCATGGTAAATTTGGCGAAGCCTCGCGGAAGGTGGTGGTGGAGGAGTACCTGAATGGCATTGAACTCTCTGTATTTGTCCTGACCGACGGGGAAGGGTATGTCATTTTGCCTGAAGCCAAGGATTACAAACGAATTGGAGAGGGCGATTCGGGCCTCAATACGGGTGGCATGGGGGCGGTATCGCCCGTACCCTTTGCAGACAAGGAGTTTATGAAAAAGGTGGAAGACCGCATTGTAAAGCCTACCATTGAAGGACTTAAAGCAGACAAGATCGATTATAAGGGTTTCATATTTATCGGACTGATGAATAAGGATGGGGATCCGTATGTGGTTGAGTATAATGTACGGATGGGTGACCCGGAATCGGAAGTGGTGCTGCCAAGGATTAAGAACGATCTGGTAGAGCTAATGAAAGCCACTGCCGAAAAGAGGTTATCGGAAATTGACATTGAAATTGATGACCGGACAATGGCTACAGTAATGCTTGTTTCAGGGGGATATCCCGGAAGTTATGAAAAAGGCAAAGAGATCACCGGGTTTGAAAATGTGAAGGATTGCCTGATCTTTCATGCAGGGACAAAACTTGAAGAAACAAACGAAGGGAGTAAAGTGGTAACTAACGGAGGCAGGGTACTGGCTGTAAGCTCTTTTGGAGAGTATTTGGATGATGCCCTCGGAAATGCATACAAAACTGCCGGGAAAATCAACTTCAAGGGCAAATATTATCGCAAGGATATCGGTTTTGATCTCTAAAATTGTTTGCTCCATGGAATCACATAATTTGAAATTGGCTAAATGATCCTGCTTCGATTCCTCAAGAACAACCGAGCGGGTGGAGTGGTAGGTTTTATAGTCCTCTCCGTGGCCATCTTCTTAAAATCATTTATCCAGTCAGGCGGATCCGGGGGCATTGGTGTACCTGGAACGGCTGGAGGAATTGGAGCAGCAGGCACCAGTGGATTAGTGGCCTACTCGGATATGCCGTTTTACAACCTGCTGTTTGGGGCCATTCATACCACTCCGGTACTCAATCGATTTATCACGCTGATCATTCTGTGGATTCTGAGTTATACATTAATCCGAATGAGTATTCGGTATGTGCTCATAGAATTCAGGTCATTTATGCCAGCGGTCTTCTTCTTACTTTTTTCATTAGCGCTCCCTGAAACTCAGCATGTAAGCCCTGCATTGGTTGGCTCCCTCTTTTACCTTATCTGTTTTGCGATTCTTTTTGGTGTACATGACAAGCCACCTGATACATTCAGTGTATTTAACGCCGGAGTTGTTTTGGCCCTTGGCAGCATGTTCTATCTGAGACTCGTCTGGTTTGTTCCTCTTATCTGGATCAGTCTTGGAGCCTTGCGAACGGTCACCTGGCGTGAGATTTTTTACCCGGTGGTTGCCTACCTCATTCTTGGATTGTTCCTTGTGACCTGGTACTGGGTCGTTCTTGATGATGGGGCCGTCTTAAAAACCTTGATTTCTAAGAATCTAGCCTTTGAAAGATCGTTTGAAGCACGGCATTTCAGCGTCTATATCTATTACGGGTTTATGACGCTGCTGGTATTCCTGGCCAGCATCTATATGATTGTCAGGTTTCAGTCAAGAAAGACGATGATCCAGAACATCTTCCAGGTCATGTTTTACATGTTTGTGTGCGGAGGCCTCTTCTTTCTGTTTATTACCAGGTTTGATTTAGTATCCCTGGTTTACATCGGGATCCCGGTTTCTTACATCCTCTCGAATTACTTTCATAGGAAGAGGAACCACTGGATGCATGAGGTGGTTCTCTGGATTGTAGTTGGACTGTTGGTTTTTGCCCAGTGGATGGTTTAATTGCTCAGTTAACAGTAAATTCTGCTTTTGGCAGCCCTTCGCTGGGGATGGATTTCATGGTGAAACCGGATTCCCGCAGGAATTCCAGGGTACGGGGCAGGGCGTAGTAAAGGTTTTCGGAGGCTTTGTCGGAGTCGTGGAAAACGATGATGGAGCCGGGTTTTACATTTTTGGTCACATTTTGAAGAACCCTGTCTCCTGTGAGCCCAGGGTTGTAATCGATGCTTAATACATCCCACATGATGATGTCGTACTGTTGGAGTACGGCCCTGACCTGGCCGGGAAAGATACGGCCGTAGGGCGGGCGGAATAATTTTGAATCGATCATGTTGGAGGCCAGGCGGATATCTTCCATGTAGCGTTTGATGCTTGACCGGAATCCTTTGAGGTGGCTGTAACTGTGGTTACCTACCGAGTGGCCTGCGGAAAGGATCTGGCTATAGATGTCGCGGTGCTTGTCCACATTGCGGCCCAGGCAAAAAAAAGTGGCCTTTGCCTTCGCTTCATCGAGCTGGTCGAGGACCCAGGGGGTAACTCCTGGTGTGGGGCCGTCGTCAAATGTGAGGTACACTTCTTGTTTTTCGCCCGGAATCTCCCATGTCATCCGGTGCAATGCACGGGTTAGTAAAGATGGGGGCCTAACAATCAGCATTCTATTCTTATTCAGTTAATATGAGTCCGTACCAAAAGTCCCTT
>CAZCQL010000119.1:3150-10694 GCA_964500835.1 uncultured Bacteroides sp.
GTTGCCCTTTTGAGACAGCCTCATTTATTTAGCGGAACAGGCGGTCATAATCCTGCCCATACGTGGTAAGCTCCTCCTCCAGTCGCCTTGCCGCATCTGTTTCTCCAAATCCAAGGCACATACTCCGCAGGGCATTAATGTCTCTTACTGCCCCGAGGTAATCGTTCCCTGTCTTGACAAACCTGAACTTTTTGCTCTTCGAAAGTACATTGTAATAGTCAAGTTCTGATTCCAGCTTCTGCTCATACTTTTCAACCATTGCCATGGCCGTGGCTGTATCCCCCACGCTGAAATATCCCTGTATAATAGGTGTAATACCTGCATTATAGGGGACATTTTCCTCGGGCATGTGTTGCACGCATTCATCCAATACTGCTTTTGCACTGTCCAGTTTGCCTTCATCCCTCAAAGCACCGGACAATACAGCAAAGGCATAACGGTAATGAATGGTCATCCGTAAATTATTCTCGTCCAGATAAATCCCGGGAGTATCGATTCCACCCCAGTCAAAATCGTTCATCAATTTGGAATACATATCCCCGGTGAGCACCTTCCCCAGATAATTGGAATTAGCATATTTTACCGGTGCCACTCTCAGGGCAAGCCCCTCTCTGACCATGTAGTCCTCCAGGTTCAGGTAGTTTTCTGACGAAACGGTGGTGGAATAATAGATCGGACGTTCCCAGTTGTTGGTTCCGAATAACTCCATGACGGTCAGCAGGTTTTTGTAAAGTACACTCTCCGTAAGGGAAAACCGGACCTGGTCCACTCTTTCTCCCTCTAACTCATCCGGAACCAGCCAATCGGGTCCGCTTGCGGAATCCGACGGGATCACAAATTTCTTCGCGGGAATAAAATACTGTGCCTGTCCCTGTGCCTGCCTGAAGCGCGGATCTTCTGTCATAAGAAATGCCATGGCCTCCTTCAGCGGAGCAAAATCAGCATCAATCCTCTTGATCATCTGTTCCATTCTGGCAGTCTCCGCCTTCATGGCCTCTGCATCCAGGTTAATCCGTTCTGCAATATCCTTCGAATTGAACGTGCGCATATAACCAAACAGACGAAGCGGATCCATATGATCCTCCAGCGCCAGGATGGCCTGGTAATCAGTGGCATGGTTCGAAGGGAGCAGGGAAGATTCCAGGATCTCCAGCAGGTTGCTGTAGATATCCCTCACTTCAGGCTCGTATTTTGCGCGGTTTACATCGTATTTCTCCTTAATGAGTACTCCGGCTGTCTCGACCAGGTAGGCATAATCTCGCTTTCCCTGGATATACTTTTCCTTGGTCCAGCTAATGGGCAGCGCTTCAGAATCGTAGAACGTTTGCTTCATCTGCTCGATATACCAGTCAGCCGTCAGATAACTCAGGTTGACGATCCGTACATCGGTGCGCACACCCTCCACTTCCTGGATGTACCAGAGGGGGAACGTATCGTTATCCCCGTTGGTAAACATAATCCCGCCCGGCAGGCACGAATTAAGAAAGTTTCGTGCAAAGGCAGGGGCTGTAAAGCGGTGTGAACGATCGTGATCGTCCCAATTCTCTTTGGCCATGATACCAGGCACCAGGATCAGCGAAGCAACCACCAGGACTCCCGCAGTCACCACGGTTTTCTTATTTTTCAATACCCTGTCGATCAGTCCGGCGACACCTATCCCAACCCATATGGCAAAGGCGTAGAAGGAACCTGCATAGGCATAGTCCCTTTCCCGGGGTTGAATGGGATACTGATTCAGATAAACCAGAATCGCCAGTCCGGTTAACACGAACAGCAGTGCTACTACCCAGAAATCCTTGTTGTGCTTCTTATAGTGAAAATACGCACCCACAAGGCCAAGCAGCAGGGGCAACATGTAATATTTGTTGTGGGCCTTGTTGTCAACGATGGAAGCAGGCTGGTGGTTTTGGGGTCCCAACCTGGCCTGGTCAATGAATTTGATCCCGCTGATCCAGTTCCCTTTGGTAAGTTCCCCGTGCCCCTGAATATCATTCTGTCTTCCGGCAAAATTCCACATGAAATACCGCAGGTACATATACCCGATCTGGTAGCGGAAGAAAAACCTCATGTTTTCTCCAAAGGTCGGAATGGCAATGGGTTTTGAACGGTCATAGCTGTACCCGCCCGTTTGGTTCATTATGGGATTCCCCTGCTCATCCCTGCGCACATCGTAAAGTTTGGATTCGTCCATTTTCGCCCAATAGATGTATTCATTGGCATGCCTTGCCTGGGTACTCCACATCCTTGGAAAGAACCCTTTGGAATCTTTGCCGTACTTATACTCCCTGTTTTTATTAACCGGATAGTACTCCTCCTCCCCCTTATAATAGCTGGGCTTGCCCTCATCAAACCCAGTGGGTCTTGAATTGAAGAAGGCTCCATAAACCAGTGGATTGTCGCCATATTGTTCGCGGTTCAGGTAGTCCAACAGAGAAAAGACTGTATCCGGATTACTCTCGTCCAGCGGTGTGTTGGCAGCCGAGCGAATGACAATGATTGCATAGGAAGAGTAACCGATAACGATCACAAAAAGGCTCAGCAGGATGGTATTCCACAATACATTTCTCTTGTGGTGGGTATAATAGATCCCAAAGATGAGACCGCCAAACAGCAACAGTGCATAGACAAGCACTCCTGTATTAAATGGCATGTGCATTCCATTTACAAATACCAGCTCAAACTTGGCAGCGATGGAAGTCAATCCGGGAATGAGCATGTAGTTCACTATCCCCAAAATAGCTACAGATACAACCAGGGCACCGATGATGCCCTTTGTGGATGGCTTGAACTTCCTGAAATAATATACAAAAATAAGGGCCGGAATGGCCAGCAGGTTCAACAGGTGAACCCCAATGGATAATCCCATCAGGTAGGCAATAAGGATGATCCACCGGTTGGCACCAGGTTCATCGGCAATGTTTTCCCACTTTAGAATGGCCCAGAAGACCACTGCTGTAAAGAGCGACGAGGTGGAATATACTTCGGCCTCCACTGCCGAAAACCAGAACGAATCGCTGAAGGTATAAGCCAATGAGCCTACCAGGGCCGATCCGAAAATTGTGATAAACGCTACCGGACTAGTTGATTCTTCAGTAGCAAAGAATTTCTTTACCAGGTGTGTGATTGTCCAGAACAGGAAAAGAATGGTGAACGCAGCGGTCAGGGCAGAGAGCACATTCACTGCAACCGCCACTTTGGTCACATCACCACCGGCAAACAGCGAGAAAAAGCGTCCCAGTACCATAAAGAAAGGTGCTCCCGGGGGGTGCCCTACTTCCATCTTAAAGGCAGTAGCAATAAATTCGCCACAATCCCAGAAACTGGCTGTGGGCTCTAAGGTTAGTAAATATACGATCAGTGAAACCAGAAACACGCCCCACCCCAGGATAAGGTTATATTGACGGAACTTTTGCATTAATTCAGTGTGTAAGTTGATTAAAAAAAGTAAGCAAATATATAATATTTATAGGTTAATGAGGAACCTCCATGGCATATCCTTCCAGGGTACGCCCGCAGATTCTACACCTACGCGGGGACCGGTGCTATAGGTGGGGCTAATACCACTTTCTTCGATCCAGATCCGGTCCGAATTCACCAGGTCCTCTCCATAGTACTTCTTATCGACGCGGAGCAAGCGTGTAAGACGCCCAGGACCATTTACTTCACGAATACCCCTGAACAAGACAGCCTGTGCAATATCTTTTTCAGATGTGACCACATTGAGCATCCAGTACATTCCATAGATAAGGTACATGTACAGATGACCCCCGTCACCAAACATCACGCCGGTCCGGGGTGTTTTTCCTTTGCTTGCATGACAGGCCAGGTCCTCACCCCCGCGGTAAGCTTCAGTTTCTGAAATGACATAGCTGGCTCTGGTCCCGTCGGGATAGATGCGTACCAGGTGTTGGCCAAGCAAAGCCGGGGCCACGTGGAGGACATCCTGACGATAAAAATCCCTGTCTAACCGCTTACCCATTACTTTTAAAAACTTTACGGCGCAGCCAGGGGTATTCCGGACCAAAAATAAACAAGGCACAAAAGAACGCCACAAAAGAAACTCCGCATGCCGTCTCCAGGGTATCCTCGTTGAGCATGGAGAGCAGGGTAAGGATAAGAAATCCTGTTGCCATAAAGGAGCGATGCCTCCTGGCAACGAAAATGGGGATTATAAGTGCCGCCAGGCATATAATCATCCCCGGAATTCCAAATGCAATCAGGAACGTGAGGTACTGGTTATGTGCCCGCCTTCTCCATTTTTGATCCAGGGGAGAGTGGGTGGACTCATAATATTCTTTGAAAGCGACCCGCAAATCACCGTTCCCTACCCCGTAAGCCAGGTGCTCACGAGCAATATTCCATCCTGCTTCGAAGTAGAGGTATCGCTGAACTACCGATTTCTCATTGGGATCGAATCCCATTCTGTAACGGTCAATCTCCCAGATGACCTCATATATGCGCGGGTACAGCCTGAATCGTTGCAAATAGATGTGATTTGCCGTACCATGTTCAATGGCTTTCACTTCAGCCATCGAGAGTTTGCCCACGCCCACTGCATCCTTCCTGAACCCTTTGGAAGTCAGGAATCTGATAAGTGTTCCCCTGATAGCGTTCCCGTTAGTGGTGCTGTCATGAAAATCGATCTCACTCACTCGGTTCCATGCACGTTCCATCTCCATATCACATACGTGAAGCCATACATAATGTCCATTTTCCACCTCCCTGCTGTCGGGATAATTTTCATATGCATTCCCCTCCACCGTATATTCATCAATTTCATCAGGACTGAGCTCATCAAATGAATAAAACTTGCCGATGGCATGCCCCAGGTAAATGATCGAAAAAAGAGGTATCATAATTACGGGCACAATCACCATAAACCGGATGGCTGCATCACGCATCTCAAAAACTGACCTTGCCATCAGGAAGAAAGCAAGAAATCCGGCGATTATTATCCCGGAAAGGGATTTAAGCAAAATCAGGAATACCGGAAACCATATGAGGCCAACCAGGTAAAACAGGCGTTCAGCCTTAGATAAAGAGTTATTCTGTATAAAAAGAAAATAGACAATGATTAAAAGGGTGAGTACGATCATAAGCGAGAACCGGATGTGGCTCATAAACAGGGAGAGGTCACGGTATCCGTCTACTTCGCCTGGAAGCCACCCAAGCAGTTTCATCACCGATGCCATGGACGCAGCAAATACACCCAGAGAAAACACAAACAGAATGCGGTCCACCTGTGTCCTGATTAACGGAACCGAGGTAGCAACTACCAACGGCAATAAAAAAAGCGGGAGCTTCACACGAAGGTCCTTCATGCTATATGCTCCATCTTGCGACCAGAGCAATCCAAGGATATGAACCAGATAAAAAACCAGAAAAATCCAGAGTGCTTTGTTCCCTTTAGACCGATCCAGCTTCTCCCTGAACCTGCCCTCAGCAATCCAGTTGATCACCAGGAGAATCTGAAACAGGGAGGTGGTAAACAGGGAAAGTGGCAGACTGATTGCGATTAAAATCAGGGTATAAAAATACACCTGCTCGTGGAATTGTTTTCGGGTTAGTTGCATAGGAAGTTGAGCAGTCCTATTATACATAACTAAATAGGACATGATCTATTGTGTGAAAAGATGAAATTATACAAAGGGCTGAATGATGGATTATCGGGTTTGCAGATGAAGTAAAATAAAGAATGATTTTTCAAACTCAGAATGCCCTATATTACTGAAATTCTGGGATTTAAGAATTCAGAGAATTTATTGTTGATATCTTCTTGTTTTAAAGAAATTAATTGTATTTTTGCGAACCACAAAATCAGGCATAAAACTGGATCAAAGTGAATACATTAAGTTACAAAACAGTTTCAGCAAATAAAGCGACAGTCGAGAAGGAATGGTTTGTTGTTGATGCGAAGGATGAGATACTGGGAAGGCTCGCTTCGAAAGTTGCTTTTGTCCTCAGGGGAAAACATAAGCCAAGCTTCACTCCCCACGTGGATTGCGGTGACAATGTCATTATAATCAACGCGGAGAAGATTAAGCTGACCGGGAATAAGATGACCAAAAAGCAATATGTCCGCCATTCAGGGTATCCTGGAGGACAAACTACCCAGACACCCGAAGATCTTTTGTCAAAGAAGCCTGAAGCAGTCATCGAGAAGGCTGTAAAAGGAATGCTCCCAAAGAGCAGGCTTGGAAGTGAATTATTCAGAAATCTTCATGTGTTTGCAGGGGAGATTCATCCGCATGATGCTCAGGCACCAAAAAAACTGGACTTAACTACTATTAAATAATTATCATGGAGATTATAAATACGATAGGAAGAAGGAAAGCGGCCATTGCAAGGATTTATATGAGTGATGGCAAAGGCCAGATTATCGTAAACAACAGAGATTTTAAAGAATATTTCCCTGACAAGCTACTTCACTATGTGGTTGAGCAGCCTCTGAATCTTCTTGAGGTGAGGGGCAATTACGACATCAAGGTCAACCTTGACGGCGGCGGAATGACCGGGCAGGCCGAAGCACTTCGTCTCGCCATTTCAAGAGCGTTGATCAAGATAAATCCCGAATATAAACCTGCCCTCAGGGCCGAAGGTTTTGTTACCAGGGACCCGCGTGTGGTTGAACGTAAGAAACCAGGCCAGCCGAAAGCCAGGAAGCGTTTCCAGTTCAGCAAGCGTTAAAAGAGATTTTCTAAAATTAATCATTGCGAAATTAGCAGGACTCCCGGATGGGGCTACCTGTTGATTGACCAGCAAAAATTAAAAAAATGCCAGAAATAAGTTTTAAAGAATTATTGGATGCAGGTGTCCATTTTGGTCACCTTAAGAGAAAGTGGAACCCTGCCATGGCTCCTTACATATTTATGGAGAAGAACGGGATTCACATTATTGATCTCAACAAATCTTTAATCAAATTGGATGAAGCAGCATCTGCCTTGAAACAAATTGCCAAGAGCGGACGCAAGATCCTTTTTGTGGCCACCAAGAAGCAAGCCAAAGACCTCGTGGCAGAAAAAGTGAAAACCATCAACATGCCATTCGTGACAGAGCGGTGGCCCGGTGGAATGCTGACCAACTTCCCAACCATTAGAAAGGCTGTGAAGAAAATGTCTGCCATTGATAAAATGGGCGCCGACGGTACATTTGATACACTTTCTAAACGTGAGAGACTTCAAATTACACGTCAACGCGCAAAACTTGAAAAGAACCTTGGATCCATCGCTGACCTGACCCGCCTTCCGGCTGCCATGTTCATTGTTGACGTACACAAGGAATACATCGCAGTGCGCGAAGCCAACAGGTTAAATATCCCGGTATTTGCCATGGTTGATACCAATTCCGATCCGAGGGATATTGACTTCCCCATCCCTTCCAATGATGATGCTTCTAAATCTATTTCATTGATTATCAACTATATAGGCGATGCGGTTGCCGAAGGATTGAGTGAAAGAAAAATGGAGAAAGAGAAAGAAGCCAAAGAATCTAAAGAGAAAAGTGAAAAGAAAGCTGCCGAAGAGAGTGCAGAAAAAGAAAGCGGG
>CAZCQL010000120.1:0-10539 GCA_964500835.1 uncultured Bacteroides sp.
CATTTAAGGTTCCACTTTTAATTCTTTCTCAAAGGAATCACTACATTGGATTCATGAAAACACTACATTTCCTGAAATGTCCGCTTTTTGGTATATTGATAATCGAAATACTTGGGTGCACAAATCCTCAAGACACCATCTCCAAAAATATTACAGTTTGCTGGGTAAGGTCGCACTAATCCCATGAATGATTTTCCAGATATTGGATTAATTGGGATTTATCTCTGAAAAGTTGAAAGAGGAGATTTTGTAACCTTGGAAATATAGCCCAGAATTACAGAAAAGCTAATCCCGTTTACCCCAGATTTTGAATGATTGATTCCCCTGACCCGGATTAGCCATAGGCCCGACAGTTGGATTACGCCTGTTTCTTGCGTTTCCCAGATAATCTTTATCAAGGATGATGGGTGAATTATCGGGATTTACATACCCTTGGCCCGGGATCAGTGCTTTTCCCAAAAGTTCTGTTGTTACCACCTGGTTTTTCATCTTAAGTAGCTTCTTATCCACGTTCATGGATAGAAAAACACCCTCGTCCGATTCTTCAATTTTTATATCCGGATCGTAAGCTATCTCAAGCAGATTAGGTTCATTCTCAAATGTACTGGCTCCATTCAAATAGACATTACCATTCACAAACAAAGGTAGATTGGCCATATTGTAAACTCCTAATCCTGATTTTCTACCCTTAATTTCCTCAATACCGCCCACAAAAATATTGTTAAAGAAGCGGTCGTCGCCACACTGGGTGGTTCTTAAGCCTCCCAATTCCGTTGAATGAGGAAGTTGAAATGGCGTTTCTCTGCCCTGTGGAGACAATTCTATATTCCCGGCGATAAGGTTGTGTGCAAAAGCACCCCCCTCGGACCAATCCCGAATCGAAAGTTCAGATAATAACAGGTTGTTTTCGATCAGGAATGGGCCATGGTTTACTTCCACAAAAATATCATCAGTCGAATTGTTATAAAGAAGATTCCCGGATACCTGTGTTCCCTGGGCCATCCAATCGAGCCACAAACCTCGTCCACAATTGAAAAGACGATTGTTTCTTATGATCATATCGATGGATGCATGAATTTTGATACCACCCATTTCAGCTCCGGTCCATTGACGCTTGGTCCAAATGTTATATATATTGTTGTTTTCGATGATGCTGAATACGCCACCCATACTCCCACAAATTCCGGTTTGCTCGCAGTCACTAATTGTATTGTTCCGGATCACATGTGAACCTATGTTTTCTTTGCTCCATCCCCTTTCTAAGGCCCGTTTTATGGTTTCAACGTAGCCTTCTGCCGAATTCTCCGAAGTATTATCGAATTCATCCCCATGTTTTCCAAGGGTGATCCCCGAACATTTTGAGTTACGGATCACATTGTTTTCGATCACCCACCCTTTACTCCAGTTTGTTCCAATAAGGCCTTTCTGCTCAGCGGTTGGAGGGGCCCATTGTGTAGCAGCCTGACTCATGTGGAATCCCCTTACAGTAATAAAGTTTACACCTGTGGTATCGGGATAAAAACAGGTGGGGCGCACATTGATTTCAACCAATTCCATATTGGGATCAGCCTCGTGGAAATTGGCGTAAATATAGGTGTCTTTGTCATCGCTCTCGCAAAACCATGTGTACGTTGAACCCAAGGGATCCCAGTTGTCCACTACAGGTTTTGGATGGAGAACCTTCTCCAAAATTTCCATCTCCCAAAACGATTTTCCGTTCATATAAACCTCTCCAGTATGATGAATTCGACCTTTGTTGTTAAACCAGTCCCCATGCACCAAATCCTTGTAGGGATTATAATCACCAAACATCGAATCAGAGAGGGTAGCTTTCCATACGGTTCCGGAAAACTTCACCCAGGTATCAATAACTTCCGAACCTTTGATTTCCACTTTTTCCCCATCGGCAGCCTGGTAGACAATACGGTTGCTATCAGAATCACCTCCACGTGGCGGGGTAATACTTTCCCGATAAACACCTTTATGAATGGTGATTAAATCACCCGACTGAGCAATATTGGCAGCTGCCTGGATGGTTAATAAGGGAGATACTGAAGTCCCTTGGTTTTCGTCATTGCCTGTTTTAGCCACATGGTATTCTTTGGCCGCAATGGTAAAACAGAGGGCCAGTGCAAGCGGTATAAGTTGAAGTTTTTTCATCACTATATTTTTCACATTAGGTATTCAGTCAGTCGACACTTTTTCTCCGAGGTCATCGACACAAAGTACTGGTGAACGGGACTCAGCATAATGGGATTATGAAAGCAAATCTGATGATATCTCTTGTAAAGGAAAAGCTCAGGGCAGATATACGGTTATTGATTGTAGCAAGAAGAGCAGACATCATGGTGAGTTTAGCTTACAGATATAAGCAATGTTGTAAAGGTAACAGAAACTTATAAAGTTCGGCTGACAGGGTTGAAATCAGGTAATAAGATCAGTGGGACTTTGCTATATTTACTAGTCAAATTACCTACCCTGGATTATGACCCGGAACGTCGTTTTGTACCGGACCTCCATCCAGATCGGGGATAATGACTTAAATTGTACTATGCATGGGAATCGAGAAACAAATTGAAGCTGTCCTGTTTGATATGGATGGGGTGTTGCTGGACTCTGAGGAGTATATTTGCAGGGCAGGTGTGGAGATGTTTAAGGAGAAGGGGTATGATGTTGCACCAGAGGACTTTGTGGAATTCACAGGAATGGGTGAGAACAGATACCTGGGGGGTGTGGCAGCCAAACATCATATTCCATTTGAACTTGAAAAGGACAAAGCCAGAACGTATGAGATTTATGCCAGGCTGGTAAAAGGCAAACTCTCTCTCCTGCCAGGGGTAAGGGAGTTCATTAGAAAATGCAAAGACAGGGGGCTCAAAATAGCCCTTGCTTCCAGCGCTGACAGGATCAAGATTGAAATCAACCTTGAAGAGACCGGCGTTCCACAGGATACTTTTCACACCATTGTGAGTGGCTTGGATATTGAGCACAAAAAGCCCGCACCTGATATCTTTATAAAAGCTGCCAAACTTTTAGGTGTGGAACCCGATCGCTGCCTGGTTGTGGAAGATGCCATCAGTGGTGTGGCTGCTGGAAAGGTAGCCGGTGCAAGGGTATTAGCTCTTACCACATCTTTCTCAGCTGCAGATTTATCGGGGGCTGACTGGATTACTCCTACACTTGCCAAAGCAGACCATAAGGTTCTGGATTGGTAAACAAGGATGTTCTATATTTTCTTTCACTGTTATCCGACTAAATTATTCCATCGGTAAATTTTCTTCTGTATAGCCCATAAATAGGGCATTCGTATTTCAAATTACAAAATGACCTCCCACTTATTTCCTATCATACAGCGCTAATTGCACATAACCATCTGGAGATCCCCGGGCTATATGATAGTCACGTTTTGTACTTCTGAGTAGCTCATTAATATCCAGCATACTGATCAGATGCATCCTCGCAAGGGCTGCTACCACAGAAAAAGCTTTCTTGGTTTGGGCTATCTTCTGGATTACTGTCAATAGCAACTGGGCAATCAGTGTACTCCAGACCTGGGTTCTGATGGCATTCTCGTTTTCGCCATAGAAGTAGTGCAGCTGGAAGTACTGCTTCATTTTCTTAAACAGCAATTGTCGGGTAAAGGACTGGCACGGTACCGATTGGCCCGCCTCCAGCCCCTCCCCATCATCAAAGTCAGTGGTTTTCCATCCTTTGATCTCTCGACGGGCATCATAGGCTGTTCCCAGATACACATCGTTCTTTACGATCGGACCATACTCATACTTCCAGCTTCTGTCTGTAACAATCTCTTTCGATTCGCCGTTTTGATATTTGATAAGCAACTTGGCGATAAAGACAGGTTTTCCAGTTGTCAGATCGTTTCTTAAATTCCTTCGGCTCCACTTACTGAGGGGCAGCGGATTATAAAACCCATTACCGAGGGATACACCCAGGCAATTGTCACCCTCTTGCATCAGGAAGGTGACATCGTATTCAGCATAATAGATCCTTTTACTAAAATCGCTCCAGGCCGGATCGAGCACCTTACCTCCAATCTCTTTGCCGTTGAGAGAAGCGCTGTAATAACCAGCCGCGGTAATAAGCTGACGGGCATTTTCAATACTGGTTTCTGTTATGAAAACTTTCCTGAACAGGGGTGCCGGCTGATCGAGATAGAAAAGAGAATTGCTTAAAGTTTTGAATCACTGGTTCCTGAATTGTACCGGGGTCATTCCTGACTTCTTTTTAAAGGTCTTGCTGAATTGCTGTTGGGACTCAAATCCGGAAGACTGGCTGATCTCTTTCACCGATATGTTGGAATTCTTTAAGAGGAGCCTGGCGTGATTGATCCTTGTATTCAGCAAGTAGTCGTAAGGGGAGAAACCAGTATGTTTCTTGAAGTAGGTACGAAACCATACATAGGATATGTTGAGCTGTCGAGCAATATTATCTAATGAAACTTTCTCTGCAAATTGATTCTCCAGGAGAGATTTTGCATTCATGATGATTTCATCGGTCTGACTAGTGATGTTTAATTCCTTTCGCTTCAAATGAGTTAAAATATGGCCAATCAGAAAAGTAACTCCACCCGAGAGAACAAACTCGGATCCTACAAAATCCGACTTCACTAATTCGAAAATATTGTTTAACTGCCGGATGAGCCGGTCATCTAATCCAATACTGAATATAGGGCTCTCCTTTGAAATTAGGTGTTCAGAGCTCTTTAAAAAGGAATTGCTTCCTTTAAATCCCACCCAGCTCTCGGTCCATCCGGATCTGATATCTGGTTTATAACGGTGCCACTCTCCCGGGAAAAGGAAAAAACCATCGCCTGCATTTATCATATGCTTTCCGGCCGATTGGGTCTGGAGTTCACCTTTTCCTTCGGTGATATAGATCAATTGGTGCTCATCAATAACCCGTCCCTGACTAAAGCTAAACTTATGGTGATTGGGATGCCGGCCTGGAGGATAGGCGGAACCGGGCTCAATATGGGTATGCCCGGCATTGTGAACCACTACCTCATCGTACCCGTATCCCTGATTGACCTGGAGATATTTATAGAAATTATCCATTTCACCTATCACATTACACAAATCAAGAACCAAATCTGATTTTGACATCCAAATGTAAAAATATATAATTTTGACAATTAGAAACGAATTCTGTCCCGGAAGAGGGGAGTTATATCAATTCAATAACAACAAAATTTAGAGATGATTAAAGTTGGTTTATTTGGAATCAGTTCTGTGTGATCAAAGGGCCAGTTGTCTTGGAAATTAACCTCGCCACAGAAATGCTGTCAGTAGGGGTTCTCTTTCCACCTGTCAATCACACTTTCATCAATCTCATCCCAATTGATCCGCATTAAACGACTATTGATTTGATAATCAGTTAGGTTTATTTTATCCTCTAAAAATTCAAAAACTAATAAATCCCGCCATGCTTGTGGCACAGCTCAATAAATTTCAATACCCGTTCGGGGCTTACATCATTCTGGATGATATGGGCCGGGGAGATCATATACCCACCACCTTCACCCAGGATGTTGATTTTCTCCATGATATCCTTTTCAAGCTCTTCATCGGTTCCGTTGGGAAGCAGATCCTGCTGATCGATGGCACCCCAGAATGAGAACAAATCCCCGTAACCATCTTTCATATCCCTGGGAAGGTGGCCTGGCACATCTGGCTGAACGGGGTTAAACACCTCAAAACCCATTTCCCGGATGTCGGGCAGCAGCTCACTAACTGCACCATCGCAATGCAGGATGGGGATGATATCAGGCTTCCTGTCTTTGAAGCGCTGAATCATCTCGGTGTAAAAAGGCTTCAACTGCCTCCGGAAGGTCTCCGGGTCCATGATCAGGCTCTGCTGGGTGCCGAAATCATCCCCGAACCAGATGGCATCCACACCCCTGTCAATGAGGCGTAGCCCTATCTCGGTCTGAAACTCTGCGCACGCCTTAAACAGGTGAATCACATACTCGGTCTCCATCATCATATCCACAAGCAGTTTCTCCATCCCTGCCAGCTGGTGTCCCAGGGAAAACACAGTGACCTCAATATCCCCGAATACAAGGTACTCATCATGGTATTTCTTCACCAGTGCCTCAGCATCCCGGTAACGGCCGGGTGCATCCGGATCTGGAAAGGAAAAATTATCAATATCCGTTTTGGTCTGAGCGTGTGCAAGTGGATAGTCCACCACTTCCACATAGATCTCGCCCTGGCGCATCTTCATCTGATATTCATTAAGCCAGTGCCCATTTTCATCAGGCTCTATCTTGAAATCATCTGCCACAGAAGCTCCCGTAACCACCACATCGCTACCCATAGCGGTCCTTAGTTCATTGGCACTGATCCGGTAGGTTACATCTTCGTAAAGGTTTTCGGTGTAATGAGCAGGAATACACAGCTCCCTGCTGAAATGATCCGTTAATTGTCTGCACATTTCAAATTGAACGGGAACCCGGTCGGCTTTACCGGGGATCCTTCCGAATGTTCTAAGTACGCGTTCTCTTGAATTCATTTCTTAAGAATTTAAGCTGTGATAAGTCCGACCTTTAGGTGATCTAAAATAAGACACTAAATGCCATCGATCAATGCACGATATGGGGTAAGATTTACACATTTTGATCAATGCTGGCAGCTGATCAGCTGATAGACTCAGGTTGATTTATACTCATAGGGACTCCGATTAGCTAAAAGTTTAGCGAGACATTTAAATGTTTAATTTTAGCATGATTTGAATTTCACAATGGTTCGTTAAATTTTTAAGCGGCCATAGTGCCGTATAATATAAGTTCCTTGACATAGTTCTGATTTTTGGTAGAGTATGGGGATATACCGAACACGACAAAAAATCGGTTTAGCATGAGGATGTTGTGATTCAATGTTTTAATATCTGACATAGAAAATGCTCCTCTGTCTTGTTTTGGTATGTTTTACCTGAGTATTTAGACGGTCTGCCTCTTTTACCAGTAGGTGGTTCCCTG
The DNA here is from genome assembly GCA_964500835.1 of uncultured Bacteroides sp. Classification (GTDB taxonomy): domain Bacteria; phylum Bacteroidota; class Bacteroidia; order Bacteroidales. The sequence goes on from CAZCQL010000120.1 coordinate 6,998, forward strand.
TTAAGATACTTGATGCCAGCATCATCTCTAAGCCGGCTGATCAGATGCATACCTGCTTCGGTAAGTTGGTCTGCAAATGGTTTCTTGGAGAACCATGCATCAGCAACCAGGATTCTGGATATGGAAGTCAGAGTATCTGCACGTTCCGATATTAGCACCGAATACCAATCAGTCAGGTTTTTATCATCAGTATTCAGTGTTTGTATAGCTTGTAGATGAAAAGCGGTGTGGTTGTCAATATCAATGTCGGCAATGCCACCGATTTCCAGGCCCCATTTGGCCCGATTGGCTACACCGGACCAATGGTTGCCGACGCCGGGTGTATGCTTCCCGGATTTGTTCACATAACTTGGATCAAATGCAATGACATACCGGCCACTACCACGGGACAGGGTGAGTTCCTTGTTGAAGGTTAGAAAATCAAAGGACCTCAAACTGTTGCCCGTATCTTTGCTCTTCCTATTTTCCGTACATTGCAAGTTGTAGGAAGTTAATCCGACCACGAATAGACATAAACAGGATGAGTGTTTCAATCAAAAACGCCCTCCTCCTTTGATTAATATTTGGCAATTTGAATATCATGCTGGTAATGAGTGCTTTACAAAGTTTTTGTTCCATGGTGATCATAACTTTAATAGATTATAGGTTAACTTATTAAGTTACTAATTATCAGGGCTTTAAGCTAATTTTATAGACTTTTATTTTATTGACTATCAAATAGTTGTCAACATTCATAGCAAACTATTGAATTTCAAGAACTCATTTAAAAAAATATAAAATGACTTCGAAATTAGCGAATTTATTGCTCATCATGTATTGTGCACCCCTGGCTGTGAATGCCCAAAAGGTCAAAATTCTTGATGAAATAACTGAAAAACAGAAATATGACATTGCTGCCTTTGTATGGCCTTCCTATCATCCCGATGACCGTGCCAAGATTTTTTGGCCGGATGGAATTGGGGAATGGCAGACTGTAAAGTCCAATGCACCTAAATATGAGGGGCACGAACAACCCAGATACCCGTTATGGGGATACATCAATGAGGCCGATCCCTATGTGGCGGAGATGGAGATTAATGCAGCTGTTGACCATGGCGTAAATGTTTTCATTTTTGATTGGTACTGGTATGACGGTATGCCCTTTCTTGAAGGCCACCTGAATGATGGATTCCTTAGGGCCAGGAACACTGAAAGAATGAAATTCTACATCATGTGGGCAAACCATGATGTAACCATGACCTGGGACAAACGAAATGCCGGAAAAATAGACAGAAGTGTAAAGATTTGGAATGGCGGTGTCAACAGGCAAGAGTTTGAAGTGATTGTTCACAGAATGATTGATAACTATTTTCACTTACCCAATTACTATAAAATTGGTGGGAAACCGAGTTTTATGATTTATGATCTGCCCACATTTATCAAGGGCCTTGGTGGTACTAAAGAAGCAATGGATGCACTTGCCTGGTTCAGGAAGGAGGTGAAAAAAGCGGGCTATCCCGGGCTTGATCTGCAATTGACCCTGCGCCGCAGTGGCAGGCCTATCACCGGTATTGCAGGCGACAACATCGGCACCCAGGAACAAGTGGTGAAAGAGATGGAATTCAATGGGGTTACGCATTATCAATATGTTCATTTTGTGGACATTGACAGAGATTACAATAAGATCAGTACCGATGTCTACAAAGAGTGGAAGGAAATTGATAATAATTTCAAAGTCCCCTATTATCCACATGTCTCTGTGGGTTGGGACAATAACCCACGATTTGAGATGTTCCGTCCAGGAGTGGTGAAAAACAACACCCCCGAAAACTTTGAAAAAGCCTTGAAGGAAGCCAGGAAATTTGTGGATGCACACCCCGGTCAGGCACCCCTTATCACCATCAACAGTTGGAACGAATGGACTGAAACCAGTTACTTGCAGCCATGTACCATGTATGGTTATGGATACCTGGAAGCCATCAAAAGGGTTTTTGTAGATGAAGAATAGTAATCTCAACCCCAATGCAAGCAAAGAATAAATACAAATCCGCTATGAAAAAGAAATTGATGATCACCTTATTGAATGCTTTACTCTTCTCGTATATCGGAATGGCGCAAAACCGTCCGAACATCGTCCTGATCATGGCCGACGACCTGGGCGGAAGAGATCTGCCGGTGTATGGCAATCCCTTTAATGATGCGCCAAACATCGATAAACTGGCGTCGCAGGGGATCCAGTTTAATAACGCCTATGCAGCACCCGTGTGCTCTCCCACCAGGGCCAGCATTCAGTCGGGGCAGTATCCTGCAAGGGTGGGGATCTTCGATTTTATTCCCGGTCACTGGCGCCCCTTCGAGGAGGTGACAGTTCCGGTTCACAAAGTGCAACATCTTCCCGATGAAATTATAACCATAGGCGATGCGATGCGCTCAGCAGGTTATAAGACCGGATACTTCGGAAAGTGGCATTTGGGTACTAAGCCCGAACATCTGCCTGATGCACGCGGCTATGATATAGCACACATGTATGCGGGTGGAGGCTACTACAATCCTAAGTTTATTCCGGATTACAATTCACCTGATAAAAAAAGACTAAGTGAAGCCCTGACAGATATGGGCATCGATTTCATTAAGGAGAACAAGAACAATCCTTTCTTCCTATTCATTTCTCATTATGATGTACACGTGCAACTGGATGCTGACAGGGATATCATTGATAAATACCTTAAAAAGAAGAAGGATCCGGATTATACCTGCAATGCCGTATATGCAGCAATGATAGAGCATGTGGACCAGAGTGTTGGTGCCATTATGAAAACAATTGATGAGATGGGCTTGGCAGACAATACGGTATTTATCTTCTTTTCGGATAATGGCGGTGTGGACAACCGCTTTGATAATATTCCTTTATTGGGAGGTGAAAGTATGGACGTATATCCTGAAGGACATCCGCTGCGTTATATAGCCACCACCAATACTCCCCTGCGTGCCGGAAAAGGAACCGTATACGAAGGGGGTGTTCGCGTGCCACTCATCGTAAGATGGCCCGGCAAAGTGAAGGCGGGTTCAACCTCTGAAGCAATTGTGTCCAGTGTGGATTTCTATCCCACATTTCTGGAGCTCACTGGTGGCAAGAGACCAAAAAACCAGGTGCTTGACGGATTCTCCATGCTTCCTGCCCTGACAGAGAACAAGTATGATTCGGAGCGCGAAGTGTTCAATCATTATCCTGTTTATCACCACGAGCAACCCATGTCGGCAGTCAGGAAAGGAGACTGGAAGATCGTGGAAAACCTTGTTTCGGGTGAGTTTAACCTCTACAACCTAAAATACGATGTGAATGAAATGACCGATCTGAAATACAGCTATCCTGTGAAGACAAAGGAGATGAAGACAGTGCTGAAAAAATGGCAAGAGGACACCAAAGCGGCAATGCCTGTTCCAAATCCTGAATTTGACCCCAATAGAAGATATGAGTGGGGAAAGCACCCGGACCGGAGATAGTAACACTCCTGTCATTGATCAATTGGCAAAGGAGAGAATGAAGTTTGAGCGCTGCTATC
>CAZCQL010000121.1:0-10513 GCA_964500835.1 uncultured Bacteroides sp.
GTTTTATTTTACTAATCGCTTCAACAATGCGGTCAAATATTTTATCCACAGATCCTAATCCATCGACCGCTATGTGCTTATGCATTTTATCGTAGTAGTAGGTGACGGGGATTGTCTGCTTGTTGTACACATCAATTCGGTTGTGAATGGTCTCCAGGTTGTCATCAGACCGACCTGTATCTTTACCGCGCTTCAGAAGCCTCTTTACCAATTCCTCGTGCGGCACCTCCATAGAAACCATAATGCTTACCCTGTCGTCGTAATCTGTTAAAGCCTTGCGCAACTCCCTGGCTTGCTCAACAGTCCTGGGAAAACCGTCGAAAATAAAGCCAGGGCCGTCCTGGTGCTGCTCAAGTTTTGCCCGTATCATTCCGATCACAATCTCGTCCGATACAAGCTCCCCCTTGTCCATGATTTCTTTGGCCTTTATACCATGTTCAGTCCGGGCGGCTACCTGCTCTCTGAGAATGTCTCCGGTTGATATATGAATCAATCCGTATTTTTCAATTATTTTTTCTGATTGGGTTCCTTTTCCTGATCCTGGAGGACCAAATAATACAATATTCAACATGCTTTTTTCAGATTAATTGTAACGTGTTCAAAATTAACAAAGATTTGCGGCTTTAATTCACCAGCTGGTAGATTTCCTTGAAATTTCTGCCATAACCTTCATAATCCAATCCATACCCAAGAATGAAGTCATTGGGTATTACCATGCCCACATAATCTAGCTTTACAATCCTGATGGTGGCTTCTGGTTTGTGCAAGAAAGTAGCCACCCTAATTTCGCGTGGCTGATAACCACTCAGCTGCCTGAGAATAGTTTCAAGAGTAACACCTGTATCGACAATATCTTCAAGAACCACTACGACCCGATCCTTCAAATCGCGGTTGATCCCTATGAGTTGCTTCACTGTTCCGGTAGACTGGGTCCCACTGTAGGAAGCAAGTTTTAGGAAGGTGATCTGACAGGGAAATTTGAGCTGCTTGTAGAGGTCACTCGCAAACATAAAAGCCCCATTCAGGATTCCAAGGAAAATCGGGTCCTTGTCAGCCAGGTCTTTATTCATCTCCATTGCGATTCGGGCAACCTCATTTTGAATAAGCTTCTCTGCAATGAAAAGCTTAAATTCCCTATCAAATACATGTACAATATCGTGCTGCATCGGATATATTTTTCTTTAAAATAGTCAATGATAAACAAGAATGAAAATAATTGTATTTTAGTTAGCTGATATACCCATATAAAAGACCATTAACCATGAATCCAAAAGTGAGCATAATCATGGGAAGCACCTCAGATCTTTCCATCATGGAACAAGCCGCTAAATTATTCGATGAGTTTGAGATACCTTTCGAAATCAACGCCTTGTCGGCACACAGGACACCCGATAGGGCCATGGAATTTTCCCGGAATGCTGCTGGAAGAGGAATCAGAGTGATCATCGCCGGTGCAGGCGGAGCCGCCCATCTTCCGGGAGTGGTGGCAGCTCTAACTCCGCTTCCTGTCATAGGCGTTCCTATCAAAGCATCAATCTCCATTGACGGATGGGATTCGATTCTGAGTATCCTACAGATGCCTCCCGGTATACCTGTAGCGACCGTGGGACTGGATGCAGCAAGAAATGCCGGAATCCTGGCAGCGCAGATACTGGGAACTGGTGATCCGGCAATTATGGGAAAAATGATACAATTCAAGGAGAGTCTGGCCAAGAAGATTGTGAAGGCCAATGAGGAACTGAAGCAAGTAGAATTTAGGTATAAAACTAATTGAGAATGAAATGATACCTCTGCAAAACAGGAGCTTTAAAAGACCGGGAATTGTTATCCCGGTCTTTTTTTTGTGCCTTCACCCCATGATGGGGCAGGTTGCCTGGCAGGAAGCCTCGGTTGAATCGCTGGGAAACACCTTCGTGACTCGAACCGGTTATTGTCATGCGAGGCATAATCAGGCGGGGTTAGCCTGGATAGAGAAAAATTCACTGACACTGCAGCATTCACGCCCCTTCATCCTTAAGGAATTAGGAATCTCCATCCTGAGCTGCCAATTCCAGACAGGAGCAGGTGCGTTCGGTGCAACGCTTTCCCGGTTCGGTATTGAAGGATTTAATCAAAGCTCCGCCTGGATCTCCTATGGAATGAAATTGCAACACGGTATCAGCATGGGCTTAGGGATACACTTCTGGACCACTGGTATTCCAGATCAGATGATCTACCATCCGGGATTCAGCTTCGCCCTTGGGATACAAGCAAGAATAAATGATCAATTTGCCATTGGGGCACATGTCTTGCACCCGATTGGCTGGTATTCGATAAATCCTGGTGACAGGGATGGTATAATGGTGATATCGGTCGGTGGTTCTTATACCTTCCTGGAAAGTATAATTTACTATTCCGATCTGCGAATCATGCCCGGTAATCACTTGCAATCATGCCATGCCATCGAGTTAAAAAATAAGCATCGCCTCGGAATACTAATGGGACTGCATAACCAACCATTTGGCATATCAGGAGGTATCGTGATTTCCTTTCGTTCCTGGACTCTCCATGCCGCATGTAAGTACCTGATGGAATCCGGAATTGCCCCCTCATCATCCTTTACTTATGTCTGGTAAGCCACATATTCTACTTCTGCTCATCATAGGAGCTATCTCCGGGCCTGTCTTGCCTCAGGACCGGGCAGGCCTGTCACAACAAACGGAAGACCTCTTATTTAGAGACGAATCGGCAGATGTTCCCATTGAACTCTTAGAATCAGAGGCAGAGATGCTCGACCATCCTCTGGATCTGAACAATGCTACACAAGATCAGCTTGGTATGTCGGGACTTTTTACACCATTCCAAATTCATATGATCATCAGGTATAGAGAAGAGTTCGGCGAGCTTTATTCCATTTATGAACTAACGGGATTAACGGGATTTAATGAGTCCCGGATTCGGTCAATTGAAGCATACCTGACAGTGATCACTGGAACAACTCCCCATCCTGCGAAAGGCAGTCACCATCTTATTCTGATCAACGCAGGTAAAACGATGCCTGAAGCCAGGGGGTACAATTTGAACAGCAATGTCCTGGAGAGTCCTGTGTACAATGGCTCTCCTGTAAAAACAAGTCTCAGGATAAAAACTGATATAGGGAAGTTTTTCTCTGCAGGCCTCTCGTATGAAAAAGATGCGGGAGAACGTTTCCTTCACGGCAGGCGCCCCGAATTCATATCCGGATATTTAAGCTATACAAGATATCGTCTTATAAAACAGCTGGTTGTAGGAAAATTCCAGCTTCATCACGGGTTGGGGCTCGTCAATGGGATAGGATTCTTTCACTCCCCCGAAAGGTATCAGCTAAGAAGACTTTCACTAATAAAACTTCAACCCTATTCTTCACTGAATGAATATAATTTTGAACAGGGAATTGCATGCAGAATGGCACTTAAGGAGATTGGCGTGCTCCTGTGGGCCTCCTATCAAACGCTCGATTTATCTTTAAGTGGAATTCAGCAAGATCCTGGGGATACAGACTCGCTGGGAGTTAACGACGTGCTTGCACACATTCGAAAAACAGGGATGCACAGAAGCAGGAATGAGCTGAACGGCCGTAATCTAGGGTACAGTTTTCATACAGGAATACAAACGATAGTCCAACAAAACAACCTGACAACAGGGTTGATGTGTGGCATAGAAAAAAATGGTTTAACACGAGCGGGAATCGATAGTATGGGCTATTCTGAAGAACCAGCTCTTCGGGGAATCTTCAGTGTACATGCCATGTGGCATCTGGACGGGCTGGAATTATTTGGAGAGGTTGCTGCCGTAAAGATGGATTCTAAAGCCATCCTGATCGGATCAAGGTACAACTTTAGCGATTTTTTCCAGGGACTACTCATGCTCCACAATTATGATCCAGGCTATACCGGACTGCGGCCAACATCCTATGCTTCAGGAAACAACATCAGCAATGAGAACGGTTTTTCGATCGGATTTCATATGGAGCCGGGAACACTTTTTACCGCAGACTTTTTAGCAGAGATTTTCAGCTTTCCATTCCCACGTTATTTAACAGATGCTCCCTCCGTTGGTTACAAGTATAGTTGTATCATTAAAAATACGGGAATTAACCAATTTCAGTGGAAGTTCCGGATTTCAAAAAAATTTTTTCAGACAACACCCGGGTCGGAGATTTCAGGACTGCGTGAGATCAGGAGCTCAACCGTATCCAGGTTCGAATATGGTTTTACTTACCTGCCGCAACCAAATCTGAAATGGCAAAGCAGGCTGCTTGTATCCTTTCTTCAGACGGAAAGAAAACCAAGCCCCGGCCACGCTGCAACTCAGCAATTGACTTTTGGATTCAGGAAAATTCTGAAATGCACCCTCCAGTTTGTCGTGTTCAATGTGAGGGACTGGAACAACAGAATTTACATTTATGAGCCCGGTCTCTATTATAGCTTCAATTTCCCGGTTTATTACGGGATAGGCCAGAAGCTTACCTCAGTGGTTTCATTGAAACCATTAAAATGGATGACACTGACCGGCAAAGCATCTCTGATAACCTACTACGACCGGAAGGAAACCGGATCAGGAAATGATTTGATACCCGGCAATGAAAAAATGGAGCTGGAGATACAGCTGCGGTTGAACCTCTAATCAAACTTAATATTCCGAATATTAATCTGGAGATTCACCTTGCCTCTGAAATCATTTTCCATGAGCTCGTAGCAAATGTCAAATGGAACACCCTTATTAATCTTTTGGAAATCATACCCCTGGTGAAACGCGATGGCAGGAAACACATTGAAAGGATTCTCCTCCTGTATCAGGGTCAGCTTCAGGTGCTCTCCATTGCTCCCAACAGTTCGGCCAAATCCATTATCAACCACATTCTCTGAAAGGAAAACCGGACTTTGATTTTCGGGTCCGAAGGGTTGAAACTGCTTCAGCACTCTGAAAAATTTCTCATTGATCTCCATCAACTGTAATTCGGTGTCGATCTCCTGGACAGGAATCAGCTGTTCCGGATCGATGTTTTCACTGACTATCGTTTCAAAACGTTCGGTGAACTTCCCCAGATTCTTAATTTTCATGGTAAGTCCGGCCGCATACTTGTGTCCTCCAAAGTTTTCTAACAGATCACTGCAAGCTTCAACAGCCTGGTATAGGTCAAAGCCATTGACAGATCTGGCCGAACCGGTTGCAAAACCATTTGACCTGGTAAGAATAACTGTGGGCTTATAAAAATGGTCAAGCAACCTCGATGCCACAATCCCAATGACCCCTTTATGCCATTCCGGATTATAAAGTACCGTTGAATTCTTTTCCTGAAGGAGAGCATTCCTGTTGATCATTTCAATGGCTTGGCGGGTAATCTCCATATCAATACTCCGGCGGTCCAGATTGAAGTTATTTATTTTCTGACTGATGGCAGCAGCATCTGTGCTTTTTTCACATACAAGCAAATCCACGGACATTTTCCCTGATTCCATCCTGCCTGCCGCATTTATCCGGGGACCGATCTTAAATACAATATCTTCTATATCGATTACCTTGCGGTCTATTCCGGATACTTCCTTAATAGCCTTCAAACCGATAGAAGGATTTTTATTTAGTTTCTTCAAACCAAAATGAGCCAAAATTCGGTTTTCCCCGGTAATAGGTACGATATCTGAAGCAATGCTCACCACCACCAGGTCAAGGAAATCATAAATTCTGTCATCGGGCAGACCTGTTTTCTTACAGTATGCCTGAACCAGCTTTAGCCCGACGCCGCACCCGGAGAGACCTTTATACGGATAATTGCAATCTTCCTGCTTAGGGTCAAGGACAGCCACTGCTTCCGGTATCGATTCTCCGGGATTATGATGGTCACAAATAATGAACTCAATCCCCCTGGTCTTTGCATATGTGACCTTATCCGCAGCTTTAATTCCACAATCAAGGGCAATTATCAGTGTAACTCCGTGCTGAGCTGCATAATCGATCCCTTTTACTGAAATACCGTAACCCTCCTCATATCGGTCGGGAATATAATAATCAATTTCTTTAAAATGACCCTTAAAAAATTTGTACACCAGGGCAACAGCTGTGGTGCCATCCACATCGTAATCGCCATATATCAAGACATTTTCTCCCGATTGGATGGCTTCCAGGATACGCTGAACGGCTACATCCATATCTTTCATCAGGAAAGGATCATGCAAGTTAACCAGATCGGGGCGGAAGAACATCCTGGCCTGTTCATAGGTAGTGATCCCTCTCTGAACCAGAAGTTGAGCCAGGGGCCTTACAATGCCAAGCTCGCTGGATAAAGATGCTATGACGGCTTCATCCCCCGATGTTTTTAAGACCCAGTTTTTTTTCATGATTTACTTGCTTTACGGCAGGCACCACCCTCTCTTGCTGCAAAATTAACATAATCTTTTTTATACCTTTGTGCCCAGAATAATAATTCCCGAAATGCACATTTCCGAGCTTAGCGAACAGGAACAAATAAGGAGAAACTCCCTAGAGGAGATTAAGAGATTAGACTATAATCCCTACCCTCCGGAAACCTTTGAAATAAGTCATAAAGCCGCTGAGATAGTGTCAGCTTTTGAGAAAGACGAATCAGGGCTACAGAATATTTCGCTGGCAGGAAGGATCATGAGCCGACGGATCATGGGAAGTGCCTCCTTTGCCGAGATCCAGGATTCAACGGGTAGAATCCAGATATACCTGCGCAGGGACGATCTCTGTCCGGGTGAAGACAAAACCCCGTATAATACCATATTTAAGAAATTACTCGATATAGGAGATATTATCGGGATCAACGGATTTGCATTCAGGACCCAGGTAGGTGAAATTTCTGTGCACGTTACCGGGATGGTTATTCTGAGTAAATCCATCAGACCCCTGCCCATCGTCAAAGAAGCCGAAGGGAGGACCTACGATTCCGTCACTGATCCTGAGTTCAGGTACCGTCAACGTTATGTGGACCTAATTGTGAATCAGGAGTCGAGAGAACTGTTCAGAAAGAGGACGCAAATATATAACTCCTTACGCGAACTTTACAATAGCAAAGGGTACCTGGAGGTGGAAACACCAGTCCTTCAACCAATCCCCGGGGGAGCAGCCGCAAGACCATTTATTACACACCACAATTCCCTGGATATCCCCCTTTACCTGAGAATTGCCAATGAGCTATACCTCAAACGGCTCATCGTGGGTGGATATGATGGTGTGTATGAGTTTTCAAAGGATTTCAGAAATGAAGGGATGGACCGGTTACATAACCCGGAATTCACAGTGATGGAAATTTACGTGGCTTATAAGGACTACAAATGGATGATGGACTTCACCGAGGAAATGATTGAAAAGGTTGCCCTAGACCTTCATGGGACCACAAGGGTAAGGGTGGGTGACCAGGAGATCGATTTCCAACGACCCTTCAAACGGATTACGATGCTTGACGCCATTCGGGATAGTACCGGATTTGACATTTCCGGAATGGATGAACCCGGTTTGAGAAGCGTAGCTGAATGCCTGGAAGTGGAAGTGGATGAAACCATGGGCAAAGGAAAAATCATCGATGAAATATTCAGCGACAAAGCCGAGCCCCACATGATCCAGCCCACCTTCATCACCGATTACCCCGTGGAGATGTCGCCGCTGTGTAAGAAACACCGCGACAATCCCGAACTCACCGAAAGGTTTGAGCTCATGGTAAATGGGAAAGAACTCTGCAACGCCTATACAGAATTAAACGATCCTGTAGATCAATTGGAACGATTTCAGGAGCAACTAAAATTATCCGAAAAAGGCGATAATGAAGCCATGTTCATAGACATGGATTTCGTACGCGCACTGGAATACGGTATGCCCCCCACATCAGGTATGGGAATGGGCATGGACCGCCTGGTAATGCTCATGACCAACCAGACAAGCATTCAGGAGGTCCTCTTCTTCCCGCAAATGAAACCCGAGAACCGAGCCGCAGGCGAGCTCACGAGTACCGAAGGTACGAGTAAAAAAGCTGTTCAGCTTACTGAGGATGAAAAGGTAGTTCTGAACCTTCTGAAAGACAACTCCCCCATCAACCTGAACGAACTCAAGGGTCAATCCGGGCTCAGCAACAAGAAGTGGGATAAAGCCATAAAGGGCCTAACCAAAAACAAACTTGCCAGAGTGGAGAAAACCGATGAGGGGTTGTTTGTGGAGCTGGTGTGAAGTAATAAATAAAGTGAACTTTGAGGCCTCTGATTGACTTCAGGAGCTCTTATTTGTCCCTGGTTTGTCTCCTGAAATCCTAATATAATTCACATCAGGGTTTATATCCAATACGATCTCTGTTTTTAAAATCAGACAAGGCTTGGTCTGCAGATTTAAGCTTCTTCAGGTAACTGAAAATGGCTTCAACCTTTATATCATGATCATGGTATTGTCTTTCAATATCATCCAGCTTTCTATGAATCTCTTTATTTGAAAGTACAAAAGAACGCATCTTAGTAAACATTCTGATAATCTGAATATTTACCTTTATTGCCCTTTCACTGTTCAAAACTGTGGATAACTGAGCAACACCCTCCTCAGTAAAGGCAAATGGCTTATATCTTAAACCCATTCTATCTTCATTGGAGGTGCCAAATTGGCGCCTCCAATTTTCAAATTCCTCCTCATTGAGCTCAAACATAAAATCTTCCGGAAAACGAAGTTCATTTCTTCTGACCTGTCTTTTTAAGTTTTTAGTCTCAACCCCATAAAGTTCTGCCAGATCACGATCAAGCATTACCTTTTTTCCCCGAATAAAATAGTTTTTGCTCATAATTGATTCATCAGGTATTATAGAATCTTTAATCTCCTTTGTAATAGATGTAAGTATTTACAGATAGTATTTACTACCTGTTAATGTGCCTTAACTTAAAAATATCGATTTGTAATACTATTGTTTACCCAATGAAACCCTTGAAGAGCTTTTGGCAAGGCCACAGCCTGGGCTTGTGCGAAAATGGGGGTCGGCTATACCGTTTAGAAGAACCCAAATAAGAGAAAAAAGGGGCTAATTTTAGAAAATATGTCACGGTATTGTCACTGATTAAGGTTGGGGTTAGGGAAACAAGCTATAAGTGAATAGAATGAAGGATAATGTATCATTTTTGGTCAGAATGAAACATACAAAGCGAGCCCAATTTGACTCATAAAACTTTTGGTCGTAAATTGCATTAACCAACGAACATCCCTGGATGCCCACAAATCCCAACAAACTTTCCAAATTCTGGCAGGAGTTAAAGAGAAGGAATGTTGTCCGTGTGATCACGGTATATGCGGGAGCCGCATTCGTGATCATCGAGCTGATTAACAACATTACCGAACCACTCCGGTTACCGGAATGGACGCCTACGCTCGTTATTGTTCTTCTTGCAATAGGATTCCCAATAGTTATCATATTCTCCTGGATTTACGATATCCATCCCGAAGGTGGAATAGTGAAGACTGATCCTGCTGAAAAAGTCAAAGCTGAGGAAATTCCTATGTCATCCAACGGCTGGAAGATTGCCAGCTATTTCGCTTTTGCGGTGATTATTGCTTTGATCCTTCTAAACATCATTCCTCGAATAAATCAAATAAACGGAGTAGAAATAGTTGATAAATCTATCGCAGTCCTTCCGTTTATCAATGACAGCCCCGAAGAAACAGAAATGTACTTCATTAATGGGACTATGGAATCAATATTGGACAACTTATGTAAGATCGAAGACCTCAGGGTGGTTTCCCGAACATCTGTTGAACAATACCGGAATAATTCGAAACCCGTTCAGACAATTGCAAAAGAGATGAACGTGAGTTATGTGCTTGAGGGAAGTGGTTTGAAACATGGTGATAACATTCGGTTGACAATTCAGCTCGTTGATGCCATAAATGATCAGCATATATGGTCCAATATATATAACCGTAAATCGGAAGAAATATTTAATCTGCAAAGTGAAATTGCTTACCTGATCGCTTCAGAAATTGAAGCAATAATCACTCCTAATGAAAAGCGAAGTATTGAAAAAGTCCCAACAACTAATTTAACAGCCTACGATTATTATCAAAGAGGAAACGAGCATCTCTATTCTTGGTGGTGGAGGGGGGGGGAAGATAGTTTGGCGCTGGTTCTGGCTGAAGATTTGTTTAATAAGGCATTGGCTTATGATTCCACATTTGCTGAAGCTTATGCCGGATTGGCATGGGTTTACTGGGAAAAGCATGGGTACTGGGAAGCTTATCGCTCAGAAAATATCCGGGATTCTGTACTAATCCTTGCTGATATCGCTCTTTCATATGACGACCAATTGGCTGAGGCTTATGAGGTAAAAGGTTCTATTTATGAGGCTATTGGTAGAATTGACCAAGCCATTGAGGAATTTCAGAAAGCTATCAGATTCAATCCTAACTATTGGATGGCATTTGCGAGTATTGGATATATTTATTTGGATCAGGAAAGATTCGATTTAGCACTTGAATATCTGTATCAGGCATCAATACTTCATCGTGGCAAATA
>CAZCQL010000122.1:0-10287 GCA_964500835.1 uncultured Bacteroides sp.
GGCCCCGGTGGAGTTCTCTTTAATCACGTAAACGAAGGGCCTGTCTGCTTTGAACAGGATTGGATTGCCGGCAGAGGTCTCCCTGATTTCCACGATCGTGGCCGCAGCTGCCTCGGTCCCTTCTTCATTCACATCAATGAAGGTCTGGTGAATCACCCTGGAGATGGCAAGCCCTCCCCCGGCTGCGATCCGTGTGAAATCTGCCGCATCGGAAAAAGCGATGCCGAGCCCCTGGTTGATGAGCGGATCGTTCAGTAATGATTTAAATTCATATTTGAACTTCGGCAATTCAACCTGCAGGTTTGTGGAGTAAGAAGATTCAAACCAGGAAGCCCATTTGGAGGCATCCATTCCAGTCACCAGTTCGCGAGCGCTGGACCCGGTTGCAGGGAGCATCACCACCATGCTGAAAGCGCTGTCGCCATACGGCAGTTCCACCGCAGTGAAATCTTCCTGCTGAGTATATTGGAAGGTTCCTGACACCTTCATGAAGGCGGTGTTGAAAACCGATCCATTGTTCCGGTGAAATTCCCCTTCAAAGGTATCCGCCGGATCGAACTCGTACTTCCAGGTGGCATTGAAGTAGATGGCGTTTATCAGGTACATGACCACATTGGAGGGGATGGCATCCAGCATATCCACAATCTTGTCATTTGTCTTCTCCTCGATCCATCCGTTGATGATATCTACCGCGCCCGGATCAGTAAAATCCAGCTCTTCCACCGCGGCATCGAAATATTCCTGGTTGGTGGCGATGAACGCTTCCAGCACCGGGAAACCAAGTTTATACCAGATGCTGTTGGCAATGGAGAATTCAACCTTCTCATCAAGCTGCACCAACTGACCCATCAGGTCCTTGTAACTCTCATTTACCTCCGATTCGGTCAGTTCCCCGAAATGGAGCACATCGTTAAAGGCATCAAGTGTGGTGCCCGCTGCCCCGTTGTACGTCATTCCAAGGGCATAGGCCACAGAGAGAGGTGAGATCATGATGTTCTCCTCCTGGCTCATAGCAGCTACCTCCCTGAACAATTCAAATGCAAACAGCTTGTCAGCTTCAATAATCTCAGCCGACTTCTTTGTCAATTCGATCTTGTGAGGCTCCCTGTTTACCGGGTCCAGATTTTCGCATGATTGCAGGCTCCCCGCGAGGAAAAAAAATGTGCAGTATAAAAGTGATATTGGTTTCATATTGCTATTGAATGGTAGAGTTTTGTTGTATCCATTAATTATATGTAAGACGTACAACGAGTGCATCGGGTTGCGTCCAGGGGTACAGCAGGCGGCCTTCACATAGTATCAGATGGCCCATTTTTTGTAATTTAACAGACTGAGAACCAACAGTTGTAATATAAAATTCACGATTATTCCCTTAAAAATTGAAAATCTCACACAATGAAAAACAGTAATTTACGCAGCTTTTTGTGCCTGCCGGTATTCTTTGTGATCGTCCTTTCGGCACATTCGCAAACCCAGGCGCTGCCCCAGCTGGGCAAAAGCTCCATCGGGGAAGTCGTGAACGCCATGACCCTTGAGGAAAAAATTGACCTTGTGGTCGGCGAAGGATGGTACATTCCCGGTATTCCAATCCCGGGCAGCCCGAAAGATCCCAGCGAAGCGCAAAAAAAAGTGGCGGGTGCCAGTGGAAACACCAAGGCCATTCCCCGATTGGGTATTCCTGCGATGATCGTTTGTGACGGACCTGCCGGCTTACATATTTTCAATTTCGGTAAAAGCCGCGTGTATTATGGAACGGCATGGCCTATCGGCACGCTGCTGGCATCGAGCTGGGACACGGCACTCGTTCGCAGAGTGGGTTTAGCATTCGGAGGAGAAATAAAAGAATACGGTCTTGACCTTATAAATGCTCCCGGAATGAATATTCAGCGCAACCCGCTTGGAGGTCGTAATTTTGAGTATTATTCCGAAGATCCAATCATCACAGGCCATATCGCCGCTGCCCTGATCAATGGATTCCAAAGCAACGGTGTAGGCAATATCCCAAAACACTTTTTCGCAAATAACCAGGAAACTAACCGAAGCACATTAAATGTAATCATGAGCGAACGGGCCATGCGTGAAATATATTTAAAGGGATGGCAGATGATGATAAAACAATCCAGTCCATGGGGCATTATGACTTCCTACAACCGGGTGAATGGACCTTTTAATGCGGAAAATGGAGAATTGCTGACCACCATCCTCCGTAAAGAATGGGGCTACAAAGGATTTGTGGAGACTGACTGGTACGGCGGACAGGATGCTCCTGAAGCCCAAAGGGCAGGAAATAATCTGCTCATGCCTGGTTTGCCTGGTCAGAAATCGCTTATTCTGGATGCAGTAAAAAAAGGAGAACTTGACGAAAAGATTATTGATCGAAACCTTGTAGCCATATTAAATAGAGTCATTCAATCACCCAGTTTCAAAGGATATGAATACAGCGACAACCCGCCACTTGAAGAAAATGCTGAATTTTCGCGCCAGGCCGCTGCAGAGGGCATGGTATTGCTGAAAAATGAAGGAGAGGCATTGCCGGTGAAACCTGGTACCCCCGTGGCACTTTTTGGCAACAATGCGCTGGAACTAATTGCAGGCGGAACGGGTAGCGGTGATGTAAGCAGAATGTACACTGTTTCATTAGCCGATGGAATGTTCCACGCCGGGTATTCATTAAATACCGATCTGTATGCTGCCTATAGTACCTATCTGGCCACAGAGAAAGCGAAGAAACCGAGGCAAAATATAGTAGCTGCCATGGCTCCTCATGTTCCCATCCCGGAAATGAACATTTCAGAAGATCTGGTACGGAAAGCAGCTGATCAATCTGCGATCGCTGTCATATCTATTGGACGCAATGCAGGTGAAAGCAACGACCGAAAAGTAGTGGATGATTATCAACTAACTGCCACTGAACTGGCACTTATCAATTCCGTATCAAGCGCATTCCACGGAAAGAACAAAAAAGTTGTCGTGATATTGAATATTGGGGGTGTAATAGATGTGATGCAGTGGCGTGATTCGGTAGACGGTATCCTGCTGGCCTGGCAGCCTGGACTGGAAGGTGGAAATTCCATAAGCGATGTTCTCTCCGGAAAGGTGAACCCTTCGGGGAAACTCGCTTGCACATTTCCCGCCCGTTATGAAGACGATGTAACAGCTAAAAATTTTCCCGGACGGAAGATTTCAGAGATTGCAAAGCCAGGCTTATTCGGGAAAACATTCGATGCTGAAGTAATTTACGAAGAGGGCATCTATGTAGGCTACAGGTATTATAATACCTTCGATGTGCAAACTGCTTATCCGTTCGGATATGGACTTTCCTATACACAATTCAAGTTCAGTGATATGAAATTGAGTGCTCAGGTAATGGATACATCTGTTCTGGTAAACGTACGCATTGCCAATACAGGTTCTGTGGCAGGTAAGGAAGTGGCTGAACTATATATTACAGCACCCGCAATAAAACTGGATAAGCCTTCCTCAGAGCTCAAAGCATTTGCAAAAACCAGGATCCTGGAACCGGGAGAATCGCAGGAAATGAGCTTTACGCTTGGTCCTGCGGATCTTGCGTCATTCAGTACTCCAGCAAGTTCATGGATTGCAGAAGCCGGAAACTATACCGTGAGATTTGGTAATGCACAGGAGACCCTGGTTTCAGGTAGTTTCAGGCTTCCGGAAGAAGTTGTGGTAGAGAAAGTGAATAAAGTACTTGTTCCTGAGGTTCAGATCAACGAAATGATCAACGAAATGAAACGCAAAGAGATTAGATGATGAAAACAAAAATTTGGCCTGCGGGCTTGATGCTTTTCAGTATTTTCCTCTTACAAATTACGTTGTATGCCCAGGGCAGTCAGGTATTTAAAGAAGTTCCGGTGGAAACCATAGTCGACAAGATAAGAGGTGGGTTGCTTGGGCAAATCCTTGGAAATCTAAACGGTCTTCCACATGAAATGCAGCATATAGAAAATCCTTACGAAGTAAAAAACTACCTGCCTTCCTTGCCACAGGGAGCATGGTCTGATGATGATACTGATCTTGAATGGGTCTATGTGCTCGAAATGCAAAAAAGGAGGGAGGTGTTTTTATCAGCCGATGTCATTACGGAGCTGTGGAAAGAGCGGATTAATAAGAGAATATGGAGCTCAAACAGGTTTGCAAGACACTTGATGGATATTGGAATAAAGCCGCCATTCACAGGATATACAACATTTAATCCCTGGGCGGAATTTAATGTGTCCGGTCAGTTCCTTTGTGAAACATTCGGATTGATTGCCCCCGGGATGCCTCAATTTGCCGCGAAGATGGGGTTGAATTATACAACTGTGACCATTAATAATGAGCCTGCTCAAACGACACAGCTTTTTACAGGTATGATTGCAACTGCATTTGTGGAGGATGATATCGAAAATATTTTAGCTGCAGGGATCGCACAGCTTGACAGGTCCGGTGT
Source organism: uncultured Bacteroides sp. (assembly GCA_964500835.1). Classification (GTDB taxonomy): domain Bacteria; phylum Bacteroidota; class Bacteroidia; order Bacteroidales. The sequence goes on from CAZCQL010000122.1 coordinate 4,451, forward strand.
TATCTTCAAGGTGGTCGGGGATGCCAGGAATTGGCATCAACAATATCCCGGGAACTGGTTGAAAGCCCGTCAATTGTTAAGAGATAAATACACTCAGGAAGATGGCCGTATAAGAGATTTCAATGGGTGTGAATTAAATACCGGAGCAATTATTTTGTCGTTTTTGTATGGGAAGGGTGATTTTGTTGAAACCCTGAAACTTGCATTTGGAATGGGTTGGGATGCCGATTGCAATGCAGCTACAGTGGGAACAATTGTGGGGGTTATGGACGGCTATAGAAAAATGTTAAGTGACAATGACAGATTCAGTCAACCCTGGCAGATAGTGGATAGATACAAGAATGTAACCAGAGATAATATGCCTGATAATGAGACAATAACAAGTTTTGCCGATCGGGTAGTAGAACTTTTCGAGATGGTGAACGAAGAGAAGGGAGGATTAAAAAAGGTAAAGAATAATGTGATGGTGTATCAAATTCCCATTGAACAGCCTGCTTCCGTATTACCTCTTTATTCGATCGCAGAACAGAAGAGATCTTTGCAGACAGAATTTGAACAGCAAATTGAGGAAGATCTTGTGAGTGGTGATCGTGAAGAGAGGGCACGGGCTGCTTATCTTGCTGTCTGCCTGGATATGGATGTTGGTTTACGTAAGTCCTATAAAAAAGAGTGGAAGCAGGCCTGTTATGATCTGAGTGGGTACTGGAAGATCATGAACAATATCTTTTTTGGTGATTTTAAAGGCCTGGCTCAATTCAGAAGTAAATTTCAATCGGCGGGATTTGTTTCCTTACCAAAACAATATCAGGACGATCAGATTTATAACGATCAAACCGCGTGGAAAGATCCCGGAGATCTGTATAATTAATAGGTATTCAGAAAGCGGCTGGCTCAGTTGTTGTTATCCCTGAGGACCGTGATCGAAGTGGGATATTTCGAACCATGATGGATGCGGTGCCGCTGCGCCTGGTAGGCGGAGTCCGGGGCCGTCATGATCGAAGGTACCCAGGTCTGCGGGTTGAGATCGTAGAGCGGGAACCAGGTGCTCTGGACCTGTACCATGATGCGGTGGCCGGTCAGGAAGGTATGGTCCGCCTGTGGCAGGGGGATCCTGTATTCCAGCACTTTGTCCGGTTCAATGGGTTCGGGGTGCTCGTAATCCTCCCGGTACCGTCCCCTGAAGATATCCCCGCTGACCATAAGCTCGAATCCTGACATTTCGTAATCCTCCTCCACACCTTTATAGACATCGATGAGCTTCACCACCCAGTCCGCATCGCTCCCCGTGGTCTCGGCAAAGAGCCGGGCCAGGACAGGTCCGCGAATGGTCAGGGGTTCGGTCAACGGTTCGCTCACCCACGATACCACGTCGGGGCGGTCGTCCACGAACCGCTGGTCCTCTACCAGCCATTGCCGCCAGGCTTTAATGACCGGTGGATTACCGTAATCGAAACCCCAGATGGGCCTGGGCCTGTAGGGTACGGGGATGGCGGGATCGGAGATGTACCCGGTGTAGGCATCCTCGACGGACGGGGGAGAGAAGTCCATTTTCCCGTTGTCCTGCAGGTAGATCTGCATCTCTTCGACAGCGGGTGGCCAGCTGGCGAAAGAGTGCCAGACGTTGGTCCCGGTTTCGAAGACCGTAACCTGTGCCGGCGGTTCCGTATCGCCTTTATGGAGGAAATGACGAAGGAAGGGGGAGAGCACCTCTTCCCTGAAACGTTTCGAAGTATTCTGGCCGAACTGAAGGTCCCCCAGGCTGCTGCCGTCGCTTTCATGCTGTCCGTGATACCAGGGCCCTGCCGCAAAGAAGTTCATATCGTTAAGGGTGTCATACCTTTCCAGGGCGGCATATGCTGCCGGTGATCCGTAGATATCTTCCTGGTCCCAGAAACCATGGACATGCAGTGCCGGTACCAGCCGGGCAGGGGAGTCGAACCACTGGTCGGCTGCCACTCCCTTCCAGTAGGGCCCGTAAGCCGGAAACTCCATCAGCCAGTGCCACATCTCGTACCGCTCATCCAGCAGGGCCCCCAGGCTGGTCCCTATCGCTCCCAACGGAAGCGCCCAGCTGTAGAGCTCGTTCTGGTCATAGGGATACTGGATAGAGGAGCCCTTCTGCGTCTCCATGCTGTAGATGTAATCGAAGGCATAGGCTCCCCTGAAAGTACCCCAGTGGAACCAGTCGTCCGCTTTCCAGACATCCACCACCGGGTTGAAAGGGACTGCTGCTGCCAGTGCCGGGTGGGGATCCCGCATGGCCGCCAGTGTGAGCCAACCGGGATAGGAGGTACCCCAGATCCCCACCTTGCCGTTGGTGGAGAGGTTTATTACCAGCCAGTCGATGGTATCCCAGGCATCGGTGGACTCGTCGGTGGTGGTCTTGTTATAGGGCCCCCTGGGTGCCCGGTACATGAAATAACCGCCCTCCGACCGGAAACGGCCCCGGATATCCTGGAACACATAGATATAATCATTGCCCATGAACTTGTTCCCGAGCAGCTCCTCAAGGTTTGCAGCAGTGGTACCCTCCAACCCCCTGGATGCATTGTAGGGGGTCCTGAGCAGGATCACGGGCCTGGGTCCGGTCGTCTCCTTTTGGGAAACGATCAGTGTAAAGAGCCTGATCCCGTCGCGCATGGGGACCATCTCCGCCCGGATTAAAAAGTCGCCGTCCTGTGGGGCTTCGCGTGACAGCGCCCGGCCGGGTGAACTCGCCAGGGAGGTAAACGCAATGAACAGAACAAAAAGGCGGGTGCGGGAGGATTTGGACAGGACTGTTTTCATGGCCATGATCTTCACACAGGCTTTCCGCTCTTCGTCAGAGCGTACCGGGCGGACTTCCAGTTCCACTTCGTTCATCTTTCTTACACATTTACCACTGAAAGATAAAGGTAAACAAATTCCTTGCCCGTAAGGCTCAAAACAGCCTGGAATACTGTGCTGGCCGCACCGATATGATGCATTGCCAGGAACCTACATGATCACTGGAATTATTTCATTTTTTTGTCAGTGAGAATGGGATTCTTAAGCTCAAGGTAATATTTCTTCCGGGATTAAATAAACCTACTTCCTTTAATGTCGACAGGTGGTCAATGTACTTTCTGTCAAAGAGGTTATTTACACTGATGCTGATGGATAACTGTTGGTTCCGGATTTTTATATTTTCCCCTATACTCAGATCCAGGAGAGAGTAACCGGGAGTTATTGTTTCATCGGGAGCGGCATTGTTCTGGTCAAATGCAGTGGTTGAATAAACTGCAATAAACCCATTTTTCAGGGTTCCTGCATCCTCTTTTTCCGCCCTGAGTTCGATCTGCAATTTATGGGCCGGAACAAAGGGCAAATAGGTCCCGTTGTCCTGTTTTCCGATAACCGATGAAAATGTAGTTTTAAAATGAAGCCATTCTATTGGTTTCGGGTGAATGTGCAAACCGGCTTCCCCGCCAAACAGGACTGAATTAGCCTGCATGTATTTGTATATATAAATTCCTGAAGAGGTTGTGTCGCCCGTTGGTGAAATGAATATATAGTGGTTGATGATATTGTAGAAACCGGCCAGGTCAAAAGTATAATTCTCTTTATGGATATGAAAGCTCAAATCCGTTTCGTAGGCATTTTCAGGAACAAGATTATGATCTCCTGTTTCGTAGCGCAATTCATGCGGCCCGTTCGAAGTAAGCTCAGCCAAATTAGGTGTGCGGTAGGCGGCAGCAAAGTTAGCCCTAAACAGTACATTTTCAGTCAGGTTATAGGTCACACCAAACGATCCGCTCAGGCTGCCATAATACTTGTTAATTGCCGCACGATAGGTGATGGTGTCAGCTGGCAAACCGATTGCCTGTGTTGCAATTGATTTATAGTCATACCGAACGCCGGTCTGTAATTTCAATTTCTTGAAGAAAGTATGTTGCAGCAGGCCAAATGCAGAATAGTTGCTGGTGACAGCATCCGGCAGCAGCTTTGTTTCCCTGTCATTCAGATTTGTATTGATCTGGTTGAATCCCTGAAAGCCTATGATATATTCCGAATTTACGCTGGAAGGGAAATGGAGCCTGGCTTCATAGGTAAATGTAGACAGCTTCATCTGGATCTCATAAACATCGGCTTCGCCAAAATGGATCATTTCGGTATTCTGCCAGGCTGCATCTATATCAAGCTTATACTTGCCCAGGTACAACTTGTTTTGCGAACTAATTAAATGGGTATTCAATTGCTGGTACCAGATTCTGTTTTTTCTTCCTCTTTCTGAGATCTCATCGATCGCTTCGTCTTCCACCAATCCAAGTTTCTGACTATTGAAATCGTAAAACAATTTAAATGTGGCTCTATTATCGGTATACCCGGTATTTGCCTTAAAAGAGATTTCATTGAAACGTGAATTGGGAACAAAAGCACCGCCTCCCTGCAGAAAATCAGCATTTGTTTTCTGGCCGATCCTTACCCCTCCGGAGAATTTCTTCGATGTCCCCTTAATGCCAAAATTATTTGTCATACCAAGGGTATTTGAAAAAAGCTGCAGGTTGTAATCGCCTGCAACAGTGCCAACAGGGGCCGGATTTTCTTTGATAAAATTAATGACGCCACCAACGGCGTCGGATCCGTAAAGCAACGATGCCGGTCCTTTTATTACTTCTACGTTGGCAATCCCAAATTCGTCAATCCCAAGAGGATGGTGATCGGAATACTGGTAATTTTCAAACCGGACCCCATTATTTAAAACCAGGATATCATTCTTCGAAAGTCCGCGGATGACAGGCTTGGAAACGCCGCTCCCTTTAGAGATCATGTCAACGCCGGGCACCTGTGTGAGTATCTCAGCGAAATTGGGCGTGGTTTTAACCGTTTGCGGGTCAAGTTTCAGGACCTCAATTTTAGCAGCATTATCATGTTGTGTAGAACTGTAGTAACCTGAAACGATAACGTCATCGGCTTCAACTGCCGTTTGTTCCAGTTTGATATCTAATTCTATACTTTCTCCGTTTAACTCTACAGTTTCAAGACGGTTGGCGAAACCAATATATGAATAGATTACTCTGGTTTTCCCATTGGGTATATTGGTTAGCTGGTAATTCCCGTTTTCATCCGCACTGGTCCCTTTATTGAGGTCAGATATAAAAACTGTTGCCCCTATTAACGGTACATTATTCAGGTCAGTTATCTTTCCCTCTATACGGTTTTGTGCATTCAGTGAATACCAAAACAGAATTAAAACGCATGTAATGAGGTTTTTTTTCATCTATTAGCGTGTTAATGTATTACAAATGAGATTTATTACATCTTGTGGGATGCGTAAATGCTATTTGCAATTACTGGGGGAGCACGTAATAAAAACGAAAATTGTGAAGGATCAGAAAAAAATACGGAATCGTAATTGTTGCAGAAGTATGCCAATGGATGTTCTTCCTGGAAATCAATTTCCCATGTGCCGGCCAGGAAAATAGAAAATTCGAAGTCACAAATAGGACATCTTTCATGCGGTACATGGTAATTATTCTCTTTGTGTACTTTACATTCGGTAAGTTCGTAGTGGTGTGTAAGTTTGACTATTGATGGAAGAATAAAAACCAGCAATAATGTGAAAGGGATAATATTTTTGAATTTTCCAGTCACTTTATCGGTCGTGCCTAAATTTAGGGATATTTCAATCTTCAAACGTAAACAAATGTATCTTTGTTCACAATGAGCCCCCTGCTGGTACTGACAGTTATTGCCGGATATTTTGCGATCCTGTTCCTGACCTCCCGCCTGACCTCCCGCCTGACCTCCCGCCTGACCTCCTGCCTGACCTCCCGCCTGACCTCCCGCAGGGTCAATGTATTGCCTCGTTAATCCTG
>CAZCQL010000123.1:0-10147 GCA_964500835.1 uncultured Bacteroides sp.
TATCGAATTTGTCCAAAAATGGGGAGGCGCCTTCATTGTGATCGCTGCATTGTTTCCATTTACACCCTTTTCTTTAGTTGTGCTTGCATTAACGATGCTTAAATTTCCTTTCAGACGATTCATTCTTTTTGCGCTTACCCGCCTTGTGAGGTTTGTTCTTCAGGGGATTATCTTTTTTGACATGCTTAAAGTTGATTCTTGGATTATAGGAGCATCAGGATTCTAATTAGTCGACTCAATACGTAACCAGGACATCTTCTGAGAATTCACCTTTTCTTTTCCAGTAATCTACCATCCGAACCTTATACCTGTATCCGTTAGCGTTCTCAATAACGTGCGCAAAACCTGCAGCCAGGAGATTTGAGGGATTTACCTTTTTATAGGAGGAATCTTCCGGTCCCCTGGCAAATACCTCATAGGAAAGCACCCTCATATCCGTGCTTTTATTCCATGTAAGCATAATCATATCCACTCCATTAAGACCGCAATACCTTTTAAACTTCAAATCGCTCACACGCTCTGGTTTCTCTTTCTGTTTCGCCATTACAAAAAAACTAACCCCACTGGATGGGAAAGTGACATCTATGCGGTAACCGGAATTCTCTGTATGCACATCCAGTCTTTCTATAAGTTCAGGTTCCATGGCAGCTGCAAGCATGTGGTACTGCGCAAGAGTCGGATCCACGGGACTTCCCATCTCAACCCATTTCTGATATGCATGACTATGGGTGTTGTCGAATTTGTAGTGAAGCAATTTGTAGATCCCATCACCAAGTCCTTCCATCGAAAGTGAGATTTCAACGCTCTGTTTTTCAAGTAGATGTATTTGAGATGCAGGCGCTTCCATGGTTGGTTTTCGCTGGTTGGCCTTTAGGTCCATTTCGGGTTTATTATATATGGAAATGATGATATCGCCTGAATAACTTCGGCTCACAATGGCGCCAGCATTGGGGAACCGTTGATCGCTTATTCCCTCCACATCAAAGCGTTGTTCGCCAAATAGATTCATCATGCTCATTACAGTAAGTGATGGTTTCTTGATCAGGAAAAACTGCTTTACCGGATCTCTTGTGTCCTCCACGGCAGAAATTTCGCGTCCTCCACCGGTACCTGAAGCACCTCTCATTATTTGATCGTTATTCCCTGGGATAAACCTGGCCATTTGAGTCCGTTTGCCCCAGCTACCTAAAAAGCCATGATCATTGCTGAGAATAAGGTATTTATTCGATATTGAATCCAGGACCAACCGGTTGTGCAAATCTACGGATTGGACAATGAAGGCGCCGTACCATGGACCGGTTCTCCAGTAATATGGAATCCCCCATCCCGCTATGGGATCGGCTTCATCATTCATGACAGGCCAGATTGAAGTCATCTCAGGAAATGATTCTTCCAAATAATACCAAACCCCCAATTCATCTGCAATCATTTGGTGGGGTATGTTTTTCCGGTGGGTTGAGATAAAGTCGATTCGAACTCCTGTTTCGCCTGTAAAATAATTTTTTCCATTTCGGCAGTGATCCAACAACGTTTTAAAGGTTTCACTGGCACCTTTTGCCGTGCCTGGTCCTCCAAACCTTATACGAGGATTGGCATTCAGCAGTCCTTCACTGCACGCATCATAATAGTTCAGAAAATTAACCAGGCCGTGCTTCCAAAAATGGGTAAGGTCAGGTTCGTTGGTTGTTTCAAAATACCAGTTTTCAATAGTTTCCTTGCCGAACCTGCCCTGGTACCTGGTTGCCAGGTCACTGATAAATTCCTTCCAGGCATTCAGGTCACTCTTTTTGGAAAAGTCGATCTCTCTGTCGGCGGGATTACCCATAAGTTCGAAGATCATTTTAAGTCCTGCCCCCGCGATCTTATCGAGCTTAGCATCCAAACCGCTCCAGTCGATCTTCTGGTCGGGGGTTGCAAAAGAGGTGATCTTCACATGGTCTAAAAGATAATGTGGACGTATATAGTCTATGGCTCCGGAAGCATTCAGGTAATCGAGGGTCATCTCCATATCCGGATAGTCCAACAAATCTGCCGGGGAAAATCCAGTGCTCTTCCAGTACTTTGGGAATGGTTTTGAGTTTCCAGACAGATCTGATCGAAGCTCTATTTTTTCAACGCCCTGGGAAACAGCTGTTAAGCAATATAGAAATAGTGAAAAATAAAGTGTCGCTCTTCTCATCGGTGAAGTGTCGTATATTTGATATTATTAAGTAATATACATTATAATTAGTATGAATAGTTTAAAAAGATTATTGGAGGAATGTTTTATAATCTCCGACCAACAGGTGTTCAGACGGCTCATTCTCTATAATTTCCGGGAATCTGTCTACTTTGTAACGGAACCTACCAGTACTCTGCCTTTTCCCTCCTCGCCGAAAAACTTACGGTAGAGCCCCCTTGTAAGTGTAATGCTTTCACCCGGAATAAGCTTCACATAGCCTCCCGGATCGCCTGATTTATTTCCGATCGCTTCATTTCGACGTACTATTTAGCTAATATAGGAACTATCACGCGTTATCTCTTCATTTAATTTGATGTTTTACCTCATCAGCCTAACTAACCCATCCAACCCAACCCTGCCAATATTCAAAGTTTATTACTTTTATACTATCAATCCACCAACCGTTCCATTATGTCACGCTTACTGCCAATCTTATTTTTCCTTGGTTTTGCCCTTCTTTCCTGTACTCAAAAAGAGGAAATAGCCAGACCTAATGTGGTCATCATATTCCTTGATGATTCGGGTTGGGCTGATTTTGAACCATTCGGAGAGGTTGTCATGGAAACTCCGAACGTGACTCAGCTTGCATCAGAGGGAAGTGCCTGCAACAATTTCTATGTTCCCCAGGCCATTTGTTCTGCATCCCGTTCAGCTCTGCTAAGTGGTTGTTATCCAGGACGTACCAAAGTATTTGGGGCACATGGTCCCAATGCATGGGGACTCGATACCGCATTTGCCACTATGGGGGAAGTATTCCAGTCGGCAGGATATGCCACGGCTGTATTTGGAAAGTGGCATATCGGCGATCAGCCTGAAACCCGGCCAGCAGCCAGGGGATTTGATGAGTCGAGTGGTTTAATGTATTCCAATGACATGTGGAAATACCACCCGGAAAATCCGGAATACTGGGGACAATGGCCCTTGCGATACTGGGAAAACGGGGAGGTTACCATTGATACGGTGGAAAAAACGGATCAAATGAACCTAACTCACTGGTATACAGAACATGCAGTCGATTTCATCAGACGCCACAAAGATAGTTCATTTTTGCTCTATGTACCCCACAACATGCCGCATGTACCGCTCTTTTGCAGTGATGAATTTGAAGGAAAATCGGGCAAAGGATTGTACTGGGATGTGATTCTGGAGATAGACTGGAGCGTGGGGCAAATAAATCAAGCTTTGAAGGCCTATGGATTGGATGAAAATACCATTGTGATCCTCACATCGGACAACGGTCCGTGGATCTCCTACGGAAATCATGCCGGGATTACCCCGTTTCGTGAAGCAAAAGGCACCAGTTTTGACGGAGGTGTCCGTTCCGCATGTATAATAAAATACCCCGGTCACCTGAATGCCGGTACTCATTCGTCGAAAATGTTCGGATCAGTGGACCTGCTTCCTACCTTATGTGATCTGGCGGATATCCCGCTCCCTGATAATGAGATTGATGGCGAAAATGTATGGGATCTTTTGCAGGGGAAGAAGGGTGCAGTAAATCCCCATGCGTATTATGCCTTTTCAAATGGCAGTAATTTCGAGGGAGTGATGAGTCGGGATGGAAATTGGAAACTGCATTTACCCCATGCCTACCGGACATTGGAAAGTCCCGGGTCCAATGGGAATGCTGGCAAATATACCACACAAATGATCGACACTGCGCTGTTCAGGATGGATACAGATCCTTTTGAGACCACCAATGTACTTGATAAGTATCCCGAAATTGCAGAAACATTGATCCGGATGGCCGAAGATCATGCCTCGAGATTCTACAAAGAGTAGTCAGGACCTTGGCATATGAATGAATCGGTCCCTGGCCACCAAATTAAGCCAGGTGTATGTGATTGCTCCATCCGTCAGAATAACCAGGTTTCATCCAGGCAAGGTTTTCACCTTTATAAAAAGGCTGTAAGGCAAGCCTTATCTCTTCCATTTTTGGCTCATCCAGTTTCTCGAAATTCCGAATTATTTCAAGGTTATGCTTAAGGACCTCCATACTGTCCATCCCCACATTGATCATATGAAATTGATTGAGGGAAAGCGCATACCGAACCAAGTCTTCAACTGCCAGTCCTTCAACAGTTTCCCTGGGCCGGACCACTTTCATGGCTATCACACCCATGCCCTTCTTATTCGCAAAAGGAGCAGGAAGTTCTTCAAACTTTTCAGTTCCATCCGAGGACTGGTGATTGAGTGCCATCATCATCACGTCAAAATCATATAGTTCGGCCGCCCTCTTCATACCTTCAGCGGTGGTATGCCCTGTGAAGCCAATGTGTGTAAGTATACCCTCACTTTTATAACGCTCGAGTACCTCCAGGACTTTCCCCTTTTCTCCCAGCTGCTCTGCATCCTCAACCGATGCTATGGAGTGGATATGCAACAGGTCGAGGTGATCGGTACCAAGTCTTTTCAGGCTTGTTTCAATACTCTCCTTAGCCTTGTCAGCACCCCTGTCGCCTGTTTTTGACACAAGAAATACTTTATCCCGGTGCTCCTTCAGGATCTTCCCAATTCGTTCTTCACTGGATATCTGGTCATTCCCATACGAGGCCGCTGTATCCCAATAATAGAGTCCGTGATCCAGTGCATATTCAAGGATCTGTAACGCTTCGTCATCGTTTTCAATAGACATCCACCTACTCCCGCAGCCATAGCCCATCAGTGGCACCTGAACACCTGTATTTCCGAGTATTGCCGTCGGTAATCCCTTGGATTCATAAGGGGATGACGCTCCGGAACAACCCATTGAAGGAGCAATGGCAACCGTGGCAGCAGCAGCAGCTGTGGTCTGGACAAACTGCCTGCGCGTAATTTTCTTCTTCATGTTTTCGGAATCGGATTAGATTTACTCATTCTTTCTTGGAACAAGATAACCATAAACCTCTATCCAGTCAAGTCTTGAACAAGCGGCACTTTTTCCTCCTGTCACCAAATCGGTGAATCCTATTTCGTCAACTTTTGTGAGATCGGGCTGCAACAAGGGTAATTGTTCTGTGATGATATCCATATCAATGGTATACCACTCCAAATCATTAATAATAAACTCCCATTCGCGCCAGTCTGCAGAGGGTGGATCCGCCTGTACGCTTACCAGCCAGGTTCCATCGGCTAATTTGAGGAGTAAATGTAGTTCCCTGAATCCGTTTTGTTTGGATCTCCATTTGATTTTTGCATAATTCGAAAGATCCAGAAAGCTATCTCTGTGCTTTAGTGTCAGAGCCCAATTTCCGGGACAAAGACCCGACCAGATGTAATAAGGATCATCTGACGGCGTATCGTGATGACTCTTTTTAAGACTGTCTTTCCCGGGACCATAAAGTCCAAGGAGGAGGTCCGGATTACTCACATGCTTCTGGCTGACGGGAATCTCTGCCGGAATCTCCTTCCAGTCCTCTCTGAGGATGAGACCGGGCCTGTAATCATTTACCTGTGCGAAATTTGTTGATGGAAACAACAGGATAGTCAGAAAAGTCAGGCCGGAAATCAGGTTTGTACACACGTTTTTATTCCTAAAATATTCCATTGCTCACAAATGCAATTTTTTTACTGTCCGGTGACCAGCTTGGGACATTTATGGTTCCCTGTCCCCCATAGAGATAGCCTATCACCCTTGGTTTCAGATCCTCTACTGACATGAGCCTGAGATATACTCTTTTGTAAAAGGGGTGCTCAGCGGCCGGGACATCCTCCGGAAATGAAATAAAAACAATCCACTTGTTATCCGGGGAAACGTGTGGAAACCAGTCATTGTACTTATCAAATGTAAGCTGAACCTGGTTCCCGCCATCCGTATCCATACGCCACAATTGCATGGTGCCCGTCCGGCTGGAATTAAAGTAGATGTATTTCCCATCGGGACTGAATTCAGGGCCATCATCAAGCGTTTCTAAATCTGTTAATTTCACCTCTTCGCCTCCGGTGGAGGGAATTTTATAAATATTATAGATCCCTTCCCTTCCCCCTGTAAAAACCAGAAATTTATCATCGGTCGACCAGCCATGAAGGTAGGAAGGACTGCCGGAAGTGATGCGTTTGGGTGTTCCTCCCTTCAGGGGGAGAGTATAAACCACAGATCGTCCTTCATCCTCTTCTGCATGGTGACTTATTGCCAGTTGAGTCCCCCCAAAAGAGATTACATGATCATTGTTATTCCGGGTTGCAAAACCGGTGGGCATGACCTGTGAGGTCCGGTCTGCCAGATTGAATTTATGGAGCAATCCATCCGCATTGTAAATGAGGAATTTTCCGTCAGAAGTCCAGTTGGGTGCCTGCCAGGAGCCCTCTGCCCCGCCTAGTACCACTCTTTTTCCGGTTTTCACATCCATGGTCTCCAAATGGCTCCCGATGTAAGACCGGTATTGCACGAAATCGTCCGGATATGTACCGAATATCTTCACATTTCTGCAACTAACTTTTTCCATGACCGTGTTGTTATGGGAACAGATAAACAATCCACATGACAGATCCTCTCCAATATTGAGATCCAGTGATTTACTCTCATAGAGCTCCCCGTAACGGGCCACGGACATGGTATAGGTATTCCCTTTCTTCTCCAGCTGGAGAACATCCGCACCGGTCAGGTCAAAGGTCATCTGTTCCATATCCGCACCGGGTGTGCTTCGGTATTGAAGAGAGGTAAGCCCGTCTCCGTGAACGACACAACTTACATGGGGCGAATCCGCTGCCAGCCCGTTCCGGATCATTAAACCGGCCTTCCTGTGGGGATCGGTGCCTTCGCCAAGGAATTTCACCTGTGCCTGAATAATAAAATCACCTTTCATCTTTTTCCACAGAAAGGAAAAACTATCCTTGTCAAACCAGATATTCTCCCCTGATCCGGCTAACAGATATTCCTGGTCCGGTTCATTGTATTGTACAGATCCGTCAAAGGCCGGAGATCCAATGTTGTTAAATGATTGGAAAAAGCCGATTGCCGGGCCCGTGGATTGAGCGTTAATTAGAGTGGTGGACATGCAGATCAGAATAAGTTGGAGCCAGTGCTTCGTTTTCATATTGTATTTGCTTTACTCGAGTTCTTCGGGAACAGCTGCACGGTAGGTGATTCCCTGGGTCGTACCTCTGTAGAATTTTAAAGTTTTCTTATCCACAAAGGAAAAGAAAGAGGGAATGACGATGGAACGGCCAAAAGCTTCCGCGAGTGCAGTGATGCTTTTCTCTTTTTGCCAATGCATGATGGCTTGAATGGCATCCCGTTTCAATCGTTTCTGGACACTCTCTTTCACTTCCCTGAAACCCTGATAGCTGTCTTCCAGTTCATCCCTGAAAGTGTTAATGGCCTCCTGTTCACTGATTGTTCCGGTCACATGCTTCTCCTTACTGAAATGAAGGTTAAGATCTATATTTTCCACCTTGTAATTTTTCTCCAGGATCCTGTAAAAGAGTCCCAGTTCTTTTTCGCTGGGGATTTCCAGCAAGGGCGCCGTAAATTGAAATGAGAGGATGAATACCAGGTACTGATCCAAATCCAGGCCTCCGTTTTTCGCCTCCAGAAGTCCGCTGTTGAGAAAATGCAGGTAGTCTTTTGTAAAAGCTTCTCTCTTTGTGGGTGAGAAATAATGATCCAGGTGAGGCCTTTTAAGAGAATCATTTGAGCAGATAGTGAGAATCTCATCGATGCTCACAGTCTTCAAACTGTACTCTGGTCGCTGCTCTGGTTGTAAAGAAATTCGCATAAGAGCATTCAGTTTTTACTCTTCCTAAAATAAACAATTATTTGTACAGTTGGCATTCTCCTCTCAGATCTTCAGTCTTATGTTGGCCTTTCCGAGCCATCCGGTCAGCTGGATGATCAGGATGGAAAACAGAAACGTCTTCACGATTCCTAGCCAGCCGTTCGTTAAGGCTCCCGGGAGCGATAGTCCTGACATGGCCCCCAGTGCATACACATAATAAGGTACAAGGTAACAGGTCAGTGTGCTGGAGCCGGCAGGTTCGATTATTTGAGCCCAACCGGATACTCCAAGCTTATCGGTTATCAGGTAGAGTAAACCAAACGACAAGGCCGTTATTGACGCACAAATGGAGGTCCAGGAAGGAGTTGCACGAATTTTCGAGATACCCCACTCCGGTCTGGAAAGGAATCCAAATGCGAGCAACAGAATGGAAAATCCAAGAATCATCGGTATGAGATACTTCATCTGATCCTTCTCCCTTACCCTGATCATGATCGAGGTGATAAGAACTCCGCATAGGACACTCGAATAATTGGAAGCACTTACAACCAGGTGAATGCGAAAGCTGAATGGGGAGGCAAATTCATTAATATTTAAAAGGAACAGCATAACCAGCACCACTGCAATCCAACCTGGCCGGTTCCCAAGGAATAGATATATCAACGCACTTAGTAAATACCCCCAACCAATTAATCCCAGGATGCCCCACCAGTGCAAACGCATCCAATGGTATTCCCCATCACCCCGACCCACATAAATGATCGCAAGAAAGAGAAGAATGGACCATCCCGCCAATTTCATTGCCCAGGGAGGGAATTTTCCAAATACTTTGTCTTTATAAATATTCCAGATCAGGAAAAAGGATAAAGTCATGAGTATCTGCCAGATGTACTTGCTAAATAGAAGTTGTTCCCTGTCAATGTTTTCCAGGTTAACCATAAATACTCCCATGATCATCAGAGCAAGAGATCGTTCAATGATGTGTTTAAGGACCTGGAATTTTGTATCACCTTTTTTAAAACGGGCTCTGATAGCGTGCGGAATGGAGAGTCCGACAATAAACAAAAATGCCGGAAAAACCATATCGGCCAGTCCCATTCCATTTTCACTGGCTGCTTTATGCCCGAGCCATTCAGGAATATTTGTGAGTGTCCACAGATCATTCACGAAAATCATCAGGAGCATGGTCAGCGCCCGTAAGATGTCAATGGATTTTAGTCGCACGGAGCTCATTTTGATGATTTGTAATAGTTTATAATTTCGTTCAGACTGCCCACCTGTCCCACTGACTTCTCTTCATGGTCTTCTGTATAAAATTGATCCAGGAAACTTCCGGCATCGCTCCAGATGGTCTGTATAAAGCCATAATATCTGCCTTTCACCCTGTTCGCGCTGCCCTTGCGAAAGGCATCGAACATTTGAAGTTGCTGCCTTGTAACTTCAGGATCGCGATAGGGACAGGTAATAACCCGGTATCCTTTCATGGCAAAAACTGCTGCTGTGGGGTCTGCCCTTTCATAGTGCCAGTCGCAGATCACAACGTCTTTCTGGATCAGATCAATGGACCGGTGTGTATCGTTACCACTTGCTTCCCAAATGCCGAGACCTGATACCCTGCCTTCCAGCATCCTGTCGCCCCAGATCCACAATTCCTGACCGTTCTCAGCCAGGTGATCCCGGATCAGGTTCACCTCTCCGGCAAATAATTCGGCTTTATCTTTGCCACTGCACCGAGGACATTCATCTTCACCAATATAGAATACCTCATCCATGCCCGCATGGAACGCTTCGGCTTCGAAGACCTCCATTAATTCGTCCACCAGCGCAAATACCACATTGTGGACTTCCGGGTGCAGCGGACAATAACTTTTACAGTACAAACCATCTTCGTTGGGCCATTCATATTTTTCCGGCAGTTTCACCGATGGATTCTCATCAAATTGAGGATACTCCTCCAATAGTTTGCCGAACCTGCTATGCCAGGACTGATGCCCCAGCAGATTTATCTGAGGAATAAGACGGATCCCGTTTTTCCGGGCCGTTTCCACAAGTTGCTTCACCTGTTTTTTTGAAAGGGGGTCCTGGCTCCTCAGGTTAGGATAGGATTCATATTCATAATTATAGTCGATCCTGAGTACCAGAGTATTTATACCCCCCTTTGCCAGGTCATTTTCTATAAAAGAAATAAATTGATCCAGCCGGTCCGGTCCGGGGGAAGCAATGCAGAACC
>CAZCQL010000124.1:0-10077 GCA_964500835.1 uncultured Bacteroides sp.
GCCCTGGTAAACCCCGAAGGGCTCACGTCAGGAAACCGAGCCCGAAGGGCGAGCTCATGAGCGCAGCGAATAATCCCGATGAAAAGCACCGGTACCGGAATAAAGGGGATAAGCCCTTCAAGATGATCTGCGGACGGAAGCTTTCCCCATTGATGTCTTTCCGGATTCCGCAAGTGTTCAATATATCGGTGGCAGGAAACCTGACCACACCCTCACCTTCCATGATTTTGTATGAAGCCCCCAGATCCAGTGAGGAAAGCGCGTGCTGCCTTCTCTGGAGGATATTCTTCCTTGATCCGGTACTCATCCTGCACTGAGATATTTTATTTTTCAGAAAGTCTATCTGGGCATTATTACTATGCCAGCTTCAATGTGTTGTATAAATTCTATGCTTTCAGTATAACTCCTCATTTATTCCAGGCTATCGAAACCTATCGGCTGATAACCAGTTTATGATTCATTGTGTCACCGGATAAAAGGATTTTTAAGATATAGATTCCTGGAACAAGGTTTGCTGTACTGAAAATGATCTCTCCCTGACCCTCCACAGACTCCTGTCTCAGAAGCATGCCGTTCAGCGAGTATAATCGTATTTCAGTTAATCTTTCTCCTCTTACCCTGATCGTTTCTCCCTGTCTGACAGGATTGGGATAGGGATCAGTACCTTCATATCCCCGGATCTGCGCGTTCCCAAGAGCGGGTTTCTTCATAATCCTCACCGGTACCTGGTCCATAGCTTTAGGGAGCGAAGGGACATAGGCATAAACCGTACTTACCCCTGCTGCCAATCCTCTCACCTGTCCTGAGGATGATATTGTTACCAGGCCGGGATCTGCTGACTGGTATCTGATGCTGACCTCTCGTATATCCGGATCAAGGGCCAACTGTAGACGGATCGAATCATCTGTGTAAATTTGGATCGAATCCTGCAAGATAACCAACCTTCGACCCAAAGTATCCTCTACGGTAACTGTGCAGTGGTCCGAAAAGATGCGATCAGCTGACCACACACTTACAACTGCCCTGCCTATGGTATGTGCAATGAAATTACCATTGGAATCCACATCAATCACGGAGGAATCAGAGGAATCATATAGCAGTGTTTCCGGGTCCACACCATTCTTCACTGTAATTTCCAGGACCAGGGTGTCACCGCTAAGGATAGTCGTATCTGTAGGGGATACCACCACATTTTTAGTTATACTCCCGGTGACTGTAAGGTAAAGATGATCGGTATAGCGTGCGTCGGGTGATAATGCCCGGATAATGACCGCACCCTGCTTATGGGCAGTAATCAGTCCATCAGGAGTGATGGAGGCCACGGATGGATTGGAGGAGTTGAGTTCGAGTTCCGATGCTTCCACCCCTCCCCATGCAGCCAGGCTGAGTTGCAAGGTTTCGTATATGTCCAGTTCAGCTGCGTCCCTGTCGAGTGAGATCTTCTTTGCATCTTTTCCACCCGGATAGGTTCCCCGGTAAAATCCGCTGCCAACCACTGTGAGGTGGATCATAGTCGGGTCATACAGGTCAAACTCTACGTCCGTGATGCTATGGGGCTGACCAATGATGCGGTTGTTCTTGCTCCAGGTGATCCCCCTGTCCTTACTGAGAAAAACACCAGGATTTTTGGAAAGGGTACCATTGATGCAGATGAGCCTGTTCCGGTCAAAGGGTGATACGGCAAATATGGAAGACCAAGTGTTCCGGAATATCCGGATCCAGCTCAATCCGAAGTCATCACTGTACCAGGCCCCGCCGTTGTCATAGGCTCCATGCCTGCGGCCGGCAGTGATGTACAAGCGTCCCGAATGATCAAAGACCACTGCATTCACCCCTTCAATATTGTCTGGGACAGTTACCCGTGACCAGGAGTTCCCACGGTCGTTGGTATGGAACAATCCGCCCCTGATCTTCCTGTCATAGTTGTACTGGACTGCGGCAAAAAGTGAAGCACAGGAGGTATCCCGGGGATCAAAGACCAGCTCTACCAGCCAGGGATATCCCGGCAGTCCGTTGTTTGAGGGTGAGAAATCCTTGCCTCCATCCTCGGAGCGATAGAAGCCTGGTGTTTTATCGAAGTCTGTATTTTTATTATCGGTGATCCCGAAATACATGTATTCGGGACGCAGTGGATCAATTAGCAAACTGTTGGTCCGCATGTATTCCTCTGCCGGGGTTGCTTGTCCCCAGACACTCCAAGTCTCGCCGCCGTTGTTGGACCGCATTAATTTATCCATCCGGTACTGGCGCAAGGAAGCCGAATAAATGGTCTTCTTTTCCCATGGATGCATGGCCATTGTGGATACAGTTTCCGTAGCATTTTTATAAAACTTTACCGAAGGTCTCCCTGTCTCCCCATCGGCAGTTGTCCTCCACAGCTTGTGTTCCCCTGAGGCAAGGTAGGTAAAACCGGGCCCCAGTCGCTTGTCCTGCAGGATCCGTTCACCGGGAAGGTCACTGTTCCCGTGGCCGATCAGATTGCCAGCCGGAGTCTGAGTCTCGTCCACCTGCTTCCAGGAGCCTCCGCCATCTGTGCTCAGGTAGGTGTTGTGCGAGGCAAGCATCATCAGGTCGCCCGTGCTGGATACCACACAGGTGCGCATGGAACGAAGGGGATACTGATCACCCAACTGCAGGTCGGTGGTGTGGTGCCCCTCTTCCATATTGTCATTCATGGGATTGTTACGTGGCTTCCAAAAGGCGCTGTCATTCTCCCAGGCCGGAGCATAGTTTCGGGCAACCGAGACCCAGTGTTGTCCTCCGTCTTTGGTCTTCCATAAGCGCCCTGGTAATATTGAGAATCCTACCTGTGGCTCCCAGAAACCTACGTAGAGAGTCTGCTTATTGGTAGGATCCACGCTGACGGTACAAAAACGCTGCAGGGCACTGTCGGGTAGTACCGGGTAGCGCACTTTTGCCTGGGCCTCGGTGATCTGAAACCACCTGGCAATGTACTTATAATAGTAATCGGGAACTCCCCCACTCAGTCTGTTAATGTCCAGATAGAGGTTTCCGTTCATGGATGACCAGGTATCGCCATTATCCTCCGACTTGTAAATCCCTCCGGTATTACGGGTAGTCTGTCCTTCAGGATAATAATAGACCATGTCGGCCAGGTACAGAATAAACTGCCCACTGTCCTTATCATAATAGAAGTCCAGATCCAGAATGATATTGTTAGGGAGCTTTCCCTCCCCGATATTGGTCCAGCTCTGTCCCCGGTTCTGTGACCGGTATAGCCCGTAGTTGGATGCAGCAAAGAGCATATCCCGGTTTTCAGGGTGCACAATGATGCGGCTGAACTGGGCATCAGGGTGGATTCCAGTGGTAAGCGTGGTCCAGGTCGAACCCGCATTTTCGGTTCGCCATATCTTTCCCTGGTGCTTATCCCCCGAATAGGTGTCCTTTCCCCGGGGATTTGCAGCTGTGGCGTTGGATAGGGCCATCCAGCCCTGCTGCTGTTGGGTTCGGGGAAAAGCCCCTGAACCGACATACCAGGTATCGTCGTTTATTGGATCGATGGCTAGGGCTGATACCTTTTGGTACCAGGAACGTGAATCATCCCGGCGACCATCGTGCCTGTCATACCAGGGGCAGTCCAGCACCATTTGCCAGCTTTTCCCGGTGTCCTGTGATGTCCATAATCGGGAAGACTCTATGGCAAGGGCGAAAGAGTCGCTCAGGGAAGAGTAGTACAGGTCGTTGATCCTCCAGAAATCCCCATTACCATCAAAATCTTTCGTTGTGTACCAGGATTTCCCATTATCCCCGGTCTGGTAATTGTTCCCCATATCAGGACCCAGAAAGCACCAGCCGGGGATGTTGGGGTGGTAACGTAAGAAGCTCATCCAACCTGCGTTACCCGGACCATACTGGATCCAGTTGATCAGGGTGTCTGATTCCATGCGGGAGTATTCGATGCTTTCCCAATACTGGGCCCGGGCAAAATTGCTTGCAAGAATAAGGGATATGAATGGGAGGATTTTCATATGTTCTCCAAAGGATTGTAATATACTCGAAGTTTCCCCAATATTAAAATACCGATATCGCGGTCCCCTTGTTAGGAATATCATAGGCCCTGATGCCCTTGGTTTTTTGTTCATCTCCTTTCTGTCGTCATAAAGCATTAATTATTAAAAGGCTATACACGTAGTCTGACTCCAGTGAGGTAAGGATTGTAATGAAACTCACCATGCCAACAACCAGGTACACGAGAATCTGAATGAAAAAGAAATTGTTAAGCGATTCATGAGAAGGACTACAGAGGTTGATTCCAGGGAGTGCATTGGATGCAACGAACGAATGGTGATTTACAGCCTGCCGTGAGGAATGTAAATCACTTATTAAAATAGATTCGGTATTCCCCGGAGCCTGCCTCATGAATCCAGTGCCGGTACTCTAAACTCAGTGTCTTATCCAGTAGTGGGGCAGGAAGAAAGGGTGCAATAATTTCCAGGATCGCTCCTTCTTTTAATTTTTTTAGGGACGAAAGCACTTCGTGGACGGGTTGATCTCCTTCCGAGAGCATATCGCGGATATCAATGGTTTGCACGACATCACCTCGGGAAAACCAATCGGGCTTTACGGTATTGTATGTGATTTGTTCTTCGTCTCCGAGAGAATCTCCGGTTTGTCCCACTGCTTCACGCAACGTATTTACCAGGGTTTCGACCTTCAAACTTGCTATGACTGCGGCCTGACTAATGTTCGTAATTTTAGTGACGGTCCTTCGCAAAAGAGGATTGGTGAGTTTCTTAAACTGGGGAGCTGTGGCAATAAGTACTTCCTCAAGTTCGGGGTAAGACTCAAGCAAATCAAATATCCTGGTTTTAGGTGTAATGATCAATTTCTCCATGATTTAACTCAATTGATCGGTGTACGACAAAATTCTTTTCTCTCCCTCCATACTTCTGGCATCAGTAAGATCCTGAGAGACTTCCAGCGTGCCAAGATAGTTACCCTGGTCGCTTCGCAAAGCAAAATACTCAATTAATATGAACTTGCCTTTCACTTGAATCCAGAAGGGTGCATGAGAAGCTTTCCCCGATTTGAAGTCCTCAAGGATTTTCTCAATGATATGAACACTCCCGGGCGGATGGCAAAGTCGCACATCCCGGTTAATAATGGTGCGGCTCCGGGCAAAGATCCTGTCTTCTCCCTGGGTGAAATATTTCACTTTGTCATGGCTATCAACAAACGTCATATCGAAGGGGGCAGTATTCAAAATGGCCATGATCTCTTCGGCTGAGAGACTTCCTGATGGCAACTGAATGCTTCCTTCACTGGTGGTTGTGAGTGAGACATCGTCAGATTCTTTTAAGAAGCCTGCTGGTGCCCATTCTACCTCAGGGTCGTATAATGTAAATCCGAATTCCAGAGTCTGCCTATGAACATTCCACCACTCTTCCATAGAAAGCACATCCATACACATGGGGAAGAGAATCTCTTCTTCCTTCTGCACCATGTCATTCAGCGCCTTTAGAACAGGATTGTACAGAAGTTCAAGGGAGTCGGAAAGATCCTGTTTAGACAATTCAGGTTCCCTGAGCAGTGAGATGCAGCCCTTCAACTGATCCCTGATCTCATCGTGTTTTCCCCACATTACCTTTGGAGGACCTGTTATTTCCTTCATTTCAAGATAGGGAAAAACCAGGTATTCTTTTCTCTTGTAGTGTTTGTCCACATCCATCAGGTCGTTGAACATGCCCAAAAGCTTCAATGTAAAATCTTTAAAGGATAGTTCTTTCTCTACATCCAGGTCCTTCAAATGGTTGGAAATCTTGTTTGTCAGGATTCTCAGCTGTTCATTTTCCCGCCTGAACACATCCACAGGATGCCCTTCCGGAACTTCTTTCGCACCGGTAAGGTCCACATTTCCTTCAAGGACCTCACCATGGACATCGCATAGTTTCAGCACCTCTGTTTCCGGCAATCCCTCGCTGATCAGCTCCTGCTCAACCTCTACTACCTCCCCATAGGGTATCGACTTCAGCGTATCAATCAATTCTTTCCTGACCAAGTCAGCAGACTCACCTCCATGCAGTTTAAGGATCAGTTCTTTAAGGCGTTTCTTCCTGTATTTTGAATTATCAATTAATTCGCTCATAATATTGTCGGGATTATACTACTCTCGTTATTCTTCAGGCCTGGGAAAATGCTTGTATTGAGAATCATACCCTACTGTACAACAAATTTGCCAGAAGATTGAGAGAGCGGAGAAACGATCCGATAGATATATATTCCTGGTTTGTCAATTCCACTTTCCATACGGGTTTCTCCTGAGTTTATCAGCAATTCATTGGAATAGAAATGAGACCCCGTGATGGAATATACATCCATCCTGCAAATTCCCAGATCGGATTTATTTCGAATAATCAGGTGCCCGGTTCCGCTGCCCTGAGATACACTGATGTTATGGCTATTCAAGGAGAATGGATTGACGAACGTAGCACCCTGATAATACAATTTCAGGGTAGGTCTGAAATCAATTTCAGAGTTCTCTTTACTGTAAAATCTTAAGGAGGTACTGCTGGTGGATTCATCTCCGATCACAATCCAACCAAAATTTCCATCAGGATTTGCTAACCAACCATTCACATCGGCAGTCACCCCGGTAGAAGCAAAAACTGAATTGCTCCCTAATTTCACTTCCGTGCTGGCACTTGATACTGGCTCATAATCACCACCTGGCGTGCTCCAGCTTTCACCCCCTGTTTTTGCATGGGTCCATGTAGCGTCATTCTGTGTCGCTGTTACCCCTTTTCCTTCCTGCGCGTTGGCATCTGAAGTTCCTTCCCCCCAACCAGTCTTGACCTTATGAATGTTCGCGGATGTACCAGAAGTTTTTACTTTGGAGGGTCTTAAGATAAGTATGGCGCTATCAATTGTGATTCCATGGGGAAGTGCTGAGGAGAGATCAAAATTGACAAGGGCCCTTCGTTTTGCATTGTTTTTTGTGACACCGGCAAATATATAGTCCCCGGCACCGTTGCTCAATTCACCTTCTTCATACATCGAGTTGTCCATGGTAGCTTCCAGATTTAATTCCTGGGTCTGAGCGCTCAGAGATCCTAATCCAAGTATTATAAATAATGCTGCTACGTAAATATTCTTCATATCGTTTCTTTGGATAACAATCAGTTTACACATTTGTTTATGAAAAATAGTTACATTTGCAGCTCGAAAATCACCTGATAGGTGAGGACGAACGGGGTATAGCGCAGTCCGGTTAGCGCACCTGCTTTGGGAGCAGGGGGTCGCAGGTTCGAATCCTGCTACCCCGACAATAAAACAAAACCACTGTCGCATAGCGGCGGTGGTTTTTGCGTTTCAGACAACCCTCAAACGCTTGCGTTTGTAAGGGAGGATGAAATGCAAATACAGGGACGGAGTCCCGTTGTTTTGTTTTATTAAATCCCCTCCTCTCTTGATCACGAGCCACGCAGTGGCGAGTAATCTACTCACCCCGACCAAATACAAACCCAACCATTTGACCGTCAGGTGGTTGGGTTTTTCTTTACAATACTTTGCCCCATTTTTTGTATTGCTATTTGTATTATATTTGGAGTTTTTGTCGCAAATATTGACAATTTTTGCGACAGGAATTAGGCTTCTCCTTACCCAAAGGCATTGAATTACAAGGTCTAACAAAATCAAGGAATGCGAGGGAGAGGTCGCTGATTTCACAGCCTATTTCTCAAGAATCCGCACAAGGTCATTATTGATGTAAACATTCTCGTTTCCTATATGCCTGAGTTCTAAAGCTTTGATCTCGCGTAATTGATCCAGGTACTTTCTGGCCGTATTCCTGCTTCTAATTTTGTCTCCTACGATATGTATTGCCTTAATATATGGTTGTGTGAATATGGCTTCTATCACGGAATACTCCATTCTTGGTAAATGCTTCTCAATATACTTTCGGGTCTCGGTAAATTGCATCATAATCTCTTCAATTTTGAATACCGTATAGTCCGCAGTTGCTCTTACTGCTTCAAGCATATATATTAACCATCTTTTCCAATCACCTCTTGCTGAGACTCCATTCAGATAATGGTAGTAGCTCTCCTTGTTGTCAATTATATAACTACTCAGGTAGAGAATCGGGTATGCCAGCAATCCTTTGTTAATCAGTACCAGGGTATTTAATATCCTTCCTGCTCTTCCGTTTCCATCTGTAAAGGGATGAATAGCCTCAAACTGGTAATGACTTATCACCATTTTCAGCAGAGGATCTGCCTTATGCAAATCATCATCATTTATATATTCCAAAAGATTGTGCAATAATCCCTTCAGAAGCTCATCTCCCTTTGGAGGTGTGTATACAATCTCGCCACTGGTACGACTCCTACCCCCCTTGATTATTCTGATGCTGGATTGTTCAGGTCGGATCTCATTTTGTGTCTCCTTAATAGTTTGATAGATATCAATAATTGCGCTCAGGCTTATTCGCCCTTCCTGCTCTATACTCCTCACCCCGGTCCACAGCGATTCCCGATACCTGAGCACTTCTTTTGCTGACGGTGAGATTTTTGTATCTGTTGTGGACAGAGCCTTATATAGTTCGTCGTCAGTTGTAAAAATATTTTCAATCTCTGAACTTGATTTTGCTTCCTGCAACGAGATGGTATTGATCAGCATCTTCGGGTTAGGCAACTTGCTTGAAATCCCATCCAGTTTCCCCAGTGAGCGATTGGCTTCAGCAAGCTTCAACAATACCTCCTTTGAATAAACTAAAGATTCGTCTGGTGGCAAGACTGGAAGCTGATTAAATGGTTTGGTCCGATCAAAAGCATTCATATTATTGATTTCGTTTGCACAAATTTACATCTTTTTTGTGCAAAGACCGTGTTTCCTGTCAAGAATTGAACATAAGAACTGGTATTCGCACAAAATCAGGCATATTCTGTGCGAAGACCAATAAAATGATCAAAATATGGAGTAATACAAAAATTCATCACCTGAGTTTAACCTCATGCATCCCTTAAGTATATTGGAGTTCCAGAAATCTCATAGTACAAAAAATCGAAATTTCCGATTTCTTTAGTACAAATTTCACATCTGAATATCAATCACTTAAGGGTGTTTTTATAATCTACTCACCCCGACCAAATTTGAACTCAACCATTTGCTTATCAATTGGTTGGGTTTTTCTTTGCGTCACATTTGCCTCATTTTTTGTACTAATATCTGTATTACATTTAGAGTTTTTGTCGCTAATATTGACAATTTTTGCGACAAAACTATTTACTAATTATGGGCAATCACATTGAATTACAGATGAATGCAAAAACGCAAAGAGCGAGAAGGGGTTCGCTTAATCTGGCAACAGACTGGCTTTGATCTGGTCAAATACATTGTTCGATACTATTCCTGCTATTCCCATTTCCCTAAAGATAGCTTTATCGGGCAAGTCATCTCTGATAAGGTCCAAGAAAACTATCAGGTCCTCAGACACCTGATCCGGCAACATATAAACATCTGATTCCGCCAGCAGAATTCCCAATCGGAATACATCACCCTTATGCTTTCTTAATAGCTTTTTGTCTTCATTACCCCCCTCTTCAATCCGCCTTAAGATATCAATATATGCTTTAGCCTTCAGGCAAATAAGAGCTTCAATACTTGCCCAGTGGATTCCATTCACAATCTCGCTATGGTCAATAACCATTTGATAATAGGCATCATCCAGTAAGATGGCTGAAAGGCTACTCAAATCATCTGGCGTCGGAACAGGGGTTAGATGTACCCGTTCATCAAGGTCCAACAAATCAGGATTTCTGGAAAATAGTTCAACTTGCACAGGAAACTCGTCGTTTGCTGGTTTCACAAACCGGTAGTACGTCTTTTCTTCTCTTCCATTCTCATTCCTTTTGTATCTTCCATCAACTATGAAATTCCAGAATTGAAGAACAAATTTGGCACTCAATGCTTCAACAATCAGAATCATATCAATGTCCTTAGTTGCCCTGGGCGTAAGTTCGGCAGCTTGAATATGGATATCACTTGCAGCGCCTCCAATAATCACATATTGATCCTTGAAATCTGCAAAATACATTCCAAAGACATCTAATCCTTTTA
>CAZCQL010000125.1:0-4898 GCA_964500835.1 uncultured Bacteroides sp.
TTTTTTTACTGGAAAGGAGTCCTGGAAGGAGGGCTGACCTCAGATAAGATGGTGGCACATATGGATTTCCTTCTGACCTTCGCCGACCTGGCAGGAACGGATGAGGAACCACCCGGAACCAAGGCCTGGGACGGGCGCAGTATGCTCCCTTTGCTGGTGAACCTCGATGCACCCTGGCCTTCTAGGTACCTGATGACACATTGTGGGCGCTGGAGGAACGGTGATGAGCCGAATGATTCAAAGTATATCAAAAGTTCTGTCAAGGACGAAAGGTTCCAGCTGGTGAATAACAGTGAATTGTACGATCTTATTGAAGATCCGGGACAGAAGAAAGACGTGATGGATAAATATCCCGGCGAGGCCTCCAGGCTGAGAGAATCATTTGATGCTTTCTGGGAGGATGTCCGTCCGCGAATGATCAATGAAGAGGCGTACAAGGATGGGCCCGTGCAACCCTATTTCGAACTGTATAAGGAAACATTCGGAGAAGAGGCCTTTAAGGAGGCGGATGCCCGCGGGCAGATCGACCGGGAAGAATATAATCAACGTCGGCGGGCCCGAATGAATAACAGGAATTAAAATCATGCAATCAAAACCTTCCAAAGTTTACCCGGTCATTGCAGTGCTGCTGCTGAGCCTACTTTTTACCAGTCAAACCACCTCCTGCACCAACCAAAGGGAAAAGGATAAAATCACCATTGCTTACAACACGGAATCGCCCAAACAGGCATTTGGAGTTTCGCGATTGTCAGACCTTTTGCAGGACAAAAATTACCAGGTTTTTCAGGTTGATATTGCTGAAGCGCCTGCTGATTTTAATATTCAGGTTTTACTACTGTACAAAGCAGCAGATACCACCATACATAATGAGGGATTCCGCATCTCCCGATCCGGCAGAGAACTGGCAGTTGAAGCAGTTGATGAATCAGGCGCCATGTACGGGCTGCTTGAGCTGGCAGATATGATTGATATGTATGGTTTGTCCAAGGTTCCGGAGAAGACTGTTAATCCACGGTTTCCATTTCGTGCCATTAAATTTAATCTTCCCTGGTCGATCTATGGCAAGAATGAGGAAAGAGAACAGCATGCCGAAACAGCAAGAGAGCTCAAATATTGGGAAGGCTTTCTGGATATGATGGCTGAGAATCGTTTCAATTCATTGACGCTGTGGTCGCTGCATCCATTTCCTTATATGATCCGGCCAACGAACTTCCCGCTGGCCTGCAGTTTTGATGATGAGGAATTGAAGGATTGGCAGAACTTCTGGCATGGTCTGTTTCAAATGGCTGCGGACAGGGGTATTGAGACCTATTTGGTGAATTGGAACATATTCGTATCAGAAGGTTTTAAGACTCATTACGATGCGACGGCTAAAGCGGATACAGGTAAGAGTTCCGGAACGGCCTGCAATAGTCCATTGATTGAGCAGTATACAAAAGAATGTGTTACACAGGTAATTAATGAGTATCCAAACCTTGCCGGGCTGGGGATTAGTTTGGGCGAGGCCATGACCGGCATGTCACCCGTTGAGCGCGAAGCATGGATAACCAGGACTTTTGGTGAGGGAATGGCCGAGGCTGACAGGAAGATTAAATTTATACACAGGGTTCCATTTACGGCATCTGCTAATAGTTACGGATCAACTGACAGAAAAACGGAGATGATGACCCGTGAGGCCATTGAATCACTGGATGTGATAAAACCGGCTTGGGTTGAGATAAAGTTCAACTGGTCGCATGGACATTCTACGCCAAAGCTGGTGCAGGTGCATGGCGGTTCAATCTCCGATGCTTATTGGAATCCTTTGCCCAAAAATTACGCCATTACGTGGATGGTCCGCAACGAGGATTTTTTCATTCTGCGATGGGGAGATCCTGACTTCATTCGCAAGCACATTGAGCTAAACGGACAACCCTATGTTGGTGGTTACTATGTAGGTTCAGAAGGCTATATTCCGGCTAAAGAATTCATGCATGTGCCTAATCATGAGCATATAAACTGGACCTATTCCTGGGAACGTCAATGGCTTTTCTACAAGGAGTGGGGACGTTTGATGTATGATCCGCAAACATCGGATAAAGTTTTTGCTCTTGACTTTGATCGCCGCTATGGAGAGGGTGTTGGCGATAAAATGGTAGAGGCGTATAAGTTGGCAAGTAAGATGCCATTACGATTTTCATCTTTTGTATTTTCTACCTCCGACAGAACGTTGTATGCAGAAGGAATGTTAGCCTTTACACGTATCGGAAAACATGGGTATACTGATCAAAAATCTCCTTTTTTATCGCTAGTGGAATTAATGGCCTATGATGTATTGGATACTGATTATATTTCAGTAGGGGACTATGTAAAATCTGTGCTCGCCGATTCATTGGACATGGCAAAAATAACTCCGCTGCAACTCTCGGAAGAATTACAACAGATAGGAAAGCAGGCATTGGATATTGTAACGGATATTGAAAACGAAAACCCAACCCTGGAATGTGAAATATTCGATATCAAGGCATGGAGTTACCAGTGTTTTTACTTTGCAGAAAAGCTAAAAGCGGCTGTAGCATTAGAATTATTCAGACTTAATGGTGACGAGCTTAAAAAGCAGGAAGCGGTTACTTTGTTGAAAAGTGCAAAAACATACTGGCAGGAGCTAATAGACGTAACCATACTCCATTATCAGGCAGTTCCCCTTAGACAGACTGGTAGTGAAGATTTTTCATGGGATATGTTTTTAAGTGAGGTGGAACGCGATATTAGGGTCGCAGAAAATTATCAACCCAAAAAAGCAAACAACTAGTTATGGGCAAAAGGCTGAAATTTTATTTTATCGTACTCCTTGCAGGAAGTACAATTCTGGCTGGCATGGCATCAAATGCCGGTGAAAATCACCGCAACCGTTTAATTGTTCTGGCCGATATGGGATGTGAGCCGGATGAAATGCAGCAAATGATTCATATGCTGGTATGTTCCAACGAATTTGAGCCGGAAGGCCTGATAGCCGTAACCGGAAAATATATACATCCCGGAATGAAAATTGAATACCGCAGGGTAACACATCCTGAATTATTTACAGAAATAATTGACGCGTATGCGAAAGTATATCCAAATCTTCAAAAACATGCCACCGGATGGCATACCCCGGAATATCTGCATTCCATAGTTAGTGCAGGTCAGGCAGGCTATGGTATAGATGATGTGGGCGAAGGAAAGTCAAGTGAAGGTTCAGATCTGATTCTCAGGGCTTTCGAAAGAGACGATCCCAGACCCATATGGATTGCTGTAAATGCCGGCTCTAATACCCTTGCTCAGGCCTTGTTCGATTATGAAAAATCACACTCCGAATTTGAATTAAAGCGATTGGTTAATAAGCTGCGGGTTTTTGAAAACGGAGCCCAGGACAATGCAGGTGCATATATCTGCCAACGGTATCCATCCATTCACTGGATCCGAAGCAATTATCAAACCTATGCTTATGGCGGACCGAGCAGTCCGGAGGATAGTGAAGAATTAGTTATAGGCCCTCACTTCTGGGGTGATTATGATTATTCCTATATAGGACAAAATGAGTGGCTGAAGGAAAATGTGATGCAGAATCATGGCCCGCTTGGTGATACTTATCCCGAACGCCGGTGGGGTGATCATTTTGGCTTCATGGAAGGAGGAGGTACAATTCCCTGGATTGGTTTAGCTAATAAAGGTTTGTTCCATATCGATCATCCATCGTGGGGTGGCTGGGGAGGCCGTTACAGTGCTGATAAAGTCGCAGACGTCTGGTCCCGGCATGAAGATGTCCGTGTTGATGAATTGAAGCAGGCGCCTTTTTATGCCTATAGCGATATTGGTGATACCTGGTATAATAAACGGGACCTAAAAACCTATCATGGTAATTTTGCTCCCGTTTGGCGCTGGCGTGAAGCCATGTATAACGATTTTAAATGCAGGATGGATTGGTGTACACAAGCTTTTGAAAAGTCCAACCACCATCCCAAAGCAGCATTTTTTAAGGATGAGGGAGATGAAATTATTTATATCAATGCCAATCCGGGTGAACGAGTCGAATTGGATGCTACCCTGTCCTCTGATCCCGATAACGATGAGTTGGAATACTTATGGTGGATCTATGAGGAAGCCGGAACCTACCCCGGGGATATATACATCGAACAGGCATCCAATGCCAAAGCCATATTAGTTGTGCCTACCGGCGCTTCCAATAAAGAGATTCATCTTATACTGGAAATAAAAGATAATAATCCAATTGCATCACTGTTCGATTACCGGAGGATTGTAATCGAAGTAAATCAATAACAAGCACAAATAGTACTCATGAACATTCACAAAAACTACAATTAATTATTTATGAGAAAAATAATTGTACAAATCATCGGTGTAGTTCTTCTATTCTCTTCTAATCTGGTAAATGCAGAAATAATAAGAACACAAAAATGGGAAACCATTGATATCCCTTTCTCCGTTAAGGCAGATCTCCCCCACCCTTTTGAAGTTGAGTTAACATGCACCTTTACCAGTGAAAATTCAGACAGCTTCACTGTGCCTGGTTTTTATAACGGAGACAGGCAATGGGTGGTTCGATTTACACCCAACAGCACCGGAATATGGAAATGCATTAGTCATTCTTCTGTTAAAAAAATGGATGGGATTGAAAAAACCGTTGAGGTGAGGGGGAATAATCCGGACAATCCTGGTTCGATTAAGATTAATAGTGACAATCCAAGATTATTCAGTTATGAAAACGGAGATCCATATCATTTGCTGGCATTTGAAGCAGATTGGCTATTTGCCCTGGACTACGGAGATCCGGAACTTCCAAAAACCAGGCAACTGGTCAGTACAATTGCCGAAAATGGTTTTAACCAGATTGTCATGAACGTATATGCCTTTGATGC
>CAZCQL010000125.1:4998-6775 GCA_964500835.1 uncultured Bacteroides sp.
ACCTGCCTGGCCCGGAATTATTATTGTGCCTTTGCCGGAGTCTATTCAACATACTATTGGCAGGGATCATCATGGTATACCGTCATTTATGATCCGTTTGAAAACGAATTAGAACCAAAACCAAAATTCAACTACTATAAATACTTTGTCGAATTCCTAAATCGAATTGAATTTCACAAACTGATCCCATCCAACAACCATGGTACCACAGGTATATGTTTGATAAATAAGGAAGAAGACACCTATGTTCAATATATCCCTGCCGAGAATACCTCCGTTGTAGCCCAGAACATCGGAGAAGCTGATAGCCTGGAAATTATCTGGTTTAATCCGCTCACAGGAAAATATACCGAGCCAGAGAAAAGGCAAAGGAATAAAGCCATCCATATTTACAAGAAACACCCGGGGCAGGCTGAAATAGCTATTGTAAGATTGATTAAGTAATTATTCAGACATGCACAGCTTAAGACCATAATACTCCGAACACGGTAAATCATGATAAATCTATTCATATTCATGGCGTTACTTTTTACTAGTGAAAGCTATACTGAGAAAAATGAAGTGATTTCATTTATTGAAGTTGACACCTATACTCACGAAGCAAAAACGCTGAAAGCCTTAATCTCCGTTCCTGAGGGAGAAGGCCCATTTCCAGTAATTATGCTGATTCATGGAGGGGCATTTATTGGTGGAAATCGGGCACGTTACGACAAAAGCCTTTTTGAACATTATCTTAATCAAGGTATTGCCGTGATGTCAGTGGAATACCGATTGGTCTCGGAAGGAGGTAGACATCCGGAGGCGATCAAAGATTGTATGCATAATCTCCACTGGCTTATTGACCATAGTGCAGAGTACCGTTTCGATACAAGTCGAATTGTATTACAAGGCTCTTCGGAAGGATCATATCTGGCCATGATGCTGGCTTTAACTTCTGAACGAAATAACTTTCAGCCTGACTTTGGGCCATATCAGGATCGCAAAGTAAGCGTGAAGGCAGTAATCAGTTCTGCAGCCATGTATGACTGGACAGTCATTACTAATGGCGATGAATATA
This sequence comes from uncultured Bacteroides sp., assembly GCA_964500835.1. GTDB lineage: Bacteria > Bacteroidota > Bacteroidia > Bacteroidales. The sequence goes on from CAZCQL010000125.1 coordinate 6,056, forward strand.
TCGGGACTTATCGCGAAGACCTGACCGCATCTCCCAAAAACCTTGCCCAATTCGGAAATTGTCAGCATTTTCTTTTGCTGGGAGGGGATAGTGATACGGCATGGTCGCCACCAGGTTCAGCCAAATTAATGAAAACTAACTTGGTTGCTGCAGGGAAGACATGCGAATTACACCTGAAAACAAATCAAACCCATCCTGCCTTGTATGATGATTTTAAGGAATTCTCAAAATGGGCCCTCCCTATTATTGATGTTTTCCTGGAAGAAAATGTACTTATTAAGTAGTGTAGTTCATGATGAAATACAAAAGAAAGATCATTTACAGCCTGTTCCTGTATGCGGCACTGACGCTGGCTGCATCGCCGCTTGTCTGCGGACAAAGGCAGGGAAGAATTGCTAATCCTGCGGCCTGGCAGCACCAAAAAGACTTTCACCTCAACCCGGATGATGTGACAGTGTTGATCGCATCTAGCGGGGTAAGGTCTGGCAATACCAAGCAACATTTCAGAAGTGCCAACGTCGTGCACAATTTTAAGTCACCAGACGATAAGTTGACCTGGACGGTGATTGCTCCGAAAGATGACGATTACGTGGTCAGTGTACTTTACAGCAAGAGGGAAAAGACAAATATTGAAGTGTCATCCGGCAAATCTGTCCTGCATGCCCCCACAATAACCAGGACCTGGGAATATCGCCCCTTTTTCTGGCGCCAGGAACTTCC
>CAZCQL010000125.1:6875-10033 GCA_964500835.1 uncultured Bacteroides sp.
CCACAATAACCAGGACCTGGGAATATCGCCCCTTTTTCTGGCGCCAGGAACTTCCTGGGGCATTGCATCTGAAAGCCGGGGAGAACCTGGTCAGCTTTCGCCTGCCGGATGCGACACCGGTCTCAGATTCAGAAGAAAATGACAGAGATCAATCCCCGCGGTTCGGACAGGGGGTGACAGAGGAGTTTCACCTGTTCTCCATCGAATTGGGTACCGCCGACGCCCGCCGTGCGCAGGTAGATCGCGCAAAGGAGATTCGGGGCGACGCCTCATGGATGATCGAGGGAAAATACGGCATCTTTGTCCATTGGTCCTCACTCAGTCGTGGTTTCAACACCAATGAGCCAAGAGCAGATTGGTTTCAAGAGTCCGTGGAAATGTTCAATGTCCAGGTATTCGCCGATGCCATCGAGCGCACAGGCGCAGCATGGATAACATTCACAGCCACGCACCAGGGATTCTACTGGCCCGGCCCTAATGCCGCATTGGACAAAATTGTTCCGGGACGTACAGCCGAGCGCGACCTGCTGGGGGAGATCATCAACGAACTGGACAGCCGGGGTATACGTACCCTGTTTTACCTGCATACCGGCTATAACGGTTACGATCCGCACGTATGGCGTGAAGTGGTAGGTGCCAAAGATCCGGACACTAAGCGCTTCAGTGATAATATTGAATCGATTCTACGGGATTGCAGTCTGCGCTATGGCGAGAAGCTAATGGGATTCGGCTATATAGATGGTGCATTATCGTGGGATTATCCGCTCAACCCATCCTGGGAAGGTTGGGCTCGAGCGATCAAGGCCGGCAATCCAAATGCCTTGGTGGGATTCAGCTCGAACCGCGGACCGACGGTCAGCCCGTTCAGCGAACTGGCCGTGACCGACGGTGGCAGTGAACTGCGACAGCCTGACCCTCAACTCATCGGCCCGGGCCGTCAGCTGGGCGATGTAACCCCCGCCTGGTGGTGCCTCATGGACAGGGGTGGCTGGTTCCCAAACAGGCCGATGAATGGCCAGTGGGGCCCGGGCCCGCGCCATTCCACCGAGGAATACGTTGAGTTTTTCAAGCACATGGCAGCAGAGGAGATCCCGGTTACGATCAATTTGATCATGACCGCTGATGTTACAGACAAGCACCCGATCTTCAATCCGGAATGCATGACCGTGATGGAGGAAGTCCGGAAAGCCATCCGGGGTAAATAGGCTGGAAAGAGGATCAAAATGAATATAAAATCTACAAGCTATGAAAAGGGTAAAAAAAATGAACCCTGGAGTTAAGGCCATTGTAATACTATCTCTATGTCTATCTCTATCTCTTGCTATAGGAAATAATACTTCAGCGCAGGAGAATCCTCAAGTTGCGAATAAGGTAACTATGATCGAGCCCACCCGGGAGTCCATGATTGAACTGCATGAATCAGTAACGGCAATGACGCCGGAACAGATGATGAGCTATTTACCGGGGCACCAAACTCACGTACCGTATTCCTGGGAAACACCAGGACATATGCGCTGTGTAAGGGGAAAGGGCAATTGGGAAACTGCATCGGATGAAATAATTAACACCTATGCTCAGGTCGGCAATTACATCCATTGTGGTGTAGAGGCGCAAAGAAGAATGGAACCTAAATATCCTGACAAATTCTATTCTCACGCCTACATGAACCTTGGAAAGGAATTTTCAAGAAAGGAAGCCGCTGATAGGAATCCTGAATATTATGTTTACAAAAAGGATGGAACTTTATACCTCAATGGCAGATATCCCTATTTTAATTTCAAGGTACCTGAATGCAGGGCTTACTGGCTTAGCGAGGCGAGAAGGCAGATTGATATGGAACCCAAATCAGATCATTTCTTTATTGACGGATTTGCCAAGGCCGTTGCTGTGTCACAGGACAATGACAGCTTTTATGATTATTGGGGGGGGGAAATAGGGCCGGAGTATATGGCTGAAGGGGTGGATCCGCTTCTTGCCGCTGCCAGAGACGATTTTGCCGATGAAGTTATAATCGCCGGAAATATATGGAGACCGACTAACATTTACAATTTTTCTGACGATTTCAACCCTGAATATTTACTCGATTATGTGATGAAATATACACATCTAGCTTACTTTGAAGCCTGGGAAAGTGGTAGCCAGAATGCAGAAACTGTGAACAACTCACTTGCCCATTTGCAGAAAATAACCGAGTCCGGCAGAATGATCAGATTCAATATTAGAGGCGGTAAGCCGTCAACTCGCGCTGTACCATTATCTCTGGATGAAATGAGAGTTAAAGCACAGACAGCTATGCCTGACCTTTGGGAAAAACTTGACAGTGAAGAAAGAGATGAATTGGCACATTCTTACGCTTATTTTGATGTTAAGCTTGCTTACTTTCTTATTGGTGCAGGAGAATACTCGTATTTACAATTCGATAATCCTCCCAGAATTATTGAAGCAGGTACGGATATGTGGAGAATAAAGCAACCCTTTCCGGAATATAACATGCCGTTGGGCAGGCCCCTTGAGAGAGCTCAAAAGAATGGCAACATATGGACGCGGAGGTTCGAGCACTTAGAAGTAATTCTCGATGTTGGCAATGGAACAGCTGAGTATAGAAAAGTGAAAGTCTCCCCCAACCTTGAGGGTAAATCGACAACGACATATTATGTTTCTCCGGAGGGAAATGACTCTAATAATGGAAAGATTGCTGATCCCAACTGTATTAGCCCGATGCGCAACGCAGAGTAGATGACCGGGAAAGGTGGGCAAACCGAATAGTAAACTTGGAAGATTAATTACATCTTATTGAGAAATGATATGAAAAAAGAGAGATTAAAACTAATCAACGCTATTGTAATATTACTTCTCTGCAGCAGCTCATTGTCCTATGCTCAGAAACCTATGTCTAAAGCAGACAGCTCGCTGAGCTGGTTTAAAGACGCTAAATTCGGGATGTTCATTCATTTCTATCTCCCTGGTGATCCGGGCACATGGAACCCAGACAGTCTGGATACCGACGAATGGGTGCGCATTGCCAAAGAGGCTGGGATGAAGTATATGGTTACAAAAGCACATTATAACTCGAAAGTCTCAAATAGGGATGCTACGGATTATTTAGACCCGTTTAAGCACCCTTACTTAAATGAGTTGTCCGAATCATGTAAGGCTGC
>CAZCQL010000126.1:0-9997 GCA_964500835.1 uncultured Bacteroides sp.
TCTATCATGCATGGATACGTATTAATTCCTGAAACAATGCTTGAAGATTTGGATAATGTCGCCATATACCTGGATGAAAGTTATGATCATGTGATGAGTCTTGAACCAAAATAATCCAGTATGGGAATAAGGATTCCATTAAACCTGAAGTCTACCTGTTCGATGACCGGAATGAATATTACCAGCCGATTCTTCTAAATAATGGAGCCTGGCTTTTGTGCTATGGTGATCCCGGTACTCAGAAAAGGTTACAGGAGATTATCATGGGCCCTCTTCCTTTCTGAATCCTGTGGGCGAAATACCTGCATATTTACTGAATGACCTGGAGAAATAGTAGGGATCCTCATAACCCAGCCGAAGCCCGATTTCTTTTACCTTTAAATCAGTGCGTGCCAGGTATCTGCGGGCTCTTTCCAGTTTCAGGTGGGTATAGTATTCCATGGGTGACATACCTATGTGCTGCCTGAAAAGCTTATAAATATTGGATGGGGAGCAAATACAGAACTCTGCCAGGTCTTCCACTCTGAGCTTTTCGTGAAGATGAGTTTTCATGAAATTGATTAGCTGATTTAGCAGGCTGTTTCCTGTTTCCATTCGCCTGGAACGGTGAATATCAAGGAAGCGGATTGAGGCCATAAAATATTTCAAACATATATTCCCATAGAGCAGTTTCTCCGGATGATAGTAGTGTTCCACATTTTGAAGGATTTCCTCGAATAGCAGCAGACGTTCTTCAATGCGACTCTCTGTACTGGCATTCAAATCCATTACCTTGCCGGGGGGAGGACAGTACAAGTGGGCCTGTTCTCCCATGAAATGAATCCAGTAATTGGTCCATGGATCGTTCAGGTCTGCTCCATAGGAGCAAGGTACGTTTGGCGGAATAATAATAAGCTGGTTGGGATTCAAATGATGTCGATTTTCCCCAATCTCGATCCAGCCTTTTCCTTTCACGCAGTAGATCAGGATATTTTGGCTGCAGCCTTTCGGCCTGATTCTTAAATGCCCCAGAGCCCTGGGAAAGATCCCCATGTGGGTAATGTGAAGATCCCTGGTTCTCGGATCCTCCATCATCCGATTTTTAACTGCTCCGGGAATATAGACCATTCGTTGTCCTTTAAATCCATCTTTTATGAACTCAACTTCCCGATGTGTGTCTCTTTCCATAGCATTACTTACTGATATACAATCGATATTACGAAAACAGAGATCCTGCAATCAAAGATAAGATTTCCTCAATTAGTGAAGTATTATCCATCCTAAATCATATTCTATGCATTTCAATTCTACCTATCCTCTGCTATGTTTGTATGTACACAAAGGCTGATTTTATGAATTCAAGAGAAAGGGTGCTAACCGCACTGAATCACCGGGAACCAGATAAAGTGCCGGTGGACCTGGGATCCAATCCAAGTTCAGGCATTTCTGCCATTGCCTATGCCAATCTGCTGGAGCACCTCCACCTGAATCATCTCCCGGTACAAATCTACGATGTAGTGCAGCAACTGGCACAACCCCAGTATGAAATAATAGAATTGTTTGGCATAGATATTCTTGATATCGGTCGCAGTTTCAATTCCGGATCAGAAGACTGGGAGCCAACGCTGCTTGCGAGCGAGCAGAACGCCTTCTATCCTGCCTGGTTCAGACCGGGAAATGATGCAAACGGAAACTGGATAGCCAGAGACAGCCGTGGTCTGTCAATCGCGCGAATGCCTGCCGGTGCTACCTTCTTTGACCAGACCTACTTTCCCTGGTTGGATGGCTATCCGGAAGGATTAACAGGCCTGGATGAAGCCATGTCCAGTGTGCTCTGGGCTGCTTTTGCACACAGTCCCTGGGATCATGCTTCCGATCCTGGATTCTGGGGCAGGCTCCGGAATAACGCCCTGGAGATGAAAGCTGCTTCAGGGAGGGCACTGATGATCGTTGTGGGATGCAATCTCTTTGAATGGGGGACCTTCATAAGGAGAATGGACAACTTTCTGATGGACCTTTACATGGAGCCGGTAAATGTGGAAGCCCTTTTAGATGCTTTATTGGAACGCCACATGGAAACGCTTGCACAGGTATGTGAAGCTGTTGGCGATGTGGCTGATATCATACGTTTCGGAGATGACCTGGGTGCTATGAACGGACCATTTATGGATCCTGAACTCTATCGTCAGCTGTTCAAGCCAAGGCACCAACAGATGTGTAATTATGTGAAGAAAAGCAGCGAAATGCATACCTTTCTGCATTCGTGCGGCAGTATCTATAAATTGATTCCGGACCTGATCGATGCCGGATTCGACATCCTGAATCCAGTTCAGACACAGGCTGCAGATATGGATCCGGTAAAACTTAAACGCGAATTCGGAAATGAGATCAGCTTCTGGGGAGGGGGCGTTGAAACGGTAGGTACACTAAATAAAGCTAAACCGGAACAAGTCAGGTTGGAAGTTCTCCAAAGGCTGGAGATCCTATCTAAGGATGGCGGATTTATATTCAACACGGTGCACAATATACTGCCCGATGTACCACCACAAAACATTGTAGCTATGTTCAATGCCGTAAAAGAATTTAATGGAGAGCAACCGATATGAACCTGTCTAATATCGATTATGCCATTCTTATTGCCTACCTGATTGTTATCGTTGGAATTGGCATATTTTCCGGGACCAGGAGAAAAAGTGGATCCAGCGAGGGCTTTTTCCTTGCGGGAAGGTCCCTGAAATGGCCCATGATCGGCACGGCCCTCTTTGCTGCAAATATTAGTACCATCCACATGGTAGGACTGGCCGGGCAAGGTTTCTCGGATGGACTGGTTTGGGGTAATTTCGAGTGGTCTGCACCCTTCCTGCTGATTGTTCTGGGACTGATCTTTGCCCCTTTTTATTTTAAAAGTCAGATCTCCACCTTACCCGAGTTCCTGGAAAAAAGATACAACCGCTCCACCCGTAGCATGTTGGCCGTCATTTCACTGTTTACCGCACTTTTTCTGCATATTGGAGTAAGCCTGTATGCAGGGGCTTTGGTGTTCGAGAAATTTTTTGGTATCGATAAGTACACGGCCATCCTGGTGATTTCTGCTGCAACCATGATCTATTCCATTATTGGGGGACTGAAGGCCGTGGTGATAACTGAAGTTCTGCAATCGGGCATCCTGATTATCGGGGCCGGGCTCATGACGGTTCTGGCCATGAAGGCCCTTCCCGATCATGGAATTCACAACTATGCCGAGCTGAAAGCGGCCCTGAAACCAGGACAACTGAGCATGATCCATTCGAATTCATCTTCCCCGCTACCCTGGTGGGCCTTTTGGCTGGGTATACCGGTGTTGGGATTAAATTACTGGTGTGCGGACCAGACCATCGTGCAAAAAGTACTCGCTGCCAGCACCCTTAGAGATGCCAAGAACGGTCCCATCTTTGCAGGATTCATCAAGATCCTGCCTGTGTTTATCATGATCTTTCCGGGTGTTTTTGCTTACATTATTCTCGGGGAAAAGATCACTGAGGCCGATCATGCCCTGCCAGTGCTCATTCTGAATGTCCTGCCTATAGGCCTGAAGGGCCTCATGTCAGCCGCACTCCTGGCTGCACTGATGAGCACCATCGCTTCGGCACTAAACAGCTCAGGAACACTGGTTTCCATGGATATAGTGAAACAACTCAGACCCGGCACATCAGATAGCAGGCTCCTGCTCATTGGCCGGATCACAATCCTTGTAGTGATAGTTGTTGCCATCGCCTGGTCGCCATTGATCGCAAGGTTCCCGAGCATCTTCGAAGCGATCAATGACCTGCTGGCTGTTTTGTCCCCACCTATCTCGGTTGTTTTTATATTCGGGATCATGAGCAAAAGGGGCACACCTAAAGCCGGACTATATACCTTAATTTTTGGCTTCATTCTGGCTTTAGTGGCATTCTGTATCGATTTTGAGAGTATCGCAGGAAAACGCTACATTACAGATGTGTGGGGAATTCACTTTATGATGAAGGCGTTCCTGTTGTTCATGATATGTACCGCGTTCTACTTCATTGTCAGTCTCTTCACCCCGAAAGCCGATGAAAAAACCCTCCGTGAGATGACCCTGAAACGACCACTCTCTTTCCTTACCGAAGGGAAAATATCCGGCGTTACCGATCCCAGGATACTGGCCACATTTCTTGCCATCGTTATGTTTACTTTGTATTACCTTTTCAGATAAAAACACGTTGACCATGAAATACATGATAAGGAAAATATTCACTTTATTTGCCGCAGTGCTTGGGATAGTATCATGCACTACTCCACCGGAAAAACCCAAAACGGATAATGTGCAACGGTTTGGATGGGTCATCCAGGTTAAGGCAGATAAGGTTGAAGAATACAAATACCTCCATGCCCATCCGTGGCCAGGGGTGGATAGCATGATCCAGGCCTGTTACATCCGGAATTATTCCATCTATTATCGTGACGGTTTGTTGTTCAGTTACCTGGAATATACCGGGGACGATTTTGAAGCAGACATGGCCCGTATGGCAGCCGATTCTTTGACCCGGGAATGGTGGAAACTTACCGATCCTTGTCAGGAGCCAGTTCTCTCAGCCGGAGAAGGGGTGTGGTGGGCCGATATGGAGGAAGTCTACCATCTTGACTGATCCTGACAGTATTCATTCGCAAACTGAAGCAAGGAACCATGGGATTCTTCTGACGTCGTTACTTTGAAGTCTTGTATCCCATTAAACCTTTGGGCGACCTCATCCGAAACAAGCGTATAGTCCTGAAGATTTCCTGGTGGTTTCAAGGTTTCCTCACTTTCACCGAATAGAATCTGTACCAGGGGTTACCTGCCTGTTTTAGAACAAAACGAATAATCTCAAGCAGATCTGCCTGAATCAGCGCCTTATTGTGCTGGTCTGGAAGTCAACAAAAAAAATACTAAATTGAACGGTGCATTGACTGGGTTTGTATAACTAGACTCAGATTTTAATGAGTGGGAAATGAATACTAATGCCAGGATCACTCCGATAATATCTAATTCGGAATTTCCGGATAAGGAGGTGGCGGATTTTTTGAATCCCGCTCGCGCATTAGCTTCGCTGAGCTCGTAAACTCGGTTCCCCGAAGTTCTACTTCGGGGTTAGCGAGCACATTTAAAATAATATATGGATCGAAGATTCCTCGGAGCTTTGCTCCGAGGAGCTTCAATGTGACGCGAACATTCGTTTTTAGGGTAAACAATCGGTTGCAGTAACACACAATCGGTATGGAAAAAAATAGAACAATCCTTGTTTTAGGAGGATATGGCGGAACGGGAAAAGTATTTTGCCGGTATCTTCTAAAAGAAACCGGCGTGAGAATAATTGTGGCTGGCAGAAGACTGGAAATGGCTGAGGAATTTGCAGATCAATTAAAAAAGGAATTTTCAGAAGATCGAATATCAGCCCGGTATACGGATGCTTCCAAAACCGACAGCTTACGCAGGGCATTTCATGACATCGACTTTGTTTTGGTAGCCGCCACTACAACAAAATGGGCAAAGCAGGTAGCTGAAAAGGCACTTGAGGCAGGTATTGATTACCTGGATATCTACTTTCAGCAGGATGTTTATCCTGTTTTAGAAAGCATGCGGCAACAGGTAACAGATGCAGGAAGCTGCTTTATCACCCAGGCTGGATTCCATCCAGGATTACCAGCTGCATATATCCGGAAAGGAGCAGAGTATTTCGATCGTTATGACAAAGCAATCATAGCCTTTACAATGAATGCCCGGATTGAAAAATCCGTATCAGTCCTCGAAATAGTCGATTCCATTTCCGACTATAAGCCGGAATTCTATCAGAACGGAGAATGGAAAGTTGGCACATACAAAGATGCGATCAAAATTGATTTTGGGAAAAGGTTTGGCATCCGGAATAGCATGCCTTTCGATATGGTTGAAATCAAACCACTACCTGAGATGTTCAATTTGAGGGAAACAGGAGTTTTTACTCCAGGATTCAATTGGTTTACGGATTATTTTCTCTTCCCTTTTATGATGCTTTCACAGCGTATTAAGAAAGGGTTGTTCCGGAAAATCTGGGCAAAGATGCTAATCTTCGGGATTAATAAGTTTTCCGGTTCGGATGACGGTGTTGTATTTTTACTCAGGGCGGAAGGGGAAAAAGGCGGACAGCAACAAAAAGTCGAAATATTTTCTGAACACGACAGCGCATACGATTTTACAGTCATTCCAGTGATTGCATGTTTGAAGCAATATCTTGATGGTTCGATCTGCAAAGCCGGCCTCTGGATGATGGGACAAATAGTGGATCCCAACAGGTTGTTAAGTGATATGGAAAAATTGAATGTAAAGATCAGAATCTCAGAGACGGTTGCCAGCTAACAAGTCTAAGTACATGGCACTTACGTGCTGTCTGTTTTTGCTTCTATCAATGAGATCATCCTATACGATCGAAACCCTATCTATGGTTTTCATGCAGGCACTAATTATATTGTAGAATTCAAATAAGAGGTACTATGAAACATTTAAATGAATACGAAAAAGCAATCGTAAAGAATGCAGACTGGTTTATTACGAACCAAACGAAAGAAGGATTTATCAACGTCGAAGGCGATGAGTTTTATGGCGTCAAAGGGGATGCCACACTTATTGGCCATTCCGTGACCATCAGAATGTATGCTTACGCATTAACCAACGAGCAAAAATATTCCGATTCGGCATTAACTTCTTTGCAATGGTTGGCGGAGCGCCAGGATGCAAATGGCGGGTGGAAAAACTACGCAGCATTTACACTGGATGCAGCACAATGTGTATTTGAAGGATTTAATACATTTCAAAGAATCAGTGGAGATAATAGATTTATAGAAACACTCCAAAGGGCAGCAAGGCGGATGATCAGTGGCACAATTAGTCCGGCTGGAGAACTTCTGCTTCCAAATATCATTGAAATTGGCGAATATGCCCATTTTTCTTTGCTTGCCTGGAAAACCACCGGAGATGAATATTTTAAACTATCTGCTGAAAGCATATTAAGTCATATTTATAGCAATTTTAATGAGAAAGAAGGATTCTGGTACCCATTTGATATACGCATGGTCCGGTCAGATTTGACGGCTCGGTTGATTAGGCCCTTCCTGCGATGGACAACTGATAAACTTCAACTTAAAGGAAGAATTGTTGCCAGAATGGCCGATAAATTCTTACCACTTGCTGTTGGTGCAAGTTACCCCCAGTATGCCATGAGCATGATGGATACGGAATCCCTTCTTGATACTCTGGACGGTACATGTAGTTTTCCGGGACTTAGGGCACAAACAGAACAGGCCATTGATTGGGTAAAAGATCATTGCAAGGGCCCATATTCCGGCAGCTTAGTAGAATCTAAATCGATGGGAAATAAGAAAAATACCTATCCGGTTCATATTATTAATAATACAGAAATGGCTGCTCTTTGGCCATCTGCCTGTCTTCTTCTTGCCTTTTGTGGGATGAATGAATCCAAATACAGAAATGAGGCTCAACATACAGCAGATTGGATTCTTTCCTTGCAGGATGAGAAGGGTGGGTTTTATAATTTTCAAAAATCAGACGGAACCACATTGACACTTCAAAGCGGAAATGTAAATTTCTATGCATCGATGGCCTTGTGGCTGTATAATGAGGTTTATGAAAATTCTTCTTATAAATTATTTACAAAATAGGTTGGATAATAACCCAGGCTAAGTCTGGAACACTATTTCCTACACAACGGGAGCCCGGCAGGAGAATATTTATTAGTCCTTAATAAATAGAATGGTTTTCCCTTGTATTTGAAAAAAGTAAGCGCCTTTTGGCCATTCTCTTGTTAAAACTCTGTAATCTGTAGACACTCCACTTTTCACTTCAACTCCTTGTAAATTAAATATTCTGAATGCCTGATTCTCTGACAGCCTGTTGAGATAGAGAATATCTCCCACCGGATTAGGGTAAATGAGTTCAGTCGAGTTGCGTGCTTCAGGGAATGACCTGGTGGAGGAAATGTTGACGGTTAGCAATTGGTTCTCTGCGATCTTTACGCTGTCTTCTTTCAGGATTTCTGAATCCTTTATGATCCTGTAATGATAGGTTGAATCGACCTTCAACAGCGGAAAGGTAATTCTCCCTTGGGAATCTGTTGATATGGTCGATTTCCCGATTGAAACCTCAATATCAGCATAGGCTTTGTTGTCTATGGTTATGATAACGAAGAGATCACAAAATGTCTTTTTCAATGTAAAATCCTCAATGCTATTTTGAGAAACAGCAATAGAATCACTAAAAAGATAGTTGCTGTGCTTGAGCAACAATGCATACTTGCCTTTTTTTACATAAAAAATAACACGTCCTGATGCTCCTGTGTTTTGTGAACTATCATTTAAGGTGACTTCTGCATTTTTTATCTGAGCAGAAGAATTGTAATCAAAAAATGTATATAAAAGACTGAAACGTTCTGGGGACATGTATTTGATAATCAGGGTATCATTGAAGATTTGTAATTTTTCATTTCGAATAGCATTATACCCCACTTTTGTAAGTTCCAGGCTATATTCATTTACCGATAAATTTTGAAAAACAGCCAGACCTTCCGCATTTGTTATCCTTATTGTATCGTTTAATGAAACACGCACATTTTGTAAAGGATTATTTAATTCATTATCCATTACCTGAATTGTAACTACCGAAGGTTTTCGCAATTCCAGGTCTATACTATCAGTCATAATAGTATCGGATATCGTGGAGTTAATCGGACGAATATCTGCATATAAGGTATACCCTGTCAAGGCTGCGGGGACAGAATCCAAATTAAACTCATATAACAGATTGGCATATCCGGCATATACCGGCATTAGTGATTCTCCAACTATTTTCTTCTGTCTGTCAAGCAATTTTATATGGATTTCCCTATCTTCATTGGCCTTATATGTTAGTGGTATAGATAATTTTTTATTGGTGGTAAATACAGTCGATTCTTTGTTGAGTACCACCTCTTCGGCATATATATTAAAAACTTCCGGTATCTGATGTCCAGGGCCTGGATTATCAGCGTCCAACAGTCTGAAGGTATGTATGTAATTTATCTGAGTGGTTCTTTCCTCCAGACTACCGTTGGCTACTTTTCCACCATCGGCAGGGAAAGGATTCCAGTCATATGCCTCAATATCATACTGCAGGTATAATTCCCTGGCCGATTCATCCGGAAGGGTAATAGAATATGCGTAATCGCCATTTATATAGAAAAGAAGTTCACGCGGACTTTTCCACCAAAATCCATACCGATAAAACTGTTCATGGTTTTTTGTTGGCAAATTCATTTTATTGCCTGATTGGGTTGTCTCACTGCAGTCAGGTTTGGTATAAAATCCATTTGAATGCATGATATGGTCCCAATCTTTTGCCCAATCAGCAGTTTGATCAGTGATCACACCTACAGATTCAGTAATGTCGATTTCTTTGACCTTACCACAGATCCTGCCAGACGCCATCCAAAAACCACCTCCCATCTCGGTCTTGTTCATTTTAGCCTCACACTCATAATATTGTCCTATCCTTGCAGGAGTAAATCCCCGTATGCAGCCTCCGTAATATTCATATGTAATATTCCGGCCATATTTATAAACTACCATGGGTTGGGGCAGCTTACCCACTTCAATGGTTACTCTGCCGCTATCCACCGTAACTTTATCAGGATGGAACAGTGCAGGAGGACGTCCAGGCCATATCAGAACAGGATGAACATTATGATCGGTGGTCCACTTTTCAGAATTCAAAACGGTTCCTTCAAACTCATCTGTCAGTTCGGGAACAACAATCCATCGTTTACCTACCTGGGGTGCTGGCTGTGCAAAACTGATTATAGATATCGTAAGGAACAATATAAAGACTGAACTGTGTATTTTATTCATAAAAGAAGATGATGAGTCAGAAATTTATAGAAATTTAATAGATTACTCACTTTTACCCTGAAATAAATCAACTTCATAGGCCCTCTTTTTATTGCTCCATCCTGGT
>CAZCQL010000127.1:0-9936 GCA_964500835.1 uncultured Bacteroides sp.
CCGTAGTGAAATTGTTAATCCCAGTTCATTTTCTGATCTTTATGTGTGTAGGCCCTGTGCAAATCCGGGGGGATTTCATGTACCGGAGCGGATAATCTTAAAGGTGTTGAGAGAGCCGTTCATATCTTCTATTTCAAGGAAATAAATTCCACTACTGCAGGATGAAAGATCGAATGAAATCTTATCCTGCGTATCTGCTGTTTTCTTTTGGAGTACCTGACCGGTCAGATTTATCAAACGAATCGATTGTGCATCGGTCAGATTCTCAATGTACAATAGCCTGTGGCAGGGATTTGGGAAAATCGATGGATTACCGGGATCACCCGGCAACCTGCCTGTCAGTACAGGACCCATATACTCAAGTTTAAAAGCGATATCGCCCGTAAAATCGGGACAGGTAAAATTCAGCACCCCCTCCTCCGTTTGCGCAAGTAAAAGGGTGTCATACCATTGCCCCTTCCATGTATTGAAAAAGGAGAGTGAATACCTGCCTTCAGGGATGTGGGGAATGGTCATGCCTACATCAGAGAATTGTCCGGAAGATAGTTCATCCACCCTGTAGAGCCAGCCAAGATGAAGCGAGTCGCCCGATAATCCATAAACCTTTCCTCCTGGCATGTTCGAGAGGGTCATCTTATTTTCTGCCGGCGCACTGTAACTGGTCGCGAAATGGTACGAGGCCATATCAAATTCATCCACAAAATACTTCAGGTACTGAAGCTGAGACAACATGGTCGAATTAAATGTGCTGAAGTTCTCAGGCCGGCTGGAAATCTGGCCGCCCCACCAGTGCAAAGGAGTGGCGGATGTACCTGACATCAATCCAGCCCAGATCCCGTTGTGTAAGAAACTTTCTGACAGCCCTTCCTCGTACCGGCTTTTGCCAAATTCTCCTACCAGGATTGGTTTGTTATACGTTGTAAATAATTTATCCGACCAATATGCGATCCTGTCTGGATTTTCTTTTATCCGGGTGGAGGGGTAGGGATACTCGTGAACCTGCGGCACCTGGGTAATGTCCCAACCCTCACTGAAATCAAATCCTCCGCTGCCGGATGAAGAGGTAAGGTGGCGGAAAGGGTCATTTTTCATGAAATACTGGTTGATTTTGAAATGCCAGCCCCTTTCATCGTTTTTCATGGCGTATTCGTCATATATGGCATTGGTCCCGTTGATCTCAGACACCGTATGCCACATGGCAACGGAAGAAGAATATCCCCACCGGGCAATAATGTAGCGGTAATACTTTTTCTGAAACTCCCAACTGGTGGAGTCGCTGAAAAATTCTTCCGGCGATGAAAGTTGATTAAACGGATTTGATTTCCAGTCATAAAATCCGCTCCAGGGATGAGGAGCATCACGGAGCAGGTCGTGGATCCAGATCCCGAGCAAAAGTGTGATTCCATGTTCTTCGGCATCCGCGATCAACAGATCAAAATTTTCTGCATCTTCCATGCTGTAGCTGTCATAGGAATCCCTGATGAGCAAAATATCCCAGCTGGTAAAAAGCCAGTTTATAAAATTTACCCCGTAGCTGCTTAAGCGGGAAAATAATCCGGGTTGGTCATAGTAGCGGTTGTCATAAACCAGCCACGGAACAGCCATCCCAATCCCATAAAAGGGGGACCCGTCATCATGGACCAGGTAGTGAGGGTCCTGAGGGGAAGAACGCAACCACCCTTTCAATTCAGAATCTGTTACCTGGAAGCTACCCGTACTTATTTCGGAACCATCCTGGTCCTGCACCTCTATCGTGTAGTTCCAGGTACCCGGTTCAGCACCGGCGAACCGTAACTTCCACGCACTACCGTCCCAGAATGCATTGATATTCATTGTATCGTTGGATGGAGAAACAAACAGGCCCGAAATATCCACCTCCCCGGGATCAAATGGATTTGTATAGGTTTTTCCATTATCAATGGTGAGCTCTAACTTTTCATATTTCTTAACCGGGTTCGCATCCAGCGTGATTTTTAAAAAGGGCATATTTTCGAACCTGGCCCGGGCTGGCAATTCCCCCAGTACAGGAACATCCGGTCCGAATGGTGGCCAGCTTCGATCTTCAAAGAACGCAGGAACAGAATCAAGATAATAGGAATCTTCGAGTTCGGTGATAAGGATACCGGGATCCCAGTGAACCGATCCGTTAAATACATTTCCATGTTCCAGTTTTTGTTTGCTTTTGTTGTCCTTGTCGGTGAGGCTGGTCGTATTATTTCCGATGATGTTCTGTTGATGGGAAGCATCATTATAGAGGATCCCTTCACCGTTTACCTTATTCCTGAAATAGGTATTCCCCGGTCCGGCAGGCCCCCAAAAGTCACCAATCCCAATTTCTTCAACCTCGTTTCCTTCGAAGAGATTCATAAACGGGTAATGTCCGTGTATAGAGATATCGGGAGGGTCCCACCCTATGTTCAGGTTAGTTTCTCCATCCCCCTGAACCGGGTGCGTGGAATAATTGTACCCATACACATTGCCATTGGCTCCGACCTGAATGATCATTGCATGACGGAGTGAATCAAAAATATTATTTTCCACCAGGGAATTTGTTACATGCAATCCGCATTCCACACCATACCCGCTTCCTCCTCCTCCATAACTGAAAGAGTGGTGAAAATAGCTATCCCTGATTTCGTTTCCCAGGCAGCTGGTTTGTTGAACGTGCGTTCTTCGTGTATGGTAACTTTCCACATTGCGGACCCAGCAATAGGCTGCATTTTTAAACAGCATGGTTTGGCCATTCGCTCTCATTTTTTCTACGTAAAGGTCTTCGATCCCCACATTTTTTATGAGTCCCTGGGGTCTGATCCTGGCATTCAAACCGGCAGAAAAAGTGAAGTTTAGCGGAGATCTCATCGTCAGCACGTTTCCCTGCACGCTCTCTACCTCGAACAATTGGCCGACTGATTGCTCTGACCAGGATTGGATCCAGTCAGGCTTCGTGTACATCAGAAGGGAATCATTTTCCTGCTCGATTTCAGCAAAACCTCCGGGAGAAAATTTAGAACCATCCGGGACCTCGAGGGTAATTTCGCCTTTTGCCACTCCATTGGGCAGCATCTGCCATGAACCTCTTTGATACGTGATTACTTCCATACAGTCTCCATCGGATTCACTAAGGAGTTTTGATTTTCTCCCTGTCCCCCGGATGACTATATGGTCCTTTTGGATGGATATTTTTGATCCGATCCTGAACGTCCCTTGCGGGATGAATACAACTCCTCCTGTAGAGGGCAGGGCGCCAATCGCCGCGGCCATGGCATTATAGCTGTCGTTGACCCCAGCAGGATCCGCACCAAAATCGATGATGTTTTCAACCGGACCGGTAACTACAGGAATCCCCCCCGGAATTCCCGGAATCCAGTCTATGCGCCTCTCCCCAGGGACAACCTGTGCCGAGGCCTGGCCTATAGTGGTCCCGATCAGCAGGGCAAGCAATATTCTTTTCATCTCGTCAATATTGGATGACAGGGACCGGATCATTGTTCCGGTTTTACAGTAAAAGGCCATCCGGTGAATTGTGCAGCACCTTTTTCAGCTATAATCACATCCCGGGGCCAACATTCAAAAGTTACCTCTGAGTCAGATTTGTTGAACCTGATCAGTCCGAACCCACCCCCATCGGATGGATTTTCGGGATTGGCATAGGCGTGCATGGTAATCCTGTTGCCCATTCCGTCGTAATAATCACCTGTCCAGGGCAAAGGATTCTCAGGATCCCTGTTCAGCCCAGGCCGCTCATCCGCCGGAGACCACCATCGCTTGTAATAGGTATTTACACTGGCGGGTACTATAAAGGCCCATGGTCCGTCGCGAAATTCTTCAATGCCATGCTGAATTACCGTGGCCAGGTGCTGGTCGCCACCGATATGTACCGCATTTGCCTTTTTGATCGCCTTCAGGGCTTTGTTGCGACCGGTCTGGGGCCAACCGTTGGAATCCAGGTCGGCTAGCAACCGGTTCTCTTTGTTCCCGTGAAGGTGCGCTCCCCCGCAGAATCCGGTTTGAGATAACACGGCTTTCATCTCCACTCCTTCTCTCCAGCCAGCCCACTGGTCGAGGAACGTTAGTTGGCGATCCCCCAACAATACCAATCCCTTAAGATCAATGGAGGCAGGATCATAACCGGGATTCAGGATATGGTCGGGTCGCGGGCCCTGCTGTGGAATTTTTCGGGCCGGACCAGATTTGAATTTTCGGTCTTCAATAATAGCAAAATCCACCTCCCCCACCACCAGGTTGGTATAATAGACACCGATGCCCTGGCCAATAGGAGTGGGGTCAAACGGATCCGGAAGGTTGGCAGTCTGACAACGTTCCACCATTTTTATATATTCGTGGTGGTAGGTATATCCGCCGTCGGCTCCGCCTTTGATTTTCGAAATCTTTCCGCTTTCCCCCCACAGGTTTCCCTGCCCGATATCGTGGTCATCCGGAATTGAGATACAGGGCCTGGTTCTAAAGGTCTCTCCAAATTGCCTGCCAAACAGGAGCCATGATGCGGTATGTTCGGTATGGTCATATGACTGGTCTCCTGCAAAAAACATGAGGTCAGGATCCACATATTCTATGTTTCTTACATAGCTATCCCGGTCACCCCGGTCCTTGTTACTGTTGCACGAGAATGCAGCCAATACGATTTCTTGCTTGTCCACAGGATCCCTGCGGATCAGCCCTTCATACGTGGCTTCCTTTCCATGACGGAGCCTGTATTTTATATCCTTTGTGGTATCCCAGTTTTCAACCCGGAACAGTGCCGACCATCCAAGATCGTTCACCTTAGAAACCTGGATTTCTTTCCATTTTCCTTCCTCCCTGATCTCAAGCCTCACCTCCCTGGATTCATCGGGGTAGAGGGGATAAAGTTGGGCACTCAGTTTCAATATTCCGTTTGATACGGTGTAGAGTCCAAAGGCCACCACCTGATCCCGATCGACCTTCACATTAATAATGGGATTTGGTGCCCGGTTCCACCAGTCGTTGGTGCAGATGGTATCCAGGTTTTCAAATGGTGCAAGAACCGGTGGTTCCATTCCCCTGTGGCATCCAATGACAAGCCAGGTTACGAGTAATAGAAAAGAAATTTTTTTCATTCCTTGTGGTGGTGTGTGAGTTTGACAAGGGTTTTCCAGCTATTATTCCATCGCTTTCTTCATGCCTTCGGTGGTGGTGTAATATTTAACGATCATATTTGGGATCTCCCATTCGGGAAGGGTTCCCGATGCCAGGTACCCCAGAAATTCCTTGGTAACCTGACCGAAGTGGGCTTCGTGCCCTACCTTGTAATGTTCCGGTATTTCCAGCCGCCACCTGCTGTTGCCCAACCGCTCAAGCTCGATTCCCGGATATTTTTGCTCCAGATTGTCTGATATAGTGTTCTCCAACGTGGTGGCGAAGTCATCCGGATCAACCATATCCGTTGATTCGATATAGAGGATGGGTTTGTATTCTTCATCCTTTCCCTGCTTGATGATAAGGTGGCAGTTGGTTCCCCTCATGATTGAAAAATGAGTGTCCCCGGTTCCCTCCGGGGCCTCATAATTCCATATTACCGAAACTTTTGCATGAATTCCCTTCAACGTGTAATTGATCTCTCCGTTGCTGTAGACCTTTAGCATATCTCCATCAAGTTCCCCGAGCAGGTAATCGGGATACGAGTCGAGTCCGGTTACCCTTTTATACATCTCCGGTGTCAGATCGGTGGTCCAGTGGCTCGCTGAGACTATTTTCACGTCCTCTTTTGACAGGACCACTTCGGGAAAAGCCTCCCATTGTATAAGATCCACCAGGTGGGTGGTTACGTCTACAATTCCTTCCCCCTGCTGTTTTACGTCAAAAAACCACGGAGGCCTTATAAGGGCTTTCCCTGAAACATATTTAAAGAAATGATGCACACTTTCTTTTGTAATCGCAGGGTTGTCGGGAGAGCCGGTCTCGAGATCCCCAAACACTTCAGGAATTTGTGACAGTTCTTTTTGAAGGATAGTGGTTATTTCATGTCGTTCGGTCATAATATCATACAAGAGGACACGCTTTTGGTTCGCCGTGGCAAACGCTTTTTCCAGCATAGGAAATTCATCAGGGGTAATCACCATGGGTTTGTCCGCAAGCACGTGGATCCCGGCCTTCACTGCTTCAAGAATATACTCTGTCTTCTTGGCATTGTTTCCCGAGACCACCAACACATTCCCTGGTTTTTCGCTCACCATCTTCTCAAGGAAATCTTCACCTGTATATACTCTTTCGTCCCAGGAAGTAGGATTTTCTGACCTGGAATTATAATCATTGATGCTGTTCAGATAGCTCTGTACCTCTGGTCCGTCCGGTGCGTACACATGCACCACAGGATCCACTCCCCCGTACATGATTTTCTGGACCAGGGAAGCATGAAAGTGACCGGGATCAAGGTTCATTATCTTTACTTTGCCTTCAATGGGTGTGAACATTGTTTCTGATTTTTGGGTGTTACCTTGTCCTGTTTCTTCTTTTTTCCCCCGGGTGCAACTGGTGAAAATCAGGAGGCCCATGAAGAGGAAAGGGACCGATAATTGAAAGCGATTCATAAGAACAGATATTTTGATGAATGACTGATAGTTGGTAAAATTAATAAATCCTGCTGAAGTGTATAATGGATCAGGTATCAGGTATCAGGTATTGGTCTGCCTGCATTATCGGTCCACTCTTCTCCAGTACCATCCCAGGGTCCCCAGCAGGATCAGTTCTCCTATTCCAAAAATCCACCATGGGAATCGGAGAGGGATGTATCTGGTGGCAACTTCCATCACTTCCGGATTCCTAAGTTGCAGCATCTCCGTAAAAGAGAAGTACACAAGCATGTGCTGGGAAAAGTCAAAAATAAATCCGGTAATAAGCACCAGGGAACCGAGAATGAGTCCGGCCCATTCAAATGGGAGAATGAGGGTGGCATTTCCTTTTGCCTCCTGAAAAAGGATGACCAGGGAAAACAAGATCATTGTAAGGGAGACCAGCACCGGGGAAAGTACCGGTCCCGTCCAGGTGGTGGGGATCAGGAACAGAATATCCCAGGTAAAGAGTGATTCCGGCCAGCCGATCAGGAACTTCAAAAACAGGTAGTAGAAGATATCCCACACGGCAAAGCTGTAAAGGAACCAGGCAAAACCGGTGCTGAATCTATTTGCAGCAATCATTCCGATCATGACCAGCATGATTACTGTGGCTGCCTCTCTGATTACTTCGGTTACAGCAATGTGTACCGGGATGGGGGTAAGAGGAAATGCAAATCCGCCGGGATACAGGATGTCCCGCAAATAGACTACAACAGCACTCTCCAGGAAGCCCATGGCTATCGCAAACGTGGTGATGACAAATAGTTTTCTTCTTAGATTCAGACCCTTCATACGTGCACCTTTAAACTTGTCATTTTTGCCTTTCAAACTTTTCACGTTCTTCGTCTCCCATCTCAGTACCTTCGGTTGCATGGTTACCTGCCCCAATCCGGGATAATCCCCAGGTCAATGTCCAGCACAGACCTGCCAAGCAACCATGTGATGAGCACCACCACCAGGATGCCGATCATATTCAGAAAAAATCCGGTTCGTACCATGGTAGAGATCTGTATCCGGCTGGTTCCGAAGATAATGGCGTTTGGAGGGGTTGCAGTCGGCAGCATAAATGCCAGCGAGGAGGCCAGGGTTGCCGGGATCATTAACAGCAAAGGATTGTTGCCACTGCTAACGGCCAGGCTGGCAAATACCGGGAGAAGCATTTGTGTGGATGCCACATTGGAGGTAAGTTCGGTAAGAAACGACATGAGGGTCACCACGGCAAGCAGGATAAGATAGGGATGAATGCCTTTTGTCCACATGAGTTGTTCTCCGAACCAGACGGACAGGCCCGATGACTGAAATCCAAGCGCAAGAGCAAAACCGCCCCCAAAAAGCAAGACGATATTCCAGGGAAGTTTGTGCGCGGTCTTCCAATCCATAATTCTTTCACCCTTTTTGCCCCGTGCAGGTATGATAAAAAGGATGACCGAGATGAAAATGGCCACTGTACCATCGTTGATGTATCCCGGGACTTTAAAAATTCCGGCCCATCCCGGTATGGTGAAACTGTTAAAGGATATGCCGGTTCTGGTAATCCACAGTGTGGCCAGGATCAGGAACAAAACAAAAACGATTTTTTCTTCCCTGCTGGCCTTTCCAAGTTCCCGGTAGGCTTTTCTGAAGTGCTCCTTGTCCAGGTGTTCCCATTTCTTTTTGGGTCTATATACAAAGTATATGACCAACCAGACAGCAAGAAGCATTATTCCAGTGACAGGCAATGCAAAAACCATCCAACTGGTAAATGATATGTCCGGGGACCCGGGATAAAGCAGGGTCAGGATTCGTGGACAAACCAGGTTGGTGGGCGACCCGACCAGCGTGGACATTCCTCCAATGGATGCGCTGTAGGCAATAGCTATGAGCAGCCCTGTGGCATATCTCGAGATTGATCGATGAGAAAGGCTCTCTTCTACACTGGTAATGATAGAAAGCACAATAGGGATCATCATCATGGTGGTGGCCGTGTTTGAGATCCACATGGAGAGAAATGCCGAGGTAGCCATAAAGCCCGTAAGGATCCGGCCCGGACTCACCCCGATAAGCACAAGAAGTCTCAGGGCGATCCGTTTATGAAGGTTCCACTTTTCCATGGCCAGGGCCATCATAAAACCTCCCACAAAGATGAAGATGATGTGGTTCATATACACCTCGGAGACAGATTTCCCGTCCAATATCCCCAATGCGGGGAACAGCACTATGGGAACAAGCGCAGTAATCGCAAGGGGTATGGTTTCAGAAATCCACCAAATGGCCATTAAAACAGCTACTGCCAGAGTAGCAGTAACTTCGGGCTTGCCAGGCTCAAGATCTGTAAACAGGATGATCACAAGGAAGGACAGGATCCCCAGAAAGAAACCGATAATTTTTTTTTGCATGCCCCCTAAACTACTATTTATTGAGAGTTGATGCAACAGAAATAGCTCTCTATTTGTACGTTTATCCTATGAAATCCACCAGACGGCAATTCTTTGAAACTTAGTAGATGTGAAGGTAATCCATGACAGCTTTATCTCCCTGTAACGCATCCGCCGGGAAAGGATTATTTTCATCAAATACCCTTAACAAATCTGAATCCAGAACCTCTACAAAATCTTCAATGTATCCGTTGTCATAAGGAACAGCCCCAGAATTCAACTGCAGGTGATGGGCAAGGAAGTTATAGGCCGCTACCCTTTTAGAATAGCCATAATCGTGCTTCTCACCGGGCAAATGAACATTTTCAACCCGGTGCTCCGCATCATAGAGGGCATATACCTTCTGTAGATACGGGTATTCGATCCGGGGAGTATTTCTTGTCCAGTCTGCTCCGTCGGAAATCAATAACAGAGGCCGGGGAACGCAGAGAGCTGCAATTTCCACATTATTGGTCTGGTGATGCTCACTTTTATGGATGGGCATCCCGCTTTCACAAACGCATCCGCCAAAAAAGTGGGCCGAAACCTGTACCACCGGGACAGAGACCTTTATACGGTTATCGATGGCGGTTAAAATAAAAGTCTGGGTTCCTCCACCTGAACCTCCGGTCATACCGATCCTTTGCGGATCCACATCAGGCCTCGAGAGCAGGTATTCCAGAACCCTTTTGCTATTCCAGGTCTGAAGCAGCAGTGCAATAGGCATCCTGTGATTTATCTGGTGGGATTCCCCGTAACCTACCATATCATAGGCAAAGACGATGGCACCCATTCTGGCCAGCACGGCACTTCGTTTCTGAACATCCTCCGTAAAGCGTTTGTCTGCAGCATGTCCATGTGGACATAGCACAGCCGCTTTCAACCCATTTTGCTTACCGTATTTCTAATAACCGGATTAAAGTTACCCCGGACCGGGGGCATCTTTTCCAATT
>CAZCQL010000128.1:0-9832 GCA_964500835.1 uncultured Bacteroides sp.
TTCCAAATTCTTGTATGCTATCTGAATTCACAATTTGCTTGTCAGGTTTTAATTTTGCCAGGCTAATCATGGCAGATGCGATGCAATCGGCCTCAATAGCCCTGTATTTTTTTAATCTTCCAACCAGGAAGAAAGTAGTTGACTTCAGCAGGACAGCTCCAACGACCTCTCCAATCCTCCTTTTTTTTCTTTCTCCCAGAATCAGAGATGGACGGAGGATGTAAGTATTCGGGATTTCCTGGTCCAGTACAGCCCGCTCCATCTCTCCTTTTGTCCTGTTATAGAATATGTTGCTTTTGGCATTCGCTCCCAGGGCCGAGATAACCAGGAAGGTGGGGATGTTGTTTTCTTTTGCCAGTTTGGAAGCGGTAAAAGGTATACCGAAATCAATGGCCTTATACACAGATCTGTCTTTTGTTTGGGAAGAAGTAGTTCCAACGCAGCAAAACACTTCATCTGCCGTAAAATCATTTTTAAAGCTTTCCAGTTGAAGTACATCACCAATAAACTCCTTTATTTTGGGGGATTTGTTTCCCGACTTATTCCTGGAAAAGAGTTTTATACGTGCATAGCTTTCATCCGCAACTAACCTGTGTAACAGCAACCGTCCCGTTAATCCTGTTGCTCCAATTAATATGGCTGTTTTTTGATTCATATTACTTCAAGTAACCAGGAACCGGCTGCCCTTGTCCCATGGAGGAAAATCAAAACTGCAACCCCACCATGCAGATATCATCCACTTGTTCATAGTTCCCTTTCCATTCGTCCAGAGTTTGCTCCAGGACTTTGTGCTGCTCTTCCATGTGGAGGACCGCACTGTCCAGGATCACTTTTTTGAATGGAATGTATTTGAATTTTTTGCCCTTCTCCCCGCCAAACTGGTCCGCATATCCGTCGGTAAACATGTATACCCTGTCGCCCTTTTCAATGGGTAGTTCATGGGTCGTAAATTTGTCCATGCGGTCGTAAAAGGCAACCGGCATTTTATCTGCCGGCACCTCATACAGAGTATACCCATTCTCATTCCCATTCTCGCTGTCCATTACTTTCATTTTCGGAATGTCCGGAGCTTTCAAATGGCTTTCCCTGATCAGGTAAAGTGGGTTGTAGGCGCCGGCAAACTTTATCCGGAGATCCTTGTGGTTGATCTCTATGAGTGATATATCCATTCCGTCGCGCTGCTCCCCTGCGACTCCTTTCTGGCCCAGTGATTTGATGATCTCTTTCCGCATCCGGCGCAGGATCACCCCGGGATGCGTCAGGTACTCCTTTTGAACGATTTCCTTTAGCAACGACATTCCCATGATGCTCATAAATGCCCCTGGCACACCATGTCCGGTGCAATCGGCTACCACTACTACGGTTGATTCCTCCATCTGTGCAGTCCAATAGAAATCTCCGCTCACGATATCTCTTGGCCTGAACAACACGCAATAGTCTGATACCACCCTACGCAGGATCTCCAGATCGGGAAGTGTGGCCGCCTGGATGCGTTTTGCATACTCGATGCTCTTCATGACCTCCATGTTGATTTCTTCGATGGCTTCCTTCTGTTCAAAAAGAAGATCGCGCTGGGCTTCAAGCTCATCGCGCTGAGCCTCGATCTCATCCCGCTGGGCCTCAATCTCTTCATTCTTCTGTTCCAGGTCCAGGTTTTTCTCCTCGATCTCCTTTTTCTGCCGGGCCAGCAACATATTTTTCTTCCGCGTTAAGACCAGGCTTCCTGTTACGAGGATCACCACGAGAATCATTAGTACAACAATTCCGATGAGAGCTTTCCGTTGTTCCCTCTGTTTTTCCAGGGAGAGCTGGTCCAGCCGCTGTTGTTGCTCCAGCAGCCTGATCGCCTGCTCGGACTCCCGCTGTTTCTGTTGCTCCTGTTCCAGTGCCAGCCCGGCGAGCCGTTGTTCCTGCTCGAGGATCCGGTTCTGGCGCTCCTGCTGTTCCACCCTGTGCTGCTGCTCGGTAATTACCAGTGACTGTTTCAACCGCTCCTGCTCCAGAAGCCTGAGATCTTTCTCCTTTTCCAGGATCTCCCTGGCCTGTTCCTCGCGTTCAAGTTGAAGGGTCAGGCGATTGATAGCCAGCTCGTTTACGCGCTCCTCCTGAAGCCTGAGCAACAATTCGCTCTCCGAACGTTCCAGCCTGGAGATCCGCTGCTTCAACTGCTCCTGGTGCAACTTTTCCTCAAGCTGGAGGGAATCCCGAATGGCCAGGTATAATTCGTAATATCTCAGCGCGTTCACCGGATCATTGCCATCACGAAGCACCCTGGAGAGGGTAAGGTAAGCATCCGACTTCAGCCGGGCATCCCCGGCCTCTTCAGCGGATGAAATGGCCTCCCTGCAGAACTGGCCTGCGTTGTAGAGGTCATCCTCATTGAAATAGATCAACGCCTGGATGTTTTCAATTCGCGAGCGCTCTCCGTGAAGATCCCCTTTCCGCATCATTCCGAGAGCCTGGTTGAGGTTCTCTTTTGAATCGTCAGGCGCATTCATATTTTGGTAACAAATCCCCATATTGGCTCTCATCAATGCGATCCTGCCCACCGATACTCCCGCTTTTTCCGCAAGTTCTGCTGCCATGGTATAATGCCCCAATGCCTTCTGATACAGCTTCAGCCTGGTGAAATAGTATCCCATGTTGTTGTGAAGCACAAAAGTCTCCAGGGGATTATCTTCTTTGTCGCGTTCCAGCAACTTCCCTGTATACGCGATGCATTGTTCGTAATTCCCGGACTCGGCGAATGCATCTATCTGCCTTTTCCATGCGGGCGAGGGATCCTCGCCCTGCTCTTCTAAAAGATCGCTGTAGCTTTGGAAATACCTGGAAGCCTCCCCGGGATTGCCACTGAGCAATGATGCTGTCCCCATCTTTTCCAATAATTCCATGGATTCCCCGGCATCCAAATTTCCTGTTGATTGTGATGCTTTCAGGAAATACTCCCTGGCCTTTTCATGTACCGACAAGGCAGAATAACTATCGCCTGTTTTCCGGTAAATATGATAGGTTCCCATGCTGTCGCCGGCAAATTCCATAATGCTTGCCGCCCGCAGGTAATAGGGCAGGGCCTCCTCTGTAAGACTTTGGCTGATATAGATGTCCCCTATCTGCTCCAGCACCCGGGCCTCGGCATCGTCCATATTCAACTGCATTGTTAACTGCAGGGCTTCACCCAGGGTATTCAGTGCCAGGTTCGGTTCTCCCTTTTCATACCTGTCCCTGGCACGAGCAAGGAGTTCGGCCACCCGGAGAGAGTCCTCCCCCCGGAGAGAGTCCTCCCCGCGGAGAGAGTCCTCCCCCCTGAGAGAGTCTGCCACCTGTGGCAGATTTGTGTAGCCCGGCCGGTTTTCCTCCTGTTTCTGAATTGCTTCTTGTCCATGCAACGACTCAGGAATTGCTTGAACCATTGGATAGAGGACAGCCAGAATAAGCATTGTATGGAAGGTTCTTCCCATAAAACCCGGTACAATTAATTAAGACGGTATGAAAGGCCGAAGCGCACATATCTTCTGAGCTGAGGATTATAGATCAGGTTTTCATCCAGGAATGTGGCATTCACGCTTCCATATTTCTCATTGAACAAATTGGTTACTTTCATAAACACGTTCAGGGTGTTGCTCAATCCGTAACTCACCAAAACATTCATAGAATAATACCCGTCTGTTTCACCAAACAGTTCGTTATACACCTCTTCAAAAGGGATCAGCAAACGCAGCCATTTCGTCATCCAGTGGCTCTCAATGTTCAGGTACAACCTGTCAATCGGTTCCATCGTCACCTTCAGCTTGCCGTTATGCCGTGGTGTTAGCTTGAGATTTTCCAGCACCAGTTCCTGCACCCCGGGGATCTTGTCCCTTCTGTCCTGGAAGGTCAGACTCAGCTCCGCATTCAGTTTAATGGAAGCCAAAATATTGTTCATTCTAAACATGGTCATGCTGCCGTATACATTGGAAACGGCATCTGCATTATTCACCCAGACCCGCACGCTGTCATTGGCCGGCCTCGGAAGATTCAGCTGGTCTGTGGCAAATTTCTGCGGAACGATATGATCGGTGATGCGATAAATAAAAAAGGTCTGATCCATCAGCAATCTCTTAAACAATACTGTACTGAACCCTGCTTCAAGGGTGGAAAACAACTCGGGCTTAAGCTGAGGATTGGGGACCGCCATATAATATACCATGTTATTCACCGGGTAGGCCAATGACTGGTAGGTGAGTGACAACGTTGGTTCTTTGTAGGCTCTCCCCAGCGAAAGCCGGAACGAAGTGTGTGGATTGGTCCTGTGGAGAATGGCCAACTGCGGACTGAGTGCCTGGCCGTAACGGCTATTCCGGTCATAACGCAGTCCGCCCAGCATTCTGAATTTTCCAACCTGGTAATAGGATTGCAAAAAACCGGATACGGTATTATAGGAAGTGGGATTAAAACCGAACCTGTCGGAAATCGAGTCCAGGTTAACCTCCACCCTGAAAAGATTGTAATCTGCCCTGTCAAAGGGTGTGGCAAGAAAGTTGGTCACCGGAAGAGCCCCGGTCTGGTTATAAGTAAAACCTCCGATCACTTCAAGGCCCTTTGCAGGTGATGCAGAAAAGGTCTGTTCGAAAAAGAGATCGTTGGATACAGAATACCGGTAAAGCTTTTCCCTGTTCTCATAAAAAGTGACTCCCTGGCTGGTGTTGTTATCCATGGCATAGGAGAGGAAACTCAGCTGGGTTGAAGAGGTGAAGTTCCTGAAGTCCTTATCATAGCTGAGGTGGGCGCGCTGGATAAACTCACCCCAGTAGTTCTCCGGGTTGTTATATTTGTAGAATACCGGCGAAAGCCCGATTGAGCTGTGAGTCCTGCGGTACATGTTGTGGTAGGAGAATCCCACCCCCCTGAACCGGAGCTGAAGCCCCATCATATGCGAAGAGGATCCCATATCCTCCATTTCAGGTTTGGTAAGTGTCCCTTCGTAGCTGGGGCCATAGTGTTCGCGCATGAACTGTTGAGGTGTGATACCTGACCCCTCCAATGCCTGTTCATCCAGGTTCACCGGGGCATAATCGGATCCGTTGAAGCTGAATTTCTCTCCAATGTTCTGATAATAGTTCAACGGATTATAGATCTCATCGTACCCTTCCTTGATCTTCATGTCGCCCAGTTCCGATTTGCTGCCGTAGAAGCTATAATTCAATATATTGTTGTTCTTTCCTCCTTTACCCCCTATGGAGAAGTTTGTATAATAGTAGTGACCCTGTCCCAGACTCACATCGCCTCGCACAAAGGATTCCTGGTTCGCATCCTTGGTGATGATATTGATCACTCCTGTCACCGCATCGGCACCGTATATGGCAGAGGCATTTCCATAAACCACCTCAATCTTCTCGGCCTGTCTGATTGGAAGCTGACTCCCGATGGGCATGCCTGTAACTGCAGAAGGCTTAAGGGGCACCCCGTTGATGAGGATCTTGGTATAGAGGTTCCCGGTGAAGCCCCAGACCTGGAAACTCTCACCCAGTTCGCCGCTTCCGGGCTGGGAGGTACGAATACCGGGCAGGGAAGTCAGTACATCGGTCAGCGTATTGTACTGGTTCCTGAGTATATCTTCCTGGGAGATTACATATATCTCAAGAGGCAGGTCATCCAGGTTCTTTAAGAACCGCCCTGTGGAAATGATCTTCAGGCGATTGGTATCTGCATGAAACAAGAGGTCTGCAGCGTCCAGTGCCTCCATCCTTATGTCTGAAACTGAGGGTTCCTGCTGGGCAACAACAGGACCTGCGAGCATGCTGCACAGGATAGCAAGGATATAAGTGCTGTCTGCCACCCTCTTTGTGTTGTAAAACGTTCCTATACTGTTCATCGACATGGCCCCAATTTGGTACTGCCTCTTCTCGATCCGGTGTTGATTACTGAGTGCTCAGGCTAAATATAGAGAAAAGGTCTGCAGTTGAGAAGACAAGTTATTCACCACCTCTTCCGGCTCTTTTTATCTCTTTTAGAGTGATGTCTTTGGTAAGCGCATCATTGCTTAGGTCAACCTGCAGTGCATGGGTTTCAAATCCAACATCAAAAAGATGTCGCCAATGCAATACTGATTAAATTCAACCAGCTCATACGGTCTCGCTATGCTTGGATGATATTGAATTTTCGTTGGAGACTTCAAAAGGAACAGACACAAAAAATGTGGAGCCTTGTCCATTACTGCTTTTTAACCAGATGCTACCATTTAGCAGGTTAACAAGTTGTTTAACAATGGATAAGCCAATACCCGAACCTTCTTCATTCATTCCATGATAATTAATGCTGGTGAACCGGTCGAAAATCCTCTCCTGATCCTCCAGAGGGATTCCTGTGCCTGTATCTGAAACAGAAAATATGAGTTCATTTCCAGCTTCCTCACATCTCAAAGTAATTCTTCCATCAGTGGTAAATTTCATCGAGTTGCTTAACAGATTTGAGAGGATCTGCTTCAGTCTGGTATAATCACTGTGAATGATCAGATCAGCATCAGGTATTTCACAGGTGAATTTCACCTTAGATCTTTTTCGCTTAGGAAGATCGATGATGATGCATTCCTTTAGTTCTTCGAATAAATTCCTGATATTGAAATCAGAATAGTGAATAACCAACTCGCCCGCTTCAATCTTGGAAAGATCAACAATATCATTAATCAGTCGCATTAAGGACTCACTATTATTCTGGATGATATCTATATATTGTTGATTGAGTACCGGATCGTTTCCCTCTTTTAACAGGGTACTGAATCCTACAATAGCATTCATGGGTGTCCTGATCTCATGGGACATGTTTGCCAGAAAAGCAGATTTTAATTGATCTGATTTGATAGCTCTCTCTTTTTTTCGGGTAAAATCTTGTTTAACAATGAATAGCAGTAAGATAAGAAGGGCTGAATAGAGGGTAAAGCTCAGGTATATGTCGGTGCTTCTGTCCCTGCCATCGGGATATGCAAACAGTGACTCCGATGCATGGTAGTCTATGAAAAACAATACAATTATATTGATATAATACAAAATAAGAAGTAGCGCAAGAGACCTCCCTTCCCACACCCACAACACCAATGCACCAAAGATTAAAATAAAAAAAAAGGACCGGTCCATTTGACAGGAACTTGGTATACCATGTCAGGTCAAGCATCACCAGCCCAAATAGTGAGAGAATAAGTTTAGGATAAAACAAGCATCTTCTGAACCTGACCAAAAAATAGAGTCCCAAAATAACAAGGGAGCTGATTCCAGCAATAATTGCAGGTGCCACGCTCAGGTTCATGAGAAGATGGACACATGTGAGACCTGCAAGAAAAATTGTGGAAGTAAAACAGGTGATGGTGACAAAATATCTTTCCGAACCTATTAAATCGACATCCCCGGTAATCGAAATCAGAATTGATTTTAAATTAGCCATTTTCTTCTCTATCCTTGCGGTTGAAACAAAAGTAAGGATACTTCTTATTTTTTCCGGATGAGATAACAGGGTTTTCCATGAAGCCATATATATTATAGGTTAACGGATGGCTCACTATCACTACCTCTGCCATCCCTTTACCATCCTTTTGTCTGGAATGCAAACCGGATCTCGCGGGTAACGGGTCCCGGAGCGCCGTTGCCAATCTTTCGTCCCTCCACTGCAACCACCGGTGTAACATCCCTGGAGGTGCTGGTAAGGAATATCTCATCGAAATCGTACAGGCACCCGGCCTCGATGTCCTCTTCCTGAATTTCACTGAACATAGCCAGTACCTGTTTTCGGGTAATTCCCTTTAGTATATTGCTGGAAGGGGTATACACGCGGCCACCTTTTACAAAAAAGAGGTTTGCACGGGATGCTTCCGAAATCCATTCGGTATGATACAGTACATCCACAGCATTATACACCCCAAGCTTCTTTTGCAACCTTAGGGTGTTGTAATAATAAAGCGTTTTGACCTCTGGATTGGGCCGCACAAACTTCTCACGGATCAGGTTAACTCCCTTCTCAAAACATTCATGCCGGGGCTTTTTCCAGGTCATATTCAGGACCACTATGTTTGCGGGTCCGGTAACCGATTCCAGGTTTTCAGAATACCCGCCGGTGACGATTGCCTTAAATGCCCCATTGACAAGCCCGTTCTTTTGTTGCAAATCAAAGATCACGGATGAAAACTGCTCCTTGTCCAGGCTCACATCAATTCCCGATAACTTCATCGAGGTGAATAGCCTTTCCACATAATCTTCCTGCCATGGGATGCTTCCGTTTCTGGATCTAAAAAAATCGAAGACCCCGTAACCCCGCTGAAACAATAAGTCGGTAACGTGGAGATGCACATCCCGGAACCGGACGAAATCTCCATTGAAGAAGCAGTAGTTTGACTGGTCCATGTTCTCAAATGTAACTACTTTTATGATATGACGATCAGGGCACGTTTTAGAGACCAGGTATAACAGATCGGTGGAGTATCTTTGAGTGGAAGTAAAAGTGTTTATCGTTACCTTTAAAGTGAAAATCTTATTTTCATATCGCATGACCAGAGCCTTAGTATTAACACTTACCTCAGCTATATTCTTGAATTTATGCAGTTTAACCGCACCCGCCCAGGACCATACCCTTACCCAGCTTACTTTCAGTGATTCTACGCACGACGGGTATCCCTGCTGGTCACCCGATGGTGAATATATTATCTACTCATCGTGCACCGGTTCCGGCTGTCAGACATGGAAAGTTCCGGCCATGGGAGGTACGCCGGAATTGATCACCGGTATCTTTGCTCAGCATGCCAGGTGGTCACCCACAGGCGATTATATTGCCTTTGACGGTGATTTTGGCACAACCATAAAGATGATGGTCTCCTCGGGTGGCACTGCTGTACGAATCGATCCTGATACCATTCCCGTGCGCATGAGCGGCATGCCATGCTGGTCACCCGACGGGAAAAAGATTGTATTTAAATCGATGTATACCATCTATATCATGGATCTTGGGAGTGGGGAGCTCTCCCCATTATACCGGCCGGAAGGCAAGAATGCCATTCCTTATGACTGGTCACCTGACGGAAGTACGATACTGGTCGATGTCAGAGATACGGCAGACAGGTCCCAATCGGATATCTGGGAGGTACCGCTTAATGGATTGCCCAGGCAAATCACATTTTTACCAGGCAGACAGGTGAAACCTGCCATTTCCCCCGACGGATCCAATATCGTATTTACTTCAGATCATGGCGGGAATGCAGATCTGTGGATCATGCGTGCAAAAGGCGGTGAACCTGTTCAACTCACCTATTCTGAGGGGAACGGGGAAAACCCCGGCAATGATGTGGAGGGGAGCTGGTCACCGGATGGAAAATCAATTGCATTTTCAAGTTTGAGAAATGAACTCTGGGCGATCTGGAGAATGGACCTGGACCAGGAGGCGCTTAGCGAAAAATTTATAGAAAGGGTGAACTACTCGGTATTATTTCCAACTATTGATACCGGAACCATACCCGTATTTCCTTTTTTACTGGACCTGAAACCGATGCTGCCTTCCCCGGCAGTAAGCTGGGACAGCAGGGAGCTTGTACTTGTAAAGACAGGGGGGGGCAGGTATGCCTGGTTCGATGCGACAGTCGAAAACGGAGATGCATTGAATTACAGGAACGGAATGTTGGGAAAGGGGAAGCAAGTGTTGGCAGATGTGGATGATTTTCCTGTATTTGCCTCTTTGGGCATTCATTCTGATGAGGAGATAAGGAATACCGGATCCATCACCGGAAGGTCCGTGTCAAAGATCACAGTGGACGGAAGGCCCGGAGGTTCTTCGGAATCCGGATTCATGGCAGCGGATGAGACGATCCTTTCGGTAATTT
>CAZCQL010000129.1:0-9151 GCA_964500835.1 uncultured Bacteroides sp.
AACGGGCCCATTCTGCCTGTTCGAGGTTCACTTTTTTAATACCCTGAGTGGTGGGTTCCTCATTGTCGTGCAGGTCCAGCAGGCCGTAACGGCGGGCATTGTTCTTGATATAGGCGCCGCAGAGATGGAAGCCCAGGCATTCGGGAATCTTTCTGAGAGCCTTCATGGTCTCCCCATACTGGTAATCATCATGGGTGCGGTCCTCCTTAGGGGGCCATCCATGAGTAGCTTCACGATATATCATACTGTCGGCCAGCAGAACGGGACGTTTGAGGAAGGAGGCCCAACGGGACATTTTACTGTGGATATTGTCCACGCTTCCAAAGCACTGGAAGCTGAAGATGTCCACATAGGGCAGGGCAGCCTTCAGCACGGATTCGCTGATGGGAGCATTGGCCTCATAGCGGTCCCCGCAGATCAAGTGGTTGGGGTCGTAGCGCTTGATGGCCTCTGTAATGGTTTGGTAATAGACGCTTGCCGTATCAAAGATCTCCTTACGGCCGCTTTCTGTTTTCTCCAGCTCGGGGTCCAGGATGGGGGCTTTCCACTGATTTCCGGGCTGGTTGTGTATCCAGGTCGGGCAGTCGGTAAAGAAATATCCTATCAGTTTGGGATCGTCCTTCATGCGGGCACATCGGTCACGTGCCACATAGTCGCACCATTCGGCGAAGCCGGCAGATCTGATATCAGGCAGCCTGGTCTCCCATTCCCACTGGTGTGATTCAATGAAGGGGAGCATGGTGAAATAGGGCATGTCGAGCCACTGGTATTCCTCATAGGTAAAGCTGCGGGAATGCCTGTGCATCTGCGGGTTGATGATCACCACTTCCTGCTCCCAGCCCAGGCAGTTAAAACCCCAGTCTGCAAGGTCTGCCTTTACCTTGGGCAGCCACTTCTCCATGCTGTTCTCATATTTCTCATTCCAGATGCCCTTGCTGGCCGTAAAGCGAATGGCTGCTGGGTCAATATGGTTGAGTCCCATACTGAAGATATGCTCACCTTCCGGGGTCACCAGCCACCAGCGCCCTTTCTTCCGGGCAATGCTGAAAAAGCCGGATGTGCTGCCGGCCGGACGCGAACCACGGGCAATGGGAAGGATCAAGGTGCCTGCACCGGCAGCCAGAGCTGTTCCCAGGAATCTTCTTCTTTTCATTTTTTTCCAAATAAAAAACTTTGTTCATCTGTTCTTACCAGGTACATGCCCGGTTGATAGTTGCTCAGGTCGAGACAGGTAGTATTCCGGCCTTCCATCAGGAGTTGCCCCTGTAATGAGTAGAGCCTGAAATCACAGGGCTTACTGAAATAAAGATCGTCAGACACAGGATTCGGATAGATGTACAGGTCGCCGGTTCCGGCCGCCGGAGCATGCGCAGAGACTTCCTTTTCAACTTCTATCGTAATGGTATCATGGGCATAATCTCCCCGGTCATCTTTGGCACTGGCCGCGATTTCATACACGCCGCTGCTCAGGGTGTCGAGTGTGAAGTTATGCTCACCTGCACCCACACTGATGATCAGGCTGCTGTTCAGGAAGACCTCAAGAAGTACGATGCTTCCGTCCTCATCACTGGCCTGAACGGAGAAGCTGATCTCCTTGCCCGGTTGAAAGACAGATCCGTCATCTGGGGCTGTGATCTCTATTTCAGGAAGTTTGTTCGCGTCGGTTATCACCGTAAAAGGAATGTTATGCTCAGCCTGGCCGCCCTCCTCATCCGTGACCCTGATGCTTAGATCATAGTCAGCATCGGTGAGCCCGTCCAGGCTATAGACAAAAGGGCCGGTTTCCCCTTTCTGTATGTAGGTCTTCCCGGCATAGCTTACGATCACTGAATCAAGCGCTGAATACTTGGAAACAACATCGAAGCTGATCTGGTTCCCGGTGCTGCCTTCAACTATGGTGTCTTCAGGCTGCTCCAGGACCTCGATGCGGGGAAGGGCTTCCCCAAAGTAGACCTTAAATGTATAGCTGAGATCGTTCCCGGCCTCATCAACGGCCTTGAGGGTGATCGTATTCCATCCTTCTCTTTCTGTGCCCGGAGTGTAGTTCATGTCAAGCCCTGGCCCGTAAACATGGCCTATGAGTTCATCATTCAGATAAATGCCCGTTGAGTCAATATCTCCCTGCAAAGAGAAGGCTTCAAGGCTGATGCCCATTTCCATGCCAAGGGGGTATATGCCTCCGCTCTCCAGTCCCTCAAGCCTGAATCCCCTGTCCATGTTCACAGTGGTCACAGGTTCGGAAAGTGTGCTGTCTATCCTGAAGTTTCCAAAGAAGATGCTATCGCCAAGCACAGCGCTCAGATCATAGGTACCAAAGTAGCCCCGGAGCTGGCCTTCTCCCTCATTTCCGGCCTGCAGGCTGACATCCGTGGTAAAGATCCCGTCCATAAGGTCCATCCAGATAATGCCGTTGATCGTGGGTGTGCCGTCGTAATTGAACAGGGGATAGTCCAGTTTTTGGTTGTTTTGGTCAAAGAAGGTCCAGTGCCAGAAGCCCTGTACGTTCTTGTGACTGAGATACATGATCATCATGTATTCGGTCAGAATGCGCCGCTCCTTATCGGTGTAAGTATACTTATCATGATCACGGATCTCGAACTCGGTGGCCTGGTAAGGCATGTTGTAGCGTTCGAAATCAAGAAGACGCTTGTAGATACTGTCCGGTGTGATCATACCCTGCTTGAGACGCGACTGGAAGCCAATGGCCTCGATGGGGGCCCCTGCGGCCATCTGTTCGTCCAGCAGTTCCCGGTACAAAGCCGGTCTGCCTACAGCTGAATATCCTTCTTTTGTATAGTTCAGAGCCCATGGAGTAATGGCCGATATCACCTGGTAATCGTTCGCGTAGAGTACTACATCCTCGCGTCCGCATGTTCGACGGATACTGTCGGCCAGCCGAAACCAATGAGCATGGGTGTTATAATCGGGAAGCAGATCATTGACATCGTTGTTGGACATGCTTTCATTAGTTACATCCCAGCAGCCGACATCCCATTTTGGCAGGGCATGATGGAAGTGTCTCCCCAGGGACCAGACCAGGCTGTCGCCTTTTTCCCGGTCGCTGAGGTTTTCATTGTCATAGATGGCTCTGTCCTCATTGCGCAAGTATTTGTAGCCTTCCCAGGTAAGGGCATGACCTCTCATATAGATATTATTTGCATTGATCCAGGGCATCCCCATTTCATAAGCGGTCTTTTCGGGGTTCGTGTCCCTCCACCTGGGTTTGAGCTCGATCGCGAATCCGGTGGCATTGAAGTATTTCAGGAAATACTTCTTATAGGTGTCTGAATAGGGTGAAGTGAAGAAGATATCGCGGATCACAGCTCCCCACAGGAAGTCGTGGCGCTTGAGCCGGACCCTAAGGCTGGCATTGGCTGCAGGACGATCTCCGGGAAGCAGGACCTGCAGGTTGGCATCGCCCTTGCGATAGTGATCGATGCGTTCCAGGGCTTCCGCCTTTATATCCTCATATTTTCCCCAGTCACTCAGGTTGTCCGGGACATTAGAAAATGGTTCGCTGGAAAGACCGCGGTATTGATAGAGATTCTCCCCGATCTCGTTCAGTGCCTGGAAAGTCACATCGTGTGGGTCGCCCAGGGCGTTCTCGATCCCGGGCTTGTTGGTGCCGGAGGTGTTCCAGCCGTCGATCACTCCGCAGAGATGGTAGCCTACGAAGTTCGGGTCCTTAAAAGCACCGGATGCATACTCCAGGATCCACCCGGCTCGTTGCTCCTGGCTTTCAGCCGTGGGGTATTGCGGGTTAGGCATATGCGGGTCCCCGTCTGCCCCGAAGCCTCCGTCTCCATTCATGTATGGCAGGTCTGAAGCTGCTGCGATCCTGTCCTGGACCTGCTGCTGGAAGTCGGGTTTGGCAAAGCACTGGAACATGATCACATCCACGTAATCTTCGATCGCATTGACCATGACGTCCAGTTCGGAGAGGTCGTTCAGGTTCGCGTTGATCTTGTCGCCGATGAACATGTGATTGGGATTCACGGCCCTGAAGGCTTCAGATGCGACCTCGTAGTATTTGCTGATACAAATGCTGTTGAACGCATTGTTATCCTTTGTTTCGCGGGAATTGTTCTTGTCGGCATCAGCTCGCCAGTCTTCGGCATTCTTCAGTGCATCCCAATCCGCAAAGGATGTTCCGTACGTAGTGTTGAATGCATTAATATCGACACTGTACTCAGTTTGCATACACTCCACGTATTTCTGCTTTCCGGGAGCGGTTCCGGGAAGGTTCCGGAGCACCCTGGCCCAGGTGGGTATGGTATAGCCTTTCCACTTGGAGGCTGAATAGGCATAGGTCTCGGTGAAGATGGGGACATCGCTCATGACAAAGCCGATGATCATGGGGTCGTCCTTGAATGGAGCCACCTCTGCCTGGGCTACCGTGGCACAGGTAGTGGCAAAGTCATCGGCAAAGATGTCAACGAAGTCCTCCTCGGAAGGGTTTTCGTGCAGCGAGAACTTGATGGGACGGTACTGCCTGAAATAGGGCAGGAACTTGGGGCGCTCCTTCAGGATGGCATCTTCGTTGTGGTAGCCAAGGGAATTGGTTCCTGCCAGGGAAGTGATCTCCTGAGCATGGGAATAGAAGCTTTCCTTCCAATTTCCGGACCAGGCACTTCCTCCGAATTCTTCCTCCCAATGGGATTTGTTGTAATCCTTGGCCCAGAGGTTGGAGTGAAAATGGTTCAAACCAAAGCTCAGGTAGGCATTGTTCTCCGGGGTGACCAGCCACCACTGCTCTCCGTCGTGTTTGGCGCGGAAGAAGCCATTTCCCTGGCCATCATCAAAGTGTTTCACCGTGGTCCCGCCATAGGAGTCCAGGTATTGTGCATCAAGGTCAACAGTGGTTAGCAGCAGGGCTGCCATCGTTAATATCAGTGTACGTTTCATCAAATTGGCAAAGTTGTCTTTATATGTCTGTTGTTTTTAGTCCCAACGTTGCTTCCTTTCGGAGTATTCAAATTCGACCTGCCCGGCTTTCTTGTGCCACCCGATGGTCTGAAGGTTGGCCTCTTTGACCGGGCCCAGTGCATCCATTCGGGGATTGCCGAAAGGATCGAAAAGCCCGGTCTGCTGTTTCCCGGTATCATCCAGCCTGCCGCCGGTCCATTGTTCCAGGTAGCCGCAGTTGTGCCAGCCGACCATAAAAGGGAGGTTCATTATTCCTTTTAAGTAAATCGTATATTCTTCGCCTACAGCTGCATGGCTTTCCACCTGAAGGCCCTTGGAGGCCCGCTGTTCAGGGACAGTGAAGGCATAGGAGGCATCGCCATTCAGGATTGGTTTGCCCGAGAGCTCATGGAAGCGCTTCAGTTTTTCCACATGGGATGGCGTGAACATCTCGTAGTCCTGTATCAAGAGCACGTCCACGTACTTGCCCACCGTTTCAAAGACCCAGTCGGGATGACCCTTACCATGACAAAAAATCTTATCTCCCAGGATCAGGTGATTCGGATCATATTTCAGAATCACCTCCCGGTTTATGCGGTGCCAGGCATCCAGAATGAGCTTGTTCATTTCGGCCTGGTCGGCCAGCCAT
This sequence comes from uncultured Bacteroides sp., assembly GCA_964500835.1. Classification (GTDB taxonomy): domain Bacteria; phylum Bacteroidota; class Bacteroidia; order Bacteroidales. Next base: position 5,555 of record CAZCQL010000129.1, read on the forward strand.
TTATCTTTGTCTGTTGGCTCGGGCCACGTAGAAATGGCTGCAATATCCTCCCAGCTTTCCATTTCAATATTGTAGTTGGCGGCTGCTTCCCCCGGTGTGCTGTAATGCTGCTTAAGGATGCCCAGCCAGGCCTGCTTGCCTTTGGTCAGACCTTCCTTGTTGATGATGTCGGCCACCCATGGATGGTAGCTGAAGCCGGTCCTGCCTTCATAGGCCCCCTTCTGCATATAGACTTCATACTCATAGGATGGCAGGTCTTCATAGGTGTAGCCCACCAGGTACTTCTTGTCCCTGTGCCGGCTGCAGTATTCCTTAGCTACCTTGTCGGCATGTGCGGCAAAGGCCTCGCTGAAAACATCCGGGAACCTGCCGTCCGGGCTGAGGGTCTTTACCCTGCCTGCGTGGATGATACCTGTCTTGATCTTGCCCAGGTAGTAGATTTCGAGCTCCTCGAAATACTCGTCGGGAAGATCCAGGTTGCGGTGAAAGGGAATGGTGTTGAAGCCATAATCTTTGTGATCCTTTGCGACCTGTGCCATCCACTTCTTTTTCTCAGGTATGGCCTTTGAGTTGTAGCGGCCATCGATCAGAATATCTTCCCCGAACTTCTCTGCCCAGAACTCCTTGTTATAGTCTGCAAAGCGGATGTTAGACTGAATGTGATTCATCCCAGTGGATACGAATTTCTCTCCTTTTGCGTTAACCAGCCACCAGTTGCCGTCTATCTTCTCAATATGTACGAAGCCAGTGTTCCCGACCAACTCTTCAGGTGCTGTGGCGCAGCTGCCAAGCAGGGCAGTGAGAAGCAGGGCAAATGATAGTTTTTTCATCTTGCTTTCTTTTAAAAGGATTTTCGGCGGATCATTCTGAATTTGTTGCGGATATGTCCCTTGAGCTCTCCACTGACCATGGCTGCCATAAGTTTTCCCATTTCCGGGTGGTCTGTGGAGATGGTCGAAATGCCTTTGTCCACCACACTTTTCAGGGGGGTCTCATTGAAAGAGATTATCCCGATGTCCTTACCTGGTTCCAGTCCTTCCCGCTGCACGGTACGTACAAGTTCGACCAGGTCGGGGTCTGAATGAAGGATGTAGCAGCAGCCTTTCCGGATCTCGTCGGGCAGGGACCGTTCAATCCTGACCTTCGATCCTGTTTTATTAGCGAACTTCCGGTAACCATTGATTATCCTGGGGGCATGGGCATTCTGGGTGCTGCCCGAGGGCTTACCTATGACCATGATGGTTTCCTCATAAGCTTTGAAGCTGCTTTGATTTGCCAGGAGCAGTTCATAAATATCCTGCTCAAATTCCTGGTATACGGAGTTGAAACGGAGCTGCTCGCCGTTGAAGCCGTAATCCAGGATGAAGACCTTGCCTTTTTTTGTCAGCTCTTCCAACATTTCCAGGCAATCCTTCTCAGGGACAGGGATGATCACGTAGTGACTGAACCTGCCTGCATAGGTCTGCAAAAGGGTTTTGAATAATACCGGATTCTGGTGGTGGAAAAAGACCTCCACCTGTGCTTCCCCCTCGCAGTGCCCGAGGAAGGACTTGTAAAGGGTACTTTTATAGGCTGAGTTCTCGTCCAGCAGCAGGAAGACCTTTTTCTGCACCTCGATATTGGTGGATCTTATATAATAGCCCTTGCCGGGTTTTGAGTCGATGATACCCCGGGTCTTGAGCTCGTTATAAGCCATCAGGACCGTGTCCCTGGAGACCTGGTGACGGTCCTTGAGCGCGTTCAGCGAAGGAATAGGGTCACCTGTAGCAAGCTGGCCTTCCTGAATGGAAGAGATGAGCCCCTCTACGATCTGCCTGTAGAGCGAAACGCCCAGATTGTCTTTGTTTATCATATATTAACTGGTAGGTACTGGTGGGCAATTTACAAAATTATCCGTAAATACATTCAGGAGCAGCCAGGGATTACTACGCTAACACTCTTGATAGGAGCTATACTGCAAAATCCGGACGCAATGAGCACCTAATTCCGGAATGTAAACATTTCAATATCAACGAAAAGTGATTATGAAATTTGAGTGCAATTGGTTTGCTCATCCCAAACCGGACAAAAATGGTCAATGAGTCCGGTTTTTCCATTGCACCCCATTGGAGAACCTGTGCGCTACTACCTGAATATTTCCAGATACTTATGTAGCGAGTACAGTCGATTCCGAGAGTATCCGGTCATCTCCTGCAAAACACCAAGCTTTTCCAATTCGCTTAATAAGCGATTGGTAGTTGCTGCCGTAACCCCAAGTTTTTGTTCTGCCTCCCTTGGAGAAACAATTGGAGAGGAATACAACTGCAACAAAAACTCTGTCGCCAGCTTTTCCCTTTTTCCGAGACTTTTAATCCTTTCCCGGTATGAATCCCGGAGGGTTCCAATTTCCACAAACGTCTTTTTACTGTTTTGTGCGGTTTGGATTACCCCAGTAAGGAAAAACCGTAACCAGTGATCAATGGAATCGGTAAATCTTACCCGCTCTAATGCCTGGTAGTACTCCACCCGATTTCGTTCAAAGAAGTCGGAAAGGTAAAGGACTGGTTTTGCCATCAGCTCCGATTGCAACAGTTGCAGCGTAATGAGCAAGCGCCCCATTCTTCCGTTCCCATCGAGGAAGGGGTGAATCGTTTCAAATTGATAATGACTGATAGCTATCCGGATCAAGGCTGGCAATTGCCTGGTTTCTCTATGCCAGAATTTTTCCAGGTCTGTGAGCAGGTCTGGCAAATCTTCATGAGCCGGAGGCACAAGGCTTGCACTTTTAATATCTGCACCACCGATCCAGTTCTGGCTCCGACGGACTTCACCGGGTAACTTGTTTTCACCGCGCACACCGGACAACAAAATAGCGTGAGCTTCTTTTATCAGGCGCATGGAAAGAGGAAGCTCCCTCATCCTATCGATGGAGTAATTCAAAGCCCGGATGTAATTTTGTACCTCCTCCCAGTCATCCCGTTTTTCAATCGAAATGTTGTTTTCGGAAAGTACCGCTTCATCAAATTTGGTCCGGGTACCTTCAATCCGGCTGGATGTAGTTGCCTCTTTTACCTTATGCATTTCGATGAAAAAATTCACATCAGGAACCAATTCTGCAAAGGTATTTAGCTCCCCGATAAAACGGCTTGCATCCCACAGAAGCTCCAGAACCGCATCGGACTGCCAATCAAAAGGATTTGCCAAAAGAGATGGCAAAAAACTTTTGTATTGATACTGCTGTTTATATTTTCCTGCTTTATACGTCATGTTTACGATTTGAAGTTAAAACATGGAACGCTATATTTTAAGTTTATCAACAAAGTTAAAATAAAAAAAGATGTATTTTAAGATTGTCTACCAATATTTGCTTTTAGGATAATAAATCAGAAGCCGAAATAATCCCTTCATAAACTTCCAGACAAGCTTTAATACAAAATCAATTATTTCCCCGACTATGCTCTAAAAATTTGCCAGTTTTTTTGCCAGTATTCCTGTAAATCTATGTAACGCAGTGTAATATTTTACATATAAGGAACAGTTAATTATCATCGTGGTGCTGACCTTCTTCTTAATCCCAGTCTTCTTCAGGGCAACACGCATTACCCAACTCAGACCTTT
>CAZCQL010000130.1:0-9124 GCA_964500835.1 uncultured Bacteroides sp.
GGCGGCCTTTAAAAAGATCAAACCCGACGCAAAGGTGCTCTTCTATTTCAATTCCGCTTATGCCTGGCCCTTCACCTCATACAACCAGAATTTCACCAGAGATCGCATCGACGCACATCCCGAGCTAAAGAAATTCCTGATTGTTGACCCGGAAACGGGTGAGCTGGCACATCGCAGAGATGTATTCTTTTTTGACGTATTGAACCCTGAATTCCGGACATGGTGGGCCGAAACGGTTACCAAAGGCGTCGAGGTATCCAACGCCGATGGGGTCTTTGTTGATCAAATGCATGGTTTTAACATGAGACGCAAAGATAAAAGTGAAGAAATTGCAGTGGCCATGGGTGAGATGATGGCCGACCTTAAAAAGAGGCTGGGACCTGACAAAATTCTGTTGGGAAATAATGCCAATCGAGATGATGCCAAATATGCTTATCCCGTCTGTGATGCATTAATGTTTGAAAACTACGCCGCCGTACGATCCAAGAAGGAAAACCTGCTGGTTGAATGGGGAGATATGCTGAGAAATGCCCGGGAGGGAAAAATCTCCGTATTTCGCCTTGGTGTTGAGGGGACGGGGCGCGGAAATCTGAGGCCTCATGACGAAATGATAGAGTTATCCAGGGAGAAGCTGGAATTTGCCCTGGCCTGCTATCTGATCGGGGCTCAGCCATACTCCTATTTCATGTATAGTTGGGGGTGGACCTTGTCAACCGGCCCGTTGGTGGACTACCCCGATTTGCAGAGACCCCTTGGAGCTCCCAAGGGTGCTTACAAACGAACAACCTCTGAAGGCTGGGACTTTACCCGCGAATTTGAGCATGCCAGTGTATGGGTGAATACCGAAATCAGACAGGCTAAAATCACCTGGAAGTAAAAAGTTTGGAGATGAACTATTTATTTGAAGTGAAAGATGGCTTTAAGTCTAACAAATAAGAATAATAATCATGAAAACTCTACTCTGTGCTTCATTTGGTTTGGTAACCACACTGATGATCTCATGCAATCAGTCGGGCCAGCCTGATCTCTCCGGAATTGATCCGGGACAGTATGATACCACATGGTATAATCATGCGCCTTTAAGATTTGTTCAAACCAACCTTAATGAAACGGATGCTGATATGGATGTGGATGAGTATGTCCAATCACTCCTCGATGTATCCGCCACAATGGTGGTTTTCAATGTGGGAGGGATAAGAGCAATGTATCCCACAAAACTGCCATTCCACTACAAGAGCCCTTTTCTGAAAGGGGACCTGGTGGGTGAAGTCATTACCAAACTACATGAAAACGGCATTCGGTTTATAGCTCGTTTTGATATTAGCAAGGTGCACGAGTCCATTGCAGCCCAAAAGCCTGAATGGCTGTACGTTGGTACCGATGGCAAGAATGTGAACTACAACGGTGAGGTTCATGTATGCCTGAATGGAGGATATCAACAGGAATATGCTTTTAAGATACTCAGGGAGGCAATTACAACGTATCCGGTAGATGCAGTATTTTTCAATATGAGTGGTTACAAGACCAGTGACTATAGCGGAATTGATCATGGTATTTGCCAGTGCCGGAACTGCAAGAAGAGATTTTATGACTACTCAGGTTTAACCCTTCCCATAAAATCTGACATGAACGATCCGGTTTACAGGAAATACAGGGAATTCCAGTCAGTAACCACATCAGAACTTAACCACCGTATTATTGATTCTATTAAAAGCTATGATCCCAAAGTTGTTCTTCAGATACAGGAAGGCGAATTGGTCCGCAGCGAATCCGGCACTGGTTTTACATGGGGAACAGACTGGAACTATCATGCTTCGGAGAGGGTTAAACGGGTGCTGGGATCCTATAAAGACAAAACGCCTAATAATACTGCCAATTATCTGATGGGAATGGATTATCGGCACACTGCCACTTCCCCGAACATATTAAAAATTCTCCTGGCTGAACAAATGCTGAACGGAGCCGGACCCGGTATCTATTTTATGAGCCGCATAGACAACCAGTATGACCGTGTATTTATTCCCGTTTTTAAAGAATACTTCAATTTCCATAAGACCAATGAAAAGCTGTTTACCAATGTTCATTCCCTGGCCAGGGTAGGTTTGGTCGTGGGTTCCACCCAGGAATTCAGAGGAATTATGAAAATGCTTATTGAAGAGCATATCATGTTTGACCTGATCGAGACAAATGCAGTGGGTAGTGGATCAGCCCCTCGTAAACTTGAAGAATATGATGCAATTATTCTTGGTAATGTCACCAATATGAAGGATCGGTTTGTTTCCACTATAGACAACTATGTGAAGAATGGTGGCAAATTATTAGCTGTCGGATTTCCGGGTGTGGAAGTCCGCGGCAGGATACCGGTTAATAAAATAAAACTTCAGTCGCTTGGAGTAAAGCCTGAAATTGAATTTTTTCAACAAGCTCAATCTACTTATCTGGCAGTCTCAGATGATGATAAGACTTCCCTTGGTAAAGATGAATTCAGGAATTTTGATCTTGTCATGATGAATTCAGATTTTCTCAAATGCAGACTGAGTGACAGTGCCGAAGGTTATCTTCGATTGCTTCCAAATACCATGCATGGTCCGCCTGAAAAATGTTATTTCACAGAAGAGGAAATAACAGGATATCCGGGTTTAATTGCCAATTCATATGGGGAAGGGAAAGCAGTTTTCATCCCATGGCATATTGGCTCTCAATACAAATGGAAAGGGAACAATGCTCAGAGGGAGGTATTCCTTGCCTCATTGAAAAATTTATTAAAATATGATGCCTTTGTAAAGACAGATGCTTCAGCATTGATCGAAATGACGCATATTGGCAACCGTGATGGAGCTTTTGAATGGATGGGAATGATCAATCATTCCGGGCAACTTGGAGACGCCTTCCGCGAAGCGGTTCCTATCTACCACACGACCATTCGGTTTAAACCCGTAAAAAATGTAAAAGAGATCTGGCTGATAAGGTCAGGGGAAAAAATCAAATTCAAATTCAGCGATGGTTGGATTGAATGTAATGTACCTGAAATTGATGACTTTGAAATGTTGCTTTGTCTATATAGCTGAGAAAATGAAACTGATCCCATTGAATATTCTTTCCGGATCAGGATCGAGGATGCTTCCGGAGGAACAGACAGAACAGTGAAATAGAAGTTAGCAATACATTGACAGATTTAAACAATCCGGTCCTGCTTAAATGCACAATATTTTCTGCCAAAATATTAAAAAATGAGATCTTATATCCAATTAGCCCGATACAACAGAATTGTCCTGTTGCTTTTCCTCTTTCTGATCGCATTCTCAGGATGTGGGAAACCTGATTCCATAGAGGTTTATGTTTCCGTTGAAGGAGATGACATGGCCGATGGCAGCATTTCCAACTCGTATGCCACTCTACCTGCTGCCGTGGAAAAGGTCAGGAGCCTGCGCAAGTCAGGGACGACAGAGCCTGTTATTATTTACCTTAGAGAGGGTCGCCATCAATTAACTCAGACCCTGGTATTAGGAATAGAAGACGGGGCTACGTCCCCGACTGAGTCAACTCCGTTCGATGAATACGGTGCAGGTCCATCCACAGGCCCGGCTTATCTGACCTTCGCTGCCTACCCAGGAGAGAATCCCGTGTTAAGTTCAGGAATACCGGTAACCGGATGGAAATTGCCTGAATCCCCCCCTGCCGGATTACCTGCAAATGCCATAGGCAAGGTCTGGGTAGCTGACATACCCGGGGATCTGGAAAAATTCTACACGCTGTATGATGCCCGGGGACGTTTGAATCGTGCAAGAGATGCCGGATTTGTCCCGACCGAACCCGGAGACAGAAGAACTTTGCATTTCCCTGAAGGGAGTTTGAAAAACTGGGATAATATAACGGATGTAGAAATACAGATCAGACCATCCCGTGCCTGGGTGATCAATATGCTTCCGCTCGAATCGGTGGATGAATCAGCCGGCATAGCCAAAACCAGCGTAACTGCTACCTATGGTATGTCAAAATTACCCCAATACCTATTGAATATCATGGGAGATTCCGCAGCATCGGCATGGGTCGAGAATGTGCTGGATGAACTGGATGAACCAGGAGAATGGGTGGTTAACACACAATCCCGAAAGGTCTATCTGTGGCCCTCCGATCCGGCAGCGGATGGATCCCCACGGGGAATACTGGCACCAAGCACCACTGAATTAATCCGTGTGGAAGGATCCATTGATTATAACGGACCGGAGGATTTACCCGTTCGGGGAATTGCGTTTTCAGGGCTTACCTTCTCTCATGGCGACCGCAGGGCATGGACCAGCGATGAAGATCGTTTAGGCTGGGGAATGCAGCACGACTGGGATATGTTCGACCGTCCCACAGCCATGTTGAGATTTCGAGGTGCTGAAGACTGCCGGGTTGATAATTGCACCTTCATGGAATCAGGAGGCTCCGGAGTCCGACTGGATCTGCATGCGCAACGAAACCGCATTGAAAATTGCGAATTTGCCCATCTGGGTGAGGCGGGCATTCTCCTGGCCGGTTACGGTCCGGGTTCAAAAGATGTCAATCATCACAACGATATTATCAACAATCACATTCATCATTTTAGCGAAATCACCTGGCATTCTCCCGGAGTTTGGGCCTGGCAGAGCGGACGTAATCACATTGCCAATAATTATATACACCATGCCGGATATTGCGGGGTTCTCATTACCTGCAGGATAAATCCCACAAGGTCCCGGCCCGGAGGGGAAGGGAGCAAAACCGTTCGTCACAGTGAAATCTCTGAGGAAGTTAGAAACAGCCAAACAAGGGGCTATGAAAACTGGCAGATCCGTGAGAAATATTATCACTCCCGGCATAATCTACTGGAATACAATGAAATTACACATACAGTACAAAAGCTTTCAGACGGGAACGGTATATATGTTTCCGGTGCCGGAAGAGGTAACATCGTTCGCTATAATTATCTGCATGACAACCTGGAACATCACCTGCCCGCCCCCATTCGTTGCGATGATGACCAGCATGAAACACTCATTTATGGAAATGTTCTGTACAATAATTATGCTTTTGCTGCAGGTATTGTCTCCAAAGGCATCAATGACATCATAAATAATTTTATCGTGGCACCTTTGGCAGTACCACGCTGGGGTTATATCAGTTTTGAATGGGTTCCTGTAACAGGTTCCAAGGCTTATCACAACATTGTTGTTTCTCATCCCGGGGGTGGTAAAGCTTACGGTGAAAGAGCACGGGGACAGGAAGGGCCTGTATTGCCCAACATTGAGGAAACAGAAATGGATTCCAATCTATATTATCATCCAACTGATCCTGCATGGATGGATGAGCACCTGCAAAGAATGAGGGCGATAGGCAAAGAGAAAGCAAGTCTTTTCGCTGACCCGATGTTCACAGATCCCGCAGGTGGAGATTTCAGTTTCAAAGCCGGTAGTCCTGCCCCGGGGTTGGGTATCGAACCACTGGATGTTTCAAAAATGGGATTGAAGGATAAAAACCAATAGTTCAAAACAGTACTGATTGAAAGCAAAATGATCTAACCAGCTAAATGCTAAATTATGAAGTCACTTTTAAAAACGAAATTTTTAGCCGCGCTGCTGCTGGGGTGCTTCTCCACACTTAATGCGAATTCCGGGAATGGTAACGCAAAAATTGACAGTACTTTACAATGGTTCAAGGACGCCAAGTTCGGGATGTTCATTCATTTTGGTGTGGATAATAAAAGTGAATTCAACCCTGCCGGTTTCAATGCAGGGGAATGGGCCCGTATTGCCAGGGAGGCCGGGATGAAATATGTCGTATTAACGACAAAGCATCACGTAGGATTCTGTCTCTGGGACTCTGAACTAACAGATTGGGATATTGTTGATCAGACTCCCTATAAAAGGGATATTGTGAAGGACCTGGCCGCTGGTTGCAAGGAAGAAGGTATTCGCCTGGGTTGCTACTATTCCATTGCAGACTACCATCATCCCCTATACGAACCCAAATACCAAAACAGACCAAATAGACGAACCGGAACAGTTCCCGGAGCTGATATTACCAAGTATATAGATTATATGTTCGGTCAGCTTGAAGAATTGTGTGAGTTGTATCACCCCTGCCTTATCTGGTTTGATGGAGGAAGCGGGTTCAGGGATCCTGCTGATAAGCCCCTGCTTCGCCGGCAGGAGTTAGTGGATATGCTGCATAGGTATGGTACCATTTCAAATAGCAGGCTGGGAGATGATGATTCCTTGAGTATTGTTGATTACCTGAGCATGAATGACAACATGTCTGCAGGTTTTAATCTGGGAGCCTATTTTGAATCTGCAATAACCATGGGTGATTCATGGAATTTTAGATCTAATGATGAATTGAAATCTCCCCGGGCGCTTATGAACAGGCTTATCACAGCGGCTGGAAATGGAGGGAATTTACTCCTAAATGTAGGACCTGATAATGATGGGATCATTCCGGAGGACATGGTGTCGAGATTGAAAATTATGGGAGACTGGCTTGAGAGGAACGGGAAAGCAATCTACGGAACAGAGGCAGGTCCGTATCCTCATGAAATAAGCTGGGGGTCGATCACTCAACGTCAGGAAAAAGATAATACCATTCTCTACCTGAATGTGGTTGACTGGCCTGAAACGGGAAAATTTACCTTGTTTGGATTGAATAATGCAGTACTGGATGCTTCCCTTCTGGCCACAGGTGAAGCGATCGGTTTTAATTCGGAATTTGATGCATCTTCCGGCCAAAATATCATAACGCTTGAAGTGCCGGAAAATGCGCCTGATAAATATGTTTCGGTGATCAGACTTAGGATTGCAGGAGCTGCGGTAATGGATCAGGATTTCCTTCAACTCAGCGATGGCAAGGTGGTATTGGAGACATATAATGCCCGTATTCATGATTTGGAATACATACCCGGCAAATCTGTCAGAGCAAAAGATATGAGAATGTACACCGTCCCCCAAAGGGGCGAGGGAATCATGCCGGGCAGGGGGTTGACAGTTTCAGGCTTCCAGACCGAGGGTCAGGCCCTGAGCTGGGATTTCAAAGTGTTTAAGCCGGGATCCTATGAAGTGTTCGTTGTATGCCATGCCGGAAGAGACCAGACCTGGAATGTGGAAGGTCGTGTGCGGGCAAATATAGCCGGAAAATCCGTTGAGAATGAATTAATCGAAGACAAGCGCGTTGAAACGCCCACCATGCCACCGGGGATAGTGGATTTATACTCTCTCATTGGTAGGGTGAAACTCGATTCCCCGGGTGCTCATACCCTTACCCTGGAGATCGCTTCGGACTTCACGGGCACAAAACCCAGATTCCAAAGCGTAGTGTTGGTACCCGTACAGGACTGAACAAGCCGGGAGAAGAGTTTAGCCGGATCAGTGGAGTTTTATTGACACATCATCCATAGTGTGTAAGGTTTTGAAATAGAAGATCTCTTACCTTATACGGGAAAAAAGACCATAAAATCAGATCGGTCCAGTCATAACTTTTTTGTGAATATTGAAGTAAATAAAATAATACTTAATTGATATGAGACTGATATTAATACTCTTAAGTCTTATCACTATGTTTCCCGGTCAAAAGGATGAAGTGGATTTGCACAGCCTGGCTGCCGATCCGCTTTTCACAGGTCCTGTAAATGGCGACTTCAGCTTAAGACCGAAATCACCTGCCACCTATTACGTCTCCCCTGCTGGCAGTAACGGCAACAAAGGAACATCGGAGGAAAGTCCTTTTCAGACCGTTCAATTTGCGATTGATCAAATGAATTCAGGTGATACTCTGGTCATTTTGGATGGGTTCTATACAGGGACCCTTCAACTTAAATCGGGTATTACACTGCGGGCGAAAAACCCACGCTCAGTTGTATTCACTGGTGCGACACCCCTGGAAGCAGGCTTTGAGCAACATACGGGCAGCATCTATAAGACCAGGGTTACTGAAACTATAAAGCAGCTGTTTTATAACGGCATGCCCATGTCATGGGCAAAATGGCCAAATTCCCGGTGGGATGAAAACTGGGATGAAAGTAAAAAATGGGCTTTGGCAACAAGAGGAACAGGTCCGGGGGTACTGACATCTGATGGATTTAGCGAGATAGCAAATCTGGATCTGGCTGGAGGCTATTGCTTTCTCCGTTATGGCAAAGGTAACAGCTGCTACAGCAGGCTAATAGAAGCCTTTGATGGAGATACATTGCACTGGAATGATGACAATTTCTATTCCAGCAGATTTACAGGTGAAGACGGCTGGAGAGGTACCGCCAGGGCGCTTCGAACCCTGGCTGAAACCCATGTCTATCATCCTATCCATTCTAAATTCTTTCTTGCAGGGGACATTGACCTGCTCGATGCTCCTGGCGAATGGTTTGCAGAAGACAGTACCCTGTACTTTTATCCTCCTGACGGGAAAGATCCCAATGAGCATGATATCCTTATCAAAACCATTGATTATTGCATTAACCAGGAGCGCGCTATTTCCAATGTAACCTTTGATGGCATTGATTTCCTGTGCGGCCCGGTCAAATTGGCAGCGAAGGATAATACGAACATCCGTTTTTTCAACTCCTACTTCACATATCCCGGAGGCGAACTGCTTCACATTGACAGGGTAAGAAGCAGGGATGCAGATAAACCCATTGAAATCGCAGGTTCAAATATTGTCATTAAAAATTGCCTGTTTGCCGGTGCTCAATTTACCGCTTTAAGACTGGCCGGTTCAGAGATTACTGTGCAAAATTGTGTTTTTATTGAGAACAACCGGCATGCCACTTTTGAAGGCAGGGCATTGGGCCTGAATGCAACAGGCAGTTTCAGAATTACCGGGAACACCTTTTTTAATAATTGTTCCGACGCTATTCGAATAACCATAGACCTGAGAAATTATAAGGGATCCCTTAAACCCGATGTATCATATAACAATATTTTTAATGCAGGCATATACAATAGTGACGTTTCAGGCATATATATGCCAACCAAATCACAAAAATATACAGAAGTTCACCACAATTGGATACACAATGTGAAAGGAAATGCACTGCGGCTGGACGTAGCAGGCAAGGAATTAAACGTGCACCACAATGTGTTCTGGCAGTCCAAAAGGGGGATGAGCATTGAAGGCT
>CAZCQL010000131.1:0-1199 GCA_964500835.1 uncultured Bacteroides sp.
GAAGAAGGAGAGGGTATACTCCCCGTATTTATTGGCAAAACCATAGGTGTGTCGCTGTGGGCGGATGTAGGCAATGGCAATGGGCAGGTTCCAGAGGATGCCCATGTGACCCCAGCTTGCGGTCATGGTATTAAAATCCTCCAGGTTTCCGGCAGTGACCAGCATCCAGTCTTTATCCAGAAGCTTAAATACATTATCGGTGATCTCGGTGGGTTGAATGGAAGTAAAATCTTTCATGGAGTGTGGTTTGTTGGATACAAGGTTTATGCTGAATGAGGGGCAGACACGGGCTACTCCACAAGAATCTTTTCTTTGAGAATTCCGCCGGGCGTATGAACCTTCAGCAGATATGCCCCCTTTTCAAAGCGGCTCACATCCACAGGTGAATGTATATACGATCCCATAAGGCGGCCTGTCAGATCAAAGATCTCCAGCTGTTGGATATCGGTTGCTTCGATATTCAAAACACCCTTCGCCGGATTTGGATAGATCTGCAAATCTGATGGGTGATATTCAGGTATTCGCACTACCGGTATCTCAGCGGTATCATATTTCACCACAAAGTAAAGCTCACCGGATCCCTGGATGTCATTCCATTCTCCTGTGTTGCCTAAAAGGGCGCTGCCTTTGGGCCAGCCTGATAACCCCATGGCTGCATAATCCTGACCTCCCTCTCCAAAATTGTCAGGTTCATTTGCGGTTCCCGCACCTGTTCCGCCCCAGTTCGAATACGCTTCATCTACCGCGACTCCGTCATTGTCCCCGTTGGCACCCTGACCTTTCCAGAAGTTGAGGCCCAGTTTATTGTCATCCCCATCCCATATCCATTTTCCTTCCACCTCTTTATCAGTGGCTCCTATCCAGACATAGGCAATTCCGCCACCGTTTAACACCTCCGTATAGGTATCGGATACCCCTGCTCCGTTCACAATGCCGTCAAAAACGGCAGTTTGCTCCTCTGCGTTTAAAATGTCTGCCAGGTAGCCTCCCAACTCTTTGGCGCAGGCGGCGGCATCTATCCAGGTTTTTTGTTCCATCACCACATCATAAGATTTCCCTCCGGCCTCAAAACTGTATATATTCGATGGATCGGCACACTGTGCAAAGCCATTGACTGTAAAGCACATGGCCAGGATAGCGGGTAGGATAGCGGGCAAGATAGCGGGCAAGATTCTTTTCAAAGGGATTCTCCTCATCGG
>CAZCQL010000131.1:1299-2770 GCA_964500835.1 uncultured Bacteroides sp.
GTTTGGATCTGATCTAATCTGTACAAAATAACTATTTTCTGATGTAGCGGATTCCCAGGCTGTAGAGCAGCAATATCACTGTCAGGAATACACTGATCCGGCCCAGGTAGTCACCATGCTTTACATAAAACGTGATGTGGTCGTTTTTGTTGAGGGTTCCCCGCAGGCCTGATCGTTTCCACCAATCGAGTCGGGCCAGTTCCTCGCCGCGCTGATTGATCAGTGAACTGATTCCGGTGTTGGCACTCCGGGCAATACTTCGCCGTGTTTCAATGGCCCTCAGCCGGGCATAGGCGTTGTGCTGGCGATGACCGGGCGTATTCTTCCACCATCCGTCGTTGGTCACAATAAATAGAAAATTAGCTCCTGCTTCCTTCACATAATCAGTGACATACTCCCCAAAGATCGATTCCCAGCAGATGACTGGCCCGACCCGGGTGCTGTCCTGGGGCGAGACAAATGTCTCCCTGAATTCCTGTGTGCCGTTGCTCCGGAAGGCACCTCCCAGTTTAACGGTCAGATTCTCAAGAAATCCCAGATGTTTGGTGTAGGGCATATGTTCCACTCCCACCACGAGCATCGATTTGTGATAAATGGGAATAATTCCGGATTCATCCAGCTGGAATGCGCTGTTAAAGCTATCATACCGGTATTGTCCGTTACGAAGAGGCTTGCTGGTGGTTGTGTATTCTGAAGGCTCTGTATACAAATGCAGGGTTGAGGCTCCTATCACCAACTTTGCGTTGGGGAAGCCCAGTAGAAATTCTTTGAGTCTTTCAACCTCCGGATGGCTGCCAATCCCTGCTTCCCATACGGTATTATTGATAAATGTTTCGGGCCCGATAATATAATCAGTTTCGGGTGTGACCAGCGAATCGGCTATCCGGAGCAGGTATTCGGTCTGCTTAGACTGTGGAATGGCTCCAAATTTTTGGTAAGGGTCAATGTTAGGTTGTAAAACCACCATTTCATAGGGATCCTCCTTCTCCTCATATGTCATAAATCGAATCACGGAGAACAGGAACGGGACCAGAAAGATCCCAACCACCCAGCTTATCCTTCCCCTGTTCGCTGCAAAAGTGCGGTCAGCATACAAGCCTTTGATCAGTTTAAAAACAGCGATATTCATGACCAGCGCCCAGAGGGACCCTCCCAGTGTTCCGGTCCACTCGTACCACTGGATGAGCACAATATCCCTGGCAAAACCATTGCCAAACAACAACCAGGGGAAATTGATGGTTGCCCTGGTATACAGAAATTCGAATGAGAGCCAGAACACCACCAGTGAGACATATCCCAACCTGTCACCCAGCTTTCGCCTGGTCAGATGAAACAACCAGAAGGTCAGGGTCATGTATCCGCCATTCACTATCACCGAAGCAATAATTCCCACGGGGGTTGCCCAGTAAACCCAGTAGGTCGTAAGAAGAACAAAAACACCAAAGGCGAGAATCCCGTACCAGATTACCGA
>CAZCQL010000131.1:2870-4870 GCA_964500835.1 uncultured Bacteroides sp.
TGCCCGGCAATGGCCTCTTCAACGAACAGCAAGGGAACAAATGCCAGCAATAACAGGAGTCCGGATCCCCACCGAAAGAAGGGGATGGAAAACAACAATGCGGATAAGAGAGCCAGAAGGATTTTATGAGTTCGCGTCATGTAAGGTAAAGATAAGAGAAAACTCTGTTATTTAGTTTCCGTATCTTTGTACCACAACCAACCCTTACTGCAACGTTGAAGCTGATTGAGACTGATGAGTTTGTGAAGGCCGCCAGGCTGAACCGTATTGGGGGTGCCAGTGCGGCAAAGGTGTTGATGACGGTGCTTCGTATCAAGAAGATCAACAAGCTGTACGATGAGGTGAGCCATCACCGGGGCATCGATTTTATCAATGCACTGATCGAGAAACTTCAACTTGAATTCCAGGTCAGTGAAGAGGAACTGAAGAAGATTCCGCGGGAAGGGGCTTGTATCACTGTTTCAAACCATCCTTTCGGAGGGATCGACGGCATGCTCCTGGTGAAGATCCTTCATGGGATCAGGCCCGATATCAAGGTGATGTCCAATTTCGTGCTCAACAAGATCGAGCCTGTTTCGGAATACATGTTGCCCGTGAATCCTTTTGAAAGAAGGAAAGAGGCGGCCTCCAGCCTTGCCGGGATCAAGATGGCCCTGGAACATCTGAACGGGGGAAATCTGCTGGGAATATTCCCGGCCGGTGAAGTCTCCAGCTATAACGAAGACAATTTTGGCATCAGTGACAGGGAGTGGCAATACCCGGCCATGAAAATGATTAAAAAGGCAAGGGTACCCGTGGTCCCGGTCTATTTCCAGGGATCCAATTCCCGCCTCTTCCATATCCTGGGGCTCATACACCCATCCTTACGCACGGTGCGACTTCCGGCCGAGGTATTTAATAAGAAGCATAAAAAGATCCGCATCCGCATCGGGACCCCCGTCAGTGTCAGGGAGCAGGATGCATTTTCTGATGTCAGTACCTATGGGCGTTACCTGCGTGCCAGGACCTATGCACTCGGATCGGTCCTTGAAGTAAAGAAATTCTTCCGTCCCCGCATTAACCGGGGGACCAGGGCAGAACCCATTGCCGATCCCATTCAACCAAGCCTTATTCAGTCCGAGATCAAAAAGATAAGGGAGGAATATGCGCTGTTCTCCAGTGATCATTTCGATGTGTTTTGCACTCCAAGCATTGAAATCCCTCATATTATGAATGAGCTGGGAAGGTTGCGCGAGATCGCCTTCCGGGAGGTAGGCGAGGGGACAAACCATTCCATGGATATCGATGAGTATGACCTCTATTACAATCAATTATTTGTCTGGGATAACCAGGAAAAGAAGATAGTCGGAGCGTACCGGGTAGGCAAGGGAAAGGAAATATTAAGGAGGTACGGAGTGAAGGGTTTCTACCTGCAGAGTCTGTTCAGGATGAACCGGCGGTTTCACAAGACCCTCAGGCAATCCCTCGAACTGGGCCGGTCCTTTATTGTGAAGGAATACCAGCGCAAACCACTCCCGCTCTTCCTTTTGTGGAAGGGGATCCTCTATTTTCTGCTGAAGCACAGCGATTACAGGTACCTGGTGGGACCGGTAAGCATCAGCAACAACTTTTCCCAGTTTTCGAGGGGACTTATCATGCAGTATATCAGGGCACATAATTTCGACACGAAGCTATCGCGGTACGTACGACCCCGTACCAAATACAATGTACCCGGATTCAATGTGGATGAGGAGGTGATCCTGGAAAATGCAGACGACATTACCAAATTCGACCGCTTTATAAAAGAGGTAGAGCCCAACGACTACACCATGCCTATCCTGCTTAAGAGATACCTGAAACTGGGCGGGAAGATCATCGGGTTCAACCTGGATCCAAAATTCAACAACGCCCTGGACGGATTGATTGTGCTTGATCTGTACGACGTACCCATAGAAACCATCGCTTCCCTCTCCAGGGAAATCAACGACGATTCCATCCTCGAACGGTTTATGGCAGGGAAG
>CAZCQL010000131.1:4970-8840 GCA_964500835.1 uncultured Bacteroides sp.
TGACTGATATGCGAACCTTTTTTACCTTCATGGCTGTGGCCATGTACCTGACCGGCTGTGGTGATCCTGAAACCAGGCTCATAAAAAAGGCAGCCCGGATTCACAAAGCCGCATATACGGTGGACAGTCACACCGATACTCCCATGGAACTCCACAGGCCCGGTTATGATTTTGGAGAACGGAATGATCCTCTGAAATCACACACCAAGATCGACCTGCCCAGGATCAGGGAAGGGGGCATGGATGGCATCTGGTTCGGCGTCTTCATCGGTCAGGGTGCACGCACGCCGGAAGGCAATGAAAAGGCCAAAAAGAAGGCTTTTGAGATTATCCGGGACATCTATGAACTGGTTGACCGGTATTCAGAGGATCTGGAAATTGCCACAAAGGGTGCGGACCTTAAAAGGATCGCCTCGAAGGGAAAGGTTGCCATTTACCTGGGCATGGAAAACGGATATCCCATTGGAAACGATATCGATCTTCTGGATGCCTATTATGAGAAGGGAATTCGGTATGTAACCCTTGTACACACAGCAAATAACGATATTTGTGACTCCTCCAATGATTCGACTGAACATGGCGGGCTATCGGCTTTTGGCAAAGAGGTGGTGGCCCGGATGAACGACCTTGGAATTATGGTGGATATTTCACATGCATCTGACGAAGGCTTCTATGATGTGCTGGAGCTAACCAAAGCACCTGTCATTGCCTCACACTCGTGTGCCCGGGCCATATGCGACAACCCCAGGAACCTGTCGGATGAGATGCTGGTAGCACTCAAAGAGAATGGCGGGGTCATCCAACTATGTATCCTCAGCGCCTATATAAAAACCCCTGAGCCCAATCCTGAAAGAGATTCAGCCAGGCAGTCCGTCCGGACAAAACACGGGGATTATTATGGGCTGGATGAGAAGGGCAAAGAGGCCTTCCTGGAGGATTGGTATGGAGTGGATGAAGATTTTCCACCCAAATTAGCAACCGTTAAAGATGCCGTGGACCACATCGATCATATTGTGGAGCTCATTGGCGTTGACCATGTGGGGATCGGAACCGATTTTGACGGGGGAGGCGGGCTGGAGGACTGCTTCGATGTGAGCCAGATGGGAAATATTACCCTTGAACTTGTAAGGAGGGGCTACTCAGCCGGTGATATCAGGAAGATCTGGGGTGGCAACCTTACCCGGGTTCTGGAGGAGGTCGAGGCAATTAAAACCGATGCCTCAAAATCTCTGGCTGAAAATGCAGAAATCTTCCTGGAAAAGATGTCACAATAAAGATGTCACAAAAAAAAGGGTGCCCCCGAAAGGCACCCCTGTGCACACAATCCATTCACTATTTACTAAAACTGTTATTCTGCTAATCTTTTTGACACTTCATCCCAGTTAATCACATTCCAGAAGGCTTCAATGTATTCAGGCCTGCGGTTCTGATAATGGAGGTAATAGGCATGTTCCCATACATCAATTCCCAACACTGGCGTGCCTTTTACCTCGGCCAGGTCCATTAAGGGATTGTCCTGGTTGGGAGTGGAAGAGACGGCCAGCGAGCCGTCGGCCTGCTTCACAAGCCAGGCCCAGCCGGAACCGAACCTGGTGGCTGCAGCTGTACTGAATTTTGATTTGAAATCGGCAAATGATCCGAAGGCACCGGTAATCGCATCGGACAACGCTCCTGCAGGTTCTCCGCCGCCTCCGGGTCCCATCACAGACCAGTAGAGAGTGTGGTTGTAAAATCCGCCTCCGTTGTTTCTCACTGCCACAGATTCTGAGGAAATCCCGGCAAGGATCTCTTCTATGGCTTTTCCTTCCAGGGAGGTACCTTCTATAGCTTTGTTCAGGTTGGCAGTATATCCTGCATGGTGCTTGGAATGATGAATTTCCATGGTCCTTGCGTCTATATAAGGCTCAAGAGCGTTATAATCGTAACTTAAATCGGGTAACTTAAATGACATTGTTTTAGGCTTTTAATATGTGTAACGATAATTTATTTATATTCAATACAAATAACAGGCCAGGCAGAGATTTGTTCACGGTGTCAGGCCAATTATTCTTATGCCTTCAGGCTATCCCCTCTTATGCCACATTTCAAATTTGATGTACAGAAAAGAAAACATGAGATATCCCGGTATTATCAGGCTGTTAATTCCCTTACTTACCTTCGGGAACTGCTGTTAAATATGTGGGACCGCGCGGCCGAAGCTGCTATATTTGTACCAACAAAACAGGTAGCAAGTAACTCGTAAAATGTGAAGGATATGCCAAAAGGTACTTATAAGGTTCCGGTAGCAGTGAATGAAAGGGTAAGACACTATGCCCCGGGAACTCACGAGCGTGAAACATTAAAGGAAGAGATTCACAAGCTGAGGTCACAGGTGATGGATATTCCCATGGTGATTGGAGGGAAAGAGGTGAGAACGGAGAATCGTGTTCCCATCCATCCGCCCCATGACCTGAAGCACCTGCTGGGTCATTACCATAAGGGCGATGCGAGCCATGTCCGGATGGCCATTGAAGCGGCCCTTGCTGCCAAAGAAAAGTGGGCTGCACTCTCCTGGGAACATCGTGCTGCCATCTTTCTGAAGGCTGCAGATCTCATTGCGGGACCCTACGGCGACACCATCAATGCAGCCACCATGCTGGGGCAATCCAAGAATGTTATTCAGGCGGAGATTGACAGTGCCTGTGAGATGGCCGATTTTCTCCGGTTTAATGTGCAGTACATGGCGGAAATTTATCAACAACAGCCGGAGTCCTCCGAAGGAATCTGGAACCGCCTGGAACAACGCCCGCTGGAAGGATTTGTATTTGCACTTACGCCGTTCAACTTTACCGCTATCGCAGGGAACCTGCCGTCGGCCCCGGCCATGATGGGGAATACAGTGGTATGGAAGTGTTCCAACACCCAGGTTTATTCAGCCAAAGTACTCATGGATGCGTTTGTGGAGGCCGGTGTGCCTGACGGAGTGATCAACCTGATGTTTGTCTCCGGACCGGTAGCCGGGAAAGAGATCTTCTCCCATCCCGATTTTGCAGGGATCCACTTTACCGGATCCACAGAGGTATTCCAACAGATGTGGAAGACCATCGGCGGGAACATTGAGATTTACAAATCCTATCCGCGCATTGTGGGAGAGACCGGGGGGAAGGACTTTATTTTCGCCCACCCCTCGGCCGATACCGAAGCGCTGACCGTGGCAATGGTACGAGGGGCCTTTGAGTACCAGGGACAGAAATGTTCTGCCGCTTCAAGGGCGTATATTCCCGGGAGCATCTGGCCTGCGGTACGTGCGCAAATGGAGACCATGATGAAAGGCATTAAAATGGGTCCTCCCGAAGATTTTGGCAACTTTTTTAATGCAGTGATCGATGAGGCCTCTTTCGACAAAATTGCTGGTTATATTGACAGGGCGAAATCTGACGCCGGTGCGGAGGTAATAATCGGTGGCGGATATGACAAAACGGAAGGATACTTTATCGAACCCACTGTCATACTTGCTTCAGATCCCAGATACATCACCATGGAAGAGGAGTTATTCGGGCCGGTACTTACCATCTATGTCTATGCAGATGATAAAGTTGAGGAAACCGCCGATCTGCTGAACGAAACGTCCATGTATGCCCTTACCGGGGCCATTTTTTCCCAGGACCGGTACGCCATCGAATGGCTGTCCGAAAAATTCACCAATTGTGCAGGTAATTTTTATATCAACGATAAACCAACCGGTGCCGTGGTGGGACAACAGCCCTTTGGAGGCGCTCGCGGATCGGGAACCAACGACAAGGCGGGTTCCATGATTAACCTGCTGCGCTGGGTTTCCCCCCGGACCATCAAGGAAAACTTCGTTCCGCCCAAAGACTACCGGTATCCTTT
>CAZCQL010000132.1:0-8468 GCA_964500835.1 uncultured Bacteroides sp.
TTTACCCTGAAATAAATCAACTTCATAGGCCCTCTTTTTATTGCTCCATCCTGGTTGGGCTGACTGTGATCAGCCTTTGGGCATGGTTATCCTGAACAATAAATACTCAAATCTATGAGAAAGAATAAGAATAAGTCCCTCCTGCGATCCATCAGTTTTATTATCCTCATGGGTATGGGACCCCCGAAGGTCCATGGGCAGGATCTGGATCTGGGAAGATTGAAATGGAAGGTATGGCTTGATAATGAGGCCGAATGGAAAGATGATTCGCTATTTCTGCCAGGTGAGTTCCGCCTGGGGGAACTCCCCAGGAACGCACCCGCCTGCGGATGGGACGAAGTCTATACCCTTGGCCAATCTGCCACCCTGCCCGCAGTAGTGGAAGAGCTTTACAGCGGGGGAAATGCCACCTGGACCTATCATGGAGTCTGCTGGTTCACCACGGAGATAGATATTCCTGCTCGATGGAAGGATAGGATAATCCGTCTTTATGTGGGCAAAAAAAACAGGAGGCTGGAAGTCTTCATTAATGAGGAGCTGGCTGGATATGATCTGGTGTATGCCGCCCCCTATACCTGCGACATCTCGGCTTTCCTCAGACCCGGAGAGTCGAACCGCCTTGCTTTCAGGATTACCAATCCCGGCGGGGGAAGGGGCTGGGGTGACTTCCCCATGGTCAAGTGGGGGGATTATGTATTGCCTCCCGGGCGGGATTTTGGAGGCATAGGTGGTGAGGTGAAATTAGTGGTAAGCGATCCGGTATACCTGGAGGAAGTCTTCGTAAAGAATTTGCAACCTGCAGGGGCTAACCACGTTGAAGCAGAACTCCTGATCCGGAATACTACTTCTGAGTCCAGGGAGATTCAACTTGAACTACAGATCACCGACAGAGATAAAGTATTGTATTCAGAAGACGGGTCCCTTGATCATCTGCAGCCCGGGGACAGCCTGGTCAGTTTCAGTTTCCAGGTGCCGGGGGCAGAGCAATGGGATATCGGTCATCCCAGGCTATATACTTGTAATGTACACTTACGATCTGGAGAATTCGAACATGAATTTATACGGTTATTCGGTTTTCGTGTTTTTGAAGTCCGCGCAAATGACCAGGGGCAGCAGAACTATTACCTGAATGGAAAGCGCTTCCGCCATCGATCGGCCATTGACTGGGGTTTCTATGCACACCATGGCTTCTATCCCTCGGAGGAGATGGCTGAGAAGAGTATTCGAAACGCCCTTGCCATAGGTCATAACGGGATTAATTTTCACCGGCACATGGCCGATGAACTCTTGCTTGAAGAGGCTGATCGCCTGGGATTGCTTGTTTTTGAAGAACCCGGTGGGTTTTTAGAGGAAATCGATATCAACGGGGAAGGGATGAGGAGGAAGTCCTTTGATGGAAGATTAATGGAAGAGCGGTGTCTGCGGATGGCCCGCCGTGATCGCCACCACCCCTGCCTGGCCACTTATATACTGACAAATGAAAGGGAGGAATTTGATCTCCTGAGGAAGAATATCATGGTGGATATGCATGCCCTGGACCCTTCAAAACTTATAGTTAACCAGAGCGGCGGAAATCCAGGCGGTCCTGCCGGGCAGATTCCCCATATCCGTCCCTATGACAACAAATTCCGCCTGGACTACATGGACGATCATACGGTGGGTGCCGAAGAACGTTTTATGGAATTCGAGTTCCATGGGCACCAGGGCCCCGTGGACAGGACTGTTCCATGGAAATACGGACGTATCGATCCCATGGCTCATGACAATATTGTTTACTGGGGGGAGGTACGCTGTTATGCAGGGCCCGATAACTGGATTGCCATTGACAGGCAATCGGAGCAACTGCAGGACAAACGAGCAGGGTACGATTATAAAAATTCCGAGGTCCTGGCCGTGAAAATAGCTGACTACTTCCGGAGAAACCAGCTTGATCAACAGAAAGGCTCCGTGATCCATTCGCCCGCGGAACTCAGTGTGCAGGCCGGGAGGGGACTGATGTACAGCAATGGCCGGCTGGGTCAGATCATCATGAGTAACAACAGCGAGGACGGCTATGCCATCAACGGATGGAGTGGAGGCTCTTCCATACTTCCTGTAACCTACGGACCATTACTGGAGTGGTATTCGGCCATGGTGGATGAAGGACGGAACCTGAAGGGGCCGGCAGAAGACCTGGCTTACTGGATACGGCCCTTACAGATAGCCATTTTTCGTATGAATGGCAAGTACTTCGAACCCGGGGACACATTGCGCCTGAAAGTAGACCTGATCAATGAGAGCATATTGGAAGCCGGGACCTATGATTACCGAATAGGCATCCGGGATGGCGCCGGGAAGCTCACAGCTTACCACAAGGAAGGAAGACTTGTAGTCAGCGGAGGTGATTGTTATGCCCAGTCCGTAGAAAAGGAACTTGAGATCCCGGTACCTGATTCATGGCATGGCGGCTACCTGACCATAGAAGGGAGTCTTGTCCGGGGGGACAGGATCATAGCCGACGGTATCGAACAGGTCCTACTGAAAAACCGCCCTACATTCATGGAGGATCTCAGGGACTATGGAATTGAGGTACATAATTGGCCGGCTGCAGAAAGCGCCCTGGCTGAGGCAGGTGTTGACATGCGAAAGGAGGTGAATGATCCGTCCGGGAAGGTAATTCTGTCTGGCGAGGTCCAGTCTGCAACGTCCCTCCGTGCGATGTTGAAGGAAGTGGATGAGGGCGCCCGCATGATCATACGTTTCGACTCGCTCTGGGCTGATCGCCTGTATGACCTGGAAATCCTTTCCCGGCCAGTGACCCAATGGGGCGGCCATCAGCTGCCATACTGGAACGGAAACGGGTGGGGGTTTATCCGTGCACTCCCCGGATCAATGAGCCATCCCGGCAAGGGATCCATTGGCACCAATTCCTGGGAAGTCCCAGGGGACCCGGTGGGTTTTTATCCCTTCAAGAGTGTCCATCCGCAAACATCCTATGGTACATGGTTTGCACGACCGGATTCACTGCTAACCCTCTTTGGGGAGATCAGTTACGGGAAGGGTCGGATACTTCTTGCTCCCGCGTACCCCGTTGATGCAGGGAATGCCTTCAATGATCTCATTTTTTTTAACATGATCCAACAGTGAGGCTTCGTTCTCAAGTTTTTAATTACTTATTTTTAGGCATGGTCCAATCCATAGCCCCTCTTTTGCATTAATCAAGTACTGGAATTTCAATGCATTAATCTTGAATAAATCCTATATTTATACGAACTTTGTTATGATCATATCCATTCCAGCTTAGAGCTCAATAAAAATCCATCCATCTGAATTTAGATTGCGATGAGAACGTTCAGCTGCACTCTTATATTCAATCTCAAAAATTTGGAATTCATTTAGCTGGCGAATACTAAGGATGTATTTTTCTCTTTAAGAAAAGCGATTATGGCAAAATATTTATTGAATACTGCGACAGTCGAAGGACACTTAAATCCCGTTCTACCGATAAGCCGTCAATTAGTTAATAGAGGGCATGAGGTAATCTGGATTTCAGGCCGGGGTTTTTCCGGTCGCATAGAGAAAACTGGTGCAAGGTTTCATCCATGGCCAGAAGAGATGGATACAACTGTAAGAGATAAATTCGAAATACTTCCAAGGCTTGCCGAATTGTCAGGATTTGCTGCTGTTAAGTATCTGCTGCATCACTCTGTCGAAATTGTTCCATTGGAAATCAACACAATTGATTCGGTGCTTGAGTTTTTTTCTGCGGATGTTCTGGTTAGTGATCCTTACATATTAGGTCCCTATGTGAAATCGAAACTGTCTGGTATACCCAGTGCACTGGTCTCCTTCACTCCACTTGCTCTCTCAAGCCGTGACACTGCCCCTTATGGGCTTGGGATTCTTCCCGGAACATCATTTTTGACGAGAACCAGGAACCATCTACTCAATCTGATTGCCGAAACGATAATGTTTAAGGATCTTGATCGCCATGCAAATAAAATCCTTAAAGAACTTGGACATTCCCCACTACAGGATTCTTTTCTCCGGGTAGCCTTTGACCTGCCTGACCTGGTGATCCATACCTCCACAAAGGCTTTTGAGTATCCCCGTAGTGATATACCCGGACATATCCATTTTGTCGGGCCCATCTTGCTCCCGGCGGTCAAGGATTTTGATGCACCTGAATGGTGGCCGTCTTTAAAGGACCCAAAACCCGTAATACTTGTCAATCAAGGTACCATGTCGGTCGACCCCGATGATTTAATCATTCCGACCGTACAAGGATTGAAAGATGAACAAGTAATTACCATTGCAGTGCCGGTAAAGGATGCAGACATGATGAACATCCCCGAAAATACACAAACCTCCACTTTCATTCCTTTTGGAAACCTCCTTCAACATATTGATGTAATGGTTACTAATGGCGGCTTCGGGGGAGTCCAAAATGCCCTTGTCAAGGGAGTACCGTTGATCGTCGCCGGTAACACAGAAGACAAGATGGAAGTTGCTGCAAGGGTGGAGTGGACCGGTGCCGGAATAAATCTGAGGAAAAAGCGACCTTCACCAGAACAAATACATGATGCCGTTAAAGAGGTGCTTGGAAATCCATTTTATCGTGAAAATGCAAGGCGTATTCAGAAGGATTTTGCCGGATACGATGCACCTGTGGGTGCCGTGGAATTGCTTGAAGGTCTGGTTAGTACAGAATAAAAATGAATATAAACGGCCTCTGCGACATTACCCTGCAAGTGGAGGTCATAGCAACTAAATCCGGCATTCAGTCCGGTCTGGTCAATGTGTATGTTCAGGGGGCCACGGCAGGAATAATGATGCTTTTCGTTTGAATGTCCCCCGTTTGACAGCATTTCAACCATGGATAGGTTTGCTTTGAATAATCTGGGTGTATTTGAAATGTATTTTACTCAATTTGATTGATTCAGCTTAGAAATTGAATGCTTAATGAGACTCTGCATAGTGACTTGTTGCTGAACAAAGGAGATTTCTTTGTGAAAAATGAACATAAGAATTTCAGGATAGGGAAAATTCTGAAAGGTGTTCTCCGAGGATTCACTACTGATAATGATGGTCAAGAAATAACTACACATATTTTTGTTGAAGAAGACCTTATATCTGGAAGCTAAATTCCAAACATTCCAGCAATAATGCATATCCAGGCCCTGGGAGATTGCCGGATTTCGGTTGCAAAATATAAGGAGGTATTTATCCAAATTAGTTAATTATGATGCAAAACAAAAGCAGGTTCCTGGCCCTAGTTGTTCCTAGCATAGTCATACTGTCTACCTGTCAGGGCCAACAAAGTTCTCATGAATTTGAACCCGGGGCACCTACCAATTTTCCTACTGTGGGCTTTGAACAGAGTCATAAGGTTCTGATCGCCTTTCCTGTCGATGAGGTAACTCCACTTTTCGAGCCCGATGGACGCCACCTGGTATATGATTGGTGGAATCCAAAGATCCTTCGTGAAGGAGAAGGGGGTACTCCGTCTGTACTTTTTCCTTCTACTTTTTTAAAGACTCCGGCGTTATTGATTAGCACATCCAGTTTTGAGTATTCAGCCTTAATCTCTTCAGCTGTCTTCTTTATGGAGCCCAGAGAAGATAGCTCAACGAACTTCAGGACGATCTTCTTTGAGCCTGAAAGCTGTTTGATCTCATAGCCCTTTTTCGCCAGGTCAATGGCCGTGGCTTTCCCAATACATGAATTTGATCCGGTAATGACGCATATTTTGTTTTCCATTTTTCTCTGTTTTGATGTTTACGATTCATTTACCACACAAGTAATAGTTACGGTAACCACTTCTCCGACTATATAAGTACCATCATATTTTTCTGCACCCAGGCCATAATCAAAACGATTGAGCTCGAATGTTCCAGTGAATGTACTTAAGTTGTCGGCTTCCTCTATGCTGAAAGGGATGGAGACCTCATTGGTGACACCAAGCATGGTCAGTCTACCCTTTGTGATCCAGGCATCACCGTCGCGGACTATTTCCTCGGATTTGAAATCAATGCTTGTGAATTTGTCCACATGGAAGAAGTCTTCATTCTTGAGGTGTGTTCCCATTCTTCTTGACCTTGATCAAGATATCAGCCAAATTTGACTGAGGTCATACTGAGTGAGCCAACAAAACTCTTATCATTGAATATCTCTGCCTTTTCATCATCTCTGGCTACGCCAAGGGTGTAGAGAAGGGGGTAGTAGTGATCGGGAGTTGGGTGGGCCAAAGTGGCCAGTTCTCCCAGTTTTTCATAATCCACGGCCGCCTGGAAGTTTCCGTTCAGAAAGTAGCCTTTGAACTTCTCGTTGAACTCATCGGCCCAATCGAACGCGTAGGATGGGAAAACTCCGTTCTCGTCTGGAGCGAAGCCCCTGGAAGGGTCTGCCAGACGTATATTGTGGATCAGGTTTCCGCTACCTATGATCAATATGCCCTTTTTGCGGAGCGAATACAGTTGTTTGCTCAAATCATAATGGTACCGGGGGCTTTTGTGATAGTCTATGCTCAACTGAATCATGGGGATATCAGCTTCCGGATACATTTGTTTGGCAACACTCCAGGATCCGTGATCAAAGCCCCACTCATGGTCCAATCTTACCCGGGAACTGGTGATAAGATCCTGTGCCTCTTTGGCTATTTCCGGATGGCCAGGGGCAGGATACTGTGCCTCATAAAGCTCCTTCCCAAATCCGCCAAAATCATGTATGGTTCGGGGAGCGTTCATGGCTGTCACATAGCTTCCATTAGTGAGCCAGTGAGCCGAAATGCATAAAATAGCGGTGGGCCTGGGCATTTCCCTGCTCAGGCGCTTCCAATTTCGTGTAAACTCATTATCCTCCAATGCATTTGTTGGACTGCCATGCCCTATGAAGAGCGCCGGCATTAAGCTATCCTTGTCCGGCAGTGTATCTGCCAAGGCTTTTATGGTTTGTGTACTACCCATTATTCCTACAATTGAAAATGATCGTATAAACTCTTGTCGATTCATGATGCAAAATTAGAATCGGGGCAAGAGAAAATTCTTGACCTAGTTCAAGAAAGGAAAGCGCTTGTCATTTTTTAACCGCTTTTGCATAGGTTTCTTTCCGGAAAAGTTCAACCAGGTTCGGTTCATCCTGCTTTGAAATATCTGCAGCAAATTTTTCTCTGAAGATCCTTACTATGTAATTATCAGCTTCCATTGGTGTGCTGGTAAAAATACATTATATCCCCGTAAAGTTGTAATTTTAGCTTGGACTTTCATTTTATGCAACGCACTATCCACATATCCACCCCCGCCCACAATGGGCTTTACGACATTACCCGGCAGGTGGAAGCCATCTTAGCTGAATCCGGCATAAAGACCAGCATGGAGAATGTTTATGCGCAAGGCACAACCGCAGGTGTGATGATTCTTTTCATTTGAATGTACCCCGATGAAAAATAGTGAGATGTTGAAGCGTGATATTTCTATTATGTATTGACAGATACATACAATTTGTATATCTTGCATGTATGAAAACGACATTGAATATCGACGATCAGATTCTCAGAAAAGCATCCAGGCTTACAGGGATAACTGAGAAAACTACCCTGGTAAGGAGGGGATTAGAAGCATTGATAGCTCAGGAGAGTGCGAAACGGCTTGCAGCATTAGGTGGCAGCGAAAAGAAACTGAAAAATATCCCCAGGAGAAAATCGATCCCGGAATGATATTGGTGGATACATCTGTTTGGATTGATCACTTTCATCATACAGATGAGGATTTAAAAGAATTACTTCTTTCAAACCACGTTTGCATTCATCCTTTTATTCTTGGTGAACTAAGCTGTGGAAATATATCGAATCGGAAAGAAGTTCTTTCACTTCTCAGGACCCTTAGAATTATTGATTTGGTGCTGGATGAAGAAGTCTTCCTTCTGATTGAAGACAGGAAGATGTTTGGCAAGGGATTGGGATTTATTGATATTCACTTGCTTGCTTCAGCACTGATACATCAAGTCTCAATTTGGACAAGAGATAAATCTTTGAAACAGATAGCCAAAGAATTGGGCGTCAGCTATTAATTCTGCTTACACAGGTATTGTTTACCATGCAACAAACCATCCAAACATCAACTCCCGCTCACAACGGACTTTATGACATCACCCACAAGGTAGAGGCCATCGTCGCTGAATACGGTGTTCAGACCGGACTGGTCATTGTCTACGTATAGGGTGCGACCGCAGGTGTGATAATATAATTCAAATTCATATACCTTCTTTTAAGATCATCAAGTAATTGACTGTCAATATTTTTCATTTGATTATTAATGTTAAATATACTAGCTTAGTTGTATATTGGGTGAAATCCTGCAATGTTCAAGGTATTGAAGCAGGCGATAATTGGCAGCAAGTTTAATATGAAATCAGAATCAAAAAAGGAGTATTATACAGCAAAGAGCATTTGATATATATGTTAGCCATTTATTAAGTTCATATTTTAAATG
>CAZCQL010000133.1:0-2422 GCA_964500835.1 uncultured Bacteroides sp.
AAAACAATAAAAAATTGTAAAGTGAGTCAGTTGGTTAAGAAGAAATATTCTTACTTTTGCAGCCAATAACAACCTTTAAATCACAACAAACCCTGATGGCGCAGAATACACCCATTAAATTCTTTTCAGGAAGGGCATCCACCTACCTGGCCGAGCAAATTGCCCAGAGCTTTGGAACTCCCCTGGGAAGAACCAGCGTTTTTCAGTTTAGTGACGGGGAATTTCAACCTGCGTATGATGAGAGTGTGCGGGGATGTACGGTGTTTATCGTTCAATCCACATTTCCTCCGGGTGACAACCTGATGGAGTTGCTCATGATGATCGACGCGGCAAAGCGGGCTTCGGCGGACAGGGTGGTGGCCGTGATTCCCTATTTCGGATTTGCCCGGCAGGACCGCAAAGACCGCCCGAGATCTACTATCGGAGCCAAACTGGTGGCCAACCTGCTTACTGCGGCCGGAGTTGACCGGATTATGACCATGGATTTGCATGCCGACCAGCTTCAGGGATTTTTCGATGTACCTGTGGACCATCTTTACGCATCCGCACTCTTTGTCCCTTATATAAAGGAGTTGAATCTGGACAATCTGGCTATTGCTGCCCCCGATATGGGGGGAACCAAACGGGCAAATGCCTATTCAAGGTTTGTAAATGCCAGCATGGTTATCTGTTACAAGCTTAGGAAGAAACCGAATGTGGTTGAAGAGATTAAAGCCATCGGGGATATGGCCGGCAAGAATATTGTGATTGTCGATGACATGGTCGATACCGCAGGGACCATCGATTTCGCTGCCGGAATGATGAAGAATGAAGGGGCCAAAAGTGTGAGGGTGGTGGCTACACATGCAGTGCTGTCCGGACCCGCCTTTGAACGGATTGAGCAATCTCCCATTGATGAAGTGGTTGTGACCGATACCATCCCCCTCAAAAGGGAATCTGAAAAGATCAAAGTAATAAGCGTGGCGAGTCATTTTGCGGATGTGATTGATAAGGTCTATAATTATAAATCCATTAGCGATACATTTCTTAATTAATTCTTTACCTTTGCAGCCGTTTTGCCACAGAGGCAAATTTTCCCACCGTGTGATGGGGAATTAAATATCAACTTAATTCTGAGTAGCACAACAAAATGAAAAAAATTTCTATCAGCGCTGAAAAGCGCACCGAAGTGGGTAAAAAATCTACCCGCGATTTAAGAAAAACAGGCCATGTTCCGTGTGTCCTTTACGGAGGGACAGAAGTGATCCATTTCCATGCACATGAGAATGATTTCAGGCACATTGTATATACTCCCACCGCATTTCTTGTGGAGCTGAATATCAACGGCGATGCCCATAAGGCAGTATTGCAGGAGCTTCAGTTCCACCCGGTATCTGACAGGTTGAACCACATCGATTTCGTGGAAGTATTTGACGATAAACCGGTGACAGTTGAATTGCCCATCCAGCTGACTGGAATAGCCATTGGTGTGAAAGATGGTGGTAAAACGCGTCAGCGAAGGCGTGTACTGAAAGTCCGGGGTTTAATAAAGAATTTGCCTGATGCGCTTGAAATTGACATTTCCGATATTGGAATTGGCGATGTAATAAAGATTGGTGATCTCGCTTATGAACACATTGAGATCCTTGATCCATCCCGTTCTATGATCTTTGCGGTGGTATCCTCCCGGATTAGCAAGGGCATGGAGATTGGAGAGCTTGAGGCTGAGGCAGAAGCTGCTGCTGCAGAGGCCGCCGCTGCCGCTGAAGCTGAAGAAGGAGCCGAAGGTGCCGCAGTACCCGATTCGGGTAGCGCCCCCGAGGAAGGTTCAGGAGCTGAGAGCTAATACCTAAAGGCCTTATGGCCGGTTATGAGAGCCAAGACCTATGAAATACCTGGTAGTCGGATTAGGGAACATAGGAAATGAATACGCACACACGCGTCATAATATAGGATTTGATATATTGGATGCCCTTGCCGGGGTATCCAATATTTCTTTTAATGACAAGCGGTACGGATTTGTTACAGAGATGAAATACCGTGCCCGTAGCTACTGGCTCCTTAAACCTTCCACCTTTGTCAACCTGAGTGGCAATGCCGTCCGCTTCTGGCTTAAAAAATTAAAACTTCCTGTGGAAAACCTGATGGTGGTGGTGGATGATATTGCCCTGCCTTTCGGCACCCTGCGACTCAGGGCCAGGGGGGGAGATGCCGGTCACAACGGACTGGCCCACATCACTTCTGTGTTGGGAACCTCTGGCTATGCCCGCCTGCGTTTTGGAATCGGAGACGATTTTCATTCCGGTCAGCAGGTTGACTATGTGTTGGGTGCATGGCCCGCTGCACAGGAGAAACATCTGTCCGAAAGAATTGAGATGGCAGGAGAGATCATAAAATCCTTTGGAGTGATAGGTCTGGAACGGACAATGAACCTGTTCAACAA
>CAZCQL010000133.1:2522-8049 GCA_964500835.1 uncultured Bacteroides sp.
CTTTTTCCTATGCCTTTACTTAAAGATCTGATTCTTAAAAACCGCTCCTACCGCCGTTTTCACCAGGAGGTGCCTGTTCCCAAAGAGGTGTTGCTGGAGATGGTGGAAGCGGCACGGTTGTCGGGATCTGCCGGGAACATGCAGCCATTAAAGTATATGCTGTTTCATGAGGCCGCCGATTGTGCAAAGATTTTTCCTTCCCTTGCATGGGCCGGATACCTGAAAGATTGGCCGGGGCCCCCGGAAGGTGAAAGACCTTCGGCCTATATTGTGCAGCTGGGTGATCTGGATCTGACCGGTGATTGGTGGTGTGATGATGGGATTGCCGCGCAGAGCATGCTTTTGACAGCGGTGGAAAAAGGATTTGGCGGTTGCATCATCGGATCGGTGCAGCGCCGGAAATTGCAGTCTGTCCTGAATATTCCTGAACGCTACAAGATCATTCAGGTGCTGGCTCTGGGCAAACCCGCCGAAGAAGTGGTGATCGATGAGGTAATTGAAGGTGACATCAAATACTGGCGCGATGAGAAAGGGATTCACCACGTGCCTAAACGAAGCCTGAGAGAACTATTGGACGTTTAACTCCAATGAAATCTTCGCATCTTCTGAAGTGGATATTGTGTTATCTTTGTTTCGGATTTAATCGACCTTACTTGGAGATGGTCATTCAATCAGGCGTATAATAAAAATGAAGGTGCGGTGACCAGGCTAAGTGTAAATATTAATAAAATTGCTACCCTGAGAAATGCGAGGGGTGGAAACATCCCCGACGTGGAGAAGGTAGCTGTCGATTGTGAGCAGTTTGGGGCCCAGGGGATCACCGTGCATCCCAGGCCCGACGAGCGGCACATACGCTATAGTGATGTGGAGCTGCTCAAGCCGTTGGTGACTACCGAATTCAATATTGAAGGATACCCTTCGGAGCCGTTTATCAAACTGGTTACCTCGGTGAAACCCCACCAGGTGACCCTGGTGCCCGATCCGCCTGATGCCATTACCTCATCGGAAGGGTGGGATACCATTCGAAACCATGATTTCCTGGTTGAAGCAATAAAAGAGTTTCAGAGACATGGAATAAGGACCTCCATTTTTGTGGGTACTGAACCCGGGTTTATTGAAGGAGCATCAAAGGTGGGGACCAACCGGGTGGAACTGTACACCGAGCCCTATGCCACTCAATACCCGGAAGACCGGGAAGCGGCCATTGAATCATTTGTGAAGGCGGCAGAACTGGCACGTGACCTGGGCCTTGAGCTCAACGCGGGTCACGACCTGAGCCTGGAGAACCTGCGGTGGTTCAAGCAGCAGATCCCGTGGGTTAGGGAGGTCTCCATAGGGCATGCGCTCATCGCCGATGCCCTCTATTACGGCCTCCAGAATACCATCCAGATGTATCTCCGCCAACTCAGGGATTAAAACGAAGTAATTGATGATCATCGCCGAACAGAAAAAGAATGAAAATATAGCGGAATACCTGATCTACATGTACCAGGTGGAAGATATGATCCGCGCCAACAACCTTGACCTGGAAAGCATCGAGCAGTCTCTTATCAGCAAATTCGAGGTGGCGTACGAGGTAAAGAGGGAGATGCGTGAGTGGTACAAAACGCTCATCGCGATGATGCAGGATGAGCAGAAGGAAACATCAGGTCATCTGAACATTCTGAATTCGATCGTTGATGCGCTGCATGAGATGCATCACCGGATATTGGAACAGGGAATGGATATTTCTTACAAAGAGGCATATGAAAAGGGGAAGATCCATATCGATGCACTCAGGATGCGTTCGGGTCATGGAAAAGAGAATGACATACAGGTGGCACTGAACGGATTGTACGGATTGCTCATCCTAAGGCTGAAAAAGACCCCCGTCACGGAAGAGACTTCCAAGGCATTCGACATCATCAGGGACTTAGTGGCAGAGCTTTCAGCCAGGTACATGGAGGAAGCGAAATAAGGAAGTCCGGGCTGACATGGAACTGTTCTATCGCAAATATGGAGAATCGGGTCCGCCCCTGGTCATCCTGCATGGCCTGTATGGATCGGGTGACAACTGGGCAACGATTGCAAGGGAGCTGTCTGCTGCTTTCGAAGTGTATGTGGTTGATCAGCGAAACCATGGACAGTCTCCCCAGTCGGAGGTACATGATTATCCCTCCATGCGTGACGATCTGAGAGAATTCATGGATCATCAGGCTATTGGGAAAGCTGTATTGATTGGCCACTCCATGGGGGGAAAGACTGTCATGTCGTTTGCCCTTGCCTGGCCCGAACGTGTGCAATCACTTATCTCAGTAGATATTGCACCCAGGTCCTATCGCGATCTGGCGGTGGATTCCCATTCGGCAGCAAACCATGCGAAGATGATCGATGCCATGCTTGAACTGGATATGTCGGGTGTACACAGCAGGGAGGAGGCAGACCAGAAACTAAGCCCAAAAATCGGATCAGACCGGGTACGCAGTTTTTTAATGAAAAATGTCCGGAGGGATCCTGAAGGCAAATTCAGCTGGAGAATCAACCTTCGGGCCTTGCGTGGCAATCTGGATGCCATCCTGGACGGACTGGAAGTTGACCGGGTGATTTCAGAAGGGGGTGTCACCGGTTTTCCCGCCCTTTTTGTCTCGGGTGCCCACTCAGATTATATCAGCGCAGAAGATCACTCTTTTATCCGCTCCATTTTCCCGGTGGCCGAGATTGTAACTATCCCTGGCTCCGGGCACTGGGTGCATGCCGAACAGCCGGCCCTGCTGGTCAAGACCATCAGGTATTTCCTGGATATATAACGCATCGGGTATTCAGGGAAAACACTAGTACTTCAACACAAGCGACGGGTCGAGGGGATACCGGCCAAATTCTTTTCCATACACCGCAATGCCTCCTTCTCCCGCGGTTTCCAACCGCACCTGCAATTCCCCTTTCTTCAGGGCGCTTTCAAGGATCGCTTTCGTGATGGGTACGTTGATTAAATAGCCATAGGAACCTGCCTCCCTCAGTTTGCGGTCCCTGAGCTGGTGGTGCCACGACAGCACCCCCCGGTGGTCCGCCGGA
This sequence comes from uncultured Bacteroides sp., assembly GCA_964500835.1. Lineage (GTDB taxonomy): Bacteria > Bacteroidota > Bacteroidia > Bacteroidales. The sequence goes on from CAZCQL010000133.1 coordinate 5,574, forward strand.
TCGTCTGGAAGGATAGTGGCCTGGATCTTCTGTCCGTCTATGCTCACAATGATTTCTGATGGGAACTTCACCTCATCGGTCATGGGATACGCATTGGGATTGGCACTGGGTGCGACCACCGAGCCACGCATAAAATCCTGTTCCCGTTCGTACTTTTCCATGTCTTTCACAAAAAGTTCTTTGGCAGAGACTTCCACCAGGAACCTGGCTTCTTTCACCTGCCTTGAGGCCACTTCTTTCGGAATGGGAACGGAGTACTCGAAAAATCCTTTCCCTGCTCCGTTCACTTTCCTGCCTTCCAGGACATTCCACTGTTTTTTAGTCCATTCGGCACGGGAGAACTCTTTTGCAGGAATGCTCAGGGTGGTCACACCATCTATTTTTTGGTCGGAGATGATTTCAAAGTGCATGAAATTCCGGTGAAGGATGTGGCCAGACTGATCGGCCACCTTCAGGGAGAGGGTTGCTATTCCGGCAATGTCCGGTACCCGGATAAGCAGGGGTTCCAGTGCCTTCTGCATCCAGGGTGTATAGCCGACCTTCATCCTGCCCGAATTTCCCTTTTCTGTTTCTCCAATGTAATTGAGAACGGACAGGTCATAGGAAATGGTCAGGGTGGTACCATATTTTTCACCAGTCATGACCGAAAGATAGAGGGGCACTTCTGCCGTTTCACCTCCAGTCACTGTTTTGCAAATGTCGTTCCCGGTGGAGAGATAAACCGCCGAATGAAGATCTCTCAGGCTCATGCCTTCCACAATTTGTCCAAGTCCTGTCTCTTTTCGTGTCCTGTCAAAGCGCCAGTACCCATTCCATTCATTGATCACATCGTGGTGTTCGGTATAGAGCCAGCCTGCTACCTTTGGATACGTTCTGAAGGTGTTAATCATCCGGTGATAATCCCAGCTATAGTCCACATCACCCGCGCTGCCGTCATAGCCCCAGACATTTCCGCATTCCGAGTTGATATTGGGTTGCTTTCCCTGGGAATACCTGCTTTCAAAATTGAAACCGCTCCCTTCGTAGGTATTCTCTGTCAGGTTCTTTAAATAGGCATCCCACTCCCAGCCCGGCAGGTACTGGTGCCACGAATTGATATCGGTTTCGGTGTGCCCCCGGCCGCAACAAATCGAATTATCTTCGACCAGGCGGGTCGGATCCAGTGACCTGGCCAAATAATACATGGAGACCACCCAATCCTGGGTTTCAGGAGTATATTCCCTTATGAACTTCCCATTGTCATGGACACCTGTGATGCTTTTCAATCCCCAGGTTTCGTTAAAGAGTACCCAGGAAAAAATGGAAGGATGGTTGAAGTCCCGCCTGATCATTTCCCGCAGCGTATACTCCGATTCATGCTGCATCTGTTCACCCGGTTCTCCCCAGCTGTTCGGAAGATCTTCCATGACCAGCAGACCCAGCTTATCGGCCCAGTAAAGTTTCCTTGGGATTTCAACTTTAATATGCGTCCGGATACCATTCAATCCGATGGATTTGCTTCTCAAAATCTCTTCCTTGATAAACTTGTCGCTCGGGAAGGTGTAAAATCCATCCGGATGATAGGATTGGTCGAGGGTCAGCTGCATATACAGGGGCTCGTTGTTAAGCCCGATATAGGGGATCCCGCTCCCGGGAAGGGTTACTACGGAGATCTTCCTCATTCCAAAATAGGAGCTCACCACATCTTGTTCCAGAGTGGCGGTGACTTCGTACAAATAGGGATCATCCAGGTTCCATACCCGGTGATCCGGAATGTCCATTACTAAACTGATCTTTCGCATCCCCCCGGATATCACCGTATCACGGGTAATGGGATTCCCCGGAGTATGGATGGTCACTGCCAGGTTCATCTCACTTTTGGCTATCCCGGGAAGGTATGCGGTGACTGTTACATTTCCGTTATCTATATCGGGAGTAAAATGAAGCGCATCCAGGTACTCCTTTCCCCTGGCTTCCAGATAGATTGTTTGCCAGATGCCCCGGGCATTCCCATATCCCTGTTTTCCATAGAGTGTAAAATCGCGCCGGGCGTCATCGACGCGGATCACCATGGTGTGGGCCTGTCCGAATGTGAGATGATCTGTGAGTTCAAAAGAAAAAGGTACATATCCCCCCTGGTGCCTGCCCAGCATAACGCCGTCCAGCCAGAGGGTTGTTTCCCAGTCGGATGCCCCGATGGTGACAAAGACTCTTTTACCCTGCCAGCTTTTATCAACCAGTACCTCCCGCCGGTACCATCCGATATCTGCCTCATCTTCTACCCCCGACAGGGTTGATCCCCATGGAAATGGAACCTGGATGGTATGGTCGAAATTGGCGGTTCCTTCAAACCAGCCTTCCCCGAGTCCCACATCCTCTTTGTCAAAAGAAAAGGCCCAGGTCCCGTTCAGGTTTTGCCATTGTGCTCTCCGGAAATCAGGCCGGGGATGTTCCGGCAAAGGGATATCCTGAGCCTGAAGGGTGGCTATGTGTATTA
>CAZCQL010000134.1:0-8007 GCA_964500835.1 uncultured Bacteroides sp.
GTTACCTAACATATGAACCATGCCTATCACCCTGACCAATAACATCAGAGATTTAATTACTTTCCATGCCCTGGAAATCCATCCGAACGAATGCTGTGGTTTTCTTTATGGCTATGATCGCGAAGATGGGATCAGGGAGATCAGGGAAGCAATCCCAGTGATTAACAGCAGGGATGGTAACCAGAGGAACCGGTTCGAGATACATCCTGAGGATTACATGCAAGCCGAAAAGTACTCAAAGGAGAATGACATAAGTTTTCTTGGGATTTACCATTCCCATCCTGATTCTCCTGCAATTGCATCAGAGTATGATCGCAGTCACGCATTTCCCTTCTTTTCTTACATAATTGTCAGTATTACAAAAGATAAAATGTTGGATATCAGGTCATGGATCCTCGATGATGAGTTTCAATTTGAGGAGGAGAAAATTAGTTTTCAAGGACAAGAACAATAAAATTAGATAGAATGGCAACGATAAAAATCCCAACTCCTTTAAGGGGCTACGTGGAAAACAAAGATGTAATTGAAGTAGAAGGAAATACGGTGGGTGAGATTCTCTCAAACCTCATAACTACATATCCCAAACTGAAGAATTACATGTATGACAATAATGGAAACCTGAGAACCTTTATCCGGTTGTTTGCAGGAGATGAGGATATTGATGATCTGGAGGGCCTGGATACTGTAATAGAAGGAAGAATTGAATTGAACATTGTGCCTGCGATTGCAGGAGGAATCTACATGGTTCGAAAGAATATTTGAAGGGCATGAAAGACTTAATATTAAGTAAAGAAGAGCTGCTGCGCTACAGCAGGCATATTATTATTCCTGAGTTTGGTCTCGAGGGGCAACAAAAACTAAAGACTTCCAGTGTGCTTGTTGTCGGGACTGGGGGATTGGGAAGTCCGCTTTTGCTGTACCTTGTGGCTGCAGGTGTAGGAAAAATCGGAATTATGGATTTTGACAACCTGGACGAGACAAATCTTCAACGTCAGGTGCTGTTTAATAAAGATGATGTTGGCAGGCCAAAAGCCGAAGTTGCAAAAGAGAAATTACAGAAACTGAACCAGCATATTGAACTGATTGCCTACAACGAACAATTAACTTCGGCGAATGCCCTGGAGATCATCAAAGGCTATGATGTCGTGGCCGATGGCACAGACAATTTTCCCACACGATATTTAGTGAATGATGCGTGTGTACTTTTAGGAAAGACCAATGTTTATGCCTCTATTTTCAGGTTTGAAGGACAGGTGAGTGTATTTAATTTTCGACATGCTAATGGTGAATTTGGACCAAATTATCGGGATCTTTTTCCCGAACCACCCCCTCCCGGTTTCGTCCCAAATTGCGCCGAGGGCGGAGTACTTGGAGTTCTTCCTGGGATCATAGGCAGTATCCAGGCGAGTGAGGTAATTAAGGTACTTACGGGCGTGGGTGATCCCCTGGCCGGAAGGCTATTTCTTTTTGATGCCCAGCGTTTTGAAACCAGAACCCTCAAGGTGAAGAAGAGTGATTCCAATCCGCTGACTGGAACGAATCCGACAATTACAGCCTTAATTGATTATGAGCATTTCTGTGGTCTTGACGATCCTGATTCCGGGGGAGTCCACGTGGATGAGATTACCGTTCACGAATTAAAGTCCTTACTGGATAGCGGTTCAGATGTTCAACTCATCGATGTAAGGGAAGAATTTGAATTCCACATTGCCAATCTTGGTCCTGATTCAATTTTAATTCCTTTACGAAGTATTGGTGAAGAATATTATAAAATTGACCAGAGTCGGAAGGTGGTTATGTTTTGCAGATCAGGGGCCAGAAGCAGGAATGCAATTTTACAGTTGAAAAATGAGTTTGGATATGATAATCTGGTGAATCTGAAAGGAGGGATCCTGGAGTGGGCAAGGGAAAATGATCCTGAGATGACCCTTTACTAAAAAGCGTACTACAAATCGCACTTGCATGAAGGACAAACGGATTACCACTAAATTGCTGCATACCCCCTTCCCCAGGAAGGATCCACATGGGAGTCTGAACTTTCCGGTCTATGATAATGTGGCCTTCGAAGCTGAAAATTCCGAAGATCTTGAAGCTGCTTTTCGCGGCGAAAAGTACCGACATATCTACTCGAGGATTTCCAATCCGACGGTAGAGTATTTTGAGGCCAAAGTCCGAAATATCACCGAAGCCTTTGCTGTTACGGCCTTGTCTTCGGGGATGGCAGCCATCTCCAATCTCATCATGACTGTTGCCCGGTCGGGAGACAATATCGTTACAACGCGACACTTATTTGGGAATACATTATCGCTGTTCGAGAAAACGCTGAAGCCATTTCAACTTGAGGCCAGGTATACCGATTTAACAAATCCTCAAAAGATTGAAGGACAAGTCGATTCGCGGACCATAGCCATATTTTTTGAGACTGTAACCAATCCACAACTGGAAGTAGCCGACATAAAATCACTATCGAAAATTGCAAAAGAACATAACTTGCTTCTCATTGCAGATAGTACACTCACTCCACCTTCTATATTTGATGCCCGCGAGGCAGGAGTTGATATTGAAGTGCTTTCGAGTACAAAATACATTTCGGGAGGAGCCACTTCTGTGGGTGGGATCATTGTGGATTACGGCACCTTCGATTGGAGTGGATTCGAAAAAATGAGGGAGGTATTTGACGAACATGGCCCTTTTGCATTCAACGTGATGCTGCGCAGGGAAGTGTTCAGGAATATGGGTGCATGTCTTTCTCCACATAATGCGTATTTACAGAGCCTGGGGCTCGATACTCTGGCATTGCGGTCAGAGCGATCGTTATTTAATACCTTAACCGTGGCCAATTGGCTTGAAGCCCATCCAAAGGTATCACAGGTACATTATCCGGGATTGGAAAGCTCCCGGTTTTATCGAATAGCCATCGAACAATTTGGCGATAAACCCGGCTCAATGGTCACATTGGACCTGGAATCGAAAACACAATGTTTCGAGTTTATGAACCGCTTAAAGATCGTTCGTCGTACAACCAACCTTCAGGATAATAAAACCCTGATACTCCACCCTGCCTCCACCATTTTTGCAGAGTACACCCCGGATCAGAAAATTGAAATGGGGCTCAGGGATACCATGATCAGATTATCGGTTGGGATTGAAGATGTCGAGGATCTCCTTGATGATTTTAATCAGGCACTTGCCTGAGTATTGCTTCTTTCTTTTGCTACAATAAGTTTGTATGCATTCAGACGTTTTATCAGAATGGGCTATATTTTGTTACCTTGTATGGTGACTATTTTTTTAGAATCGCACCTAAATAGAGTATGACAGAAAACAGGAATTTTAATTGGGAGAAGGTCTACGGTGAACTGGATGTTGAAAACATGGGGTGGTACTGGCCCGATCTTGATCCTGATCTTAAGGCAGTTATAGATAAATTAAACATTCGATCCGGTTCATTTTTAGACATTGGTACCGGTCCTGGCACACAGGCTAACGCGCTAAGAAATAGGGGATTCGATGTAACAGCGACCGATATTTCCAAAGACGCAATTCTTCTTGCAAAAGAGAAGTTTGAGGGCATTTATTTCATCCAGGATAATATACTGGATTCTCATCTTGAAAAGAAATTCGATTATGTATTTGACCGTGGCGTCTTTCATGTATTTGAGGAGATTGATCGAAAAAAGTATGTGGAAGCAGTAAACAGGTTGATCACCAATAATGGCATCTATTTTCTTAAGTGTTTCAGCACCAGGAACCCTGAGACTGGAAGGGGACCCTATCTGTTTTCTGCCGAGGATTTATCGGAGTATTTTGGAAACGATTTTCTTATTGAAAGCATTATCGACACTGTGTACCATGGAGCAAATAAACCAATGCCACAGGCTTTGTTTGCAAAAATGACCCTTCATCCTGTTCCGCCAGCCAAATTCCACCTTGCTCGAAATCCTCCATAACATTGTCTGCGATAATATTCTTTCCAATTCCAAGGTGATTAATTGCGATTGTTGTTTTCAAGTAGCCGTTTCACGCCAACCCTTTATTAGGGATTGAAATCAAGATAGTTAATTATTTCTATTTTGGGGAATCCGGGACCCATAGAAAAAGTCCACAGCCTACTCTTCGATCATTGCCTGGTAATCGGCATCTTCCTTAATTTTGTTGACCAGGTAATCTTTACAGAAATGACGCCTTTTGCGAACGTAGCCCTCGCTTCGAAATCCAAGCTGCCTGGCTATTTCCCTGGAAGTAATATCCTGAGCCGTTAAACGAAGGATCTTTTGGCAATCATCGGGAATTCTTAAGAGGGTTCGCTGATAAATAGCCATCCTGAGGTCCTTGTCTTCAACTGGTGACGGAGGTTCAAACTCAATCCGTTCTTCGTGGTCCCTGTTCAGGGGATCAATCTCAATCTTTTTGACATTGCGGAGTTGTTTCAACCAGAGTAATCGAGCGATAGAATAAAGATATGTGGAGAATGCTGAAGTAAGTTCGAAATCCTGTTCTTCCTTTAATTTTTTAAAAATAATAATCAGAGTTTCCTGAAATATGTCCTCGGCATCAGATTCAGATCCGGTATTATTTAAGATCAGCTGCTTGACGGGATTAAAACTATTTTTATAGAGATATTGCAGAACACGATTATCCCGTTTTCTGAGCCCGGTAATTATTTCTTCATCCGACAGCCTTTTCACTGGAAGAGGGTTGCATTTTGCTGAATCACAAATATACGCAATAAGTGATTCAAGGTATGCTTACGTAATTAAAAAAGAAAGGTTCTAAAGGCCTGTGTATCGTGCAATCATCCGGAGAAGCGCCCTTCTGCATACAGGACAAAAAACTGCATCATTTGAATGCATCCTACAATCGATCATGGGACGGTATACACCTTTAGAAACATATCCTCCTCCTTCAAATGCCCCTACTGTTTCCTTGTACTTATCTTCCGAAGGAGTTGGGATGGGGATAGATGAATAAACCAAATCCCTCCATTTTGAATCAAAATTAACCAGGGTAGTCAGGTTCGGATTCCATGGTTCAACTTCCAGGTGAAAGAAATCGTTGTAGGCCACTTTCGAATTGAAATACTCATCGGCCAATCCTCCAAAAGAATGGCCGAACTCATGGACGATAACTTCCTGGGATCTTTCATTATCGGCAGCTGATATGGCGTACATGTTGTACATTCCCCCACCTCCGTATTTATCTGTATTCACCAGGATGTAAATCTGATCATAGGGGGCATTGGAAGCTACATCACAAACCGATTTATAATCCAGCGTTGTCATGTATCGCTCAATTCCGAATGTATAAAAATTAGAATTCAAGACCGTGTTTTTCCAGATACCTTCTCCGGGTATATCGGACCCGGAGTCTTTGCTAATTGATTTTACGGCCCTGATATTGAAGCTTGTTCTGTTGTCCTTAAATGGTTCCTCGGAGAAAATAAAACCATAAGAACGCTTCGCATCATCGATAAACTTCTCCATCTCATCGGCTGTATATCCTTCAGCTAAAAACAGGATATCCACCTTATTTTCAGGTGGTCCGTTAATCTCAAGATCCACGGTTTCGAAGGTTAGGTGATTACCCGGATCATTGAAAATCGATTCAGGATCCATCATATCAGACCAATGCAGGATAAATTCTCCCTTTTCATTCCTGTCATAGATTTCAACATCTACTTTATCTTTTGGCCAGGGGAACCGTACCACGTGCGTAAAAGCTCTCTTAACTGTATCGGCCTCCAGTGTTGTTTGCCACTCTCTAAATAACGTGCTATAAGATTGCGTGAAAACTACCGATCTGCTGGCAACATCCTTTACCACAAATTTATGGTCACCATAATCAAAAGGATCGATTAAGGATGCCTTGGATCCACTGAAGTATTTTTCTTTCTTGACTCCCGAGATGGCATAGGATGATTCTTTAGCCGTACCAGTAAAAACAAGGTCAATTCTCATAACTCCATCTTCGAACCATGTCTCAAAAGACTGCGCATTTGCAGGTTGTAAAATCCATATCAGTAAGAAACACAGCCCAATAGTTCTTGATTTCTTCATAGTGATGAAAGTTTTCTCAGTGTTAGAATTGGATAAGAATACAAAGTCCGTATCCCTGATGAAAATGCGTAAATTAGCCTGAATAATTTTATGAAACAAAAAAAGGAGATTACCAATGATTGAAAGATGGATTACATGGTACCAGGAACTTCTAGGCGGAACCGGATTGTCGGGGGGCATGGTTATTTTTATCGAGAATATTACCGTTATCATCGTGACAGCGTGTATAGCCCTCCTGTCTGATCTCATCATCAAACGGATAATTATTAATTCCATTCAACGAATTGCAAGCAAATCAAAGAATAATTGGGATGACGTTTTTGTAGAGCGCAAGGTATTTAACAGACTGGCACACCTGGCGCCGGCTATCATTGTTTATTATGCCCTGCAGTATATTTTTGATGCCAAGGGACTGGTCTCGTTTACAGAGAATATGGTTCAGGCATACATGGTAATTGTGGTTCTGCTTGTTATCGATGCAGTACTGAATGCGCTTCACGAAATATACGGAAAACTCCCTATTTCAAAAGGCAGAAATATCAAAGGATATGTGCAGGTAGTCAAAATTCTGTTCTATTTTGTTGCCATCATCCTCCTCATATCCATTTTCAGCGGTGAAGCCCCTAAAGCGCTGATGGCCAGTTTGGGAGCCATGGCTGCCGTTCTCATCCTGGTATTCAGGGACACCATTCTTGGTTTTGTTGCCAGTATCCAGTTATCTGCCAATAAAATGGTTAATGTGGGCGACTGGATTTCCATGCCGAAATACAATGCAGATGGAGACGTGATCGATATCAGTCTGAATACTGTCAAAGTGCAGAACTGGGACAAAACCATCGCCACCATTCCCACCTATGCGCTTGTTTCTGAATCCTTTAACAACTGGAAGGGCATGGAAGAGTCTGGTGGCAGAAGGATCAAGCGTTCTATCAATTTGGACATGAAAAGTGTCGCTTTTCTTGATGACGGACAAATAAAAAAGCTTCAGAAGTTCTATTTGCTGAAAGATTATATTTCTGGTAAAGAAAGAGAAATTGAAGAGTACAACAGATCACTAAAACTTGATGTGGCAGAAGTGACCAATGGAAGGAGGATGACAAACCTGGGCACGTTCCGGATATATCTTGAGAATTACCTTCACAACCACCCTAAGATCCATAATGATATGACTTTTCTAGTGAGGCATTTACAGCCCACCGATAAAGGTATTCCTCTGGAAATCTACGTATTCAGCAATGATCAGCAGTGGGCGAGCTATGAAGCACTCCAGGCAGATATCTTTGACCACATTCTTGCCATTATGCCTGAGTTTGGCTTACGGGTATTCCAAAATCCGACAGGGGACGATTTTCAAAAATTAGCCCGAACTTAGTTTGATTGAAAGCATACTTTGGTGTTTATGTTTAAAATCACCTCTGGGAATGCAATGTTCTTTCAGATTGTAACTACATTAGATGTAAATTAATAAATTCCCCAGTAATTGCTCAAGTATGGAAGATTCTCATCAAATTGACAGGTTGGATCGCAAGATACTATCACTGATCACACAGAATGCACGCATCCCTTATCTTGAGGTTGCCAGGGCGTGCCAGGTATCAGGAGCAGCCATTCACCAGCGCATTCAGCGTCTCACAAAATTGGGGGTAATCACCGGATCTGAATTTATAATCAGTCCCAAGAAGATTGGATTCCCCACATGTGCTTACGTGGGAATTTTTTTGGACAGCGCCCATCTTTATCCTGAAATTGTAACCCAGTTAAAAGAAATTCCTGAAATAACTCAATGTCACTATATTACTGGAGGTTACTCCATCTTTATAAAGATCTATACCAGGGATAATGAGGACCTGAAAAATGTATTGGTTGAGAAAGTACAAGCCATATCCGGTATCTCCCGCACGGAAACTTTTATCTCATTAGAGGAAAGTTTTAACAGGCAACTACCGCTTGA
>CAZCQL010000135.1:0-7916 GCA_964500835.1 uncultured Bacteroides sp.
ACTGTCTACTCCTCCTCCTGTTCTGCGGCGTATGCCTTCAACAGCTCGTCCTGTATCTCGCCCGGCACTTGTGCATACTCGTCGAATTTCATGCTGTACATGGCACGTCCACTGGTGAGTGAACTCAGTGCGGTGGAGTATTTGTTCATCTCAGCAAGGGGTACCTTGGCGGTAATCTTCTCAAATCCTTTTTCGCTGGCCATTCCCTGTACGATTGCCCTTCTACCCTGAAGGTCGCTCATCACATCACCCATGTAGTCGGAAGGTACGAGAACTTCTACTTCGTACACTGGTTCCATAATCTTGGGTCCGGCTATTTTGAATGCCTGGCTGAAGGCATTCCGGCCGGCCAGCATAAAGGAGATCTCGTTGGAGTCCACCGGGTGCATCTTACCGTCATATACGTACACACGGATGTCGCGGGCATAAGATCCAGTCAGAGGTCCTTCTTCCAGCTTCTCCATGATCCCCTTCAAAATGGCAGGCAGGAAGCGGGCATCGATAGATCCTCCTACAATGCAGTTGACAAACTCAAGTTTACCACCCCAGCTCAGTTCGTGAGTATCCACTCCCCGGTTCGCCATTTTCTGCTCTTTCCCATTTATTTTGAACATCTTCCTGGGTTCCGAACCTTCAGTATAAGGTTCAATAATCATGTGAACTTCGCCAAACTGGCCTGAACCACCCGACTGTTTCTTGTGCCTGTAATCTGCCTGTGCAAATTTGGTAATGGTTTCCCGGTACGGAATTTTCGGAGCTAAAAATTCGGTCTCTACCTTGTACACATTGTCCAGGTGCCACTTCACTATATTTAAATGGTATTCACCCTGGCCGGAGATAATAATTTGCTTTAATTCCTTGCTGTATTCGACAGTCACCGTCGGATCTTCCTGATTGATCCTGGTCAGTGCCTCGCCCAGTTTCTCATCGTCCCCTTCAGTTACGGGCCTGATGGCTGTCCTGAACTTTGGCTCAGGGAATGCAATGCGCTCAAATTCATAGGATACATTGGGGGAGGTAAGGGTATGGTTGGTTTTGGTATTTTTCAACTTTACGGTACAACCAATATCTCCGGCAGAAAGTGAAGATACCTTTTCACGGTTCTTGCCAAGAGGAGCAAAAATTTGAGACAAACGCTCCTTATTGCGGGTTGCATTGTTGGTCAGGTCAGCTCCCTCTTTTAATTGTCCGGATAAAACTTTGAAGAAATTAATTTCTCCAATATGGGATTCGACAGAAGTTCTAAATATGAAGATAGAGGTGGGACCCCCGGAATCGCATTTTACCTCTTTTCCATCGAGTGTCACAGGCACTTCAACATCATCGGCTGATGGGACCACGTTGGTGATGAACTCCAAAAAACGGCCCACACCCATGTTTTGTTTCGCAGACATACAGAAGACAGGATACATCCCCCGGGAAACAATCCCCTCACTGATCCCGGTCCGCATCTCATCTTCGGTCAGACCGTCATTTTCGAAAAAGAGCTCCATCAATGCTTCATCATTTTCAGCAGCCTTTTCAATAATCTCATTGCGAAGTTCTTCTGCGCGGTCCTTTTCTGAATCCGGGATATCGGTGACCTGGGGTTTGCCGCCATCCTTCGGATATTTGAGCAGTTTCATCTGGATGATGTCCACAAGGGAGTCAAATCCGGGACCTGCGTTTACCGGAAACTGTGCCAATACGGCATTGCCGCCCATGCGCTCCTTAATGGATTCGAATGCTTTTTCAAAGTTGGCATGATCGTGGTCGCATTTATTGATGACATAAATAACAGGTTTGTTAAATTTTTCCAACCACCTGCTGTGGATCTCCGTCCCTACTTCAATACCGTTCTGGGCATTGATAACCATCACCCCTGTATCAGCCACATGCAGGCTGGAGACAGTACCACCCACAAAATCATCGGCACCGGGGGCATCCAATATATTCACCTTCTTTCCATTATATTCGGTATACATCACACTGGAAAACATGGAGGTTTGATTCTCCTGCTCGATCTGGTTGTAATCAGATACAGTGTTCTTATGGTCCACGTCTCCTCTTCGGTCAATCACTCCGCCCTCGAAAAGCATGGCCTCCCCGAGGGTTGTTTTACCCGACCCGGAATTACCGAGCAGGACGATGTTTTTAATCTGGCTGGTTGAGTATGTCTTCATTGGGAATTAAATAAAAGGGATTCAATAGATTATACATTAAATTCTGGACTAACTGCTTGAGTTTTAGTGATGCAAAAGTAATAAATTTTTGATTCTTCACAACCGACAAACTGCTTACGCATCAATTCGTCAAGAAGTACTCCACACATATCCTGTGGACAGGGATCGAAGATGGACATTCCTGCTATCTGTTAAATTCTCCATTGATGTTCAAAACAGTCCTGAAAGGAAAAAACAACCCTGCAAAGTGCCCTAAAACCCTTATCAATTCTAATATCCCTGACCAGCGGGTTTTCCGGGCCATATATTCATTAAATTATTATTGTTTTTTTAAAAAAAAGAATACCTTTGCGAACCGAAATTAACAGAGTTTATAAATATAATTATCAATACAGTATGCCGACGATTCAACAATTAGTTCGTAAAGGCCGAAAGAAACTGAACGATAAGAGCAAGGCTCCAGCCCTGGATTCGTGTCCTCAAAGGCGCGGTGTGTGTGTTCGTGTATACACCACCACCCCTAAGAAACCGAACTCAGCCATGCGGAAGGTGGCAAGGGTAAGACTGACCAACCAGAAAGAGGTGAATGCCTATATTCCTGGTGAAGGTCACAATCTTCAGGAGCACTCCATTGTATTGATTAGGGGCGGCAGGGTAAAAGACCTTCCGGGTGTAAGGTATCATCTCATCCGTGGCGCACTGGATACTTCAGGTGTGGAAGGCAGGACCCAGCGCAGAAGTAAGTATGGAACAAAGAGACCTAAGAAGAAATAGTGCACAGGATGTTGTGTACAGTACTCATATCGTAGCATACCATATATAATGAGGAAGACTAAACCAAAAAAACGAATTCTCCTGCCGGATCCACGGTACAACGATCCGTATGTAACGCGGTTCGTGAATAACATGATGCTCAGCGGAAAGAAGAGCAAAGCGTATGAAATCTTTTACAGCGCCATGGATATCATTGAGCAACGGACAAAGGATGAAGGAAAACCTGCATTGGAGATTTTTAAAGCAGCGCTGGATAATATCACTCCTCAAGTTGAGGTAAAGAGCCGCAGGGTGGGGGGTGCCACATTCCAGGTTCCCATGGAGGTTAGAGCCGATCGCAAGATCTCCATTTCCATGAAAGCACTTATTCTTTTTTCCCGCAAGCGTGCAGGTAAATCGATGAGTGAGAAATTAGCAGCAGAAACGATTGCAGCATATAACAATGAAGGTGGTGCTTATAAAAAGAAAGAAGACACACACCGCATGGCAGAGGCTAATAAAGCCTTTGCACATTTTAGGTTCTAATACATTATTTGAATAGCATTTATTGAGAGGTAAGTGTGCGACACTTATGAACCCAGATCTTAAATATACAAGGAATATCGGGATCATGGCGCACATCGATGCCGGGAAAACTACCACGACAGAACGCGTTTTGTTCTATACGGGTATCACCCATCGCATTGGTGAAGTCCATGACGGAGCTGCCACGATGGATTGGATGGTACAGGAGCAGGAACGCGGAATCACCATTACATCAGCAGCCACTACCACTTTCTGGAACCACAACGACCAGGAGTACAAGATCAATATTATTGATACTCCGGGACACGTTGACTTCACCGTTGAAGTTGAACGTTCGTTGAGGGTACTGGACGGTGCCATTGCGGTGTTTTGTGCAGTAGGGGGAGTGGAGCCCCAATCAGAGACTGTATGGCGCCAGGCTGATAAGTACCGGGTGCCAAGAATGGCCTTTATAAATAAAATGGACAGGGTGGGCGCCGATTTTTTTGGCGTAGTGCAAGAGATTAAAGATAAACTTGGTTCAAATCCCGTCCCGCTTCAGATCCCGTTTGGATCGGAAGATAATTTTAAGGGAATTGTCGACCTTATCGAGCGCAGAGCGATTGTATGGAAAGAGGACGAAACCCTCGGGATGAAATATGAATATACTGAAATTCCTGAGGATCTGATCGAAACTGTCGAAGAGTGGAGAGAGAAACTGGTCGAAGCGGTTTGTGTGTCAGATGACGTCCTGCTCAACAAGTTCCTGGAAGACAGGGATTCCATTACTGTGGAAGAATTCATGTGTTATACCCGCAGGGCTACCATTGACATGGAAATAGTTCCAGTGTTGTGCGGTTCCGCATTCAAAAATAAAGGGGTTCAGCGCCTGCTGGATGCCGTTGCTGATTTAATGCCCAGCCCCATTGACATAGGAGCAGTATCCGGCAGTGATCCCAAGACAGATAAGCAGATCTCGAGGGAGCCGGATGATAATGAGCCCTTAACCGGATTGGTATTTAAAATTGCCACCGACCCGTTTGTTGGCAGACTGGCATATGTAAGGGTATATTCGGGAAAACTCCAGGAAGGAGTCATGGTCCTGAATAACCGTACCGGAAAAAAAGAACGGATCAGCCGCATTTACCAGATGCATGCCAACAAGCAAAATCCTTTAAAAGAGATTGGAGCGGGCGACATTTGCGCAGTGGTCGGACTGAAAGAACTCAGGACGGGTGATTCCATCACCAATGTGGGCAAACCGATGATCCTCGAATCGATTGAGTTTCCCGAACCGGTGATCGGAATAGCTATTGAACCTAAAACCCAGGCGGATATAGACAAACTGGGTATTGCCCTTCACAAGCTTGCCGAGGAAGATCCCACCTTCCAGATCCGGAGTGATGTGGAAAGCGGTCAGACCACCATTAATGGAATGGGTGAGCTGCATTTGGAGATCCTCCTTGACCGTCTGAAGCGTGAGTTCAAGGTTGAATGCAATGTAGGGACACCCCAGGTAAACTACAAAGAGGCACTCACCACCGAAGTGAAGCACCGTGAAGTATTTAAGAAACAGACCGGGGGCAGGGGTAAATTTGCCGACATCGAAGTGTTTATCGGTCCCGCCGACGAAAACGTGAAAGGATTGCAATTTACCAGTGAGATCAGGGGTGGAAATGTGCCACGTGAATATATCCCATCTGTAGAAAAGGGATTTAAAAATGCCATGTACAACGGGCCGCTGGCTGGATTTGCTGTGGAAAACCTGAAAGTGCGGCTCACGGACGGATCCTACCATGCCGTAGACTCCGACCAGTTATCTTTCGAGATTGCTGCCCGGCAGGCGTTCAGGCACGCAGCCGTAAAAGCCAATCCGGTGATGCTGGAACCCATCATGTCGGTCGAAGTGATTACTCCTGAAGACTATATGGGAGATGTAATCTCCGATTTGAACAAGAGGCGTGGACAGGTTGAAGGGATGGATTCAAAAGCAGGTGCCAGGGTTATCAAAGCCAAAGTGCCCCTGTCGGAACAGTTCGGTTATGTGACCGTTCTCAGAACACTCTCTTCCGGAAGAGCAAATTCCACCATGGAGTTTAGTCACTATCAAGCCATGCCCGGAAATCTTTCAAAAGAGGTATTGGAAAAAGTAACAGGAAAAGCTTATACATAATTAGGACACTAATGAGTCAGAAGATTAGAATTAAGTTGAAGTCATACGATCACAACCTGGTTGACAAATCAGCCGAGAAGATTGTAAAGACAGTGAAATCCACAGGTGCGGTGGTAAGCGGACCCGTTCCCCTTCCCACTCATAAAAGGGTTTATACTGTACTGAGGTCTCCCTTTGTAAATAAAAAATCGAGGGAACAGTTCCAGTTAAGTTCGTTCAAAAGGCTACTGGATATTTATAGTTCCACTCCTAAGACCATCGATGCACTCATGAAACTTGAGCTGCCCAGTGGAGTAGAAGTTGAAATCAAAGTCTAACAAAGGTAAAAACGAAATAAAATGCCAGGATTAATTGGTAAGAAAATCGGAATGACTTCCGTTTTCGACAAAGATGGAAAAAACATCCCCTGTACTGTGATACAGGCCGGACCGTGCACGGTGACCCAGGTGAAGACCGTTGAATCAGACGGGTATGCTGCCGTTCAACTGGCTTTTGGGGATAAAAAAGAGAAGAATACTCCTAAAGCGGAACAGGGCCATTTCGCCAAAGCCAATGCCACACCAAAGAAGAAGGTGATCGAGCTGAAAGGATTTGTCAAGCATTGGAAAACAGGTGACGTGATCACCGTAGATTATTTTAACGATGACACCTGGTTGGATGTTTCAGGTATTTCAAAAGGAAAAGGATTCCAGGGTGTTGTGAAACGGTACAACTTCGCCGGTGTGAACGATGCTACCCATGGTCAGCATAATAGAATGCGTGCTCCGGGTTCGCTGGGAGCCTCCTCCTATCCATCAAGGGTATTCAAAGGAATGCGGATGGCCGGACAGATGGGAAACCAAAGAGTTAAGATACTGAATTTAAGGGTAGTGAAGATCGTTCCCGAAAACAATCTGCTTATTCTTAAAGGTTCTGTACCCGGATCAAATGGTTCATATTTAATTATTGAGAAGTGATGGAATTAGATGTTATAAATGTATCGGGCGAAAGCACCGGGAAAAAGGTGAAGCTGAACAAGGAGATCTTTGGCATTGAACCCAACGATCATGCCATTTACCTGGATGTGAAACAGATCATGGCTCACAAACGACAGGGTTCCAGCAAAACCAAGGAGCGGAGTGAAATTCGCGGCAGCCGTAAAAAAATAAAACGGCAGAAGGGTACGGGTACTGCCCGTTTTGGAGATATCAAGAATCCTTTATTCAGAGGGGGAGGGCGAGTTTTCGGCCCCAGGCCCAGAAATTACGGTGGGAAAGTGAACCGGAAGGTGAAAGAGCTTGCCCGTAAATCGGCACTTGCCTATAAAGTAAAAAACAAGCAGATGATGGTTGTGGAGGATTTTCACATAGAAGCCCCTAAAACCAGTGAGTTCGCTAATATTCAGAAAAATCTGAAGATCGGCGACAAAAAGTCTCTTTTAGTCATCAACGAAAGAAATAAAAACCTATATTTGTCGTCTCGAAATTTGCAGAATTCTAAGGTTATAACTATCTCAGAATTAAATACATATGAAATTATGAAGGCGTCAGCATTGTTATTCGTTGAGAGTTCACTAGACGTTCTGCAAAAGAATGCGTAATCGTTTTGAATTATGAATATTTTAATTAAACCAATAGTAACCGAGAAGATGACTGCCCAGGGGGAGGACTTTAACCGGTATGGTTTTGTGGTGGCGAAGGATGCCAACAAACTTCAGATCAAGCAGGCTGTGGAAGATCTTTACGATGTAAAAGTTGCAGATGTAAATACCATGCGGTATGCCGGAAAACGCAAGCAGCGCCATACCAAGTCCGGAGTCTCAGTTGGCAGAACGCCATCGTTCAAGAAGGCTGTGGTAACCCTGGCTGAAGGTGAAGTAATTGATTTTTACAGCAACATTTAGGAATTATGGCAATCAAAAAGTATAAACCCACCACACCGGGCCAGCGATTTAAGGAGATCTCAGCGAATGATGAACTCACTCCGGGAGCGACCCCAGAGAAGTCTTTGCTAAGGTCCCGGAAAAGAAGTGGCGGCCGCAACAATACAGGTAAAATGACCATGCGCTACATGGGCGGAGGTCACAAGAAGAGGTATCGCCTGATCGACTTTAAGCGGAACAAAGACAACATCGAAGCCTCGGTGAAGAGCATTGAGTATGATCCAAACCGCTCCGCAAGGATTGCATTGGTTGTGTATGCCGACGGTGAAAAAAGATACATCATTGCTCCTGAAAATGTGGAAGTTGGGCAGAGGATCATATCAGGAGACAAGGTAGTTCCTGAACCGGGAAATTCCATGTTGTTGGCTAATATACCATTGGG
>CAZCQL010000136.1:0-2972 GCA_964500835.1 uncultured Bacteroides sp.
GATCAGCAGAAATGAACATGCCACCGTACATTCCGGTAGTGCTGTTGTGCGTATCCAATAGATGGCCTTAGCCCTGTACTTTTCATCACCAAACACGCGGTATGCTTCATAATAACCAATGGCCGCATGTCCGGAAGCCAGAAGATTTGCTGCATGAAGGGGGGTTTCCCAGTAATCCCCTGCCTCCGGCCGGGTCATGTCCATGCAGTACTCAAAGGCCCTGTGCGCAGCTTCAGTGTATTTGGAAATGCCGGTCTTCTTTCCTGCATCAAGTAACTCAAAAGCAGGAAGCATGATGATTTCCAACGCAGTATCTCCCGCTATTCCCATGGATTCAATAAAGGAAGTGGCCACCATAAAATCATCCTTCTTATAATGCCTTCCTGCAGGATCAAATGTAAAGGATCCATCTTCGCGTTGCAGCTTGAGAAGTTCATCCCCACGTTTTTTATGGACCTCTGCTATATCCGGTTCCTGGTCCTTATCTTTCATCTGGGTACGTGACCAATCCACTTTCTCTTTCAGTTCCTTTCCCAGGGTTGTTTTCTTGTTTTCACTGATGTAGCGCTCCAGAAATGTGGGGACATTTGGGTAAATTCGGGTGTTTCGCTGGTTATATCCAAACCCTTCACCCTCATGCCAGAGGTTGGTATTGTAAGCATTGGCAATGCGGTCTAGTGTTTCCTCTAATGGCCAGCGCGGTTCGCCGGGATCCGGAAGTCCGTTCTGCTTTACCCAGTGCACCATGGCGTCTACACTGCTGCCATTGGTGATCCGGATCTCAGCATCAAAATGGATCTCCTGGTCAATCTTCAATTCCAGAGGAATCTCTGCATATACTTCGTTCTCGTGACCTTCAATGGTGGCATCGGGGACCATCAATCCCCTTCCCTGTATAGAATTTTCCATCTGTTTTGAGGATACAACTGGTTCTTATAGATGGGCTGTGGGATCCACACCCTGAAGAGGTTATCGGTACTGTACCGGTTCCCTGCCAACACCGATATTGGTTTCATCTGATCGTCCATAGCGATGGGATCTTGATTGAGAATTGTCTGTACCCCAAGATGAACCTTGAATCCCGCCCACGCATTCCCCGAAGTTTTACTTCGGGGTAAGCGAACACCTTTAAATATTATTTGGATCGAAGATTCTTCGGAGCTCTGCTCCGAGGTTCTTCAATAAATAAAGATAAGACAGAGTTCTATATAAATAAATACACAGAAACGGCAATGATTTGCACTATTTGATACTCACCTCAAAACTATGCAGTCTCAAAAAGCACAAATGATGTAACAATCCGCACATCGACATTCATCAAGCCAATACGTACTTTTATTTGTTAAATATGCATACCTGACACACTAAATAAAGATCAGAAATGGCTTCCATCAAGCAAATGACATCCCGCGAAAGAGTGAATGCTGCCCTAAATTTTCAGATTCCAGACCGCGTGCCCATTGACCTGGGAGGATTCCAGTCCGGGATCCATAAAAAAGCCTATCTCGCACTTCTCAAGTACTTGGATATGGAAGAAGAGATCGTCATATTCGATCCCGTGCAGCAGCTGGTGAGACCCAGTGAGGAGGTACTGGAGATGTTCAGGGTGGATTTTCGTTATGTGACCGCAAAGGGGCCCAGGGATTTTGACGGGACCATCCGGCAGAATTTCCGCATTGGAGAGCTCTGGCATGATCTCAGGGATGAGTTCGGGATTGTATGGTCCATGCCTGACAAGCAACAGCTCTATATGGATATCAGCCACCATCCACTGGCTGACGCTACCATTGAAGACATTACCCGCTATCCCTTTCCCGACGGAAGTAATCCTGACAGATTTGAGGGCGTCCGGGAGGAAGTGCTGGCTATTAAAAAAAGTACACCATATGCGGTATCTACAGGTATCGGGGGCGTAGTATATGAGATTTGCTGGTACATGAGGGGAATGGAACGATGGTTTATGGATATGATGGAGAATCCATCTTTCTGTGAGGCATTACTCGACCAGATACTTAAATTCTGGCTCGATTACTATACGGGCTTTATGAAAGAGATTGGTGACATCATCGATGTTGTGATGATCGGTGATGACCTTGCAGGGCAGACCGGTCCACTTTTCCCTCCTGATTTTTATCGTGCAGTGGTAAAGCCCAGGCAGAAAAAGCTGGTTCAGCATATCAAGTCCCTTACCAATTCCAAAATCTGGTATCACACCTGCGGATCAGCTGTGGAATACATCCCCGACCTGATGGACAATGGGATCGATATCCTTAACCCGGTACAGATTACTGCAAATGGCATGGATCCTGAATTCCTGAAAAATAAGTTTGGTAAAGAGCTGGTTTTCTGGGGTGGCGGGATCGACTCACAACACATTCTTCCTGTTGCCACACCCGAGGAGGTCAAATCCAATGTTAGATCCAATCTGGAAGCATTCAAGCCCGGGGGCGGGTACATCTTTAATAACGTTCACAACATACAGGCAGATGTACCTCCCGAAAATATCATAGCCATGTATGAGGCTGCTTATGAGTATGGTGCATACTAAATGGTCTGACTTAATTTATATAATTGAGTTTCCATAAGGATTTGTAAAGAGCTTCAAGGCCCAGCTGTTCAAATGAGTTGAGCAGCTGCAGCAGTCTGCCCGATATAGCTCCCACACCACCATGGATATTGGATTCCACATTCAGGGGCATCATCGGATCGTGAAGGGACATCCTGAGCAGGAACCAGCCATCCTCATCTTCACCCTTGTATTGTACCCGTATTCCTTCATAGTTATGCATCTCCGGGATCCAGCCAGGATTCCTTTCACTTCTCATTAAGGCGCAGCGATCTGTAACAAATCGGACACATTACCTTTGTCAAATCCACCTTTTTCAGTAAAGAATTTCATCCCGTTCCTGTTAAATGAAAGGTGACTTGCGGTGAGCATCACGCCACCCACTACGTTCAGGTCTGGATCAATG
>CAZCQL010000136.1:3072-7581 GCA_964500835.1 uncultured Bacteroides sp.
AAGGTGACTTGCGGTGAGCATCACGCCACCCACTACGTTCAGGTCTGGATCAATGGTGGTCATTAACATAGCAGGGGTGGAGACCAGTCCGCAGTCAAGCACATCTATTCCAGAATCGGTGAGTCCTTTAATAAACACTTCCTTCAAGGCAGGACCGGTAATCCGCGAATCGGTTCCTACTGCCACTTTCTTAAGTTCTAGCCCATTTTTCTTTACCATAATGCGAAAGAGGCTCCCAGCTGACAGGCAACTCCACGGATGTCCGATCCGTTCTGAAACTTCTCTCAATCTTCTATCTTCATCTTGTTATTCTGTATTGTTTGTTTGTTTCAATTCAACAGGCCCCAGCAATCCGGAAGGAAGTAGCGGGTACTCATTTGTATAACAGGATATTGTGGTGAATGTATAGCGACCACTGCTTCTTTCCTTATCGCCAGTAAGCCATTCGGGAAACTTCCCGTCGGATATCCCGTCAAAGGGCATAAACTCGTCTCCAATCAAGCGGTTGGGCCATCTATTGGCCACCCTGATCTCCAGGTGGTTTTTTCCGTCGATGATTGCATCTGTAATATCCATGTGCCAGGGCGCAGTCCACACTTCACCCAGATTTATGTTATTCATGATGATCACGGCCAGATCGTGAACCTCACCCAGCTCAAGATAGATCCGTTCAGAGGGATTCCGCTCCTTATCAATTTTATAATCAAAATCTTTCTGGTAGGATGCTATGCCCGAATAGTACCTGATCCCCTCTTCAGGTCTTCCGATCCAGTCCTCTAGCCGATCAAAGACAATCTCCCCCGGACCTCCCCAGGCAGGATCAAAAGAGACCTTCCATGATCCGGTCAGTTCAGACAGGGTACTATATGAAGGGAAGTTATCGCTTGTGTCCTCCTTCTTCCCGGATGCCCTGGCTTCTTTTGTAAATACCACAAAAAAGCTCTGGAATGGTTCAAACTCAATGGGTATGGAGGTGATACCCTTTGTTTGCTGATATTGTGTAAGTGGGCTGGGTTTCCCCGTCAGCGGATCCCACAATTGCGGTTGACCATGACGGGTCCGGAACCTGCACTCATCTATAATGGTTTGGTCGGTCCGGTTTGCCACAAAATAGATATCCATCCCCGCTAACTGTAATTGGGAGTAGCGCACTTTCTGTGTTGTACTGAAATTTTCAGGTACTCCCATTTCAATTAGGACATCTGCAGTGGATTCATAGTCAGGATAGGGTGTGCCCGGACGGGTACCGTCATGTCCGAAGAGGCCTTCAGCGTAGTCACTGTCCCGCTCTTCAGGCGGAATGTCCAGTGAAGGATCCTTCGCATAGTTGACTGCATCCGACAGGGAGAGTGCTCCACCCCAGTGGATAGTACCTTTCCTGTACTTACAGATGGTAGGATCTTTGGGTATTTCCGTTCCGCCCCAGAGCTTTTCCACTAGGCTGCTAACCACCAGGTCGCATTCCGGATAACCAGTCAGACTTGGAGATTTTTGCGGAGGTGATCCCACAATGGTGGCACCCTGACGAACGAGAGATTCTATTTTCTCCAACAACTCTGGAGTCATTGTCTCCATATCGGGCAATACAAGAAGTTGGTATGAGGCACCACCTGCAAATACTATTTTTCAGTCCTTCATTTCTGCCATCTCCATCAAAGCTGAGGGAGTACATCCATCGAAATTATACCCCCTGCGATCAGGAGTCCATTTATCTCCCGTAAAGGCCGAAGGTGGTGGCACAAAGACATTGGGTGCGCCTTCTGGCAGCAGGTAACAGATATCGGCTACAAAGTCGCCCTGCCAGCATATACTGACAGCGTGATATATACCTGTGATAATCGTTCAACAAGGGCCAGAAGGTCTGGGTACGGTCCCAGTGAATTCCATGTGGGCCGAATGCCATTCCGGGTGACTGGTCCTGCCAGGGCTGGTGAGCAGGTGCTGCATGGACTCTTCAGCTTTTATCCATGGCCCCCCTGTACCTGTCCATCCGGGTCCGGTGATCATCGAGAATTCAAGTCCAAGACGTTCACACTCCTTCATGGCATGTTTCAGGTGTTCCTGCCATTCAGGACTCATGTATTGGATATCCCCCCTTGGGATACCCAGATCCACTTCCATAAGTTGGTGGGGGGATCTTCAAGAAAGGGCCTGAGAGAAAATTCATCCAGCTGCGGCCCACCCAAAGGTACATGAGGTTCGGCAGGTAAACCGCACAAATCGACCAAGGTTGGATAGAGATCCAACAGGGAAACTGGGTGTTGAACCTTTCTGCCTCCTTTTTCGTTCCAGGAACCTTGATCATCAGGGGTACCCTGGTTGATTCGCTCCATAAGTGCCATTTCTTCCATGCTTTTTCTCCCCCTGCACCGATCAGAGCATCAAATTTGATATATCACCACTCCCAGTGGTTTTGAAGAGCCTGGGCGCAATCTTCAAGGTCATTCTCCAGGTATGGGGGAAGTGTGATTTCTTCCAGCGGAAATCTGTCGAAATACTTCCGGGGCGCATAAAGTGGAGTATGGGTGCGTACCAAACCCACCGCCAGGAAGAATGGTTTTTCAAGTCACGCGACAAAACATCCAGGGCAAAATCTGCCGTTATCTCATCGGGCATGGGATCACGGTCCTCTTCGCTCTCATAGCGGAAAGGTTCTCCGTTTTTATAATACCAGCCTATTGCACCGGGATATGCTCCGTTTGGATCAGGTGGATAAACGGGTACTTCGGAGAGTGGCCCATAGTTCAGGTCCAGGTGCATATCTTCAATCGGAAGCAAATCCTTCCACCGCTCATACTGCACAGGGTGAGGGGTAAACTCTGCTTTTCCTGTACCTTTTCATGGATGTGGACCGTAATCCACATCAGGGCCATATTCCGTGTAGAAATCCCCGCCTGCTCCTTCATGGAGTAGTTTACCGGCACCATAAACCAGGTATCCATTATTCCTATAATGACCGGGAAGGGGAACACAGTTCTCCAGGGCCCAGTCATTGAGATCATCAACAAAAATAAATAACACGTTTGGAGATAAATTGTCATTCTTTTTGTTACAGGAAGGCATGCATAGCGCTATAAAAATCAGGGCCCCGAATATTACCGGGTAATTATTAATCCTATTCCTTTTCATTGTGGAATCTGTCGATCAGGTTAAAAACTTCTTACGCAAATCCTCTATCTGATGATCATTAATAGGTTCCAGTGCCCCCAGGGGGTGACCCATGATCAGGGATCTGGCACTGAATTCAGCCACCTCCAATCGGTCAAACGTTTGCAATAGTTTGTCACCGGTTACAATAATGGAATCATTCTTGATGATCACTGCAGGCGTATCGGGCGTGAACATCCTGGCCAGCTCTTCCGGTGCATCAAACTGTTCTCCAAATCCAACCATGGGAATATCCTGCAGGAATATCCAGCTCTCGGGAATGGTCCTGACATCCAGTTTATTACCTGTGACGCCATAGGCCATAATATGTTGTGGCTGTGTCAGGATGATGGAGTTAATATGTGGGTTTTGCCGGTAGATCTGTTGGTGTATGTTAGCAGCTCGGCTTGGCAACTTCCCCTTTTCCCTCTTATCCCCAACAATCTGGACAATATCGTCCAGTCCAATTTCCCACCTGGGTACATTCCTCGGAGTGATCAGGAAATCATTTCCTTTCCACCTCATGGAGACAGTACCGTACGAAGAGATCATCAAACCCTGTTCGCAGGAGCGCCTGACCAGTGTACTGATGTGTCGCCTTAGTGAGAGCTCATTTGCATCGTGTTCAATGATCTCCATCTCGTGAAGTTCTTCCGGTATCTGAGATTCAAAGGATTCGATCTGTTTGTCATGCAGGTATGAAGGGTTCCCGATGGTACTGGCGTTGATAATGGTTCTGGCCGAGAATTCAAAGGTCTCGAAACGAACATAAGCATCTTTCAGGTCCGTTCCCCCTACGACGGTCCCGTGGTTTTCCATGATCACAGCATCGAATCCTTTCTGAAACTCATTGGCAATCTTTTCTCCCAGCTCTTCTCCACCAGGGATGGCATAAGGAGCATAGCCAATAGGACCGCAGATATTTTTTGCCTGAGGAATGATATTCATATTGGGCAGCCTTCTTACGATGCTGAAGGAGACCAAGGCAGGTGGATGCGCATGGATGACAGAATTGATATCTGGCCTGGCATCATAGATAGCCTTATGAAAGGGGAATTCAGAAGAAGGTTTATAATGACCGTGGATTGTTCCATCGGGCTTCACACAAACAATATCCTTACGCTGAAGAGTGCCCTTGTCAATGGCCCTGGGAGTGACCCAGATATTACCCTCGCGATCTTTGATGGAAATATTCCCACCTGAGGTGGTTGTCAGTTTCGCATGATAAATCCGCTTTATAATCTCCGTAATCTGATCCTTTGGATGTTGTAATACTGTATCTAGTTTTTCCATGACAACAGCTGTTTACCCCACCAGGGATGGATCACCCTCAATGGGTTTCAGTCCCAGGTCAAGGTCAGG
>CAZCQL010000137.1:0-7379 GCA_964500835.1 uncultured Bacteroides sp.
AGGGGAAACCTCAGGGGAGTACCCTTCTCTTTATTATTTTAGTCGGACAGTAGTGTTACAAAGTATAGATATGCAAAAACCCATCCACATATCCACCCCGTCCCACAACAGCCTATACGACATCACCCGCCAGGTGGAGGCCATTGTGGCTGAATTTGGCGTTCAGAATGGTCTTGTGAATGTCTATGTTCAGGGTGCAACAGCAGGTGTGATGATTCTTGGCTTTTGGATGTACCCCGGTTATAAGTAAAGATACATACGATTTGTATATCTTGCATGTATGAAAACAACATTGAACATAGACGATCAAATTCTCAGAGAAGCGTCCAGGTTGACAGGAATATCTGAGAAAACAACCTTGGTTAGAAAGGGATTAGAAGCATTGATAGCGCAGGAGAGTGCAAAACGGCTTGCAGCCTTAGGTGGCAGTGAAAAGAAACTGAAAGGCATACCCAGGAGAAAATCGATCTCTGAATGATATTGGTGGATACATCAGTCTGGATAGACCACTTTCATCATTCGGATGAGGGGTTGAAAGATTTACTTCATGCAAATCAGGTTTGCATTCATCCTTTTATTCTTGGTGAATTGAGCTGTGGGAATATATCGAATCGGAAAGAAGTTCTTTCACTTCTCAGGACCCTTAGAATTATTGATTTGGTGCTGGATGAAGAAGTCTTCATTCTGATTGAAGAAAGGAGGCTGTTTGGCAGGGGATTGGGATTCATTGATATTCATTTACTTGCTTCAGCAATGATACATCATGTCCCTCTTTGGACAAGAGATAAATCATTAAAGCGGGTGGCAGGAGAATTGGATGTTGATTTTTAACCAGCTTCCACATATTGTTATCTATGCAACGCACTATACATATATCCACCCCCGCCCACAACGGCCTATACGATATCACCCGCCAGGTGGAGGCGATCGTAAAAGAATCCGGCGTACAGACCGGAATGGTTAATGTTTACGTTCAGGGTGCAACTGCCGGTGTGATGATTCTTTTCATTTGAATGTACCCTCTTGGTTAAAAAGAACTTCGATAAGTCACGTTCTTTACCATAAGAGGAATCGAGTTTCCAAGTAAACCCCTGGTGAACGGTAATGGCCATTTTATTCCTACATTTAAGAAAAAATATCCCATGGAAACCACGGATATTCTAATACAGATTCGGAAAATCGTCAGGTCGATCAATCTGGAATCCAAAAAAATACAAAAGGAATATGGCGTAAGCATACCCCAGGTGCTCTGCCTGAACTATTTGCATAACGCCGAAAATTTCCAGGCTACCCAGAGAGAATTGAAACGTTTCTTAAATCTGAACTCCAGCACGGTGAGTGGGATTATTCACCGGCTCGAAAAAAAGGGGCTGGTGGCCAGGCTTCCCAAGTCAGGGGATAAACGGGTGGTCCATATTGCCCTTACTTCGGCGGGCGATAAACTCATTGCGATCATGCCATCGCTTCTACACGAACAATTATCCGATAAATTACAAGCGCTGAATGCTTCTGAATTGAAGCGAATTGAGGAAAGCTTGGATGTACTTGTGCGCCTTCTGGACATCCAGTCTGTAGATGCATCACCTGTGATCACCATAGAAAGCAACATAGAAGATCTGGAGTAACTACACCAAGGTCATTCCATATAGTTTTTGTCTATGCAAGGTATTATGAGTAGTTTTGTTCGCACAGAAACAAAATTACAGGTATGGCAATTTTTAATGCAGTACAGCAGGAATTAGGACACCGCCTTGAGGAAGACATAAATGTTTCGTCCTGGAAGGACTGGAAATGGCAGATCAAGCATTCTATCCGTTCACTGGATAAATTTGAATATGTTACCGGGATCACTTTTGACACTGAAAAGAGAAAGCAGCTGGAAAAAACCTTTGATAAATTCCCCCTTTCCATTACACCCTACTATTTGTCTCTAATTGAACGGGAGAACTATGAGCACGATCCCGTATTTAAACAGGCCTTTGGGGGAATAGAGGAGTTAACAACTTTAAAATCAGAGCTTAACGATCCTCTTTCTGAAGATCGGGACAGCCCGGTCCCAGGACTTACTCATCGCTACCCAGACCGGGTGCTTTTTCATGTAAGCAATGTTTGTTCGATGTATTGCAGGCATTGTACCCGGAAAAGGAAGGTAGGGGATGTGGATCATGTTCCTTCGAAGGACCACCTATCTGAAGGAATAGAATACATACGGAATACCCCTCAGGTAAGAGATGTGTTGTTATCCGGAGGCGACCCCCTGATGTTGTCTGATGAGAAACTGGATTGGCTTTTGTCTGAAATAAGAAGCATTCCCCATGTGGAAATTATTCGTATAGGAACAAGAATGCCAGTTGTTTTGCCTTACCGGATCACCGACAAGCTTATAAATATATTGAAGAAGTACCATCCGCTATGGATCAATACACACTTCAATCACCCCAGGGAGCTTACCTCATCCTCCAGGGAAGCCCTTGCAAAACTTGCAGATGGCGGATTCCCGCTGGGAAATCAGTCGGTGCTTCTGGCCAATGTGAATGATTGTCCCCGGATCATGAAATCTCTTTTACATAAGCTGGTGCAAAACAGGGTGAGGCCTTACTACCTGTATCAGTGCGATCTGGCAGAGGGTTTATCACATTTCAGGACACCCATTGGTAAAGGCATTGAGATCATGGAAAGCCTGGTGGGAC
Organism: uncultured Bacteroides sp.; assembly: GCA_964500835.1. GTDB lineage: Bacteria > Bacteroidota > Bacteroidia > Bacteroidales. The sequence continues at coordinate 2,691 of CAZCQL010000137.1, forward strand.
ATACGAGTGGATTAGCCCGGCCAATCTATGTGATAGACGCACCAGGAGGGGGCGGTAAAATCCCGGTGATGCCCAATTACATCATCTCATGGTCTACCAACAAGGTTGTTATCCGGAATTATGAAGGTGTGATCACCACCTACAAGGAGCCAGATAGTTATGAGCCGAAGATGTGCGACCGTGAATGCGAGGCTTGTAACCTGGAACTGAATGTGAGAGAGGTCGATGAATCAGAAGCCATCGGCATTGAAAAGCTTCTTGCAGATTCTGATGATACCATATCCCTGTACCCGGAAAACAACGAACGAAAGCAAAGGAGAGAAGCGTATGGAGGACAGGATTGAAAGCATTGGCAAGGGATCCATAATTCAACATGGAAAACTTAATAACCGAATCTATCTGATTAAACTTGGCAGGAAAGACTGTCCGGGTATATTGGATTCATTAAGGCAGCTGGCCCTTGAACAGGGTTATACAAAGATTTTTTGCAAAGTCCCAGAATGGGCTGCCCCTCAGTTTTTTGCGGATGGGTATCTGAGCGAGGCCATTATTCCCGGTTTTTATCAGGGAAAGGCAGGTGCTTTCTTTCTGGCAAAATACCTTGACTCGGACAGGCTCATGAACCTGGAAACAAATAGTCTGGGAGAATTAAGCGAGCTGTTGAAAAATACGCATGCAAAAACGGCGCATTCCAACAAGGATTTCAGAAAGATCAAACATCTTGGACCCGATGATGTGGAACAGATTACAGATCTCTACAGGAAGGTCTTTTTAAGTTATCCTTTTCCCATACATAATCCCGGATATATTCTGAAAACCATGCAGGAGAATGTGCACTATTTCGGGGTGAGCAAAAAAGGGAAACTTGTTGCCATAGCCTCTGCAGAGATAGATCAGAAGGGGGCAAATGCCGAGATGACGGATTTTGCCACTGATCCTGACTTCAGGGGACAGAAACTGGGCCAATTGTTACTGGAGAAGATGGAAACGGAAATGAAAGCGATGAAGATTAATACCCTCTATACCATAGCCCGGCTAAAATCCATACCCATGAATAAGGTCTTTCTGAAGCATCAGTATCAATACGCCGGAACTCTACTCCGGAATACGAATATATCCGGTAACATAGAGAGTATGAACGTTTATTATAAGCATCTCAATTATGCCCGTTGACCGTAACCTGGGGAAACGCTGCAAGTATGCCGACTCCTGTCCTTTATACAAGGGAATTGATATTCCGGAGAATATGACCCAGTCCATATGGAGGAATGTGTTTTGCTATCGCGGAACAAAAGGTTGGTCAAATTGCAAACAATACAAGGTATTTCAGGAAGGACCTGAGTCCCTATAAACTCGCGCTATACATATTTGAAATGAAGAAGGTACTTACAAGTGAGATAAAAAACTCAACGGAACTGCGAATTCTAAAATTGCTGAAAGTTAAGGGCGCATGTTTATATGGCGATATATTTAAGGAATTGTCCCTTTCTTCTTCAGAAGGCCAGCAAATCATTTTCAGCCTGCTTTCCCGTGGTTTGATAAGATATCAGAATCGCTCCTCCCATCTTGAGCTAAACATTGAATTGAAATAATGCATCCCCTGGATCTTTCGATTTTCATTCTGTATCTCCTGGGAATGCTTGGAGTTGGTGTGTTCTTTATGCGCAGGAACAAAAGTACAGACGACTATTTTGTTGGAGGGCGAAAAATGACTAGTATGCATATCGGGCTTTCGGTTGTCGCCACGGATGTGGGGGGCGGCTTTTCCATTGGTCTTGGGGGATTGGGTTTTTTAATGGGGCTTTCGGGAAGCTGGCTTTTGTTCACGGGTTTGATCGGTGCCTGGATGGCAGGGATATTCCTTATCCCTAAAGTATTCCGTCTGGGAAAGCGTAAAGGATTCCTGACCTTCCCCCAACTTCTTTCACATATTTTCAATCCAAAAGTGGCCATGGTGGCAGGATTGATATCGGCCATCAGTTACCTGGGATTCACTTCCTCCCAGCTGCTTGCAGGGGCAAAACTTGCTTCTTCCACATTCAATGGTCTGTCCCTGAATCATGCCCTGCTGCTTATGGGAATCATTGCCGTACTTTACACCAGCCTGGGGGGCATGAAAGCTGTCATTTATACCGATACTATTCAGTGGATCATTCTGCTTACCGGACTTTTATTTATTGCCACACCCTTTGCACTGAAAAGTGTGGGAGGCTGGGGCATTGTTCGCGAAACACTGGCAGATGAATTCCTTTCACTAAGCAATGTCTCCTGGCAGCAATTGCTCAATTGGGCTTTTACCATCATTCCAATCTGGTTTGTGGGCATGACGCTTTATCAACGTATTTATGCTTCCAGGGATGAAAAGAGTGCACGAAGGGCCTGGTTTACTGCCGGATTATTTGAATACCCGGTGATGGCTTTTCTGGGGGTGTTCCTGGGGATGCTTTCCAGGGTAGCTGTGGAACAGGGGCTTATCACACAGTACACACTTTCAAGCATTGATCCTGAACTGGGTCTTCCGCTTTTACTCAAGACCATTCTTCCGGTGGGCTTCATGGGCATGATAATGGCCGTATACTTCTCGGCAATTATGTCTACAGCAGACAGTTGCCTGATGGCATCATCCGGAAATATCCTTATCGATGTTCTGGGTAAGCATAAAGACGGGAACAGCCTGAGATATTCTCAGATATTAACCTTAGTCATAGGTGCACTGGCATTGTTCCTGGCCATGAAAATGGAGAATGTCCTGGAGCTGATGCTGCTGTCCTATGCCTTCATGGTATCCGGGCTCCTGGTTCCGGTTTTGGCCGGATTGTTTTCGAAAAAGCCGAACGCTCAGGCAGCTATGTTTGCCATGATCGGGGGAGGAATGACTACTTCGATGCTGGTATTATTAAATCTGTCACTGCCCTTGGGTCTGGATGCTAACATCTTTGGGATAGCCATTTCGCTACTGGTATATATTGTAACCTTAAGGCTAAGTGAATAATGTGCTTATGACAAGTGTTGAGCAGATAATAGAGACCCTTATTCAGAAGGTGAAACTGGAGAAAGGTGTTGTTAAGATCAAGTCCCGGTTTGGGAAGGAATACGAGCGCCCTGACAGGATCAGGATTAAAGGCAAGAAGAAGCAAGTCACACCGGATCTGGTCATCGAGTCTGGGGATCAGACCGATATGTATATCGTTGAACTGGAAGCCAACTTTGATGTGGATAAATGGCGCCTTCTTTCATTATACACCCGGCAATTGCATGGCAGATTGTATATACTTGCTCCCGTGGACTATGAAGCTTTTATTTCAAGAAAGCTTGAGGAGTTCCATATCAGTGCCCGTATTATCCCTTATACGGAGTGATAGATTTCATGTAAATTTGGAGTTGCACTCATCAAACTGGCAATAAGATGCAACAAACCATCCACATATCCACCACCGCCCGCAACGGCCTCTACGACATCACCAACCAGGTAGAAGCCATCGTATCTGAATCCGGCGTAAAGACCGGCATGGTCAATGTCTATGTGCAGGGGGCAACTGCAGGAATTATGATAATATTCAAAATGACAGACCCTCTTTTTACTAATTCAGGGGGTGGTTAAATTATTTATTATCTTTATGTTAACAAATTATCTTCTTCATAAATAATTCGAAATATATGAGCTATTTATATTCATTATTATCACAATTTCTAATTATCATTTTTTTCATACTTTCTGGTTGCAGCAAGGATTCGATCCCTGAACCGTCAGTTTCATTTACAATGGACAAAACTGATGCAGAATTAGGGGAAACAGTTACCTTTACTAATATTTCTCAGGATGCCACCTCATATGTTTGGGACTTTGGAGATGGTAGTATATCTACAGAAGAAAATCCTACTCACATCTATTCAAGTACAGGCGCATATATTATTACCCTTACTGCTAGTGGAAAAGGAGGGGATGGATTAAAAACTCAAGGATTATTAGTTTGAGATCTTTCTATAAAGAGCATATTTGATGGAGAAAACGTTGAATTCCAAGGCCCTACGTCTTTTAAAGCCCAACCCGTAGAATTAGAATTTTACAATCAGAGTTCAAGTAGAGCATCTTCTAGTCTTGGAAAATACGATGAAGGTTATTCGCATCAAGATATGCTAGATCTTTTTAATAACGGAATAAGTTATTTAAATGCACCTGATTGGGTGATATCGATCAATGGCGTCCGGGGTAATATAAATCCTAATGCTACTCGTAGGGTGGTAGTGAATTTTGAGATTGGACTATACGCATTAGGAATTGTTAGAGAAGATCCATTTTGTGTATGGTATGTGGCTGGTCTGACAGTCACCGATGATTAGGTGATTTTAAAGTAAAATCCCAAAGCAAATTTTTTCAGTTCATTCCCACAAATAATTAATCGTTATTGTTAACGAGATAAAGAATTAAAATGCAACAAACCATTCACATACCCACTCCCGCCCACAACGGACTCTACGACATCACCCGCCAGGTCGAGGCCATCGTCACAGAATCCGGCGTGCAGACCGGCCTGGTCAATGTCTATGTCCAGGGTGCAACGGCAGGTGTGATGATACAGGAGAATTGGGATGATTCAGTGCAGAGGGATGTGATCACCCTGCTGAATAAGCTCATCCCTTCGGGAGTTTGGGAACATGATCACCAGGATAACAACGGGGATGCCCACC
>CAZCQL010000138.1:0-7338 GCA_964500835.1 uncultured Bacteroides sp.
ATGCCTCACGGCAATGTATCCGGCCACACCTATCAATGCAAAATTCTTCTCTTCTACTCCCATTGTATATTTAAAGTTTTGTTACCTGGTCATCGACCAGCTGATACTGTTCATTACTTTCAGGGCATGTGGCCAATCCTTCTTCGTTAAAATGAAGACGGTGCCCAAATTCACTCATCCACCCTACCTGCCTGGAAGGATTGCCAACAACCAACGCATAGGCTTTTACCTCTTTTGTAACCACCGCCCCGGCCCCAATAAATGCAAATTTGCCTATATCATTTCCACAAACCACCGTCGCATTGGCTCCAATGGTGGCCCCTTTCCCCACCACAGTTTTCATATATTCTTCTTTTCGGATCACCGCACTTCGGGGATTAATCACATTGGTAAATACCATGGAGGGGCCCAGAAACACATCATCCTGACAGGTCACACCCGTATAGATGGATACGTTATTTTGAACCTTCACATTTTTTCCGAGTACTACATCCGGTGAAACCACCACATTTTGCCCCAGGTTGCAATTCTCCCCCATTGTACTCCCGGTCATGATGTGCGTAAAGTGCCATATCCTGCAACCGGCGCCAATACGGACACCCTCGTCGATCACTGCAGTTTCGTGTGCAAAATATTCTTTCATCATTTAAGATTTAAAAAATTCTGTAATTTGTCGGGTGATGTACCCAAGCTGATCCTCTTCCAGCTCTGTATGCATGGGCAACGACAATACCTGAGTGGACAGTCTCTCGGCCACTGGCATGTCCCCTGTTTTATAGCCAAGATCAGCATATGCATGCTGCAAATGCAGCGGAACCGGGTAATAAATCATTGCCGGGATCCCCTTCTCCTGCAACCAGGATTTTAGTGAGTCCCTCGATTCTGCAGTCACCTGCAGGGTATACTGATGAAATACGTGGCTGGAGAATTCTGATCGTACAGGAACCTCCACACCTTCAATTCCAGCTAACGCCGTATCATAATAATTTGCTGCGCGTTGCCTGGCGCGAAGGTAACTCTCCAGTTTAGTCAGTTTCACCCTCAGGATCGCTGCCTGGAGAGTATCCAACCTTGAATTGACCCCGATGTAATCGTAATAATAACGTTGCTTCATTCCATGATTTACCAGGGCTTTTAGCTTCTCGCCCAGTGCATCATCATTGGTAAAAAGTGCTCCACCGTCACCATAGCCCCCCAGGTTTTTTGAAGGAAAAAACGAAGTGGTACCCATCGTGCCAATGGTTCCGGCCTTCCGACTGCTTCCATCCATAAAGTGATAGTCAGCACCAATAGCCTGCGCATTGTCCTCAATGATCATTAAGTTGTGCTTATCTGCCACCGCCATGAGGGACTCCATGTGAGCACACTGACCAAAAAGATGTACGGGTACAATGGCCCTTGTTTTTTCTGTGATAGCAGCTTCTACCAGGGAAGGATCCAGGTTAAAAGTATCTTGCCTCACATCCACCAGAATTGGTTTTAATCCCAACAATTTGATTACCTCTATGGTGGCAATAAAGGTAAACGGAGTGGTTATGACTTCATCTCCCGGGTTCAGTTCAAGGGCCATCATGGCCACCTGCAGGGCATCTGTACCGTTGCCGCAGGCGATGGTATGCGTTGCTCCCATATAGGTGTTTAGCTCCTCCTGAAACAGGGCTACATCTTTCCCCTTTATAAAAGCGGTAGAATCAATTACACGCTGTATTGCTTCATCCACTTCTGGTTTAATATGAAGATATTGGGTGTGTAAATCGACCATTCGAATCTCTTTCATCTTCTCTTGATTTTTCTAATTTGACAACCTGCTGATCAACAATCCTTTGATGAGATAATAAGTCTCCCTGCCTTTCCTGAGCAACAGGTCATTGGCATCTTTTTGCTCACAATTCTCCAGATATTCCAGTGCCTGCTCTCCGGTCAGATCAGGTCGATGTTCCATCATCCCATTTTCCAGGAGGTAGGTGTCCACATCCAGAAGATCATCCTGGTAAACCGAGATAGTTGGTATGCCTGCCACAGCCATTTCGCGGGTCATTGTTCCTCCGGCTCCAATGAAGAGTTTACATTTTCCGGCTATCTCCTCAAGGCTTAATGCTTTGCTCTGGACCACCACACCACCGAACTTCTCCTGTTCATAATGCTTTGCCTGTTCACTGCCGCGTGGTAATAAAACCACCTGGGCCTTATCCTTCAAATAAAGGATCATATCGTCCATGAAATTGAGCGCTCCTTTATAGTACTGGGCAATCCATGGTTCGGGCCGGATAAAGATCTTTTTATCGGAAGCTGCCACATGAGTGATTTCAGCGTTCCAGAGGTAGATGCCTTCTTTTACTCCGGGATACTGGATAATCTTTGATTTCCGCGCCAATTGCTTTTGAGCTTTTTTTGGATCAAGAAATTCCGGTATTAGAATTTTTGTGGCAAATACAAAGGAGGGAATATTTCCCATAGCGTGCTCATTATCATTCATGTAGATTACCGGGATCCGAAGAAGCCATGCCGTGATAGGACTGTGAAAGGTGCTCTGAGAGATGGCCATATCAATTTTCTTCTTCCTGAGGAACTTAACAAGTTGCCACACCCTGACAGGATACCCAAACAGTTTGGCTGAAAATTTTCCTCCGTAATGCTTTCCCACTACCGTGTATGTGAATCCATGCAGATCCAGGAGGTCAATGGTATTTGCCAGTGGTCTGCATGTAATGATCACCTCATGCTCCTTCATCAAGTCCTTTATCATTGCCGAAAAAAGAGGGATGTGTGGTGAATTTGAGAGATCAAACCAGATTTTCATGTATGATGACTTTAGTTATAAACAGACTTTAGAATACGTAAACCTCTACCATTGGTTACCTCCAATACGGATGTTTAATCTAAGATTTCTTCTCTTCCGTCAAATAAAGACTCATGGCGAAGAACATCCACCCCTGTGCCCACCTCATATAGGGGATTTTTGACTTTATGCCACGCTTTAATTGAAAATAGAAATAACCCCTCTTAGCCTGCATATGGTCCAGCACCCATTCCAGCGTGCGGTCGGCCAGTTCCCGGTGCTTCTGAAAAAGGCCCAACCGGCTCAGTGTAATTATCAGCTGAGACGGCGCATGGATATCGATGGGATAGAGTGAATTGTTGTAGTACCTGCACCGGCCGTCCTCCTCAAAGAAGGTGTTCAGGTAATACTCCAATCCTCTCTCTATTGCTGACTTGTATCTCGCATCTCCGGAATATTTCTGGTACTCAGACAGGCACTCAAGGTTGTAACCAGTGTGGAAGTTATCGATCCACTGATGAAACGGAAGCGGACTGTAGGTCCATGATCCATCTTCCTGCTGGCGCTTCACCACAAAATCTACAGAATGCCTGGCCACCTTCAACAGCGATTCATCCCCGGTGATGCTGCATATCCTGGCAAGCAGCCTGGAGCCAAGCAAGGTTGCATTGTATACCTGCGAATGGTCGAGGGGCGAATAGGAAAATGAAAAATCCCCTTCTTCATCAGTAGTCCGGTTCAGATCTTTTAAGATAAAGTCCGAAACAGAAAGCGCCGTCTGGAGCCACGATTCATCTCCTATAAGTTCATACGCATCCAGTAGCGCATATCCTATAAACACAGACGCAACAATGGTTGGTGTATATTTAGGTTGAAAAAAAGCCTTGGATTCCCAATCGAAATTGTATCCCCAGCAAGCTCCGGAGTAGCCCCGGCTCATCAGCTCAATGACCTTGTCGGCCAGGAATCGAATTTGTATTTTATATTCTTCCCTGGGGTCTATTTTGTATAGGTTGCAGTATCCATTTAAGAAGAGAGCCACTCCCTTCGGATTATAATCCTTCCTGATCAGAAATAATTTTCTGAGGTTTAACGGATTCCGCTTGAACGCCTGAATCCATATTAATCGAAATAGCTTCACTCTTTTTATTCCTGGTAGCGCCTGGAAGACTCTGCTGGTCAGCCCATCATAGGGATCCCACCCTTTGAATTGCTCCTTTTCACAATAAACCCTCAGCCTCTCAAGGCTCTGTTCAACTTTCTCTACCATCTTATAATTCAATGGATTGGGGCAGCCCAGTGGCCAATGATTCCTGAATCTTAAAGGTAGCGAGCGTGGTCAGGCAAATAGAGCGAAACGGGATGGGCATGGGCTCCCCTTTCTCAAGGGCTCCGATAAACGCGGTTACCTCCTGCTTATGGCCTTTTCCTGCTGTCTTGATCTTCTTCTCTCTGCTATCTTTGAAGGAACCTCCACTATTAAAATCGTTAATTACAAATACTGATTCCCCTCCAAAAATCTCAAAGCGTTCCTTGGCCAATCCCTTATCTCCGTTGGCTGTATAGACCAGGTTTCCCACAGAGCCGTTGCCGAATTTGACAGTGATGGAGATATTGTCATCATTCTTGATTTTGTCGCTATTTGTTTCGATGCACTCCGCATACACTTTTACTGGTTCCGAATCTGTGATAAATTGCATGAGGTCAATAAAATGGCAGATCTCACCTACGATCCTTCCACCGCCAGCTTTGGTCTGGGTCCAATGGTCTTTTGGGATAAATCCCGCATTGACCCTGAAATTCATCACAAGGGGTTCACCCGTATTTTTTAACGAATCTTTTGCTTGAACGCTGATATCAGCAAAGCGGCGGTTAAAACCTACCATCAAGGCAGGCGTATCCGCTTCATTATAAACTTTTATAACCTCCAGGAGCTCATCCATATCCATGGCCAATGGTTTTTCAACAAACACTGCCTTTTTGTTTTTTAAACAATCCATCACATATCCGGCATGAGTATCATGCTGGGTGGCAATAAAAACAGTGGTGATGCTTTCATTACTTAAAATTGATGCGGGGTCGGTGGATGAGTTTCCAAATCCAAACTTCCGGGCTACATTTTTGGAGTTCATTCCGTTTCTGGTGACTACCGTATCAAGGGAACCGAGCCCTTTTGTATTGGGGATCAGATAGGACTGGGCAAAGCTGCCGGCCCCGATAAAACCCATATTAATTTTTTCCTTCTTCACCGGACTTATTGAAACCACTTCACTTTTTACCGCATCAACAACCGGGTATTTCAGAAGAATCCCCACGAAGGGTTCTTTCACTTTTCCCAGCACCAGATCATAGGCTTTTACCGCCCCATCGATATCAAATTCGTGGGTTGTCAGGGATTTTAGTTTCACAGATTGGTTGGCAACAAGCTTAAGAAATGCTTCCATGTTTCTCTGCTCGGTCCACCTGACATATCCAAATGGATAGTCCACTCCTTCCTCTTCATACGTTACATCATACCTTCCCGGACCGTAGGAACAGGAGAGTTTCAGTTCCAGCTCTTTTCGGTAGAAATCCGGATCCCTCGGAACGTCCATTTTCACAGCACCTACCACCACCACTGTTCCCTTTTTCCTCAGGATCCGGCCCGAAAGTTCCACAGGATCATTGGTTTGTCCGGCTGCAGTTATGATGACCGAATCAAATCCGTTCCCGTTGGTGAAATTTTCTGCTGCGGCCATCATGTGGGGATCATTTCGCAGTATGGCCTGAGCTGAATTCGTATCATTGGCCAACTTGACCATGTCTGCTGCGACATCAATTCCGAATACATTGCACCCGTTAGCCTTTAAAATTTGCGCAACGATCTGTCCAAGCAGTCCGAGCCCGATGACACATACATTGTCTCCCAGTTTGGGATCTGCCTGCCTGACACCTTGTAAAGCAATGGCACCAAGTGTCGTATAGCTGGCATCCTGGAAATCCACTCCTTCGGGGATCTTTGCCACCAGGTTTTGCGGGACAATGATCACCTCAGCATGGGAAGCATATCCCAGCCCGGCACAAGCCACCGCCTCACCCGGCTGAAACTTCTGCGAATCATCCATGGAAGCCAGAACAACCCCGGCACTGCTATAACCCAGTGCTTTAAGAGAATCCAGCTTGGTTCTCACCTTTTCCATAGTGGCCTTAAATCCCTCTTTTTTATAGTTCTGCAAAACCTGCTTAACAAGGTCAGGTCTTTTCTTGGCTTTGCCTATTAAACTGGCCTGTGCGGTACTTACCGTTGTCTTTTCAGTTCCGGCACTAATCAGTGAGAACCGGTTGGCTACCAGGACATATCCTTTGGTTAGTGCAGGGACAGGAAGTTCATCCACATACAGCTCGCCGGTTTTGAAGTTTTGAATCAATTGTTTCATGCTGGTCAGGTTATATTGTGTGAGAGAATGTGAGTAATTAGTAGATATCCGTTATTGGTTGTGATATATTTTGATCAGGGTTTCCATGCGTTTTTCCCATGTATTTTCGTTGGCATAGCTCACCCTTTCACGTATGGCCGAGGGGGTATTCTCTTTATGGGCTTTGTTAATCAGCAAAGGAAAATTATCCTCCTCACTGGCAATGTATAAGAATTTTTCAGGCAGGGACACGTTCTTTAGTCCAACCATATCAGATATAACCACAGGTTTTCCAAGGGCCAGGTACTGGTACATTTTACTACCGGTGCCTACCCCAACGCTATCATCCTTTGTGATGGCACGGCAGTAGGGCGCAATTGCAATGTCAAATTCATTGATTGCCTCGAATAGTTCTTTTCCTGTGAGTGTCCCTTTCAAAATCATCCGATCCCGGTTTCGAAGCTTGTCCATAAATGAATTCTCCATGGGGCCCACTACAACGAGCACCATATTCTCCTGGTTAAGTACAAAATTAATGATATCGGATGAGATGCTGTAATCGCTAATAAAACCTACCAGGCCAACCCTGATGGGTGCTTCCTCCTGTATGGTTTCATTCACCTCAATTCCAAATTCCTTTATATCGGGCCCTCCCAGGGGAATTTCATGTGATGCCGGATTAAACTCCTGTAGCTTTTCTTTCAGCAATGGGGTGACGGAAATACAAAAGTTGGCCTCGGCAGCAACCTTAGATTCCACTCTTTCATGGTACCTCGCGATAAATCCCGGATTGAGTCTTTTGCTGATGGCTGCCAGGTTATCGTTGTAGTAAAAAATCACCTCTTTGAAATAGTTATAAATCCTGGTAGCTGTAAAATCAAAATTAATGATTCTATGGTCGCTATAGCTTTTTTTTAGTTTTTTATACAACCAGTTTTGATAAATTTCATTCAGGACCGGAATTCTATAACGGATTTTATTCCCCACAAAGAAACGGGGTTGTACCAGGGACAAATTTTCCTGAACCCGGGAGGTCATGATCCCCGGGAATCCTACTTTGTTGGCTGCTACAAAAACCACTGTATGGTTCCGGGCCAGGGCGTAGGCAACCTGGTGCCTTGCCCGGGGTGGCTCCTCCCAGTGAGTGAATGTATTGATCAGAAA
>CAZCQL010000139.1:0-7309 GCA_964500835.1 uncultured Bacteroides sp.
AAACAAGAAATTAATGTGAAATATCAGGAAAACGTGAGTTTTCTTTCAGACACTAATTTGTAAAGAAAAACAGCAGAACTATTGCCACCCCGGTAACAAAGATGCCAAGAGGTAAACTTAAAGACACTATCTGGCTGGTTTCCAGGCGATAACTTTGCCAGGTTCGTTTAATATTTCTCAGGCTGAAGAACAAACCTGTGAGAATGAGAAGAGCCTGGATCCAGGGAATGTATTGGGGAAGGAACTGATGCCAGGGAATATTTGCTGTACCAAAAAAATCCCATCCCCAGCCGAAGGGGTCCGAAAGCGATTGCAGGATGAAGGTGATGTTTACAAAAAACATGGGAACCACAAATGCTACCCATAATAAAAGTCCCAGAGGGATCAGCGCTCCGGTGTAATCGAGGAATATCTCTTTGGTTTTTATATCAACCCCTGAAAGCCGGCCACCGGCTAAGGCAAGAAGATAAATAATTCCTGGCATGACCACCAGTACTACCGACCATAGCAAAATAGAATATATCCCGAACAAGTCCCAATTCTGTTTATCCAGTATATTTATATAATCCCTTACCACAGGCCAGGGTCCAAGGTACAGTACGCTGTAAATTATAGAGATTGAAAATATGGCTATTGATAGCCAGCCATCACTCAAATTACGAACCTTGCGTTCTGAAGCAAAAGGTCTTTTGTACAGAGAGACATTTTCGTACGTGCAGCTGCGCACACATTCGAGACAGAGTCCGCAATCGGCGTTCTCTTTCATCTCTCCGACATTTAATCCATAGGGACATGCCCATCCTTTTGTATTGCCATTCTGACAATAGTGTGCCTTGCATTTATCACATACTGGTTGAGACTTATTCCTGAGTGCCAGCAAGCTCATCCCGGAGAAGGGACCAATGAAAGCGTTTACCGGGCAAATATACCGGCAAAACGCACGCAATTCAAAAACCATTGCCATAAGAGTTGGTAGCACCAGCAGCAACAGGATGGTAAACCCTGAAACTTTGGGAGAGGCAACCATTGTCGTTGAGAATGTAGCCAGAATTAAAAATATGAACAGCCTTAACCAATTGTTATTCAATTTTTCGGGCCACTTCAAAAAGAGTCCGTAAAACTTGTTGTTGTACCCTCTGGTACGACCCTTATTTGGAGAAATAATTGATCCGCGCTGGGCCAGATCTCCAAAAAAAGGCAAGGGACATATGGTGCACCAAATTCTTCCACCTACAGGAGTCATAAAGGCTATCAACAGGAACAACCATACAGCCCACATCAACAAAACTCCAAGGTTCCTTCCCGACATCTTAGTCCCAAATATGGAGGTCATAATTACTATATAAATCAAGCACAATGCCAGGATGGTTACAATTATCTGAGGCCAGCGGGATATTGCAATTTTCCGGAGGAAACCTGACCATTTGAAAATATCTTTCATATCAGATCGGTCCTCCTCTGCTTTTAACCAGGGATTGGTCTTCCTTTTCATGCTGAGCAACCACAGGGATAAGATGCCCATGAGAGTTCCTATGCTAAAACATAGCAAAGTATTGGGCAATATGATCAACTTCCCCTGTTCAAATGCATGCATGGGTCCGCACCATATGTGGCACCTGTAATTGCTTTTGGATACAATGAAATTTAAAAGGCCAGGAAATTCCGCAATTAACGTTACCTCCTTGGTTATTAGCGGCTTATCTGTCGGGTCATCGATACCGAAAACCGTAACCTCCTCCACAGCGGGACTTACTTTTACATCAATGTTGAACTCCTCTAAGAAAAAAGAGTGTCCTGTATCATCTGATGAAAAAGTGAGATGAAGCCTGTCTCCCCTGTTGCACCTGATCACATGGGGATCCTTGCCGTACCGGAAGTTTCTCACATGTATATATCTATCAACCGGTTCCCGGACAGTGAACTGGCAAAGAATGGCAGGTATCAGCCCAAAACCTAGAATGATTAGTACTTGAATGATCCTTCTCCAGGGACTTTTCATCATGCGAGTAAGTAATACTCAATTATAAGATATATTGCAAGTCTGTTAAGCTGGTGGCTAAAAATAAGTATTTTTGATTACCTACAACCAATCTACTCCATGATCAGGCAACGGAATCAGCAGAAGAAAATGATCCAGCGCACCAGAAATATAGGCATACTCATTGTCATAGCATTACTCATTATAGGTATCCCATACCTGTTTCTGAAGTACCAGGCGGGGAAAAGTGGCATGAAAATCAGCGAGGTACTGGAAAGGAAGATGAAAAGGCCGGGAGCAGATGAAACTACATCAGGGTGGCGATTAGCAGTGGAACCTGAGGGAGATAAGATCGATTTTTTAAATCCTGAGCCAATCGGGAAGGAATTTACTGAAGCACCCATGATCTCTCATGTCATTGGGGAGGACCTGGATAATGATGGACTATTGGATGTGGTTGTTTGTGATGCCAAAGGCAATTATATATCCTGGATCCATCAATCCCCTGCAAATGTCTTTACCGAAAATATCCTTGTAAAAGATATTATTGCCCCCGCCCATGTGCAGGCTTTTGATTTTGATATGGATGGAGATAAAGACCTGATAGTGGCTGTTCTTGGATTGCTCTACCCATCCAACGATAAAATCGGATCGGTAGTTTTACTTGAAAATAATGGACAGTTCGAATTTAAGAAACGAGTCGTGGTTGAAAAGATTGCGCGTGTATCAGATGTGAGGGCCGGCGATCTTGACGGGGATGGGGATATGGACCTTGCCGTTGCCCAGTTCGGCTACGATGATGGGGAAACCAGGTGGATTGAAAATCTGGGGCAATGGGAATTCAAATCTCATATGCTACAGAATCTTTCCGGTCCAATCAATGTGGAAATAGTGGATATTGATGATGATCATGACATGGATATCGTGTCTCTGGTTAGCCAGGAATGGGAAGAAATCTACTGTTATGTAAACGATGGGCAGGGAGAATTTCAGATGAAGTTGTTATGGGGATCCGACCTGGAGGACTATGGATCGAGTGGAATATATATGTATGATCTTAATCAGGATGGCAGGCTCGATATATTGTACTCCAATGGAGATGCATTTGATTATATTCCGCCACAGGGAAGGCCATGGCATGGGCTCCAATGGCTTGAGAACAAAGGGGAATTAAAATTTCAATACCATCGAATCTGCACATTTATTGGTGCTTTTAGCATGCGCCCTTCCGATATTGATCAGGATGGAGATATAGATCTTTTTGCTGTAAGCGCCTTTAATCTCTGGGAGAATCCATCATCTCAAAGCTTTATGTGGGTGGAAAACACAGGCGATATGAACTACGTAAAACATGAAATAGCCAATGCGCCCACACATCTGATTACGTTGGAACCGGGTGACTTTAATAGGGACGGATTAACCGATTTCGTCACAGGCGGAATGTATCCATACCCACCCTTCGACCGGATGAGCAGGGTAACTTTGTGGATCAACAATGGTATCTTAAATACGCCATCCGGCACGCTTGAGCACGATCGATTTTCTTATTAACGACGAAGATTAAAATGCCACCTGCCTATGGCTGCTATAACAACGATTCGACCAACAAAGAGACGTATGGCGCTTTGTACAACTGGCATGTCAATATTGATGAGTAATTTTTAGGAGCATAGCGTTTGAAGATGTGCAATTATTCAGAAACGTAAGTGTGGCAACCAACGGGTTTTGTGTTCGCTGCTTAATGGACTAATATGGAGAGAATGAAGCAAGAAAGAATCCTGATAGCGATGGTGATGATTATGAGTATGGGAAGGCCGGATCTCTATTCCCAACCGGTCAAAGTCATTCCCGATATACTCGTTTCAACAGACTGGCTGGAGAATAACCTATCGGATCCGTCCATGGTAATTTTGCATTACGGGAATAAGGCACGATTTGAGAGAGGGCATATTCCAAATGCACGTCTTATTTCGCTGAAGGATGTGATCGAAGATATTGAGAACGGATTGAAACATGAACTTCCGGATGATCTTTCCATTGAACAAACTATGAGATCCTGGGGTATCAATAACGATTCAAAAATTATCATCTCGTATGATGATGATGAAGCGCTCACACTGGCAGCACGGCTTTACTTCACGTTTGATTACGCTGGGCTTGGCAACCGGACAGCAATTCTCAATGGCGGGTTTCCGGCATGGAAATCCGAACATAAAGCACTAGCCAAAGAGGGACCTGATTTTGCAGAAGGAACCATTCGCATCCGACCAGATAGTTCTTTAGTCACAGATAAAAATAGGGTCTATTCGAATCTAAATAACGATCACGTGGTGATCATAGACGCCAGGCCTGAAAATATATACAGCGGTGCCACCAAAGATCGCAACGAACCACGAAATGGTCATATAGAAGGAGCTGTAAATATACCGTTTAGCTCCCTTAGTACAGCGGAGTCCCCTCCCCATCTCAAAAAGAAGAATGAACTCAGAAAGTTATTCGTTGATCAGGGCATTGGTCCGGGGCAAACCCTGGTTGCTTATTGTGACTCCGGGCTATTGGCCTCGCTGGTATATTTTGCAGCTAAGCTGGTTGGATATAAAGTACGTCTTTATGATGCATCCTACCAGGAGTGGAGGAATGATGATACGTTGCCTATAAATTGATGTATGAACTTCTTTGCCATGGATTAGTTATACTTAAAACCATTTAATTTATGATGATGAAAAACTTCCTGTTATTAATTTTCTCCGCATTTCTAACAATGAGTTGTACTTCCAGGAAACCGGCTGATACCGGTTCAGAAACCGAATCTGATCATACGTTTACGCTCACCGAATTATGGAAAACCGATACTGTTCTCTCTACCTGTGAGTCTGTTCTCTATGATAAAAACCGGAAAGTCCTGTTTGTATCCTGTATAAACGGAGTTCCGTCGGAAAAAGACGGACAAGGTTTTATCTCCATGCTTGACCCCGACGGGACTATAAAATCCCTGAAATGGGTGACCGGACTGGATGCTCCCAAAGGAATGGGCACCGCAGGGAAATTTCTCTACGTAACAGATATTGACCAGCTGGTTATAATCGACGTAGAGAAGGCTGAAATCTTAGAAAAGGTGCAGATTGAGGGAGCCTCATTCCTGAATGATATTTCGGTGGGAGCCGATGGAAAGGTTTACATTTCCGACTCAGATACAGGAATAATTTCGATCTATAGCAATGGAGAAATTACAAGCTGGATTACTGAGGGATTGGACAGACCCAATGGGCTATTCGTGGAGGAATCGAGGGTATTGTTGACCTCTTCCGGAAGTCAGGACCTCAAGATCATTGATAAATCCACCGCATCATATGAAACGGTGACAACTGAAATAGGGGCTGGTGATGGAGTGGAATTTACCGGTAAAGAGGGTTACTACCTGACTTCAAGCTGGGCAGGCGAGGTATTCCTGATCTTACCGGATTACAGCAAGATCTCTTTACTGAAAACATCCGACCATGATATTAACTCCGCCGACATTGGATTCAATAGAGAAAGACAGGTAGTTTATGTGCCGACATTTTTCGATAACAGGGTTGTGGCGTATACTTTAGAATAGGCACCTCTGAGTCCATTTAATCAGAAAGAGGCCGTATCTTTTCATACAGCCTCTTTCTAATTTATGTTTCTAAATCACATAAAGTGAAACGTTTATCCAGGCATGCCAAAAGCGAAATAAAGTTCGCCGGGATAATTCTCATAGAGACCTTGCATCATTACTCCTCCCTTTTGATTTTTTAAGGCCCTTCTCAGGTCATTCACGGATGAAATTTTTTCATTATTAATCCCTGTAATAATAAATCCCTCCTCAATACCGGTTTGGTTCTTCAGGATTCCTCCGGATAATTCTTCAACCACCACACCGCCTTCCACACCTATTCGTCTGGCCTCTTCTTTATCAAGATTTTTGAAAGAAGCACCAAGCAAGTCCAGCACATCCTCACTGTCTTTTGTGACCAACTTTTCGGAACCCTGCTGGTTAGCAAGTGTGACATTGTAGAGAATCTCTTTACCGCCTCTATTTATCGTGACGCTGATCTCATCACCCGGCCTGTGCCTTCCGACCTGTTCAAGAAGGTCCGAAGTTTTTAGTATAGGAGTCTCCCCAACCTTGACAACGACATCCCCCGTTTTCAAGCCAGCTTTTCCGGCTGAACTATTTTCTATCAGACTATCCACAAAAGCGCCCTCACTGATTTTTAAATGCTTGTCTTTCATCAGATTTCCGTCTATATCCCTGATCATAATCCCCAGGTAGGCACGCTGGACCATTCCGTATTTTAGAAAATCCTCCACAACCTTACTTACAATATTAGCAGGAATGGCAAAACCATACCCTGTATAAGTGCCTGTAGGACTTGCAATAGCTGTGTTTATCCCGACAAGTTCGCCTTTCAGATTCACCAGAGCCCCTCCGCTGTTGCCTGGATTTATGGCTGCATCTGTCTGGATGAAGGCTTCAATAGCTGATTTATCATTAATGATATTGATATTCCTTCCTTTTGCGCTTACAATCCCAGCCGTGACTGTGGAGTTCAGGTTAAATGGATTTCCAACAGCCATTACCCATTCACCCACTTCAACCTGGTCTGAGTTTCCCATATTCAAGACAGGCAAACCATCCTTTTTTATTTGAAGCAGTGCCAGATCAGTGGAAGGATCTTTGCCAATCACCCTTGCACTAAAAGATTCGTTATCAGGTAGAGTGACATTAATTTCATCAGCATTATCAATTACATGATTGTTTGTAATTATATATCCGTTGCTGCTGATAATAACTCCAGAGCCGGAGCCTGTCTGATTGTATGATTTAGGCTGTGAAGGACCACGTTTCCGAGTCTTGGGATCCCCATAAAAAAACCTAAAAAAATCATCTCCGAACATATCTCCAAAGGGATTTCTATCATTGAAATAGAAATTATTTCCCGTATTCACTTTTCGGGTTGAAGTGATGTGTACCACGGAACTCATCACTTCTTTTGATACTCCTGTAAAGTCAAGTGGTACCAACTCACCGTTTTCTATGACAGTATTCACGACCTTATGAACAGGAACAGGATCCTGCCCAAGAGTAAATTCGGGTATAGTATGATTGAAACCGGCCAATAGAAAGACCGCAATCGTAAGGCCACTTCCCAATATGGAAGAACCCACCATTTTCATAGTTGTTTTCATTTTCATTCTTTTTTAGTAGTTATATGAACTCTCCATTTTGTTTGTTATCCTGTGATAACTAAGGATAATCTTAATGAGATTGGCTTTTATCACATGATAAGATTGTCAAAGCAATAC
>CAZCQL010000140.1:0-6790 GCA_964500835.1 uncultured Bacteroides sp.
GATTCTGTTTATCAGATGATTATAGGATCAAAAAATCCAGGTGTATCCAAAAACAATGGATACTGCAACGTGAATGACCATGATGACCAGCATGATAAGCGCAAAAGGTAAATGTGCCACATGCCAATATTTGAAAAGATTTTGCATGGTTTGCAATCTGTCGATTCTGCGGTTCAGTGAAATTTCATTCTTCACCAGTTTCATAACCTGTGATCGTTGGGATCGGGTGAGATAATTTGTTTTCAGAGTCTTTCTGATGCGTCGGGTATCCGATCGTTCCTTTCGGCTTAATTCCGTTGATTCAACAATCGTATTCAGGCTGTCCTTATCAAGATCATACAGGGTTGTCAGAATATCCCTGATATCACTTTTCATGCCTCGAACTTCATTGAGATTCAACTCCCTACCCTCAATGGTTCTGGGTATCTGGATATAGATAAACCTTCCAATGAGGCCACTGAAAACCACCGCCAACATACTCCAGAAGCTTACCGAAACCAATCCTCCGATCTTGAATGAAGTATGAAACAATACTAAAAGAGGACCAAGTGTGCACAGGAAAATATGGAACTCCAACCAGTGCTTCAATTTTCCCAGCCTTGCTAAAAGCCTCCATCGTTTTCGTATCATATAGATTGAAACCCCCGCCACCATCAAAAATGAGCCGATGATTCCCATTCCGTGACCTAGTAGTCCATTGGGTTTCAATATCTCATGATCGATGTGATAGAATCTCTCTTCCTCGCCAGTACTATAATATGAATATCCATTGTAAACGAGGTACACTGCTACTGCTATCACTACCACTATCATGGTACCGATATATAATTTATGCGCTGCAGGCTTCATGATTCACAAAAAAATGTTTCTGTCGGAAATTGAAGCTTCCCGGAGCTTACTCTGAGGAACTTTTCGACGAAGTCAACCGAGTTTGCGAGCTCGGTCGAGCCAATGCACGAGCGTAACTCAAAAATGGTATACGTGCACAACTCCGATTTGGTTATCATACCTTCAGAAAACAATAGATTTTCTTTCTTTTCTGAGAAAAATCAGGTAAGATATCTTGATTGGTAGCGATAATTATTACCCGATTCCCACACCGATGCAAGAGTGCTCAACCTGTTCCTTGCGACCTTCAATTCTATGACAGATTCCGTCTGCAATCTACAGGTGCCCGCTTTATTGTCTACGTGGGTCAGGTACCGCAAACTTATCAATGCTGAGCGGCTCACCCTGAAGAAATCCTTGCCTGCCAGCTCTTTCTCCAGGCTACCCAGGTTACTGGAAATAATTTCCCTGCGATCTTTGGCCAGGATAATTTCCGTGTAATTACCATCAGCTAAACAGTAGACTATATCCATTGGATTAATTACCATAAATCCAGTCCGGGTATTCAGTTTTAATCTTCTGCCAATGCCTAAATTGGACAATAAATTGTCGACACTGTCACTCAGCACCTTTCTCTTCCACTCCTCTCTGAACGATCCTATAGCCCGACTCAATTCTTTGGGATCCACTGGT
Organism: uncultured Bacteroides sp.; assembly: GCA_964500835.1. Taxonomy (GTDB): domain Bacteria; phylum Bacteroidota; class Bacteroidia; order Bacteroidales. The sequence goes on from CAZCQL010000140.1 coordinate 1,522, forward strand.
TTAAGAAGGTAATCAAAAGCAGTGGCTCTTAATGCCCGAATAGCATAATCATCGAATGCTGTTATAAAAATATAGCCGGTATCCCTCCCTGTTTCTCTTAGTTTACTAACCAGTTCGAAGCCATTTTTACCAGGCATCTGAATATCCAAAAGGATGAGATCGGGACTTTTTTCGTCCACCAGGCTCAGAGCAACGTCAACATTCTCAGCCATCCCTACAATCCTGATCCCTTCAATTTGCCGCAGCAATATTACCAGTAAATCCCTGGCTTCGGGCTCGTCGTCAACGATCAAAATGGCAATGCTTTCTTTGTTCATAGTATGATTAGTTCTACGAGAGTCCCCGCTGCTTTCAGATCACTATCAAACAGATCAATAATCTTAAACCGCGCATTTTTGCCGGTGGTTTCACTAAATTGCTTTAAATATAGTTTCATCATCTGAATCCCATGACCAGTTGATGCCCCATTGTATTGTGCTGCTGCAGCTCTTCCAATGCCATTATCCCGGATTCCTATCTTCATTCCATTGGTATCTCTGGTGACTTCCACTTCAAGCTGGCGAACATCCTGCTTATTCCTCAATCCGTGCTTGATGGCATTCTCCACGAAGGTAAGAACACTCATCTTAGGGACTTGCCTATCCTTCAGATTTTCTGACTCCACCTCTATGGAATAATTAAATTTTTCTCTGAATCTCAGTTTTTCTATTTCCATGTATTTCCTGATAAACTCGAGCTCGTCTGCAAGGGTCCAGCCAAGATCTTTGACATCGCCGGATACCATCCGTAGAAGATCAGTTAATCCTTTCAGGTATTGGTACGCAAGATCTTTTTTTTCCTTATAGATTAAAGATCCAACAGCATTTAGTGCATTGTAAGTAAAATGAGGATCCAACTGGTTTTTAATCGACTGTAATTGCAATCTATTGATGAGTTTGTCTTTTTCATATCGCCTGGCAACAAGTTTTGTCTGCAAGAATGTCAACAAGTAGAAGAGGCCATAAAGCAGAATAAAAATGCCAGGATAGACCAGTTTTCTGAACTGGTACCATTTATTTTTCATATACAATGAAGTGATCCTATCAGTACCTATCTGCGCAAACAATTTAGGATAAGCGTCCCCATCCTCAATGATCGAAATGAATGTCCTGAGGTATCTTGCATTAATCTGAATAGCCAGGCTAGCCGATTCTCTGAAATCGGACCGGAAAACATAGATTTTCTCCAGTGAACGAAACACATATTCATTTTCTCCATCGGCATCCACATCCAAAACTTGCGCAGTATTGTAATCAAAATAGGACTCATTAAAGAGAGAATCTGTACTCTCCAGATTGAAATTATATGTATATATCCCATTGTTATTCAGAAACTTGATATCCTGAAGATCGAATCTTCCGGGAATTCTATACATATGAGTTGCGCTTTTTTTCTGGCCATGGACTGTGTTGCTTTTAATCATGTGTAACGAGTCATCGTATATTGCCATAATTGCATGATAATCATCCGATTCATTATACTTGTGATATACCATCAAATAATTCTTTCCTTCCTGCTGAAATGGCTCAATGGATACCCTTGATGGTGGTCCATTAAGTTTTAATGGAGGCCTGTAAAACCGAAGGGACTTATCCAAAACCATCAACCATGAAATTGAATCGCGGTATGGAATATGTGTCTTGAAGTTCTCAGGGGCAACGGTATTTAAAAGGATCTCATCCGAGCCATCGTTGTCAAGGTCAAAAAAATTAAGAGATACCACTGCTGCCCCGCTTAAGGGCGATTTCAATACTGTATCATTCTTATAATCTATGGCGTACACCCGCCTGGGTTGTAGTGAATGCCCCCCATTAATCCCCATGACGTATTCCGGAGATCCATCCCGGTTCAGATCGGTAATTCCTCCCGGTGAATATAGGTAATCTCCATTATCATTGAACTGATTGATTTTATCCAGGAAATATTTTTTTGTGGTAGTGGGATGTCCGTAAAGGTCATCAATAATGGTAAGAAATAATGAGTCATTTTTCTCAGTACATACAAATACATCGACAATGCCGTTGAAGTCAATATCATGTAAATCAAGGGTTGGGCCAAGTTCTATAAGCCTGCCGGGAAGATTAAATTGATTGATGGTTGCCGAAGTAATATTCGAAATAGAAATAGACAGGTTCTCAGAGGCATTGTAATAAATATTGAGCATCTCACTAATTCCATCTCCGTTCAGATCATAATAGTACCGGTAATTATCCGGAGGAACCCTCAGAGTCTCCAGTGTCTCCATTTTATATTCCACTGAAAACATCGGGATAATCCGAATCAACCCGAGAGTCATCACCAGCGCAAGTCCGGCAGGAATGATATATTCTAACCTGCTGCTTTTCACAGAAATTGGATCTGTCTATTAAATCTACGAAATTACTGGTAGGGTTCAGAAAATAATTTCATTATTGTACTTACTTTACACAAGGATCTCTCCTGGATTATCAGCTTTGAACGCCATAATCAACAGAAGCAATCCGATCCCCGCACAAAACCATGAAACTATTTCATAGTTGCCTGAAAATTTAAATGACAGGCTGAAAAGATAGGGCCCCAGTGCAGATCCAATGACTGTCCAGCTCAGGGAAAAACCCGAAATGGCTCCAAGGTGCTTTAAACCATAAAACCTGGGCCAGGTCACCCCGATTAATACAGTATAGAGTCCCCAGACTATCCCATTCCCAATAATGATGAACCAATAGGCCATGGATTGGCCACCAAGCAGAATAAGTCCGATAGTTGAGACAACTATTCCGATCACAAACAGTACGAGTAAATATTTCAATCTGATATAATCACTGGCATATCCACATACAAATTGCACTACAACCGCAATCACTGAGCTGGGTATAAATATTCCAAGACCCATCTCCTTGGTTAAACCAGAAGATTCGAAAACCGACACCACATGAAAAGTCAACCCACTGATATAGAGACCTGAAATGGCCAATGCTAAGGTAAATGCCCAAAAGGCGACGGTCTTTTTCGCTTCGGAAAGGGTGAAGTCACTTTCCGGAAGGCTTGGGGGTCTTTTGTCTTTTTTAAGAGGGCGCATTTCACCATCGGGCTCGCAGCCACAATCCTCCGGATTATCGCGGTAAATCACAATAACGAAAATTGCGAAAGCTATTCCGACAATTACTGCAAGTAATGCCCATGTTCCTCTCCATTCGAAATGTTCAATAAACCGGTTAAGTACTTTTGGGGCAATCGAAAATCCCAGGGCTGTAAAGATTCCCAACACCGCATTGGCCAGTCCCCTTCTTTTATTAAACCACTTCATCACCATGTTTCGCGAAACCATGGTGAGCAGTCCCTGCCCGAAAAAACGGATTCCCCAGAATCCTACAGAAAGTAGTAAAAAAGTGGCCACCGCTGATGAAAGCCAGTTCCATTCCTCCAGGGTATTTACGATACGATCCACCCGTGTCAGATATAGAAGCACTACTCCTAACATAACTCCCGCAATAAATGCCATTACTCGTGCACCATAGTGGTCATATAGTTTTCCCGCCCTAGTAATCAATAACCCCGAGCCAAGTGTCCCGACCAGGTAAGCAAGGCTTAAATTGATGCGACTGATGTTTAGATCGGAAAGCAGGTTTTCCGTGAATACAGAAACCCCCATAGTCTGACCGGGGATGCTCATAAGAATTCCGGTGGTACCTGCTGCCAGGATAATCCAACCGTAAAAAAACGGCAGCCTTGCAGGTGAAAAGGGTTTGTTGCAGTGTTTTTTCATAAAAAATCTGAACAGAGTGAATAATAGGTCACAAAGATAGGCCTAATTGACATCTGTTTTTGAAAAAAATAATCTTACATCCTATGATTTAAAAGAGTACTTTTGCCAAAAGCTTTTAATAACCAGGATTGCATATGAAACCATTGAACATCGGAGACCTGAAAATATCCGTACCGATCATACAAGGTGGAATGGGTATTGGTATCTCTCTGTCAAAGCTAGCTTCTGCCGTCGCCAATATGGGGGGAATTGGCATAATCTCTACTGTTGGAATCGGTCTCACAGGTAAACAATCGAGCAAGGGTTACAAAAAAAGCAACATTGAAGCCATCAGGAAAGAGATCAGGAAAGCCCGTGAAATGACCCAGGGCGTGATTGGTGTAAACATCATGTCGGTTCTGACTAATTTTTCGGATATGGTGAAGACCTCCATTGAGGAAGGAATTGACATCATTTTTTCAGGAGCCGGATTACCATTGGACTTGCCCGGCTACCTGACAAAAGGAATGAGAACCAAGCTGGTTCCAATTGTTTCTTCGGGACGCGCGGCCAACATCATTGCGCAAAAGTGGCAGCAGAACTTTAATTACCTGCCCGATGCTTTTGTTGTTGAAGGCCCTAAGGCCGGAGGACATTTAGGTTTTAAAGCAGAAGCACTTCAGGAGGCAGGCAACAGGTTGGAAAACCTGGTCGATGAGGTTTTAAAGGTGGCCAAAGAGATCAAAGAAAAGTTTAATAAGGAGATTCCGGTAATCGCTGCCGGAGGAATCTTTACAGGGAAAGATATAAGGCAGATAATGAAGCGGGGTGCCAGTGCAGTTCAACTGGGAACCCGGTTTGTAGCCACAAAAGAATGTGATGCCTCCAATGAATTCAAGCAGGCCGTTGTGGATGCAAAAGATTCGGATATTCAAATCATAAAAAGCCCTGTAGGCATGCCTGGCAGGTCCATATTTAACCGGTTCCTGAAAGAAGCCACCGAAGGTAAAAGGAGGCCGGAAGTTTGCAAACATAACTGCATTAAATCCTGTGATTCAAAAACCACATCCTACTGCATCTCGGAAGCACTTCTTGCCGCGTACAAAGGAAACCTGAATGATGGATTTGCATTCGTAGGCTCCAACGCCGGCCGGGTGAAAAAGATCACCACTGTGAAGCAAGTCTTCAACGAGCTTCAGGACGAATACAAAAAGGCCGAGTAGCACTTCCACTAAATCTTACCAGTACACACAAGACCAGTTTTGACCATAAAATCTGCTTAGATTAAGGTTGCTTCAGAAGTTCATGTGATTAATATTGTATTTCATTTTGACCAGCGGGATAAAAAAGACTGTCAGTGGTAAGATGATACCGGAATGCTGATAATAATTCTGTACAGTATATTAGTGGCAAAATCATATCTTTATCTGAAATTCGTCCAACTATGAAATCATTTTGGTCAGTCATTTTTTTTACTGCAATTATGATTACATCTTGCCGAACAGG
>CAZCQL010000141.1:0-6719 GCA_964500835.1 uncultured Bacteroides sp.
TTAAGAACTGAACCAAATGCAAATAGCTGTCTCACTTTGTGATTGTCACAAAGCGCATGAATCTCTTTTATATAGGAATCTAAAAACATATGCTATCTACAAAAATAGAGAATCCAGCATAATTACAATCCTGGAAACAGAAAAACCTTGCGAGCTGGCGCTGTATGTTCCAAAGCGGAGGCTGAGGGAAGGCCTGTGAGCGCTGGCTGAGCGGCTATTTAACATAATGCCTTATTATAGTGACAGAGCAGGATCCACAGAACAAAGCCGGAAAGTCGCAGTTGTCCTATAATGTACTTGCATTATTTTAATATAGCGTTGAAAATCAATGTAATATTTGGCAATACATTTTATGAGTGTAGTTCTAAATCGTGAAATATCGGAAGGAGAGGGGTAAAAAGCTTTAAGAAGAGATGGAGGATACACTCTATTTGCGGTGCGCAGCAACGTGAAAAGGGTGTTGGTGATGTTACAACTTTAGATTGTGAAAGAATATAATTCTTTGTAATTTCCTTTCACATTCTCTTGAAGAAAATAATTCTTTCTGGGAGTGACGTGGCGAAGCTGTATGATGCCAAGTGACTTTTTAATTTGTTATCTATTAAATAGACTTCCATATCTTTCCATTAGTAGGAATCGATGCATTCAATCATAAATTGCGGCATTTTCATTAAAATTGGAGTACTATACCGCAAAAGGCAGTAGAATATAAGTTCCATATACTATATTGATCAAAGAAAAACAGTTAGGGTAACTAGCTTGCGAAGAAACCATACATGAAGTATATCCATCGGGGTAATTAGATGCTATGAAGTCTTTTTTGTAAATTTGGAGAAACTGCAGGGTCATGACAATGATGGAGTTGAAAAGTATTTTAGTTCATCGGATCTCTGAAATCAATGATGTTCGATTTCTCGAGGCAATTAAAACCATTCTTGACGAAAAGGCTGAGGATTCAGCTTTAGAGCTAACTGACGATCAAAAAAAGGAAATTGCTGAATCCAAAAAGGAAATACTGCAAGGCCTTTTCATAGATGAGAATGAACTTGATCGCGATATTAAAGGATGGCTAAACGCAAAATAATCTGGTCCAATAAGGCTAAGATCAAACTATCAGAGATCCTAGAATTCTATTATCAGCGAAATAAAAGCAAATTATATTCCCAAAAGCTCTATAGTGAAATTAGGAAAAGTGTAAAGTTGTTAAAAAAGCAACCTAGGCTTGGGATTAAAACTGATGATTCTACCATAAGGGCTCTGATTATAGGAGAGTTCATTGTCTTCTATGAATTTAACAAGACAGAGATAATAGTTCATTCAGTTTGGGATTGCAGGCAAAATCCAAATGACCTGAGATTCAAATAATCAGCAATTTCTAGCATCGTAATATCACGAATCACGCCTTTTGCGGTAAACGCATGGCAGCTACGGAAAAACAGTAGTAATGGAATAAATCACTAAAGCAGACCGTAACACGTGTTACGCCCTTCGCTGAAAAGGCAAATCCCGCGCCACGCTACGGCGGCTTAGTTCCACCGTCAGACTGTCTAAAAACCTCATAATTTGTTTATAATACGGCTTTGTTGATTTCTTCGATACCCCTGGTTCTTTGTAACTTATAGCATGAAGTACATTAAAGGACAAAACAGGTCGCAGACCTATCTTTTCCCGGTTTCTTTGGATGATGCCGTTGAAGCGGATAATGAAGTCCGTCTGATCGATGTTTTTGTGGGCAGCCTGGCATTAGACAGTTACGGTTTTAAGATAGATCATACCGAAGAAGGACGGCCTGCCTACCATCCGGGAGATCTTCTCAAGCTTTTTATCTATGGTTACATGAACAGGATACGTTCATCACGCCGACTTGAGAAAGAGAGCAAACGTAACATAGAAGTGATGTGGCTTTTGGGCAGCCTACAGCCTGATCACAACACCATTTCTAATTTCCGGCGTGATAATCCCAAAGCGATCAGGAAAGTTTTTCGGAAGACGGTGAGTCTGGCCAAGTATTTCAACCTCATTGGAGGAGCCTTTATAGCCGGAGATAGCACCAAGTTCAGGGCACAGAACAACAAGATGAACAATTTCAACTAGAAGAAAATCTCGCGGCATTTAGACTATATCGAAAACAAGCTTCAGAAGTATAATCAAGCCCTGGCCCAAAGCGGAAGCCTATTCCTTCAAGAGATACACCACAAAGGCTTGTAAAGCATACAGTGCAAAAGATCTATGTACAAAATCAATTCGCGGAAAGGGAATACACCGAAGCGAATTTCATGAATACATACAACATAACAAAGAACGAGTTGAGCTGAATAAGGAGCTTTATAAACAACGACAGGCCATTGTGGAGCATCCATATGGCACCTTAAAACGCCAATGGGGTTTCAGCTACATCATGACTAAAAAGAACATCAAAAGGGCCAGTGCGGATGTAGGATTGATGATGACCGCTTACAACCTGAGGCGACTCATCAATATCATTGGCTTAAAGCGGTTCAGGAAGTACCTTGAAGCCAGGGTGGCTTTGTTTTTAAGCAAAGTCACCAATTTGGGCAGCATTTTAGCCATTTGAAGTTAGTTCTCAGAAAATCCCAATGTTGGAATCTGAGTGGAAAGCTCCCCATATATCGGCTATCTTTAACTCATTGACAACCTAATGGCGGAGATTTATAGACAGACTGCCGTTCTCCCAATAATCAAGAATGGGACAGTATTGTAAAATCTGTGGTCGTGAACGCCCGAACGAGCAATTTTCGGGCAAAGGTCATCGCAAGCATGTCTGTAAGCAGTGTGCGCGGATGCCGAAAGAGCAGCGACGATTAATAGAAGTAGAGGAGGAAATCTTCGGCTTCATGGCGCAGACTCATATTACAGATCGAAACATATCGCGTTTGCAAACTCTCGCAACTTCGCCAATCCGGCGTATCTCTGAATTGGCCACTCCAATGCTTGAAGTCGTAACGTCTTCGCGCCGGAATAAAAAGAAGAAAGGGCGCGGATCAAGCGTCATTACCAACTCCATTCGAGACGAGATCGTTTCGCGCTGGCACAATTCGGGTGTGTTTCCAGAATTAGAGGCAGATAAGGGAGAACAAATCACTGAACCGAACGCCGGGATCGCCTGCGAGTAATGGCACCTGTAGTGCGGGCGCCAGTTAGTTCCACCGTTCTGGTTCTAAAAGCAAAGTTTATTATCTATTCAGAAGTTCGTAACTTTGAAGCAAAGCAAGTGAAATGGAGCGCATTGTAAACCTACATATCGAAAAATTGCCAGAGGGTTACTATTTAGCTACGTCCGATAGTCTTCAGGGGCTAATTGCTCAAGGCAGGACAATTGCAGAGACAATTGAAATCGCAAAGGATGTAGCTAAAAAGCTAGTTGAAACTCAGGAAGACCAGATTTCCAAACTAAACCCTTTACAAGATAGTTTCGAGTATCCTCTAGTAATTGGAATATAAATGGGCCGTCTGGCAGGGTAAAAATACAGGGAGATAATCACAATCCTAAAAAAGTTTGGATTTGAGTTTCTACGTCAGGCAGCAGGTAGTCATGAAATTTGGTACAATCCTAGTACGAATCGATACACCACCATTCAAAATCATCCAGGCGATATGCCAGAAGGTACACTTAGAGCAATACTGAAGCAGGCTGGCATTGATGTAATTTCCTTTTTGAACAAAAAGTAAAACGGACCAGAATCACTAAAGCCGACCGCTTTCGTATGTCACGCACTTTGCAAAATAAGCAAAGCCCGCGCCACGCTATGGCGGCTTAATTCCACTGTTATGTTTCAAAAAATTAAAGGTGTTGGATATTATGGCAAATAGCAAATCAGATGGGAATAAAAAATTTCAGAAACTACCTTTCTCTACTCTTGTAAAAAAGGATAAGGAACTTTCAGGTATCCGGCGCGAATACGCTTTAAAATCAAAATCTGAACGGAGAGTGGCAGCAGATTGGGAATATCACTCGGAGATTGCTAACGATCTTTTTAACGATGCACTGGCAAGAACAGGTGGAGAAGGATTTGGGAGGTCGTATTGGCCGGCTGCTGTCCTTTCACTTGCCATAGATCCGCTCTATGCACCAGCCATTCTCACTGTAGGTTCAATAGAATATCAGGTTGGACGTATAGAAGAAGCCATGAACTTATTTTTAACTCTTACGAAACTACCAGAAGATGAAGAAGAACTGAGTACAATAATTGATAAGGCTGGCGATTTTCTAATCGATAATGATGATTTTGAAAATGCACTAAATCTGTATACTGCTGCTGAGAAAACGTTTCCGAATAATACCCTGTACCTGATTGGCTCAGGATATTGCCTGGGCAAACTTGGGCGCTATATGGATTCAGTTAAAAAATATAGATGTGCTATTGTACTGGAACCGAATAATTATAAACATCTAAACGATCTTGGATATTCATTACTTGAAGCAGGAAAATTTGATGAGTGTGAGAAGTATCTGAAAAAGTCAATTTCACTAGCACCCAAGTATTACGAATTTCCTCATAACAATCTTAAAGAACTTAGGAGGATGAAAGCTGAAAATTTTAAACAATGATAAAAGAACAATTGTACATACTTAAAGTTGCACTATCTCATGCCAAAAGAATTTGGCGTCGTATAGAAATTCCTGGTAACCAATCTCTTGAACAACTGCATGAAACAATTTTTAATGCATTTGACAGGTATGATCCCCATATGTATTCTTTCTACCTTACTAAACCTGGTAGCAAAGCTAGGGACCGATTTGCTAATGCACCAGAATACACTCATCCATATGCTGTCGAAGAAAATTCAAGTTGGGGATACAAAAAACTCCACGATGCAGCAGAAACTAAAATCTCTGATTTGAATTTAAAAGTGAAAGAAAAGTTTGAATACTTATTTGATTTTGGAGATGATTGGTTGCATGAGATTACAGTTGAAAAAGTCTTGGATATATTTCCCAAGGGAAATTACCCAAAAATAACAGAGAAAAAGGGAGAGTCTCCCCCTCAATATCAAGAATATGACGAAGAGGAAGAAGAATACTAATTTTATGATAAAGCAGCATATAAAAAAATAGAGAAATAATCAATACAATGGAATTTGTACCAGCAGGTGAGATCATCGGAAAATCACATCAGGTACGTACAGTATCAATAACACAAAGTCCACAGTTACCTGATGGAGAATATAGTTTTATTGACACGTATTGTGCTGATCCTGTGTGCGATTGCCGTAAAGCTATGATCCAAGTGATACATAAGGGTAAGCTCGTTTCCGTTATTAACTATGGATGGGAATCTGCATCATTCTACGAGAAGTGGATGGGGAGTAGTGCAAAGGACATTCCAATGCCTATGATGCATGGTGTGTCTATTGATATTTCGAGCCCAGATCTCGTTAGTAGGGAAGGTATACTTGCACTATTCAATATGTTGCTAAATGATATGTGGATTGTGAAATTTAAACGTCATTACGATGATGTCAAAGTGGCAATGTCAAAAAGAACGAAGTAGAAGCAAAGGGTGCCGAACAAGGCGCTCAACTCGGACCATTAAGAATTGCAAATTAGGTTGGAATAGGAAACACCATGTCAGCAATTAACCAAAGAGATAAAGCATTATCGATTCTAGATTCGAACTTGTCGCAACTCTCAAAACTATATGATGAGTGTTTTCTTGAAATGGGAAGAGGTTCTATGTTCGTTTACGCAAGTAATGTCATTAAAGGAAAATTACCTAGTAAATATGATTACAGAAACAAAAAAGAAATACTTGATGTGTTTGATGCCCCGACTTCAAAAGCTGAATTAGAAGAAATGATAGATAAATATGACTATAAATATGAAGGCATCATGACAATGATTACGAATTATTCAAATGCTACGTTTTTCATCACAGTAAAGTTAAAATGAACGCAACACATAATCACTCAGCCGGACGTCGGGATCGATTACAGATATTAACAGCTGTAGTTCGGGCGCCAGTTAGTTCCACCGTTAGCATGGAAGGCTGAATTTCATTGATATGGCAAAGTTAGGATCCAAAAAGCGTCCTGCAATAGTTCGAGTTCAAGGTGAAGATCGAGCGGCGGAGATTATGTCGATTTGTGAACAACATGGTTGGCAAGTCATTATAGGAATAGAACCAGATAAGCCGGAAGATACCTCTCACGTGGATCGTCTGCTTAACCCGACTGCCCCTGTTAAAAGCATTAAGAATGAACCTAAACTTGGTCGTAACGATCCTTGCTCATGTGGGAGTGGATTGAAGTATAAAAAATGTTGCGGTAAATAGAATGAATTTCAACAATATATTCATGCTAACAATTCGTTTCACATGGACGTGAGATACCCATCGGCTATTGTCTCTGCGTATCCACGCCTGTAAACTCAACCGTTCTGTTTGAGAAGCTGATATGAAATTCACGAAGAAACAGGGACAGTACTTGGCATTCATCTACTACTACACCAAAATCAATGGACAGCCCCCGGCTGAAAGTGACATGCAGAAGTATTTCTACGTGACATATCCTTCTATTCACCAGATGGTCTTGTCGTTGGAAAAGAACGGCCTCATCAGCCGTGTTCCCAGACAAGCCAGATCAATCAATGTCCTCATTCCGAAGGAAGATATTCCAATACTTGACTGAACAGGAAAACGGAACAAGTCGCTTAAGTGGGACTGGGCTTACTGAGCGGCTTTTGGATTTAAGTGAAGAAT
>CAZCQL010000142.1:0-6713 GCA_964500835.1 uncultured Bacteroides sp.
TCTTAATCTTTCGGTACCACTCATCTTTCTTTCGCCAACCCTTAGTTCCAGGATATGCACCACTTCTTTTCTTGGTAGTAATCTTCGTTTCTCCAATTGGAATGGTCCCAATGCTCATTTGTTGCTCGAATCTCCTTTGCTTAATACCCTGAATATCTGTATTTTTCGGGGTAATAAACAAGCAGGAAATCCGAAATATTCAAACAAGTTTTCAACATTAATTCATTGTTTGACAACTAATTGCAAGTTTTCTTGCACACACTAAATATTTGTCAGACTGATAAGGAGTTTTGGTAGATTACACACTTTCTAAAAATCGATCCTGTAATAAAATATTGGCAGAAGGCCTAGCTGGTAAACCTCCTGCACCGGTGGTTCAGCTCCATGGATATAGGTCTGTTTCAGGATATTTTCCCTGCCGGTGACATTCACAACATCAAGGCCCAGTTCATGAGTTGTATTACGGGCATTTATACGGTAATTCAGCTTTATATCTGCCCTGAAATAAGGCTTGAACTGCAAGGAATTTCTTTCCGCATCCTTGTAGATCGCTTCCCCTTCCAGATTTGAAGCACTAACATCCAGGGGAGTATATCGCTTACCTCCGGCTACTGTAATCTTCCCTCCTATCGTAAAGGTGGACCTTTTTCTGGTTCCCCACTCAAATTCTTTCGCAGTTAGAGCATTGAGGGCATATCCTCCATCGAAAACTGCATCGTAGGTAATGCCATCACTGCCGGTACGCTTTGCTTTGTATAACGAGCCAGTTAGTAACATGAAGTATGATTTGCTAAAAAACTTCTCAAGGGTTAATTCCAGTCCATAATTTTTCCCTGTCCCCTTATTTACCAGGCTGTCGGGAAAGAAGCGACTCAGGTTATGTCCTTCATCAAGCACCGAATAGGATGATGACTCAGATTCAACCGGAATATTATAAAGGTATTGATAATAAGACTCTGTTTTGATCCGCATATTTGAATTTACAGTGTGATCCCAGGAGAGAACATTGTGATAGCTCTTCAGAAATCCAAGCCCGGTATTTGGCTGAATGAATTCTCCGTTCTCCCCTGTAATCCCTGCAAAATATATATAACCCGGTACCATCTGGCTGTGCAGACCTGTTCCAAAAGCAAATATGTTTTTTGAATTGTGCTGGAAGCTGATCCCGGCTCTGGGTTCCAGGGAGGTGCTGACATTTTCGTCAAGTTTGAATACCTGCCCGTGCAATCCTGTCGTAATTGTCACTTTTTCAGAAGCTTTGTATTTCCACTGTATAAAAGGCTGAAACAGAGATGCGTATCCACGATGATCAAGCCTGGTTACATACCCGGATAATGTTTCGTTATATATTGAATCGTCCATATCAAAATGATAAATATCCTCTATCATGCCCGTTTTCAATGAGTGCTGTTTGCTCATTTTCCTGTTCCAGAATAAGGAGACAGAGTATTTGCTCTGATCACTATGGTACCCGCTATGGTCTTTCATGATATCATCTATATTGTACAAACCTTCATCAATATGACGATACACTTTGTCCATATGATTGGACTGGTGGTCCTTTGATGCAGAAACAGTGACCTTAATAAAGGAATTGGTACTTACGGATTTGGAGTAATTTGCACCCAGCACTCCCATCCCGGTCCTGAAGTGCTCATCCATGGCTTCATCTCCGTAAATACCTCCACTCTCCGGATCCACTTGTTCGCTTGCAAGTATGTTTATCCTGCTCTTTCCTCCGATCCCAAAGAAAGAGATATTACCTCTTTTAATGGTTGGGAAATTGAGTTTAAAGGAGAGGTCCTGGTACCTGGGGACTGCGTCTGTTCCAATGCTGATTCCCAGCGCTTTGAATATATCCAGTGTTGAATAGCGGTAGGCTGCCAGGTAGGAGGACTTGCCTTGTCTTGAAACAGGCCCTTCGGCAACCAGTTCTGTACCCAGGAATCCCAGCTGACCGGAAAATTCATGCTGTTCATTATTGCCATTCCTCATCCTTAGATCAAATACACCGGCAACGCTGTTCCCGTATTCGGCCGGGAATGCCCCGGTCATAAAATCTGAAAGAGAAAGCACCTTATTATTGAGTATCGTTACAGGTCCCCCGGTGGTACCAGACACCCCAAAATGATTCGGATTGGGAATGTTCACCCCCTCCAGTCTCCAAAGTACCCCAAGAGGTGAATTACCCCTGATTACCAGGTCATTGTTTGAATCATCATTTCCCTGAACACCGGCATAATTCGCAGCCATTCGTGCAGGGTCTCCGCGGCTTCCTGCATAACGCTCCGATTCTTCCACGGAAAAAGTCCTTGCAGACACATAGGCCAGTTTATTAAGTGCGATACCTTTCCCGGCAGTGGCAGACACCCGGAGCTCTTCAATTTCAGTCGGCGACTCTTCCATCTTAACCTGGAGAATTACCTCCTTAACCGAGTTTACTATTACATCGGAGATTACCGACTGCCTGTACCCTACAAATGAAGTGTTTACTGTATACCTCCCAACAGGTATATTTTCAATCCTGAAATTGCCTCCATCATCAGTAATTGTTGCCTTAACCAGTGATGAATCACGATAAACTGCTACTGTTGCCGCTATGAGCGGAATTTTTGTCTCACTATCCACCACTGATCCCCTCAGGGTTTGCGTAATTGTCTGTGCCCGGATGCTAATTTGAGAGAAAATAATGAGCAAGACAATAGCGTTAACGAAAAGTCTTCGTGTCATGATTTCTAAATTTTTAATCAGTACATCCCGTCCAGGATGTTCCTGACAAGTTTGTTAACGTTTTTTCGATTTTTAAAAGAGGCACTGATACCATACAATGCCGCCTGAGGTATCTTATTTCCTTTGCCGGGACTGTCCATCCCGGATCCTAATCTTCTGCCTGCCTGTTCAAGAACTGAACCGGGCAGGATCCCGCTCAGCATTCTGGCAATCCCTACAGATCTTTTTAATGCCCTGTAATCCCGTGTCAATGAGTCCTCGTTTTCCATCACCTCATTAAGGTCTTGCAGGAACTCTTCTTCCTTGCCGATATTAAGATGAGTGACTGTTATATGTAATGCATCGGGAAATTGCAGCCGGTCAAGGTGCCACCCCTTTGCTGCAAGTGCATCCCCTATATTGAAGATATTCCCTTTACTGGAAGTAAATGCCATCACTGACATATCCGGGCTTCCGATCACCTTCAGGTGTTTGCGTTTTTCTATACCTTCCCTGATGATTTGTGCGGTTTGCATAACTTGCCCGGCAATAGTCCCGTAACCTTCACGCCCCAGATGATTCATAATTGCCCAGCAACCTGCCACCGGTCCACCGCTTTTAGTGCCCATAAAAGTGGTCGATGCGAAGATCCCCCCCGGCCACTCCGAATGAACAAAAAACTGTTTCTTTCTCAGCTTTCTGTTCCTGTAGAGTATAATTGACACACCCTTTGGAGAGTACCCGTATTTATGGGCATCCAGCGATATGGATGTTATTCCCTTAATTCTGAAGTCAAATGCAGGTACCTGGTATCCAACATCCTCCATGAAAGGCAGCATAAATCCTCCCATGCAGGCATCCACATGAAAAAGAAGGTTGTGCTTGCATGCGACCCGGGCAATATCCCTGACAGGATCAACAACACCATACGGAAAACAGGGAGCAGAACATGCCATCATTATGGTGCTGCTTGTGATGGCCCTCTGCATTGTGGCCATATCGGCCCTTTTATCATTACCGACAGGTACTATTACGGCCTTTAGACCCAGATAATGGCAGGCCTTCAGAAATGCAGGATGTGCTGTTTCGGGGATTACAATCTCCCGCCGGGTATTTTCTGTGTGCCGATCATTTGCATGTTCACACGCTACTTTCAGGGCCAGAAAGATACTCTCTGAACCACCGGTGGTTACACTCCCTGCTACGAGCTGATCACCATGCATCAGTTCAGTGGTCATCCGGACAATATCTTTTTCAAACTTTCTGAGTGACGGGAAAGCAGATGGATTCAGTGTGCTTTCATATAGAAATGCGTTCAGATATTCACCGGAGAGTTTTGCCAGATGACTACCCGGGTGGTATACGAAACCGAATACCTTTCCCAGTTCCCACCTTGCATCCCCGGATTTTAATCCTTCAATTCTCTTGATCAGGTCGGATCCTGCGACACCTGATTCCGGAAAAAAATGTTTTGTTTTCATCTGTTTCAGTTTAGAATAAAAGCAAGTCCCAACCCGAAATAGTTACCAATGGCATACCCTATAAGTCCCAGGGTGATTCCCATAGCAATAATATCCCTGTTACCGATCACATTGGCAACCGGGCCTATGAAAGCAGGCCCAAATATGGCCGCGGTGGATGCTATTATCACAGTATCCCGGTCAGTCCGGAATATGAATGCAAGCAGGAAATGGAAAATAACACTGCCAAAGACAACAAATCCGCAAAAATAGAACAGGGTGGAACTGGCCGAAATCAATTCGGAAAAATTGGCCATGGATCCCATGGTAAGAGCGAATACAAGCAGCAGGTAACTGGCTGAAGAAAAAGTATGGGGCAGGTTCTGGACCTTCCTGTGAAATGATGCCCCGATGGCAAGTGTGGTTATTCCCAGGATAACCAGTGGAAATGATATATTACCTGAAATAAGGTAAGACAGTCCCAGCGCAGTGGCAAGAACCAGGAGTGCCAGAACAAAACCTGTGATCACACTCCTGCCCTTACTGTTTGGTCCTTCTTTCGGCCGGTCCGGGATATTTTTCGAATTATCATTTTTCCAATTCTTCCTGTAATCGGGAAGAAATAGGCTCAGTACCCGTTTACCAATTGTCAGAAGGAATAGGAAGTAAATGCCGCTGAAAACAATATCTGCACTATTCAAAAGGACAAAAACCTCTTCATCAACCCCCAGCGCAACACCAACAGCACTCATATTGGGTGTTCCACCCGTGTAAACACCGATCATCATACCCGAAACGGCTCCCGGATCTGCCAGATGATCCCTGAAAATCAGAAAAGCCAGAACAGAACATGTAACCACCCCTGTTACACCCAGGAAAAATGCGAAAAGGGCAGGTTTTGCCTGTTTCAGTATTCTGAAAAAATTTGCTGAGAATAACAATAATGGTATGGCCAGGAAAACGGAGAGTCCCCAGATATTCTCCAGTAGCTCTTTATTAAATGATACTCCCGGTATATTTCCGAAGCCAATTCCGATAAGGTAACAGATTACCATGGGAGATAACCAGCGAACCAAACGGGACCTCTTTTCCATTCTGGTTATCAATACCGGAAGACCTATCAGGAATGGCAACAATAAAATGGTGGCAAAATTTTCAGACATGATTCCGTAGTTTTCTTTTACAAATGTAGAGTGCCGGGTATGGACAGTAAAACGGAATCCTTCAGCAGAACTACCGGTATTTGCAGAAATTACTTTTTTGGACCAGGAAGAGGATCTATGCTCCCGGAGATTTAGGATTTATAACGGAGAGATCCTGGTTTTTGCAAAAATTACTAAAATATGAACGTTGATCCGTTTGAATATCTTAATAATTGCCAAATATAATTGATTGGTAATTGAGATCAAGAATCAAATTTTATCGCTAACCTTTTCAATCTGTTCCCGAAGTATCCTAAAAAACCGGTTCCTCTCCTTCTCGGCAGTACCGCTTATGGGGGTTGATTTTGCAAGAAGATTTCTGCCCCATTGATAATTATAATCGAAAAATTCCCTGTTGTGGGAATACATCAGGTTGATTGCATTGCTGGTCAGATATGATGTCCTGTTTTCACCTGCTTTAATAAGTATTGTATTGTCGGCTAGAATAATATCATTGTAAAACAGCTGGAAGTTACCCTCCTCTCCGACATGTGGCTGACCGCTGGTAAATTTGAATCCGAGTTCGGCCTGCTTTTGAATATGATCAACAAGATCATAAAGCCTTGCGCAAAGAGTAAGCGCATCATCTCTTGTATCGAAGTAACCGGCTTCTGAATAATAGAGGACCTGCTTTAAATAGCTGTTCAGACACTCCTTGGTGGTAAACTCCTTCGTTCTTACCTTGACATAACTTGCAACTATCTCCTTCAGCATCTCCATCATATCCCGGTCCAACTCATCAATGGAAAAGCACTTATCTTTGTACCCGGGGAAATTTAGATTGGATTTCTGCCAGAAAAACAGTTTAAATGCACAGACCTCGGGAAACTGAATAATGTGATAAATATTGAGCTCGTTCAGAATAAAAATAGCCTCAGAGTCGTTTGCCACCCCTGTTTCCCTGGTAACTGAAAGCAGGCCCTTCAACCAGTCAGTAAAGGAGTATTCCCCCTCAACCAGGAAATTAGTATTGAATGTTACTGAGTTTACCGGGCTGCCGGTCAGGTCATCCACCGAAAATTTGAAATGACAAGACAATTCCCCGACTTCCTGCAACGAAAGTTGCTTCTCACCTCGTATTCTTCGGTAAGCGCTGTCAATACTTATTCCCAGGACTTCTGCTATTTCATCAACAAGGGATACATGCGCCGGAATCTGATCACGTATCTTCTGAAAGAGTTGAAGCTGGATATCAGCCTGGCTTTCCATACATTCTCAAATGTATGAAAAATACCAACACAACTTAACCCTGCGGTCCAGTTGCCCGGTTGTACAAAATCACCTAAATAGTGTCTGAAAGAAAACTCACGTTTTCCTGATATTTCACATTAATTTCTTGTTT
>CAZCQL010000143.1:0-6584 GCA_964500835.1 uncultured Bacteroides sp.
TTTTCTGACCTGCCAAGTGAGATAAAAGAAAGAGAAGAGCGATTTATTGGAGAGATGCAATACTATGAAGAAAGTTTATACAAGGAACGATTAGCTGCTGATCCGGATAGTAATGATATTTCATTTTATGAAAGCAAGTTATTTCATCTTCGAGATGATTATGATGAACTAATGCAGGAGATTGAGACTAACTACGCACAATACTACGAGCTCAAATACCATCCTAAATTTGTAACCCTGAAAGAGGTGCAGAAAGATCTTCCATATAGGGAGGCATTGATAGAGTATGTGCTCACAGACACACTGCTCATCACATATATTATTGACAAGAAGGGGATTAATGTATTTTCTCAGGATATCGGGCCAGAGTTTTCTGATGAATGCATTGAATACTACCAGCTCCTTGATAAACAAAATTTCAGTAGTGGAGTGCACAAGAATTACAAGAGGTTTGTTCAACTTGGAAGGAAGTTTTACAATATTTTGATTGATCCGTGTTTGAAGTACACCGATAAGAAAAGCTTTACTATTGTACCGGATGGTGCCATAACTTACCTGCCGTTTGAGGGATTACTTACTAAAAACACAGATACAGAGTACATTAATTACATGGCACTTCCCTATTTGATTAAGGATTTTTCAATTGGATATTCACACTCCTCAACTCTTATGTTTAGTGACCGGTTTAAAACGAAATCTCCTGTAAAAAAAGTCCTCGCATTCGCCCCAATATATGCCGATCCACTTGAAAGAGCAACTCCTGATGCAATTAGACAGGTTCTTCCCGGATCAGACTATCTGATGCCTCTTGGGGGTATTATTAAAGAGGTACAGAGTATCAAAGAGACGGTACCGTCAAGGGTATTTATTAATGAAAAAGCTACCGAAGCTAACTTTAAGAAATTCGCATCTGATTATAACGTACTGCACCTGGCTATGCATACAATAATGAGAGACGATGAGCCTCTTTATTCCTATCTGGCGTTTACCAATACTGATTCCGGTGAACCAGGTGATACAATTGAAGACAATAAGTTATATGCCTACGAAATCTACAACATGAAGCTGAATGCTCAAATGGCTGTTCTTAGTTCGTGTAGCAGTGGATTTGGTAAAATGCAGAAAGGAGAAGGGATGATGAGTCTAGCCCGGGGTTTCATATATTCAGGTTGTCCTTCAATTATCATGACTCTCTGGCAGGTTTCCGACCAGTCAAGTTCCGAATTGATGACCTCTTTCTATAAATATTTGAAGAAAGGAAAAAGTAAACAAGAAGCTATGAGGCACGCCAAGATAGATTACCTTAATACATCAGATGATCTCACATCCAATCCTTACTTCTGGTCTGGCATAGTTGTCGTGGGTGATGGAAGCCCCATTTACCGTAAGTCCGGGGTTGCCTACTGGATGATTATCATCACCGCTTTTATCGGAATCCTGGTGTTCTTTCAATATAGAAGATCCTGATACGATTATCCGAGTGTCGGATTAAACGCTTGCCAACAGCCCTCCGTCCACATAAAGCATATGGCCGTTTACATAACTGCTGGCGTCCGAGGAAAGGAACAGTAAGGCTCCGATGAGTTCTTCCGGATCACCCCATCGATTGCTTGGCGTCCGTCCACATAACCATGAATCAAATTCAGGATCTTCGTACAACGGCTTGGTTAATTCTGTTTTAAAGTAACCAGGGCCGATCCCATTTACCTGAATATTGTATTTTGCCCAATCAACTGCCATTCCTTTTGTAAGCATTTTTATTCCGCCTTTTGATGCTGCATATGGTGCTATTGTGGCACGCCCAAGCTCACTTTGTACAGAGCCGATATTGATGATCTTACCTGATTGGCGTCTGATCATAGATTTTGCAACTGCTTTTGAAACAAAATAGGCTCCGGTTAGGTTGATACCTATTATTTCATTCCAGTCCCGATCTCTGAAGTCCTCCAGCGGAGCTCGTAAATTGATACCTGCGTTATTGACCAGGATATCTATGGGGCCGATTTCGTTTTCTATTTTCTCCACCGCATGATTTACCTGTTCTTTTTTGGTGATGTCAAATACATATCCAAAGGCCTTGAATCCTTCATCCTTCAATTCCCGAACCTTTTGATTCAGTTTATCCTGATTTCTACCATTCAATATAACGGTAGCACCATGGAGTGCCAATCCCCTTGTAAAAGTGTTGCCAAGCGCTCCTGTAGATCCAGTTACTAATGCGATTCTTCCTTCAACGGTGAAGAGCTTTATCAATTTAATACTATTTTTTAAAGGGTAAGTTAACAAAACAAAAGGGTTCGTCAGATCAGCAATCCTATTTTTTGCACATCATTCATGGCACTTAATTTGTACCTTTCACTATTCTAAAGCTATATGCTCTGACCTGGTGGACCTTAGTGAGAGACATATGATCAGTGGGCTCAGGGCCGGCCATGAAAGCGCCTACGCCAGTCTTTTTAATACCTTTTACAGGCCGCTCTCAGTCTTTGCCACGAAATATGTGATAGATCTTGAGACTGCAAAAGAGATAGTACAGGATCTGATAGTCCATATGTATGAAAACCGCAAAGCGCTGGTAATCTCCACTTCTCTTAAATCTTACTTATACCAGGCTGTAAGAAACAGGTGTTTAAATCATCTCAAACATGACCTGCAGCATAAGAATCATCTGAATAATCTTTCCCGGTTACGGGAGACAACTGAAGACATGGAGGAGTTATTAAGGGCAACTGAACTTGAACACCGGATTTTCCATATCAGTTCAAAACTCCCTCCAAGATGCCGGGAGATTTTTCAGATGAGCAGGATCGATGGTCTAAAGAACAAGGAAATAGCACTAAAGCTCAATATCTCAATTCGAACTGTCGAGACTCAGATTTCCAATTCCCTGAGAATACTGCGCGAGAAACTCGGGGATGACTTTCCATCAGGCTGATCAAGATGCCAGGGTATCTTTACGTGTGTTTTGAAGATGAATTGTCATAATAAAGCAAGAAAGATGAAAAAGCAACAGAAAGATATCACCGGAAATGATTTATTTTCCAACCTTGGAAAATACCATTCGATTGATGTTGTGGGAGATTGGGGGTTGGTAAGGGATCGAATCGGATTCAGTAAAAGCAGAAAAGTGTCTATTTTGTGGCGAGCAGCCGCTATTGCTATTCTTGTCCTTGGTATCGGATTTACTGTTCAACATTACGTTATTGTCTCTCCTGATAAAATTATTGCATCGACAGCGGAAAATCAAAAGGAAATAGTTCTTCCCGACGGAACACTGGTTTTCCTGAATAAGAATACATCACTTACATATCCTAAAATTTTCAATCGGCAGACAAGGCATGTGAGTCTTTCAGGGGAGGGATTCTTTGAGGTTACCCGGGATGTGGAAAGGCCTTTTTTGATCAGTGCAGCTGATCTGGCCAATGTGGAAGTCCTGGGTACTTCCTTTAATATTAAAGCTCCCCCGGACATGGGGTCAGTGAGTGTTCAGGTAGTTGAAGGAAGTGTGGCCTTTTCTCAAAAAGAGAGTAACAACACCCGGGAAATACTTAAAAAGGGTGACCAGGCAGAGTTGCAAAACGGAGTAATTACGATGAGCACCGATTTGGATAAGAACTTTTTAAGCTGGAAGACAGGAGTCATCTACTTTGAGCAGGAAGAGATAGGAAGTGTAATAGATGTACTAAGCAATCACTATAACCGTGTAATAATTCTTGAAAGTTCAGTGGACACAACACTTAGATTTACTTCCACCATTAATAACCAGGAATTGGACAGTGTCCTGGATGAACTTAAACAGATTCTTGGATTATCATATTCAATGGTTGACGGAAAGATATTGATTACCAACACTGATTAGATCGATGGCATGAGTAATGGGAAAAAGATACATGGGAACAAGATGCAAAAGTCCATCGTGGGGATACGATTCATTTTGATAACAGGTATCTTCCTGCTCATCATCCAACCGGCCTATTCTCAAACTCCGATCCTTGATAGGAAAGTAAAGATTTCGGCACAAATCACCAGTATCAGGCAATTCCTTAATGAGTTAAGTATAAAAGGTAATTTTTCTTTCAGTTATGGAATGGATGTTCCAGTGAACAGGCAGATTCAGGTAACAGAGAAGTACCAAAGCATCAGGAATCATCTTGATGGGATTTTTAAAGGAGACTCGCTTACATATATTGAAAAAGAAGGGAAAATACTCATTATAGCGGATCATCAGCCAATGACACCGAAACTCACAATGAAGCAAACTATCCGGGGGCGGATTATGGATCTTGACTCAAAACTTCCTCTTGCTGGTGTGAATGTCATTCTGCGCTCCGAAGGTCCAGTTGTTGGAGCTGTTACAGATAAACATGGGTATTTCAGATTTGAAAAGGTTCCCATTGGCAGGCACGATCTGGAATGCAGTTATATAGGCTACGAACCTAAGGTTCTCTCTAACTTCCTTGTTACATCTGGAAAGGAACAGGTATTCGATCTGGAATTGGAAGAATCGATCATTTCTCTTAGGGGAGTTGAGGTATTATCCGGAAGCACCCGGTCGAAACCGGTCAACGACCTCACACTTATTAGCGGAAGAAGCTTTTCAGCTTACGAAGTGGAAAATATTCCTGGCTCATTATCTGACATTTCGAGAGCCGCTTTGTCCTTTCCAGGAGTAGTGACTACGAATGATGGCCAAAATCATATTGTAATTCGGGGAAACAGTCCAAAGGGGCTGCAGTGGCGGCTTGAAGGAATTGAACTGCCCAACCTGAATCATTTTTCAGAAGTCGGGGCTTCTGGTGGTGGCGTAAATGCAATCAGCAACAATATGCTGGCCAGTTCAGATTTTCTAACCGGTGCATTTTCAGCTGAATATGGTAATGCCCTTTCAGGAATCTTTGATCTGAAACTGAGAACAGGCAACAATGAAAAACACGAACAGACGTTCCAGATAGGATTGTTCGGTACCGAGCTAATGGTGGAAGGTCCGCTTAGAAAATCTTCCAACACCACGTACATTGCACAGTACAGGTACAGTACGTTAAAATGGATACAGAAACTGGGCGCTCCCTTACAAAATGTTCCTGATTTTCAGGATTTGTCATTTAAAATATATCACCCAACAGAAAATCTGGGCGTTTTTTCCATATTTGGAATTGCCGGATTGAGCCATCAAGAGGGTGAGAGCGGTTACGTTTCAAACTCGAATATGGCCACGCTGGGCATAAACAATACCTATTCGATCGATCCAAAAACATATATCAAGAGCGTTATCGCATTATCGGGCAGGAAATATACGTGGGATAGTGAATCGAACATCGGATCATCTGAAACACCGATCAACCAAGCATGGAAAACAGATATTTCGGATTACACTGTGAAAGCATCGTTAGCTCTAAACAGAAAGATTAACTCAAAACATAAACTCAAAGCCGGAATTATTTATGAAATGATTTTCAATGATTCCTACCTGGGTTGGTTCTCCGACACCCTCTACAACTGGTATACCGATCCCAATCATCCTGATTTTGGTAATCAGGACTTCACATTCTCCTACGTGGATTCAAAGAAAAATGCAGCAACCCTGCAGACTTACCTGAATTGGAAATTCCGGGTGACAGATGCGCTTTCCCTTAATTCAGGAGTCCATTTTCTCAAATTTTACCTGAATAAAAACTATTCACTAGAACCAAGACTGAGTCTAAAATGGGAGGCTAACCCCAAACATATTTTCAGCGCAGGATTTGGAGTACACAGCCGCAAGGAATCCATGACCTTTTATATAGGAGAAAAGACCCTGTTTGATGGAACAGTTATTCAACCAAATATTGATCTCGAGCTCTCAAAAGCACAGCACTATGTGCTGGGATACCAATACCAATTGTCAAAGTTTATCCGGTTGAAAGCAGAGGCATATTATCAGTACTTATTCGACATCCCGGCTTATCCGTTTCCGCCCTATTTCTCATCCATCAATTTTGATTATGGATTTGAAGGAAACATCCTGACTAATTATGGAACCGGCTATAACAAAGGTGTTGAACTTACCCTTGAGAAGTTTTTGTCAAAAGGGTATCATTTTATGGTGAATGGAACAGTTTATGAATCCAAATTTAGGACCAAACCAGGAGAACTCCTTCATACAAAGTATGATGGTTCTTATGCCTCAAATGGATTGATAGGGCGGGAATTTAAGGTAGGAAAAAGCAGGCAAAACATCTTAACCATTAGTGCCAGGTGTCTCCTGATCGGCGGTATGAGGTACTTACCAATTGACCGGGAACGATCATTGGCTGAAGACCGACAGGTTAGATTATTGGATAATGGTTTTTCTGAGAAAGCGGATGACTACTTCCGCTTCGACCTTCAACTCAAGTTCAGGAGGAATAAATCCGGGCATTCCGGCGAATGGAGCATCGATTTAATGAATCTAACTAACCGGCAAAACATGCTTATCGAGTATTGGGACAGCAGCATCAGGGATTACCGTATCCAATACCAAAATCCTCTTTTGCCATTTATTAACTACAGAATTCAATTTTGAGGATGAAGCACGTAACCATGAAAGTGATCTTATCCATTTTAAT
>CAZCQL010000144.1:0-3754 GCA_964500835.1 uncultured Bacteroides sp.
TATACGTGATCGTGGTAACACCTATATCAAAGGTGGCGGTGCCCACCTGCCCTGCCCCACTGCCCGTGGTAGCTCCGGTCATTACCCAGCCTAAGGTGCTGCCCGAACAGTTGTCCCCAAATGCAGCATCAGTGATAGCAATATCTACCGTGCAGTCCCCAGCACCATCATCGCTCGTGTTGCCCGTCACATCCCCCGCAGCGGTGACCGTAGGAAGCTCATCATCGGTGACCGTGACATCAAGGCTGTCCTTCGCTGTGTTCAACGCACCGTCAGTCACCGTGTATACAATTTTTGTAACACCGAGGTTGAAGGAATGCGTACTGACCTGACCTGAGCCACTATCAGTGGTAGCTCCGCTCATTACCCAAGTAAGAGAGCTGCCCGAGCAGTTATCACTGAACACCGCATCGGTGATAGCGATAGCAACCATGCAGTCCCCAGCACCATCATCGCTCGTGTTGCCCGTCACATCGCCCGTCGCTGTGACAGTAGGGAGCTCATCACCTACTGTGTACTCTGCTGATAAAATTGAAATGTTCGCCCTTTTCACCGTATTCCCAACTGCAGGTACATGGGTGCCATCTGCAATCCAGTCATTGCTGCTGTTACTCCTGGTTAATAGCCGTGAAGAGGCGATAATGGGTGGACTTGAAAATCCGTCAGCCTCCAGATCAAGATCGTAATCCGTGCTGGCAAGTGAGTTATTGATAGCTAATGACCAGTACCCAATGTCATAGGTATGAACCACGCAAACACCATTGTCAATAAGAGAAAGACCGGCTTCGCCGGGGGAGCCAGAAATAAAGCTGCCAATTAATGAACCCCCCGATGACAGCGCATTAAAATTAGCGGTTGCCGGTCGGTAACTTGCAGCGGTACCAACGGGAAATATAAAATCTGTAGCTGTACTTGCAATATTTATCCATCGTTCAAATTCACCGATAACGCTGCCTGCAGTATGTGTCAGACTGCCCTCATTCGCGGGACCCGTACCCAGGATCATCGTGTTGGAACCGGTGGAAATATTCCCCTGGGTCATTGTCAGGGCATTTGAAACAATGACATCGCCGGTACTCAATGTTAATCCAGTGCTGGAATTATTGACAACTAAATTATAAAACGTCTCCCCGGAACCATTTGAAATGATTTGTCCGGCGGCCGAACCGTTAAAAGTAACCGTTCCATTCCTGTCATCAAACGTTGCTGTATTATTCCAATCACCGGCTAGTTCAATGGAATAATTACTACCACTGACATCAAAGGTGCCGGCACTGATAGCTAAATCACCGGCAAGATCAATATTGCCCGAACCTCCATCATACGCATCATTTAAAGGCTGTCCGAGGGTTTTCGTGCCACTGCCGGAGATCGTCACATTTCCGTAATCATCCGCGGCGGCGGCTGTCATGCCCGGTACTGTCTGGGCTCCTGCAGCAGCAAAAATTACAGTGCTGTTGTCGGCATAGTTATATATGCCGCCACCTCCGTTAAACGTTGGAATGCCTCCCGTAGCATCTATTGATGTCGTAGAAAATATAGCGCCATCTGCTACTTCAAATTCTTTTACATCAGGAAGTAAAATACTAAAGCCCCCGGTGTTAAATGTGCCGCTTTGTATACGAATATCATCACGAACCTCATTGTCTGCAGTCTGCGTTACATCATCATCGAGTGTTACTCCTGCTGCATTGTTTATTCTTACTTCTCCGTATTGCCATCTTCTGGTATTCGCACCATAATCGATCATGGACATGGTTTGAGCAGAGGTACCGTTGAAATTAAATACTGTTGATACATCGCAACGCAGCTCTCCGTAGTTGCCTGCTGCAGTTCTGTCAAAATTTCCTTTAAAATTTAAAATAGCAGTCCCCTGAAGCCTGAGCCTGATATCATCATCCCCCATGGCTCCAAGATAAATTATATCGCCATCCACATGGAGAGTGCTATTGTCGACTTTCAGTTCTGCCCTATTCCCGGCTGTCGTTGAATTTAATAGTACATCGCCAATTATACTTAACACTCCCGCATTCTTTACTTCAACTTTGCCATCTTGCTCATCTGCCAACAGAGATAAATTTCCATTCACAGTGGCTGATCCTGAATTCTTAACTGTAAATCTACCTTCATCCAAATAGGTTGTAGCACCCCCGTCGCCACTGACAAACATCCCACCGGCTACTGTCAGTATACCTCCATCTACAATCAACTCGGATCGGTCTGCTCCGTCATTGCCCAAAATGTTTACTGAGTCGCACGCTTGTGATCCCGTAACAGTTATAACGAAAGCCTCCTCCACATAAACAATATCACCAGCAACTGGTATGGAAGCTCCGGCCGCACCCCCAGAGACAGATGACCAGCTGGCGGTGCTGTTCCAATTCCCATCGGCAACAGAATACCTCGAAACCTGAGCTGACAGATTTATTTGAAGGAATGAAACGAAAAGAATCAGGATCAAAAAAACCGAATATACCTTCCCCCGGCCAGGGACGGATGGCGATGAATTAGGGCTGGTATTTCCGGTTTCCGGTGGTGCGGAGATCACCTTGTTAAAAAAATCAACTTGTTAAAAAAGTTTTATCCAGATTCCTCAGTTCAGGTATCCGGATTCAATGAAAACCTCTCGATCTAAAATAAGACTTCTATTGCCTGGGTTTCGTTGCGTATACGCAATATATATGTGTATGTTACCCGAAGCTAAAAAAATAAAACGGCTTAATCCAATTCCTAATTGTGGAAAAAGTCGTGCAGGACCACCAATGAACGAATATCCCCCATGCCGGTAATATGAAACTTATAGAATCTTACCAGATTGTCTAACATAGTCTTCCTTTGGGCGCTATTGAAGCCGGCATCGATAATCTCCTGATAATCAAACTGCATATAGCGACTCCAAAGGTTACTTGCAGATTCATTCAGGTAAACTTCCGGATCTCCTGTCTGAGTTTTGAATAAGCCTCCCTCTAAATCGAAAAACTTATTTAATTCGTCATAATTATTTTGTGGATAGAAGCCAAGGTGCTTCGATAACAGGAAAAGAAAGATAATATGAAAGTCCGGTGAAGACTCCCCCAGGGCATCCAGGTATTGGATCGTATTGATCAAAAACTGCGCCAGCACCGGATTTGGCTCTTCCTCCTTAACGACCCGATAGAGGATTTCTGCAATAAATATAGCCTGGGTGCTTTTAGTGATTTCATATGGCATGGAATTAAGAGGTGTACTCCTGGACACCTCCTTTACCAGCTGAATTTCTCTTGTGCTTTTGTGGTATATATCAAAATCAAGGATGAAGAGGGGTTGAAACAGGTTGGCCCAGATATTTTTTCTTGACTTCCGAATCCCTTTCACCATCAGTGATTGCCGGCCAAATTGTTCGGTATAGCAATGAACTAACAGGCTCGACTCGCCATACCTGGTGGTATGCAGCACAATCCCCCTGGTTTTGCGGATCATGGTGAGATTAAAAAGGGTTTATGTTCAAGAGTTTTTCTTTCAAAACAGCTTACGTACAAGAGCATTTCATTTATAATAGTTACCGGTCACGAGTAGTTCTGTTCAAGAAAATTGGTGATTACAATGAACGTTCTCAATTTTATCAGTGTATAAATAAAAGTTTAGTGACATGGGAAAGGGTCCCGTCCGAGTTGGAAAGGTAGATCATGTATACTCCGGTAGCCACCCTGTCCCCTCGGAAGTTTGTGCCATCCCACAGGGCCTGCCCGCCAAGGGATTCTGTCTCATGCACCAG
>CAZCQL010000144.1:3854-6569 GCA_964500835.1 uncultured Bacteroides sp.
CGGACTGTTGCTTGAATTGAACTGGTGTATCTGATTTAATCCATCATCAGAGACAAGGTACACTCCTCCTCCTGCTGTGCCCAGCCACTTCCTGTTAGCTCCATCCACTTCAATAGCTGTAACTACCTGGGTGCCAAGAAGAACATCCGCCAATCCACTATCATCATTTCGCGGAATAAGCACCTCCTGGGCATATACGGTCCCTTCAGTAAAAATTCGATAGGGACTATAAATCACAAGTATGCCCTGGATAGTTCCTAACCACAGGTTCCCGTTTCTGTCCTCTGCAAATGAGCGCACATCATTGGTGATCACTTTTCCGAATTTATCGATCACACTTACTTTCTTATATTCATCATCCGATGTGTCGTCAATGGTGTTATTGTCATTCATGGCAAAAAGGCCATTCCCCCTGGGGATGATCACCCACTTATGGCCCCATTGTGTAACAAGTATGTTGCCCAGGGCACTGAAATCGGTTATCAGATTGTCGGCTCGAAAGCTTTTCCAGGTACCGTTTGACTTAAGTACCGAAATAGGTTCGGAAACCCCGGTATTCGTCATCCATAAATTTCCCTCCGGATCATAGGCTATCCCTCCGATTCTGACAAAGTCACCTCCCGGTATAATGGTCTGAAGTGAGCTGTTGGCCTCCGTATAGCGAATGTCCTCTTGGTCATCCTGAATCTCTAACAATCCATATCCCCAGGATCCGGCAAATACATGTGCTGGATCGGCGGGATCAACGGCGAGGGTAACAAGGTCCCTCAGTTCACTATTTGTTTGAAAGTCCCATTGTTGTGCATTGAAGGTTTCCAAAGTTGCAGGTGAAAACAGGTTGTTCCAGGATCCCGAAATACCTCCCTCCACTGCATATAAGATATTTCCGGAGGTCTCCATATCAAATACAGTAGTTGAATTGGGGCCATTGGGGATTATCGACCAGATGCCCCCACCCTGATTGGTAATTAATCCGCCTCCGAAATCAGCCATCCAAAGGTCCCCATTATCATCGAGGGCAACAGACAGTGGATTATTTCGCTCTAGCTGCTGCACTACCAGCCAGCTATCGCTGATCACATTTGCACCCGCATCATCAACCAGCGTAAGGTATTCTCCCTGATTACGAATTTCATAACATCTTTCCCCCGTAAAATAGGGGTAGGCATTCCATCCCCCCCCAGTATTATAATAGACCTGATCCTGTGCCCCGAAAGGATTGGAGTAGGAAGCAAAAAATGCCCCTTTAAAATAGGCGATAGAATTGAAAGGCCCCCCGGAGTTGGGAATGTCATTGATAGTCTCCCATGCATTGAAATCAACCAGGAACGGATTTGAAAGCAATCCTCTGCGGATCCCCTGGTCAGTGGCGGCATATAAATACGTTCCGTCGGAAGTTACCTGGTTTACTTTTATAGCATCTCCATTATTGCCAATATAATAGGTTTCGCTGATCTCATCTTTGACCAGATTCAGTAGCACGATCCCGATGCCTGTCGATAAGTATGCACTCTGGTCAAGAAAATAGATATCATAGATGGATTTATCGCCCGGGATCTGTTTTTTCATGATATCGGGAAGGTTCACGATCACTCCATTCCTAATGATATCCAGATTTGAATTCTGATAAGCCAGAATGAAGGTTTCTAATTCGCTGCTCCATCGCATGGCCGAAACACCGTTGTCCGATAAACCGTCAATTTTGGAAATTTTCTCAACAGAGTTGTCCTCGAGGTTGAAATAGAAGAGTCCACCAGTGGCAGAACAATAGACCCGATCATCCGTAGCCTCTACAAGGTTGCAAAATTTGTACGGCAGGTGCGTTCTCCACTGACCAAGCGTAATCTGGGCTTCGAGAGTCTGTGACAGCCACATCCCAATTCCGATGATCATGTATATGAGCCTGTTTTGCATGCAAAATGGTTTCTATAAATACGAATTTTTACAATACATATTACATCTTCTTCAGATATTCTGCAAGTTGCTGAACGGCCAGTGTCCGGTGACTGATGCTGTTCTTCAATGAGAGATCCATTTCTGCAAAAGTCTCCTCATAGCCTTCCGGTCTGAATACCGGATCGTATCCAAATCCATTTGCTCCTGATGACCCTTCGGTAATAATTCCATTTACCACACCTTCGAACTGCTGCTCGGTACCATTTAGCACCAGGGAAATGACCGTTCTGAACTGAGCCCGCCTGTTTGAAACTCCATTCAATTTCAGAAGTAATTTTTTAATGTTTCCGGCTGAAGGTTCCATATCCGGGAAAGTGAGCGGACCCATCCTTGAATACCTGGCGGAATAAACACCCGGGGCACCATCCAGTGCTTCTACCTCAAGTCCGGTATCATCTGCAAAACAATTTCTTCCGAACCTGTTATAGATATACCAGGCCTTCTGCGAGGCATTCGCAGCAAGCGTGTCATAATCCTCAGGTAACTCTTCGGAAAAATCCAGGTCTGCTAAGTCTAAAAGTCGGAATCTTTCATCAAGCAACATGCTGATTTCCTTTAATTTATGCAAATTATTAGAAGCAAGAATAAGTTCCATTTTCCATGTGATTTTACGGCTCTTTATCCCTTTATAGAGCTGCGAAACTCAGTGCCGGCTTGATGCACCAAATGCATTAAAAAAGGCCGCACTTTGGCGGCCCTTAAATTAATGAACTACCCCGGGGCAGAGCCCCGAAGTATCAAAACAATTTCAATTGTCCT
>CAZCQL010000145.1:0-6537 GCA_964500835.1 uncultured Bacteroides sp.
CTAGATATGCATCTCTGTGTAACTCATAGTTTGAGAAGGTTAGAAAATGAATAAGTAGTTTCGCTAAGGCAAATAGCAGAATGATTTGCCATTCCTTTAAAACGTTCAGGTTGATAGTTCTTAAATATGCCTCCATTGTATATGGGATTAAATTTTGTTGAATTCAGTTCTTAGAAGCTATAGGCAAAATTTGCATGTACAACGATGGGTATCTGACCAATCCAACCATTCAGCAGAACCTTATGGTCATTGACATAATGTTCAAGTCCCAGCTTTGCACCAAGCTGATAATTTGATGCGATTTTTTTGTTTATGATCAGCCCAACCTGGAATTTGTTATTTGTTAAGGAATACCAACCATCCCGGCCAGTGTATTCCATTGTCCCTCTTGTGAGGGGATACCTGTCCTGGAAGGTGTCGTTTGTGGATTCTGAAAACCTGAATTGTGAAAACAGCGTGGGCCTGTATGCAAACTCTACACCCAGCAACCAATTACTGCCTGTACGGAAAACGGGAAGGATGGATGTATATAGTCCAACACCCTTTATTTCTGCGCTTGCATCCTTTGTCCAGCTGTAGGTTCCAAAGAAATTTGTAAATAATTCAAAATGCTCCTTTTTGTAGAGCTCAATTTGTAATCCCGATGAGATTCGGCCATTATTTCGCTTATAAAAAGTTGCAAAAGGGCTTAGGAACTCAAATTGAAGATTTACGGAAGTCGTATTGAACAGTGTATTTAGACCTCTTGTATAGTTGATTCCAGTGGCAAAGGTTTGATCCCATCCTGCTTTAATGGCTAATGAGTTTTTCTGTTCAACATCATTTCTCAGGATCTGAGAAGTAAGGTTACAGGTAGCCAATAGTAAAGATATGAATGCAAGGATTGTTTTCATTTTAATACTCTTTTAGATAAGTGTACAATTCATGCAATACTTCATCAAATTTCTCCAGTGTGAGCCGATGTCCACAATCTTGAATTTCAATAACTTCGGCATCAACAAACAGGTTTTGATGATACATTCGTTGAAAATTGTAGCCAAGAAAGCTGCAGGAAGATCCCAGGATCAATACCTTATTAGGGAAATTTTCAAGTCCCGGGGTAAAATCATATACGGGCTTCTTTTTTTTATACACAACCCTGTTGATTTCAAGGAATCCACCTACCCTCCATATCGGCCAGTCAGGTTTATTCTGAGTATCACAGAAATACTGATTGGTATTTCCACTCAGCAACATCTTCGTCTTATAATCAAGCTCTTCATGGCTCTTTGCTGATAGAAGGTCATTTTGCCAGTATTGTTGGGTCATTTGTTCGTCCAGAAAGCTAAGTTTGAAACCTGCATCTAAAGCGATTTGCATGATTTCACCGGTAAGGCCTCCGGGTTCAGCGAGTATAAGTTGATCGACCTCATCAGGTCGCTGAGCACAGTAGAATACTGAGTACATAGCCCCAAACGAATGACCGAATAGGTTAATTTTTTCATCTGGGGCAAATGCCAGTTTCATGGCTTCTATTTCCTCAACCATGCTTTGGTAGGTGATCTCGCCTTTTGTAATTCTTTCAGACAACCCGGTGCCTCTTTGGTCCCACATCACAACGAAATACTTGTCCGACAATACCTGATAGGGTAGAAACGCTCTGTAATCTCCAACAGAACCATGAAGAATAAATAATTTGGGATTTGATGGGTCACCAAATGTTTCTACATGTAAACTCCGAAGGTGTCCGGCAACCACGATCTGTATCTGGGGCAGATCAGGATCTTCAACTACCGTAGCGGGTACAAGGACATTTAAATCTCCAATTTCCTTCTGGCAGGATACAAGCAATACAGAACCTAGCAGAAGATATTTGACTAGTCTTTTCATGATCGTATTCCAAGTTTGTCAGGTTGAAGTCTTTGTGTACTGTATTGAGAACCAACTTTACTTATTTTATGGATTTCCGGTAAGAGTCTGATTCCACTCTTTTGCTTTTTCGGGACCACCTTCATTCCGAATATTACTCTCATAAAACCAAAGGGGTAGATAAGAAGGCGATACATAATAACAACCGTACAGAAACTGATAATAGTTATCAGAAATGCTTTCCAACCTACTGCAACATCCCATCGTGTAATGTAGTAGGCAACAACAACAATAACAGGCTGATGCAAAAGGTAAAAGGGGTAAATGGCCTCATTCGCAGATTTTCTTATTATGCTATTCTTATTGAGGTATTTTTTGGCATATCCAATGGCAGTCATCCCGCAGGACCATGCTACACATATGGACAATCCATCCCAAACCAGATCTCCCATTTTTTCAGAATTCATCATATGGGGCAGTGTGAACATCATCCCGGTCACCACAACCGACTCGATGAGGAAGAACCGTCTCTGTTTCCTGAT
Organism: uncultured Bacteroides sp.; assembly: GCA_964500835.1. Taxonomy (GTDB): domain Bacteria; phylum Bacteroidota; class Bacteroidia; order Bacteroidales. The sequence goes on from CAZCQL010000145.1 coordinate 2,391, forward strand.
GGTTTCAGATATGCTCCTATTTGAAAGCAGTACGAAACCAGCCAGAAAGAAGACCAGGTAGTAAGCAACAGCAGCCCAATCATTATACAAGCCATTGGTAAATTCAGGGAAATAGGGTTTGAGCAAAACTTGTGAAATCATCAGAGGAAGAATAAATGCGTTAAGGGCCAGTGGTTTTGAGAAGAACCTCTCTAAATATCTCATGAACCTTTGATACCTGTTGGTCTTAAACATCTTCAACAGAGGGGAAATCATCAACGAGATGATAAACAGGTAGGCAATGAACCACAGGTGATGCCAGCTGAAATTTCCTGTTGGATAAACTCCTTCAAACATATGAGGATAAAAGGCCAGCAGAGAATCATACTGACCCGATCTTTCAATATATACCTGAACAGGTACCAGAATGAATACGCCTGCCATTAGTGGGATTATGAGTCTTTTGAACCTTTCTCCCAGGTACTGTCCGGGAGATCTTTTTCCCAGGGCAAAGAATGTTCCGGCACCCGAAATAAGGAACAATAATGGCATGCGCCAGTAGTGCAGGAAGGTCATGACATATCTCAATATTCCGTTATAGGTGGTGTCATTTTTCACATGCCAAGGCCAGGAATTAAAGACCATTCCGATGTGAAAAAGAAATACACTAAGAATAAGCAGGATACGAAGCCAATCGATGTAGTATTGACGCTCCTCCTGATCATTGGTATCTGTTTCCATTATGATTTGTTTTGAAGTTTCAGTCCAAATCTATGATGGAAGAGTCGATGGCAACGACTTTCCCGATAAGGCAGGTGTACGTGCTTATCGGCGAGATCGTAAGTTTAAGTATAATTAGCAGAATTTTAGCACCTTATTAACTCAGGCTGTTTTCACGAAAATCAGAAGGTGTTTTCCCTGTAAGTTTCTTAAAGGCATTGTTGAATGCCGATTTTGAATTATAACCAACCTCATCTGCCAGATTCTCAATGGTGATTTTTTTCTCTGTATCTGTCAGCAGGATTCTTTTCGCCTCTTCAACCCTGTATTCTGCCAGCAGTTCGAAGAAATTCTTGCCGAGCTTCTCATTGATGACCTGAGAGACATGGTGTTTACCATACTTAATAATTTTGGCAAGATCCTCCAGGGAGGCCATGTTGTTCAGAGAGTACTTATTCATCCCCATTTCCAGTTCAATATTTTCCAATATCATTGCTTTATCATCTTCAGAGAGGGCCGACTTTTTGTATTTGATTAAAGGAAAATCCATAAAAGAGGCAGTCTGTTTGAAATATTCTGAGGCATTGATTATCCTGAATCCGGTGGAAAGAATCATGAAAGAGATATAGCCCGAAATAAAGTGGTCGCCCAGGTCCCGCTCATAACTCAATTTCACCACGATGAAGATGATTATAATCAAGATGAAATGTATGGTAATGTTTCTCAGGCTTTTGATTTTTGGATCTTCAGTTTTGAAGATTGAGATGCCCAGCTTTTTGCACTCCAAAAGTAAGAATCTTACAGAAAAAAACATGTATATTATAAAGAATGGAGCGGTTATCAGGTTGGTATAATCTCGAACACCCAGGGGATCTTCGTTATGAGTGGGCAGGACCTGAAGATATTGCCAGTCAGGATGTTTAGCCCCTATATACGAATTGTATTTGAATTCATTGGCTTGAGTGAAATAGAACATAATATTGCCCAACCAGACCAGGAATACAATGAAATGCAGAAGGTCCTTCTTATCAAAGACCGGCTTCAGGCTTCGCTTTATGAATAGGAAAAACAGGGGGGCAAAAAGGAAGTTGAATGGCTCAGAATAATCTGATAACCATAGGACCTGTACAATATAACCGGTTTCATTTAAGAATTCTTCAAAAATGCCCATGGAAAGAGTGAGCAGGAGCAAGCCCTGGTAGATATTAGCAACATTTTGCTTACCACCATTTTTAATGAAGAAGTAGGATAGGATAAATCCCTGTACAACACCCAGAAATATGAATGCTGAAAAGAAGTTAAGGTTTGTATCCGTTATCATAGGACCAAATTTAACAATAACCTGGAATGTGAATATTTCTTAATTGAAAAAGGAGATAATGATCTTATTGAAGTGGCAGGCCGGTGTAAGCTCGGGATGCTCCTCCCTCAGCTCAATGGCCCTCTACGGATCACATTTCAGGCTGATGCCCCTGCTGTCCTCCGAGAGGTCGAGCAGGGCGAACATCTTTCCTGCCACCTTGAAAACCAGGGCTGTGTCGTTGAATGGGGAACCATCAGTGACACCGGGTTTGGCGATGCTGTATTCACGGATCTCTTCGATGTTCATGCTGTTAACCGGTGATTCTTCCAAGATATAAGTCGCAAGCCTTGTTTATAGTTTCCCGGATCTTTTCCCAGCTTGTATTTTTCCTCTTCAACAGTTCGGGCCAGTCACTTAGGTCCACATCTTCGAAGTAGTTCAAACTTTTCAAGGCATGCATGGTATTCCGTTGTGAGTATTTTGCTTTGTAGTTGCCTAATAAGCTCTCAACATCATACTTATGATCTGTAAGCAAGAAGTAGAGGTCAATAAAATCCTTTACTCTCGCACCATCGTTTGCTACAGAGTTTACCTTCATTGCAGAAATATCATCCAAAGATGCGATCCGAATGTTTTCAATCTCAATTGTATCACCAATTAAGGGATATTTATGTGCTATAAGATCCACCTTGATTCCTGCTGAATTTCCCTTGATAGTGCTGCCAGCCATATAATCCATCTGGAAGGCAAAATCAGATTCAAGTTTCTCCAGAAGCTGCTCTGCATTAAAATCCTTTGATGTAAAAAGATCTATATCTATTGATCTTCTGTGACCAATGATTAAGGCAAGACCCGTTCCACCTACCAGAATGAATTCTTTTAAATAATCCTTTCCTTGAAGAGCGGCAATTAAGTCAAAGACTATTTTGTCTACTGATTTTTTTTGTAACACTTAAGCTCGGTATTTTTGATCTGGTAAAACTTCGAGATGAAATGTAGAGTCTTATTGTCCAGAGAACCAATAAGCTTGATTGTGTCCCTAATTTCATCCCTGGTATAATACTGATTTACTGACCGGAATTCTTCGATATTGCCCCTGGAAAATACTCTTTCAAGAATCAATCTTCGATTCTTATCCATATCCAAAGCGCTGGCAGGTACATCCCAAAAAAGTGACCTACGGAATCGTATCTTCTTTTCCTTTCCGTCAACTTCAATATACTTTGTATCCACTTCTATCATATTAGAGCTGTAATGTAAATATACTAATTATCAGCGCTCCGCATATTACAATTCCTATGGAAAAATGGGTGTTTGAAATGGTTCTGACTATTTCACATTACAGATATAGCGTACTGTTTTGCATTCTGATTGCATTTTTGTACTCATCCAGCACACCCAGTAAAATCAAGTGCCTGCAGTTACAGTTTAAAACAACTATATAATGACCTTGACCCCGTAGCCCCCGGTCTCTCCCGGCTTAAGCATCTGCATCACTGCGCTGTGCCCATAGGTAAACCCAAATCCTCCGGCAAATACCGACCAGTAAGCATGGCGTCTTGCATCATTAGCATTCCAGAATGGTTCTGCAGGATCGTGCAATCCCAGTGATGCGCGCCACAGGGGACAGATATTAGAGGTTGACAGGGATATGGTCTTGAAGGCACGCGCGTGTTAGAAGGATTGTTACGAGAGTGAAGTAGCCACAGCCAGCTATACCCTTGATGTGACGGGCCAGGGGAAACCGGATCGACACCCGGAAGTTAAGCCGGGCAGCTTATCTCCTGAAATACGAATGCTCAGGTCAGGCGTTTGCAGCTCGTTTTCTGGTGGTACGCTAGGTTACGCTTCAGGCTAGCGGACGGATTCCAGCACCAGTACCCAGTCATTTCCCTCCTCTTCCACACCAGGAGGGTCGAAAGATCTTGCGCCCGTATTATCCACCTCACCCATGAAGTCTTTATCCCCGTTGCGGGGATTATACCAGGATGCCATAACCCTTGATCCCTCAATCTTTCCCATGGCAATCTCCAGTGGTCGGCCCGTATAGGTATAAACCAGGGCATAGTCCCTGCCGCGTGTACCCACCAGGTATTGATACTTCTCGCCGGGATTCCCGGCAATAAGGGATTGATCCGGGATCCG
>CAZCQL010000146.1:0-6488 GCA_964500835.1 uncultured Bacteroides sp.
TCCGTGACCACATGCGAGCACTCGCTGACTTCGTTGCACAATCTGAAATAAATTTATAAAATGCAAAAAATGAAAGGATTTATTTTTACTGTGATAGCATCACTCACTTTATTTTCTATGGTCCACCCGAGAAACGAAGTGATCAGGATGATGTGCAATCGATGGTTCGCTTTCTTCTTTACGCAAATGAGTTTGATGTTGAGGCCCTGATTGCCACTGCCGGAACCAAGGCCTATATTGCGAGAAAACAAAATATCCTCGATATGCTAAATATATACGACCAGGTGGATGAGAACCTGAGAAAGCATGATACCGGGTATCCAACAGCTGACCAATTACGTTGGGTTACCTGGCAAGGCCGTGATAAAACATATGGGTCTGGAGGACTTGACAAGCTGGGTAAGAACATGGATACGGAAGCTTCTGACGCGATCATTCGAATTGTAGATAAGCCGGATGATCGGCCCGTATTTGTTTGTGTTTGGGGCGGCCCTTACGAAGTGGCTCAGGCGATCTGGAAAGTGAAGAATACGCGCACACCTGATGAGCTGAAACGTTTTCTGAGTAAGTTGCGCATATATTCAATTGGACGGCAGGACAATACTTTGCAGTGGCTACTCGATAATTTTCCTGACCTGTTCATCATCGTCTCAGACAATACCTATAGAGGCATGTTTTCTTATGCACCTGGCCCGGATGCGTCACTCAATGATATTGACTGGGTTAAGAAAAACATTCACCGTGGACATGGAATGTTGGGTTTGATGTACCCACCAAGTACGACAATGGATCCGAATAAAGCGGGTGTAAGAGAAGGGGATACACCATCTTTCTTGTACCTTGTTAGTGCGATACGTGGTTTAAACGATCCTGACAGACCCGACCAGGAGAGTTGGGGCGGGCAATTCATCCAACCGGATCCTGCAAAAAATCATTGGTATGATGGTCCGGGGCCTGAAAGCGTTTATAAATGGCGTGCCGAGGTTCAGGCGGATTTTGCACGCCGGGCTGACTGGATGCTTCCTTAGTGGCAAACTGTTCGTATTGCATTCAAAATTATTATTGTTTTTGTGTAAACAATTAGCCATTGGAAATTAAAATGCAAAAAAATGATGAGATTAATTCTATTAAGTTTCCTTGGAATAATATTTATTGGACAAGCATCATCGAAAGCAATAGTAAAAGCTTCTGAGGTTGATGCATCGGAAAAGCCGCGAATTATTGTTACTAGTGATGGAGAAATAGATGATGAATGCTCCATGCTTAGGTTTTTGCTTTACGCCAATCAATGGGATATTGAGGCGATCGTCACCTCGAGTTCGCAGTACCACTGGCAGGGACATAGCTGGGCGGGAGATGACTGGATTGAACCCTATCTGGATGCGTATGAGCAGGTCTATCCCAACCTGGGAAAACACGATCCGGCGTACGCGACGCCTGCATACCTCAGGGAACGAACGGCCTTGGGTAATGTCAAAGCAGAAGGCGAGATGGAGGAAGTGACTGCAGGGTCGCAGCTCATTGTAAAGGTCCTGCTCGACGATTCCGATGACCGCCCAATCTGGCTGCAGGCCTGGGGTGGGATGAATACGATTTCGCGGGCACTCAAGACGATAGAGCAGGAACATCCGGAGAGAATGGCCGAGGTTGCAAAAAAACTAAGGTTCTTCTTCATCTGGGAACAGGATTCTACCTATCAGTCATACATTCGGCCTCATTGGGGCAAGTACAACATCACCACCATCATTTCAGATCAGTTCGAGGCGATTGCGTACCGCTGGAAACAGATTCAACCCGAAGAAATGCAGGTCTATTTCAACGCGGAGTGGATGAAGAAAAACATATTGGAGAACCACGGCCCCCTGTGTTCGCTCTACCAGGCACACAAGGAAACCTCGGAGAGAAACAACCACCGGTACTACGCAGGAGATTTTCGTTCGGAAGGAGACTCGCCAGCGTTTCTGCATACCATTGTGACCGGATTGCGGAACATGGAGTCGCCGGATTGGGGCGGCTGGGGTGGCCGCTATGTGCTGGTGCGTGAGAACACCTGGCTCGATCCGGTCCCCGTTGAAGGATACACATATCCGGAAGGACGCTGGTATACAAAAAACGCATGGGGCAGGGAGGGCACCCGGCAGCATAAGACCTCCTTCACCCATCCGGAATACCGTGAGTATTTCAAACCCATTTGGCGTTGGACGCCTGCGCTGCAAAACGACTTCGCAGCAAGAGCAGACTGGTGTGTCGAATCATATGAAAACGCCAATCATCCGCCAGTGGTCAAACTCAATCATGCCGTCGACTTAAAGGCAAAACCGGGTGAGACCGTAAAACTGAGTGCAGAAGGCACATATGATCCGGACGGTGACAGTTTGAACATTCGCTGGTGGCAATATACCGAAGCTGACACCTACCAGGGAACCCTTGAAATTAAAGGTTCTACAAAGAAGGATGCTTCTTTCAAGGTGCCCGGTGACACCGGCCCTGATAATACCATTCATATCGTCTGTGAGGTTACGGATTCTGGGACACCACAATTAACCAGGTATCAACGAGTTATTATCAAAGTAAAACCATAAAATACCATTAGGTAATATGTGATTAGACAATTCAAAATGAAAATAATAGGAATATGTATTGTTTTAGTGTTGATTGGGCTGAATTTCTATGCACAACAACTCGCATTCCCCAGCGCTGAAGGATACGGAAAATATACAGTTGGCGGACGCGGCGGTAAAGTCATAGAAGTTACGAATCTCAATGATTCAGGCAAAGACAGCCTGCGGACAGCAAAAGAAGCTCAAGGACCACGGACGGTTGTGTTCAGAGTTTCAGGAACGATCGACCTTAAGAGGGGCCTGAGGATTAATAATCCCTATATTACTATTGCCGGACAAACCGCTCCAGGTGATGGTATTTGTCTAAAAAGGTATCCTTTGATGATTAGCGCTGATCAAGTAATCGTCAGGTACATTCGGGTTCGATTAGGAGATGAATCAGGTAAAGATTCAGACGCCGTCTCAAGCAGATTCACACGACGAATTATTTTAGACCACGTTTCGGCAAGCTGGAGTGTTGATGAAACTATGTCGGTGTATCATTGTGACAGTATTACCGTTCAATGGTGTATTGTTTCAGAAAGCATGTTTAATTCAAATCATGTAAAAGGAGCACATGGATATGGAGGTATATGGGGATCTAACTATGGTTCGTATCACCATAACCTGATAGCACATCACTCCAACCGTAATATACGCTTCGCCTCAGGAAGCGGCAATACTGATTACCGTAACAATGTAATGGCAGGCAGTGAGGAAGTAACAGACGACAATTGGAAGGGAATTGTACCATCCTTAACCGCTATCAAAGGTGTACAAGAACATAATCCGAGTAATTTAGAAGCGATTCCAGGTTTAAAACTTGATAAACCGTGGCCTGCTATGGCAATCAGCCAACAAACTGCTGAAGAAGCTTATCATTCTGACCATGACGGCATGCCCGATGAGTGGGAAGAAGAACAGGGTTTGGACAAGAATGATCCGGCGGACAGGAATCAACTGGCTCCGGATGGATATACAATGCTGGAAAAATATCTGAACAGTATACAATGAAGAATTGGTTTTTTTTATGCCTGCTTATCATTGCCGCGGGCATCCCTGGTAAACCTGCACATGCTACATGCTTGCGGCAAGGCCTGACAGCAGGATCTCAAAAAGGGGATCTTTTACACTTCAATGCTTTAACAGCAAGTGATACAATAAAAATAATGCCGGTGGGGAATTCCATCACAGCGGGCGAACACTATAGGTTTCCGGCGCTGGAGAAACGGACGGGGTACCGGAAGGCGCTCTATGAGATGCTGATTGAAAACGGGTACAACGTTGATTTTGTGGGCTCGCAAAAACACGGAATCAGGCCTGAGGGTCACCCGGACTGGTATGACTGGAACAGCGAAGCTTATCCGGGCTGGAAAATCCCCGATATAGCCGGCAAGGTTGATACTGCGCTTGAGATTTATAATCCGGATATCCTCCTTGTGCATGTGGGAACCAACGGCAGCGACTGGGAAGACAAACCCTTGCAGGTGATGGAAATGCTGGACGGGATCAACGACTATGCTGTTCAGAAGGACCAACCCATCACTGTATTTCTTTGCCTGATCATCAAGCGGTTCATAGAGGAAGATCCGGTTCCCACAACCAGGTTCAATGAGGAAGTGAGGGAACAGGTCCATTCCAGAAGCAATGATAAGATCCGGATCATTCTTGTGGACATGGAAAACGGAGCAGGATTGGATTATTCAGACAATTTACCCGATCCAAACGCAAATCCTCCCTACGAAGGGGGTGATATGCTGGGATACAGGTACCCGGGTGTTGCCTATGATAAGTATCATCCGAATGACAAGGGGAACAGAAAAATGGCGTCTCTGCTCTATAAGGAACTTGTAAAATACCTCAACAAAACATCCAGCCATGAAAAAAGTAACCTGTATCACTAAATCTTTGATGTCCCACCTGATTGCATGCTTGCTGTTGCTGTCAGCTGTTTCCACTATCCGGGCACAGACCGATACCATCATCATCCAGGAAAATGGAACCGGCCTTGTCAGCTTTAGCGGAATCACAGCCAATTACAACACTGGGTATACAGGGAGTGGCTATATAGATACCGACAATGGGTTTGGTTCGCAAATAACCTGGGAAATTTGTGTTCCCGGCCCGGGGGATTACATTCTGCAATGGAGGTATGCCTACGGGAAAACCGGGAACAGGACAGCAAGGTTACTGATGGACGGCTCCGAGGTAATAGAACAGGTAGATTTTCTCTCAACAGGAACCTATACTTCATGGGATACCACCCTGGCGGTAGCTTTAACACTGGAAACCGGACCCCATAAGATTCGATTGGAAGCCACAAATGCCGGAGGATTGGCCAATATCGATTATATGGCCGTGGCCGGCAACAAACCCACAGCCGGCTATTGTCCGGTTTCTGTAACCGGGGTAACAGTCTCACCCGTTGAAACCACAGTTGGTGTCAAAGGATTCAGGCAGTTGTCAGCTACTGTTTTACCTGAAAATGCCACCAACCAGAATGTAACCTGGAGCTCAAGTGACAGCACCATAGCAACTGTAAATGAATCAGGACGTATAACAGGGAAAAAGGAAGGCACGGTCAATATTGTTGTTACCACGGAGGAAGGCTTATTCACCGATACCTGTATTGTTTCATCATTACTTGTCCCTGTGTATTACCTGGAACTTTCGACTAACGGTGAAGGGGAAATCACTCCGCCTGGCGATTCAATTGCAGAAGGAACCACAGTCTGTCTATCAGCCATTCCTGCTGAAGGATGGAAATTTGATGGATGGTCAGGAGACACCTCCGGCATTAAGAATCCACTCTGCGTCCTGATGGATAGGAGCAGATCCATTCACGCGAATTTCTCCGAGAATCCCTACGGCTATGTTATTGGTTTTGGAGACCAGTCCGTTGATGGCTATGCGGGTGTGAAGGGTACAACGGGTGGAGGCACCGCCTCTCCGGTTGTCGTATCGACTGTTCAGGAATTCATGTCTGCTGCCGTCGGAAACAATGATCCTGCGGTGGTCATCGTAAATGGCAGACTGAATGTGGGAACTGTTTCCATCGGTTCGAACAAGACGATTGCCGGAATCAATGAAAATGCTGGTTTATACGGAGGCACCATCCAGGTCCGTGGTACCAATTGTATATTTCAAAACCTGACCATAGGGCCCGGCGATGCAGACGTCATGGAACTGTCAGGTGCCACCAATGTGTTCATAACCAAGTGTGCCTTTCACGATGCAGGTGATGAAATTCTTTCCATCGTCAGGGAATCTGATTATGTCACCGTCTCCTGGTGCAAATTCTACTTCGACAACTCCCACAGCCATGCCTTCGGCCACCTGATCGGAAACAGGGATGACAGAACATCGGACAGGGGCAAACTTCATGTGACCATGCACCACAACTGGTATGCCCATGGAATCGCAGGCAGGCAACCCAGGGTAAGGTACGGTCATGTCCACATTTACAACAATTACTACAACAGTGTGGGAAGCGGGTATTGTATTGGTGTGGGATATGAATGCCATCTCCGTTTGGAAAACATCTATTTCGATGGTGTCAGCGCCCCGTGGGCTGACTACGGAGGAGTCGAAAACGGAGAGATCGGGTGGAATGGGCTGAAGTTTGTAGGCTGTAACCAACCATCCTTTGTGAAAAATTCATTTCCCGTGTACAACCTGCCTTATCACTACATTGCAGATCCAGTTGACAGTGTGAAGCATGCGGTGCTGGCCGGTGCGGGCAATGTTTTCGGAACCGTGGATACCACCGGCACCATCCTGGTTTCTGTCACCAAGCCTGCCGAAAATGATGTTTTTGAGAACAATCCAACGATCACTCTTGAAGCAGCAGCATCCGTTTCAGAAGGCACAGTTGAAAGTGTTCAATTT
>CAZCQL010000147.1:0-6470 GCA_964500835.1 uncultured Bacteroides sp.
TGCAAAAACATAGATGTACGGAATTGCATCGTGTCAAGCAATACAGCCACTATTAAGTTTGGAACTTCATCCAGTGGAGGATTCATCAACGTTACGGTATCTAACTGCTACTTCTACGACAGCCCCATGGGGGCCATCAAGCTGGAACTGGTGGATGGCGGACGCCTGGAAAACGTGGATATAAGCAGGATTGTTATGGAAAATGTAAGCAATCCCATATTCATAAGGTTGGGGGACCGGGGCAAAATCTTTACAGCCGGATCCATAGACTCTACCTCTCCCCTGCCCCCGAAAGCCCCGGTGGGTTCCATCAGGAACATCCGCATAAGCGAAGTGGTTGCCAGAGTGAGCGGTGAAGACAAGTCCAGATCCGGACCCATCATGATCACGGGGATTCCAGGGCACTATGTGGAGGATGTGGTACTGGAGAACATCACCATTTCCTTTCCCGGCGGAGGCACGGAAGAAGATTCAAAGAATGTTATAGCTGAAGATATTGACCGTTACCCGGAGCAATTCTTCTTCGGTGTGCTGCCGGCCTGGGGGGCCTATATCCGTCACGCAAAAGATATCCGGTTCCACAATGTAAAACTAAGTAAAAGGGATTCAGATAAAAGAGAGATGATTGTTCTGGACGATGTGGAAAGGTTTATTAAAGACTGATTAGCTATGAGAATATTATCGATATCAATTCTGGTAATTGTTTTCAGCTCTTTTACAAATCTTGATGGGGCTGAAGCTAACAAACTCAGACCGAACTTCCTGCAGATACTGACCGATGACCAGGGCTGGGGTGACCTGGGATCATATGGTCATGTATTTATGCTCACGCCCCACATCGACCAGCTGGCTTCGGAAGGCATCAAGTTTACCCACTGCTATTCTGCGGCAGCTGTTTGTTCACCTTCCCGTTCAGCCATCCTGACCGGTAGAACCCCTTACAGAAACGGTGTTTTCAGATGGATACCCGCTGATCATTTCTCTTACCTGCCAGGCGATGAAATAACATTGCCCCAGCTCCTGCGCAACTCTGGTTATCAGACGGCCCACTTCGGGAAATGGCACCTCAGTAACTTTACAGAGGAAAAGGCAGAGAGAAGGGAAGAGGGCCCGCAGCCGTTCAAAAACTTTGGATTCGGGACCGATCCGGACCAGCCGGACATGAACGACTATGGCTACGATTACTGGTTTGCCACAGGAAATGTGGCACGTCCCTGTCATAAGAATCCTGCGAATTTCTTTCTTAATGGAAAAGCCATGGGGGTTATGGAAGGATTTTCAGCCCAGATCGTTGCCGGAGAGCTTATAAAATGGCTGCGGAATTACCGGGATGACAACAGACCCTTTTTCATTACACTCTGGTTCCATGAACCACACGGGCCCATTGAAAGCAATCCGGAATTTATTCAAAGGTATAAGGAAGTAAGGGATCCGAGTTTTCAACAGTATTTGGCCAATGTTACACAGATTGATGAAGCGGTCGGAGAGATAGTAGCAGTCCTGAAGGAAGAAGGAGTCTATGACGAAACCCTGATCTGGTACACCAGCGACAATGGCCCGGAAGGACCTCATGAATATGGTTCTTTCAACAATGAAAATAAAATCGGAAGCCCCCGTTACCGTGGAAGTACAGGCGGATTACGCGGGCGCAAGCGTTATACCCACGAGGGCGGGATCCGTGTCCCGGGGATCATTTCCTGGCCCGCCGGATTTGAAAGGAAAGGGAGACAACCCGGAAGTATATCTGCTGTGCCTGTTATTGGTTCGGATATATTTCCCACCGTACTTGAGATTGCCGGCATCAATCCCCCGGAAGATGTCACCCTGGATGGAAGCTCCATTGTGCCGGTTCTTGAAAAACGGGAATTTCAACGGTCCAGGCCACTCTACTGGCGCAACAACAGGAAAGAATTCAGGATCGCTCTGCGCGAAGGTGACTGGAAGATAATTGCCCTATCAGACCGGACCCGATTTGAATTATATAATCTGGTCGCAGACCCCAGAGAAACCACCGACCAGTCAACCCTTGAACCGGAAATATTTGAACGATTGAAAAAGGAGCTCATTGAATATGACAATGAAGTCCTGGAGGAAGGCCCTGACTGGTGGAAAAATGATCCAAGTATTACGGATATGCCTTCGGCATTTGACCGTTCATGGGCAGATCGCCTGGAGTATGTGGGTGTTGCCGTGGAAGAAAATGACTATAATCCCTGGGGCTCTTCCCCGGTTATCGGACCTGATGGTAAAACGCATCTTTTTGTTGCCCGCTGGCCCATAAGCGAAGGATTTGGTGCCTGGAAGACCCATTGTGAGATTGCCCGCTATGTAAGTGATCATCCGGAAGGCCCTTTTGTGTTTCAGGAGGTCGTACTCAAGGGAGGCGACAAGGAGGCAGGAGGCCGGAAATCCCCCCACAATCCCACTGTTCAGAAAATCGGTGACAAATATGTCCTGTGTTTCATCACCAATGCAGGCGGGGGAGACAGGGAACTGGTAGCTTCACAAAGTATCGGAATGATGGTCGCAGACCGGCCTGAAGGTCCATGGAAGAATGTTGGCAAAAAAGGGCTGATCCTCAGCACTCCTGAAGATCCGGATATCTGGAGCCATGGCTCCGTCGTAGGGGTTACTAATCCTGCTCTTCTTGCTCATCCGGATGGCCGCTTTTTTCTCTATTACAAGGCTATGAGAAAAGGAGATGTAAGGCGCATGGGTGTGGCAATTGCTGATAAGCTGGAAGGCCCTTATATCTTCCGGAAGGATTTCCTTACAAGTAACAGTACGGAGATTGAGGATGGATACGCTTTTACAGAAAATGGAAAGATCTGTCTCCTGACAACGCATAACAGTGCAGAAACAGGATTATTGTGGCAATCAGAGGACGGCATCCATTTCGATGAACCCATTCCCGGCTTCGACAGAATGGATGAATATATCCCCAGGGAAATCATACAGAATTCCTTAATGCATCATGGTGAGTTATTCGGACGGCCGCAGATTCTTATTCAGAATGGGAAGCCCACTCATCTCTATGTGTCTTCTGGGGTGAATTTCACAGGAGGAAAAGGCACCTGTTCCTGTGTGCTGCGAATTCATGCCTCAAAAATTAAATAGAAAAGATATGATGAAGGTTTCAAGGATTGTTAAGCTGTTATGCGGGCTGCTTATGCTGCCCGTATTTGCGTTTCCTCAGGATGCCGTTTTTTCCGGAGGAAATATTCCAGGCTACAGGCGCGGCCTTACTATGATCACCCCCGCGGAACAGTGGAGGGAGGCTCTGCCTTCGGGCAATGGTACCATCGGTGCCCTGGTTTTCGGCTCTGTTTCCAAGGAACGGGTTGTATTCAATCACAACGAGCTCTGGTACGGGGGCAGGGTGACCGAGATCCCCGACATGTCAGCCGAACTGCCGGTATTACGGCAGTTGCTCCTCGACGGAAAATACTGGGAAGCCAACGAATATTACCGGAATAAAATGCGGGAAAAAGGATTCGATGGTTCAAATGCCACGTATCATCCTGCATTTGATCTAATACTGGATACGGATGTTGAACATTTGTTCGAAGACTATTCCAGGACCCTTGATTTTGAAAGCGGGGAAGTTGAAGTTAGATGGAAGGATGGCAATACCAGCTTTTCCAGGCGCCTTTTTGTCTCCATTCCGGACAGTATCTCGGTCATGTCGATTAAGTCAGACAAGAAAAGTGCAGTCAGTGGGCGTGTAAGCCTGACTATTCATGATTTGAAAGATGCACTGCTCAGGACTGCAGAGCCTTTCGACCCCGGATTTACCTACAGTACAACTGCCAGTGGTGAATATGTTGAGTTCCGCGCAGATGGTTCAGACGGGGGTGAGTTTGGCGGAGTAGTCCGGGTTGTGGCAAATAACGGGAAACTCAGCTCCGGACAAATGAATGTAACCAGATTCCTCAGAGCAAACTCCGTTGGCTATGAAAATGCCGATGAAGTGGTCCTGTTGGTGGCCGTTTACGCCAACGAAGAAGGGGATTCTGCCATACCCCGCCTGAAGAAGAAGTTATCCGCTGTAGAAGGGGACTATGAAGAACTACTGAAAAAGCACAGGGCCCTGCAAAGTGAAAAATTCAATTCCATGGGCATTACTTTACACGTGGCCGGTAAAAGGGACACTCCCAATGAGATCCTGCTGCTGGATGCCTACCGGAACCCGCCTTCCACCGAACTGATTGAGAAGCTCTTTGACTACGGACGCTACCTCCTGATCTCCAGCAGCACCGCCGGTGGATACCCGGCAAATCTGCAGGGAATCTGGAACGCCGACTACCGCCCTCCATGGGGATCACTACTGGGCAACAATGAAAACCTGCAGATATCTTACTGGCAGGCCCTTCCCGGAAATCTCAAGATATCCATGATGGCCTTCTATGATTTCTTCGATGCCTACATGGACGATTTCAGGTATAATGCCAGACAGCTATGGGGATGCAGGGGTATTTACATTCCGCCTTTCATGTCACCCGAATCAGGGATTATGCGCCACACCGCCCCCCATGTGGTCTACTGGTCGGATGCCGCCGGATGGTTGGCTTCGTTCTATTATGACTACTACCTGTTTACCGGTGACCTGGATTTCCTTGAGAACAGGGCGGTCCCGTTCATGAAGGAAGTGGCCCTCTTCTATGAAGACTTCATTGTAAAGGATGATCAGGGAAAGAACATGTTTATGCCCTCGCAATCACCGGAAAACTCACCTGCAAAAATGCCCACAAGGGATCCGGAAGAACCATGGAGGAGAGGCACTAAGGTCCAGATCAATTCCACCATTTCCGTTGCCATCTCAAAAGAAGTTTTCAGCAACCTGATCACATCCTGCGAATTGCTTGACATCGAAAAACAAGGAGTGAAAAGATGGAAGAGGTTACTGGCCGATATGCCCGAATACCAGGTCAATGAAGACGGAGCCATGAAGGAATGGCTGCATCCTGATTTTAAAGATAATTATGAGCACCGGCATATGTCTCATATCTATCCGCTTTTCCCGGGCTTTGAGATCACAGAGGAATCCAATCCGGAGCTCTATGAAGCCTGCAGAACGGCCATTGAGAAAAGGATCATCGGTTTGTCATCCCAGACCGGCTGGTCCCTGGCCCACATGGCGAATATCTGGGCCCGTCTGGGAGAGGGTGACAAGGCCGTGGAAAATTTAAAAATAATATCCCGGTGTTGCCTGGGCAAGAACCTTTTCACCTATCACAACGACTGGCGAGGGATGGGGGTTACCCTCCCCAACATTTACGGCCGGTCCGCACCCTTTCAAATGGACGCGAATTTCGGGATCTCAGCAGCTGTAACCGAAATGCTCTGCGGCTCGGATCCGCACATCCTCAGGCTGCTGCCCGCGCTGCCGACTGCATGGACTTCCGGTAAGTTTCATGATGTACTCACCCGGACCGGAATCCGGACATCAGCAAAATGGGACATGGAGAAGAATACCATCGATCTGACTCTTCGCGCTGAAAGAACCACCAGGTTTGACCTGAAGTTCCCGGGTGAGATAGCCCGTCTCGAATGCAGCAATCCCGAAGTCCTCGGGGAGTCTTCTTACGGGGATACCTATCGGAGTATCTGGCTGGAGAAAGGAGAGCAGGTCAGCATGCAGATCAGGATGAAATGAAAAGTAAACCGAAAAGACAATGAAGAGACATTTTGGGAAATGGCACCTGGGGGGCGGGGACTTCCACACGGGGACACAGCAGCACCCCTTCCCGAATAACTAGAATAATGAAACATAGTGCATGACGGTCACACCAACCAGAAAAACAAAACGGAATGAAAACTTCTATCATCGTAACATTTTTCCTATGCCTTTCCTCTTCTATTTTTGCCCATTGGACAACTTATTATGAGGCTGAGAACTTCTCCAGCCAGAGCGGGCGGAATAAGGCAAGTACCGAGTATTTTCCTTACATAGGAGAGGGTTACCTGGAGATGGGAGGGCTAGGAGCCACCGTCACCTGGAATAATATCACAGTACCCAGATCGGGGAAGTACACGCTACTCTTTAAATACGCCAATAACACCGATCAAGAGCTTCCGTGTGATTTAAAAGTGAATGGCGCGCTCATCAAAAACATTCCCTTTGGTCCGTTCGAAAAGACCTGGGAGTGCAGGAGCGAAGCTACCGAATACAACCCGGAGACTGTGGGCTGGGCGAAATACTGGAATGCGCGGGTGATGGTCGATTTAAAGGCCGGGGCAAATAGCCTGGAGCTTACGGTAACCTCTGCAGCAAGGGGGCCTCACATCGATAACATAGGTGTGAGCACAGCCCTTAGTAAGCCGTCTGGTCCCGAAATCCATGTAGAGGATCATGGTGCAGTGGCAGACGGCAAAACAGACAATACCCGGGCCATTGCCAACGCCATCGCCGCTTGTCCTTCCGGTGGCTCTGTAGTATTCGGTGAGGGCGTTTATATGACCGGTTCCAT
>CAZCQL010000148.1:0-1444 GCA_964500835.1 uncultured Bacteroides sp.
AGCTCAAAGTAAGCAGCTACAGCAAAGAAAGTTACAGAGTTTCCGATATATCTGTCGAGGTTCTTAAGCATCAGTCTGGAGCGGTTTGAATACTATTCGGAAGATCTGTTAAAAAGTTTATTCTTTAACAACGTGTAAATTTTCGCCAGGTCCCTTCCCTGGTATATAATAGTATCAAGGAAAAACAAGAGTAGTATTAGTGCAGTAATCCATTGGTCACCAAACCAGATCGAAAAAATCAGTCCGGCCGTAAGAACCATCTTTGGGAACCAGAATTTCAAAATTTGTTTTACTGAAAACTTTAAAATTTTATAGTGACCGAAGTAGAGGCTGACAGGTGTTTGAACTAAAACAAATGCCAGGGAGTAGAATATGAGTATGTGAAGTGCCGAAAAGAAAGCTCCAACAACGATACCTACTACCAGAATAAGAGAGAGGGGAATACCCAGGGTCAGGTAAGCCCGTTCATTCTTCTCAATCATGTAAAGATCCATCGCGGCAATCACCATGGTCTGAAGTGGGATGATAGCCCCTATGTAAGGCATGTAATCGGCCACCCCAATCCAATCCTGTCCCCACAAAACCAGTGTTATTGGCTTTGCAAATAAAATAAGGGGAACAGCAATGGCCAGGTTGATAAAGTTTACCATGCCAATAATATCCAGGAAGTGAGCACGGTAATCCTCTCCCTTGTTTTTGGCATCATTCAGGCTCGGAAACAGCACAGGACCAAGCACCGTATTTATTAACCTTCTGGCCATATAAAGAAATTTATAGGCGCGGTCGTACAGCCCTAAACTCGCTTCTCCATAGAATTTTCCTACTGCAAAGTTATCAGCATTCCTCGCGAAATAGTTTATAAAGTTAAAGATTGAAATGCTCTCCATGAGGCTCCGGATCTTTCGGTACCCAAATTTCGTCATTTTCCAACTATAGAGGTGGAATCCAAATTTGGCCCTTCTCTGGTACATGAAATACTTAAATACCGGTTGAATGACAAGCGGGATGATGAGCGACCAGTACGAGTATCCCAGGACTGCCATTAGAATCATTAGAGCGATGGTGGATACGACCACAATAAAATTGGAAAAACCCACATATTTAAACTCAAACCTTTTTTCAAGGACAGCTAAGGGTACAATGGTAAGCGATTGGGTTATAAATTGAATGGAAATGACAATGGTAGGCCAAAACAAATCCGGTTTGCCATAAATCAGCGTAATCGGATAGGCCATTATACACAATCCGATCGCAAGGAACACGCCAATCCAAATGGCAAGGTTAAATACAATTTTCTGGTACTTCAAACCATAATCGCTTCTGATCACCGCATAGGAAAGCCCCGTATTGGAGAAAAGCATGATAAATCCGCTGAAAACGTAGATCAATGCTACGAATCCATACTCTTCCGGCCCCAGAAAACGCGAGAGTATGATTGTTGAAA
>CAZCQL010000148.1:1544-6121 GCA_964500835.1 uncultured Bacteroides sp.
TCCCGGTCAAATTTCAGCCTGCTGAAGAAAAGAAATGCAGCATATTCAAGCCTCAGGGAAATGTAACGCCTGGTAAGTTCTTTGTCTGCGCCTTTGTATTGCCACAGCACTTTTTCCTGAAGCTGAAACAATGTTCTAAACCTGAATACTTCAGTGGTAGTAGCAGCCTTTTCGTGCCTGCGGGTATAGCTCAGGACCTGGTATACAAAACCCACATCGGCAAGATTCATCATCTCGTATACCAGTTCCGTATCTTCATGATATGCCTCCTCATCAAACACTACCGGGAATCGTGGGATCTTCCGCATGTGCTCAAGTGAAAACAGGATGGTGCTGTTGGAACCCGACACATCCATCCGGCGTGTGAGCTGCTTATGAAGCATCTCCTTTCCATTGTAGATGTTTCCGTCCCAGATATTTAATCCATCCATATCCACCCGAAGGTCATTGAGCCTGTAAGAAGAACAAAGGCCCACCGATGGATTCTTGCGCATTACCTCCACCATCTTTTCAATACTCTCCGGGAAAAGCCAATCATCGGCTCCAAGAACCTTAAGATAGCGGGATTCCCGGTTGATCCTGCTACAGGCCATGTTCCAGTTATCCACCATCTTCAGGAAATCTTCGTTGTTGAAGATCTTAAACCTGTTGTCGCCCGATGCAAACCGGTTGGCAATCTCCAGTGTGCCATCCGTACTGTGGTTGTTATTCACCACACACTCCCAGTTGTTGTACGTCTGGTTTTGAACGCTCTCAAGGCACTTTTCAAAATACTCACCACCGTTGTAAACGGGAATGACTATGCTGACTAATGGGGTATTCTCGATGGTCATCATGGTGGTTTATCTTCGGTAAAGGAACTTGTTTAATATTGAATCACCTTTCAAATAATCGATTGTCTCCTTATAGGCAATGTCGATACCCCTCTGGTTCCAGTGGCTGTCGGTGTGATAATAAAGCAGGGTATCACTCTCAAGAAACTTATCATATACATCAATAAACTTGACACTCCTTTTTTCCAATCCCTCATACAGCCGCGGAAGAAACTGGTTATACGGATCGTTGTTGATTACCTGATGGTAGAGGGTATACTTGGCCGGCAACGGGAGGTACACAATTTCCATGTGATATTCACTCCGCAGTTTTTCTGACAGATCGGCCATGTGATTGCACAAGCTGTCCATCTGCTCGGTTGTGTGTTGGTAATAAAAACTCGATTTGGCATCATTCACCTGGTCATGGTAGAAAAGCCAGGAATTCGGGTCATCTTTTAAATAGGACGGAGTCAGGCTGGAAATCTTGCCATAGAGGTCGAATTTCAACGTTGCAAAAAATGAATTAATAGACTGAGATGCATAGCTGCGTTTGATCATCACATCATATAATTTTTCTCCAAAATCATAAAAGAGCTTCTCCTCAATGTAGGGTAACGGATTAAACGATGCTGGTTCGTTATTCAATTGAACAGGCGGCTTAATGTGTTCCTTTTCAAATGCCAGGGGTATAAATCTTTCAACTCGTTCGAAAAGGACCAGCTTGGGAGTGGTATCCTGGTAACCGACGCTCGCCAGGTATTCCAACGGAAAATCTTCGTTCACAAAATGTACCCTCCTGGAAAAATCATCGGCTAACCTTTCAGGGAATTGTTTGTGACGGGAAAACTCAAAGAAACTATCCCCGAAAACAAGTATATCGCAATCCTTTACAGAGGCCTGCTTATCGGAAAACTCAAATTTCCTCCCGGCAGGTGGCAATCCCTCTTCCTTAAAATGCCGGATCATACTGAAATAGTATAGTTCGCCATACTTGGTTTTATCCCAATACTTATCCACCACATTTTCCTTAAGTACGAAATTGAAGGGCGCCTCAAACCTGACTGCAACAAATGCATACAAACAGATGGCACCCCAGATGAAAATCAAATATTTAAGAACTTTTTCGCTCATACCTCAGGTTTAACATCAGAATTGGAAATATAGAAAATCTGTTTCGTTCCATACAGCAAACAGCAGAATAACTACCACAAAAACAACCAGCAATGCCCACTTCTGATACCGGGGCAGCAATTTCAATCTTGCTGAGATCTCGAATCGTTCCTGCAGGAAATCGATCACCAGCAAAACAGCAATAAAAACAAACGAAAGAAGGAAATCTGCCGGGTTGCTGAACAGATTTATAGCCTGGTTGCCCCCAAATACAAAATGGTTCTTCAGGATATAAAATGCTTCGCTCACATTGTTGGCCCTGAAAAATATCCATGCGATATAAGCCAGAGCAAATGTCACCAGAACCTGGGACAGATTATACAACCAGGGTACTTTAGTAAGTCCGATGGCATGGTTAATCTTGTCACGAAATTTTTGAGTTACGATAGCGAATACCAGGTAAAATCCATGAATGGCTCCCCAGATCACAAATGTCCACTCGGCACCGTGCCACAGACCGCTGATAAGGAAGGTGATAAACAAGTTATAATACCAGCGCCATTTAACTACCCTGTTTCCTCCCAGTGAAATATAGACGTAGTCCCTGAACCAGGTGGACAGGGAAATATGCCATCGCTGCCAGAACTCCCTGACGTTCATGGCAAAATAGGGCCTGCGAAAATTGGTCATGAGTTGATAACCGAGTACGGCAGCAGCTCCGATGGCTATGTCGGAATACCCCGAAAAATCACAATAAATCTGGAATGAAAAGAAGAAAGTTGCGATGACGTTCTGTATCCCTTCAAAATCGGTCGGGTGGTTGTAAACCAGATTCACATACTCGGAAAGCCTGTCGGCGATGACTATCTTCTTAAAGAATCCCCATCCCATCAACAAGATTCCATTCTTTATGCGCTCATAATTAAAATCTATCTCTTTCCGAAACTGGGGCAGGAGGTTGACAGATCGTTCGATGGGTCCGGCCACCAGCTGTGGGAAAAAAGAGACGAAGAGTGCAAACCGGCCGAAATGAAATTCAGGTTCCTGTTTTTTCTTATATATATCGATGGTGTAGCTTAAAGTCTGGAACGTATAGAAGCTGATCCCCACAGGAAGAAGGAAATTGTAAGCCGGGACATCATAAAATATGTTTACCTTATCAAGTAACGTGTTGATGGAATCTCCGAAGAAGTTAAAATACTTGAAGAAAAACAGAAGTCCGAGGTTAGTGAAAAGACTCGCTAAGAGCAGAAGTTTTCTTATTCTTTTTCTCCCGGTTCTGTGAATCATTATCCCGGCAATGTAATCCACAACCGTTGATACCATGATCAGGACAATGTACTTGTAGTTCCAGCACATGTAAAAATAGTAGCTGGCCAAGAGTAGCAGAACCCATCTGAACCGGTTGGGGATTGCAAAATAAATCCCGACCACAATGGGGAAAAAAACCAGAAACTCGTATGAATTAAATAACATTAAGAGAGATATTTATCAGCCTTCGCATTAGTTCTTAATCAACTTACCATTCTCCTCTTTCCCATTCACTAGGGCCTTATAAAAATAGATACCTCTCTCCAGATCGGAGATGTTTACCTCAAGCCGCTCTTCAAATTCGGAAGCAATGGTTTTTATTATCACGCCCGCACTATTATAAATGTACAAATCAATTCCGCCAGGATTTTCAATTCTGAAATTGACAACCTGGTTTGCCGGGTTGGGGTAAACGCTTATATTGTTATCCTGCATGTCCTCCTCGATATCCGTAGTAACCAGCACTTTAAGTGTGAATCCCTGCAGCGTGGCCTCTTTCCCATCGCTTACCTGAAGGATAATTGCATGAGATCCAACCTGATCCTGGCCGGGTATCCCGAACAGCAAGGCATCGTTGGCTCCGTTTGCACCATTTGACAGTGAAAGCCATTCGGGGTTCACCACCATGGAGAATGTCAAACTGTCGCCCGGGTCCACATCCTCTCCTTCGATGACATATACATAGGATTCCAGGGCCCGCGCAACCGTGAGGGGTTCAGTAGTAAATGTAGGAGGATCGTTTACATTGATTACAGTCAGTATAAAATTCTGATCTGTAGCTTCATAGCCATCGGTAGCCCTGACCATCACATTGTACGTGCCCACCTGGTCATTGTCAGGCCGTCCGGTCAGGGTGCGGGAGAAAGGATCAAAAGAGATCCAAGCCGGGATTTGCGGAGCCGTAAATGATACCTGATCTCCATCGGCATCATCGGCAATTAAATTGTAGTAGTAGTCTCCGTCCTCCATTACTTCGGTAACGGCAGTGGATACGAATTCGGGAGGAGTATTGGAATTGATCACTGTAAGCTCGTAACTCTGGTCGACCGTAAAGTTGCCATCAGTTACCTCAATGGTAATGTCATACACACCTACCTGGGAGAATACCGGGGTGCCGCTGATGACCCGGGTGCCCGGATTGAATTGCAGCCAATTGGGAAGGTTCACCGTTGAATAGTCCAAAGGATCATTGTCAGGATCAACAACAGTAATGACATAAGAGTATAATTTTCCCTGATCCACTTCCAGGGGAGGTAACGAGATAAACGCCGGCGGATCATTCACATTTAGAACCTCCAATTCGAAATTCTGGTCCCTGAACGCCCCGTGTTCATCGGTTAC
>CAZCQL010000149.1:0-6042 GCA_964500835.1 uncultured Bacteroides sp.
CCCGCCGCAGTCAAGCCCCTGCCTAAAAATGTCCCCCGGACATTTTCTTTACGGCAGGCCTAGGTCCTGAGCCCAGCTGGGCCCACGGTTGATAACCAACCACTTGGAGTAAGATCTGACTTGTTGGTTTTCTTTTTGGGATAAACATTTGAATAAACAAATTTACACAGCGTATAAATTCCCGAATACCCTATTATACTTGTATTTAAAAACAACCGATCATCAGCAATATTACTACCTATTAAAGATTGATCAATTCATTTGCATTAAATATAGATATATACTATATTTATCAAAATAAAATTATATAAATATAATGTAATTAGCAGAATAAAATTATAAATAAGTAATTATTATGAACTATTGGGATAAGAAACTGTTAAGGGAACAACTGGACAACAAGCTTTCAAAATTGAAGGAATTTTCAATCCAGGGCCTTACCTCCATTGGATGGATTAAAACCATTCGAGAGGCATTAGGGATGACCTCCAAAGATCTAGCTTCAAAGGTTGGAGTAAATCAATCTCGTATTATTCATATGGAACAAGCAGAGGCAGATGGGAATATAAAAATATCTACAATGAAAAAGATTGCTGATGCTCTTGATATGGATTTTGTTTACGCTATTGTTCCTCGTACTTCGTTGAATGATATGGTGAGAGATCAAGCGAGACTGTTAGCATTGAAAAAAATGGAAAGGCTTGACCATACTATGCGTCTTGAAATGCAAGAATTATCTTCGGAAGAAAAGGAGAGGGCGTTAAAAGATATGATAGATAAGATATTGTTTGATGAACTAAAAGACTTATGGAGAAAGTGAATCAAGAAGATCTGCCTAAAGGAGCAACCCCGCTGGATCCAGATGAAATAGAGGATCTAAAGATTAAGATTATAACCACTCGCGGAGAGCTCGACAGATGGGAGCAACAGAATATTGGAGAGGCAATGGACTGGCTGGATTCCCGAAAGAACAAATCAGAAATTCTTAAGGTGGATTTCGTAAAAAAGCTTCATGAGAAAATGCTAAACAAAGTTTGGGCATGGGCTGGCAATTTTCGAAAAACAGATAAAAATATTGGAGTTGACAAGTTTAGTATAGGTATTGATCTCAGACTCCTACTTGATGATACCAAATATTGGATAGATAACAATACATATGAATCTGATGAAATTGCAATGCGCTTTCATCATCGGCTGGTAAAAATCCACTGTTTTCCAAATGGCAACGGTAGGCATGCCCGCCTAATGACAGATGTTCTATTATCAGATGTCTTAGAAAAAGATCCATTCACCTGGGGTCATGAGAATTTGTCTGTCGAAGGGGATGTAAGAGATAAATATATTAATGCTTTACACAGTGCAGACGATAATGATTTTGCACCATTAATGGAATTTGTAAGGTCTGGATCTGTAGGGGTATAGCAAAATTGCTTACTCATAATCAGGGGGTCGCACACAAGCCCCCTCCGCAGTCAAGCCCTCGCCTAAATTGGTCCACCGGACCAATTCTTAACGGCGGCCAGCCCTGCAATCAAGCCCCTGCTTAAAAAGCTTCACCGGAGCTTTTCTTAACAGCAGGTCTAGGTTAGAGCCCAGCTGGGCCTACCGAAACCCTTCAAAGAAAACTCTTTGGAGGGGTTTTTAAATATATCAATACCAGTCTTCCATCACTAAATTTATGGTTTCGGTGGACCCATCCGGTCTCGAGCCCCCGCCGCAGTCAAGCCCCTGCCTAAAAATGTCCCCCGGACATTTTCTTTACGGCAGGCCTAGGTCCTGAGCCCAGCCGGGCCCACCGAAACCCTTCAAAGAAAACTCTTTGGAGGGTTTTTTAAATATATCAATACCAGTCTTCCATCACTAAATTTATGGTTTCGGTGGACCCATCCGGTCTCGAGCCCCCGCCGCAGTCAAGCCCCTGCCTAAAAATGTCCCCCGGACATTTTCTTTACGGCAGGCCTAGGTCCTGAGCCCAGCCGGGCCACTTAAAATCAGACTCTTTCAAGACCACTTATCGGTGTCTTTTTGGTTGGCGCCAGTTGGCGCCAGGATGTGAATGAAGAAGGATGATTCTGAAGGGAAGATCCTGTCAAAATTTGCATTCAATAGAAAATTAAAATAACACTTTAAACAGAAGGATGATCCTCATTTAGATTATATGCAATCAGTGCGTTTCCATGCCTGATATAGAGTATGCCATTATACAGCGTTGGCATTGAAAAATGAAGCCCGGATCCGTGTGTAACTTTCGTCTGGCTTACAATATTGAGTCTTCCTGTATCCGGTTTTATCATGGCCAGATCACCTTTATTCGAATAAGTATATAACATATCCTCTGCAAGTACTGTGCATCCAAAAGCTAATTCCCTTGAATTGAACATCTGTTCACCTGTTTCCCAGTTTACGCAATTCCATGTTAGGTCTATGTTATCACTGAATGATCCATAAATGTATCCATCTATTAACAATCCAGTATATCTGAAATCGCACACGTCGTTCATCCAGAGCACTGATACTGAATCACCATTTTCACTCAGTTTGAGCTTACCCCCTCCCACTTCAAGTCCGGTTGGAAAAAAGATAAAACCTTCCTGATAAACAGGTGTAATGGAATGAACCGACCACTCCCAGTGCGCATCAACGGACCAGAGCAATTCTCCTGATACGGCGTCTATCCCAAGTAAATGTCCCGCAGTATAAGTTGACAGTATCTTTCTCCCCTTGTGTTTAAGCAATAGTGGAGAACAATACGCAGAAACTTCTCCCATTCCTGGGCAACTCCAGACCAGTTCACCAGAATGTCGGTTCAATGCAACCACATTAAACTTCTTTCCGCCTGGTGTAACGAATATAAGGTCACCATCTACTACCGGAGTTTCATTGATCCCCCAGGTAATATTTATGCCATCAAAATCCTTAAACATCTCTTTACTCCAGATTATGGCACCGTCTTTTTGATTAAAGCAGAGTATCTTTCCATTGCCACTGATGAGATAGATCTTATCCTGAACCACAGTAGGGGAGCCTCTGGTTCCTGGGGTACTGCCTGTCCATTCAACCCCATATGGGACTTTGAAAAGCAATTGCCCACCTGTATCCAGTTTGTAAAGGTATCCGGTACTATCCACCATTCCTGTTGCATACAAAAAACCGTTCTGGGCAACAGCAGAAGAAAATCCGATCCCAAGATCTTCATAGGTCCAAACAATTTCCGGTCCTTCAGGAGGCCATTCCTTGAGAAGGCCTGTATCGGGATACAACCCGTTTCCATTGGGACCCATCCATCGGGTAGAAATCTCAGTAAGAGTTTCTGCTTTTCTTCCGCATCCTGCGAGAATTACGATTAATGTTAGCAGTGAAAGTCTAGTCATAATAGCAACCAGTTGTAGTATAAGTTGTAGTATATTAAAAGTATCACATTATTTTTTTCCAATCAAATAACACATAATAAATTATTTAAGATTAAAAAGTACAGATGAGTATTTTGCTATGAGCGAAGCGAAAAAACAATCTCGCGCCGGCACTCACACTGTGTTTGTAGTGCCAGAATTGCAAACAAAAAAGATGAATAGGTAAGTGTAAATGGCCACTGTCAGCTTCCCCTAAAATCGGACCTGTTTTTTAGGGGGACGGCATGATAAATTTTCTCTGTATTCTTATCATTGAATGTTCTATATGTAAAGAAAACTTGGAAATCTTTACAAAAGAGCGTTCCTTTGTAAAGAAAAATCAAAAAACTTTACATTTTGAGTGTAGGACAGGATTGGCACCCCAGGGAATTACCTTTAACAACTGATGTTGAGTCGAAGGCTGTATTAAAAAGTTTGCCCAGGGCACATGCTGCACTGGCCGAACTCAAAGGCATTGCATCAACAATACCCAATCAATTAGTATTAATTAATACACTTGGACTGCAAGAGGCCAAAGATAGCTCGGCTATTGAAAACATCATCACCACACATGATGATTTGTATAAATCGGGATTGAATATTGAAAGAATTAAGTCATTAAGTGCAAAAGAGGTACAGAATTACATTAGTGCTTTAAAAGCTGGCTTTGAGCTTGTTTCTGAAAATGGTCTACTAACGAATAAAACCATCTTGAAGGTTCAGGAAATTTTGGAAGACAATAATGCTGGTTATAGAACACTGCCCGGAACAACATTAAAGAGCTCGGATAGTGGTGAAACGATATATACTCCACCTCAGGATTTCGAGATAATAAACAAATTAATGTCGAATCTCGAATTATTTATTAATGATCCAAATATTAGCGACCTGGATCCCCTTATAAAAATGGCGATCATGCATTTTCAGTTTGAAAGTATCCATCCCTTCTATGATGGAAACGGAAGAACAGGACGAATAATAAATATCCTGTACCTGATTTTTCAGAACCTTCAAAACCTTCCAATATTATACTTGAGCAGTTACATAATAAAAACCAAATCTCAATATTATAGACTTTTACAACATGTGCGTGAGACGGACGCTTGGGAAGAATGGATCATCTATATGGTAGAAGGGATTGAAACAACTGCTAAGGAAACTATTGAACTAATAAAGGATATTAAAGAACTTATGCTCTCCTATAAATACAGGCTTAGAGAGGGATACAAATTTTATAGCCAGGATTTATTAAACAACTTATTCAAACATCCTTATACCAAAATTGAATTCATAGTAAACGACCTGAATGTTTCAAGAATAACCGCTGCAAATTACTTGAACAAGCTGGCGGAAGACGGATTAATCATAAAAGAAAGGCTTGGAACCGGAAACTATTATATTAATGAGCAGTTCTTCGAACTATTATCTCGAAGATAACGTGATTTGGCGCCAGTTTTTTCGCCAGTATTCCAACAAATCCATGTAAACCAGTGTAATATTTTACAAAAAATGAACAGTTAATTATACTGGTGTAAAAACATAATTACTTGTATATGTGGAATATACATCAAATAATCTGAGTTTTTCGGACCGGATCACATATCGAATAAAACAGACTCATAATCAGGGAGTCGCACACAAGCCCCCTCCGCAGTCAAGCCCTCGCCTAAATTGGTCTACCGGACCAATTCAGAACGGCGAGTCTAGGTTCGAGCCCTTCTGGGCCCACTTAATAATCAACCACTTACAATTCATTTTGTAGGTGGTTTTATCTTTAGCGCCAGTTTGGCGCCAGGATTTTGGGATAAGGTTGGTAGAAATTGCCCCTAATCAGTAATACTCAATTTTGCTATGAAGTCATTTTCATGGAAGCTTACAAAATAACCTAATTTAAAAGAATATATCTGTTATAAATATCCTCCTCTATCATTCTTTTCCATTTTCTATAGCTCTTTTCCCAAACAATCTTGAATTTTTCATATTCATGTACCTCATCATAAGTCTCTTGATCTGGCCAGTTGGATTCGAAAATGTATTTGTATTGTCCTTTGAGGTCTCCAGTTTCTTTCCAGAAATTGTACCGGATGTTTTGATATCCTAGTTCGACAACCACTTTATTGAAATCATCTGCAATTGCTGCAAATTCGGCTTCATCTTCAACAGTTTTCAATTTTAAAAGATGAACGGTTCTGAAACCAACTACAGTATCTTTTTTAGTAAATTCTTGTCCCTGCACTGTATCTGGAATAACAATTATAAATACAAAAATTATGACATAAAACCGGGTGAATTTTTTCATGATATATTGCTATTTATATGAGCGATAGATTATTCATGCAATACAATTTAGTGAAAACAATTAGTACATCACTTTATGAGGACAGTCTCGTGTGTACAATTCAGGAAGCTACTTCTTGAGTTTCCGTCCTCCGTGTAAGAGGATGTAATAGCTTACAATCGAAAGGAATGATTCCTTTTTTCTTGAGTAGCCCTTTCAGATCATTTGCGACGTTGCAGGACAGTTACCTTGAAATATAGCAGTAATTTCTGCAACTATTACGAATTATTCAGGCGCCAGTTTTTTCGCCAGTTTTTCAGTAAATCCATGTAAAACAATGTGATATTTTACATAAAATGAACAGTTAATTAAATT
>CAZCQL010000150.1:0-3987 GCA_964500835.1 uncultured Bacteroides sp.
CAAAGGTTTAATTCCCAGGAGACGTAATCTTATGGCAGTAAATTCTTTGATTTCCCTTTCCTGAAATTGACTAAATGAATTATCTCTCCGTTGAAAATATCTCAAAATCTTTTGGAGACCAGGTACTCTTTGAAGGACTTACATTCGGGCTTTCACGGGGTGACAAAGTTGCGTTGATTGCACGGAATGGCACTGGAAAAACCACCTTGTTACGAATCCTCACCGGACTTGAGTCTACCGATGCAGGAGCGTTTACATTTAGGAACGGGATAAAATCCGCCTTTCTTGAGCAGACACCCGCGCTTGATAATTCGTTGACAATTGACGAATTAATCCTCACTTCAAATACCCCCGTCCTCACTGTTATCCAAAAGTATGAGAAGGTAGTTCATGATCACTCGGAAGCTCACACGGCCGAGGTCCAAAAGTTACTGGAAACTGTCACCAATGAAATGGATCAGGCCAATGCATGGGATTATGAAAGGCGCCTAAAACAATTGCTGGACCTGTTCAGGATTACAAATACCTCCCAACAGGTCTCCAGTCTTTCGGGTGGTGAAAAGAAGAGACTGGCGCTGGCCCTTGTACTGCTTGATGATCCTGAATTCCTCATACTGGATGAGCCTACGAATCACCTTGATATAGATATGATCGAGTGGCTCGAACGGTACCTTGCCCAGTCCAACCTCACCTTGCTGATGGTGACTCATGACAGGTATTTCCTCGACAGGGTGTGTAACCGCATTCTTGAACTCAGCATTGGGAACCTCTACCAATATCAGGGTAACTACGAATATTTTTTGAACAAAAAGGCGGAGCGTGTGGAGGTTCGGCAAGTGGAAGCACACAGGGCAAATCAGTTAATGAGAAAGGAATTGGAATGGTTGAGGCGCATGCCTAAAGCCCGCACGGGGAAGTCTAAAGCCAGAATAGATGCTTTCGACGAAATCAAAGAGCGAGCCAATTTGGTCTCGGAAAATGGTGAATTTAACCTTCGTGTCAAATCCCCGCGACTGGGAGGGAAAGTGATAGAACTTGAGCATATCACAAAAAGTTATGGGCCGCTCTCACTCATAAACGAATTCAGCTACAAATTTGTAAAGGGAGAACGAATTGGAATTATCGGAAGAAACGGGACGGGCAAGACGACATTTTTGGATGTGATAACTGGTCTTATCGAACCGGAAGGTGGCAGAATTGATACAGGGGAAACAGTGGTTATGGGGTATTACCGGCAAATGGGACAAGAATGGAAGAAAGAGCTTCGGGTTATTGATGCTGTAAAGGAAATTGCAGAAGTGGTTGCTATGGAAGATGGGCAAACCATATCTGCATCACAATTTCTGGAGCATTTTATGTTTTCGCCCGATTCACAGTATAAAAGAATAGCAAAACTGAGTGGCGGAGAGCTCCGGCGCCTGCACCTGCTATCAGTTTTAATCAAAAATCCGAATTTCCTGATCCTGGATGAACCTACCAATGACCTGGACCTTTATGCGCTCAATAAGCTGGAGGAGTTTCTTCTTTCCTTTAAAGGGTGCCTGGTTATCGTATCCCATGACCGGTATTTTCTTGATAAACTCACCGATCATCTCTTTATATTTGAAGGGGAAGGCAGGGTAAAGGACCACTATGGAAAGTATTCGGAATACCGGAACAGGCTGGAATCAGAAAAGAAAAATTTCCGGAAAAATGCTGCGCCAACAAGAAGGGATCAGTCGATACCTGTAGAAAAAAAGAATCATGAGAAACACAAAACCAAGCTGACCTATAAGGAACAAATGGAATATTCCAAACTGGAATCTGAAATAGAGAAGCTGGAAGAAGAGAAAGAAACCCTTGAAAAACAGTTAAATACGGGTACATCGGATTACGAATCGCTCCACCATAATTCGGTAAGGATAGCCGAATTAATCAGGCTTATCGATGGAAAGATCCAACGTTGGGTAGAACTGGGCCACTATGTGTAAAAAACCTCCTGCCAACATTATTGTTTTATGATCTTCTTAAATGTTGTCTGATCACCAGATCTGATAGCAATGATATAAACGCCTTGTTTGACCGATGAGAGATCTATTTGACTCCTGTTAGTCGCCATTAGAAAATTCCCTGCCAGATCTCTTATGGAGACCAGGAAGTCCCCATCAATGGATAGATGCAAAATATCATGAACCGGGTTTGGGTAGATGGCAATGATCTTTTCCTCCGGGCGCTCGATTCCAACAGCATTAATGGAAACGTTCAGGCTCGATGTATCACTGACACACCCCTTTTCCGATACTAAAACTACCCGGATTGATCCAGCTATCTCGTTATCCCATTGAACGTCAACTGCTCTTGTCCCTATACCTGACGTGATTTGTCCGCCATCCACCACCCAGTGATACATCACACCCAGTTTTTCATTAATGGAATACGTGTGGGTATTTGAAGGTTCAACAGCATTATCGCCGCTGATCTCACCAGCCATAATTTCTTCCGGTTCAGGGATACAAATTTCTTTTTGAGCTGTACAATTGTCCACATCCGATACCATCACATGATAGCATCCAGCTCCAAGCCCGGACACAGACTCAATCGCCGAATCACCAAACCACGATATAGTATATGGAGCCGAACCCCCGATAATAGTAATATCTATAGCCCCGGTGGAATCTCCGGCACAGGCCAGTTCAGTGATGGTTTCATCGATGGCAATGGCTGCGGTATCGGTGATGGTAACTTCCAGGGATTCTGTACAACCCTCCGCATCCGTTACATTTACCTGGTAAGATCCATCATTTAATCCATTCAGATCCTGGGTAGTTGCTCCGTTGGACCATTGATAGAAAAAATCAGGATAATCCCCTGCAACGGAGACGTCAATGGCTCCATCTGATTCTCCATTGCAAGTGGGAGAGGTGGAGGTAAAACTGATATCCAGCTGGATCGTGTCACAATTAACTTCAGTGATTTCAGCAAGACTTTGTCTGATAGCCGAAACGGCATTATTGATATCATTGTCTGCTGCCAAAACCCCTTTATGTACTAACTTCCCATGCTTATCGATCACCATTAACCGATCATACGTAGTTTCATAGTCAGAAGCAACAAAGCCAGCTTTAATGGCAAGGGGAAAGGTGATTCCTGTTTTATTTCTGAAACTGCTTACCGACGCCTCACTTGAACTTGAGTTCCAGGTATCTACCCCAACAGCAGTGAATTCTGAGTTCCCGGCAAAAACCTGGTAGATGGAGGATTCTATGCTTGGACCAGAGGCTATGCAAAAAGGGCATGAATTTCCAAATAAATATACAAACACAACCTTTCCGGCTTGTGCCGACAGACTGTACATGCCACCCCCCTGCAGATTAACTTCAAAATCGGGACCCGGATTCCCGACATCCTGGCCAGGCAGATGGGAAATTCCTGTAAAGGCCAGGCAAACGGTTAAAATCAGTAACTTTCTCATCCCTTTTCCATTATCGTACTGGTATTTAAACTGATTTCTGCACCAATTGTTCACTTCTTATTCGCTTTTAATCATTTGAGCACATGGATTTGATGACTCTGGTTGAAAAATGAGAAAAGTGGTCCTTGTACTCAGTATTGCGATCAGTATTCCCGCAGTTTTTGGCCAGAATGTGACCATTCCAATTGTAACTGACAATACCGCCATGGTACTACAAACAGATTCCCAAAACCAACTCAGAACTGTCTCTTTTGGTCAACCCCGCAATGACGATGCAGAATTTTCTCTGTTTACGGTGGGTATCATTTCTTCGACTCGAATGCAGGAATTACCAATTCGATTTATACACCTGCGGGGACATGGAATATTTCGGAATCGGCTGGTTCTTGAAATCAAGGAGGTTGGGTAGCCAGCAGTTTACCTGGCACTCTCACTGTCCCCGGTGTTTTTTCTTTGTCTTTTTGCCTTTCTTTTTAGAATTTGATTTGGCCTTACCCTTGTAGTGCGCTTCCTTACCCTTGTAGTGCGCTTCCTTA
>CAZCQL010000150.1:4087-5985 GCA_964500835.1 uncultured Bacteroides sp.
TGTAGTGCGCTTCCTTATCCCTGTAGTGCGCTTCCTTATCCCTGTATCGGTCTACGGCAGATTCTGGTCTGGCTACCTCCACAGATACTGTCCGGCCGGAGTAGATCACATTATCACTAAAAGCCTGTATAACAGATAGTTCAGATTTTTTATCTACTTCGAAGAATGAAAAACCCTTCATAATATCGATCTTTCCAACATCAATTTGCCGGTTCTTGGTCTCTTCGAGTAATAAGCCGATAAGCCGGGTGGCGTTTATGTTATTTTTACTTCCCAGGTTGATGTGAAAACGCGTAAAATTTTTATTCGGCTTCTTAGAACCTACCCGGCTTCCCCGGTCAGAAGATACTTTAACCCGACCCGGGGAAGTTTCTACATTCAGGTCGGGTGCGTTTTTATAGTAGGAAAGAAACCTGTTGAATTCATAAGAGACAAAGTGTTTAATCAGATCCTCTTTACCGATCCACTCAAGTTTTTTGGAAATCTCAGGCAGAAACTCATCTATTTGTCCACCGCTTACATCCACCTTTTCAACTTTCTCAATCAGATGAAACAGCTGTTTCTTGCAAATCTCTCTCCCACCGGGAATTGGTTTTCTTTGGAAAGGCTTTTTGGTAATTCTCTCTAAACTTTTAATTCTGCTAAACTCGCGAGTATGTATGATGGAGATGGAAATACCACTTTTCCCGGCCCTGCCGGTTCTTCCACTCCTGTGAATATACGCATCAAGATCGTCAGGCAGGTTGTAATTAATTACATGGGTGAGGTTATTTACATCGAGTCCGCGAGCTGCAACATCAGTGGCTACAAGCATTTGTAAATTCTTGTTTCTGAACCGGTTCATTACGTAATCACGTTGTGACTGGGAGAGGTCTCCATGCAGGGCATCTGCATTATACCCGTCATTCATGAACTTATTTGCCACATCTTTGGTTTCCTGTCGAGTGCGGCAAAATACTATCCCATAAATGTCGGGATTCATATCGGCAATTCTCTTAAGTGCTTCGTACCGGTTCTTTGCGTGGGCCACGAAATATTCATGCGTCACATTATCAGCCCCGGCGTTCTTCGTTCCAACCGATATCTCTTCAGGGGCATTCATGTACTGATTTGTTATCCTGCGAATTTCATTAGGCATGGTGGCTGAAAAAAGGAGGGTCTGTTTTCCTTCGGGGGTCCCTTCCAGGATGTTATCCAGCTCATCTTTGAATCCCATGTTAAGCATTTCATCGGCTTCATCCAGGACAAGCCATTTAATTTTATCTACCTTTAATATTTTTCGGCCTATAAGATCAAGAACCCTTCCCGGGGTACCCACTACAATTTGGCCTCCCTTCTTCAGGCTTTTTATCTGTGTATCGATACTGGCTCCACCGTAAACTGGAATAACCCTGAAATCTTCGATATATTTGGAGTACTTCTTAAGATCACTAGAGATTTGAATACAGAGCTCTCGTGTGGGACAGAGCACCAGACTCTGAATGCTCTTGGTTGCTTGATCTGCCTTCTGGATAAGAGGCAATCCAAAAGCTGCTGTTTTCCCGGTTCCTGTTTGAGCCAAGGCAATCAGATCGTGCTTATCCTGAAGGATCTTTGGGATCACTTTTTCCTGGACAGGCGTCGGGTACTGAAAGTCTAAATCTTTTATAGCTTTCAGGATGGATTCATTTAAATCCATTTCATCAAATAACATCATACGGGAGTTCAAATTAGTTCGGCGAATATTCTATGGCAGGGGAAGCTAAATCCGCGCCAAAGGTACAGTTATTTATTAAAAGTCAAGTTTTAAGTCCCATATAGTCAGGGCCGACGCATTTAAATTCTAGTGCTCCTGATCTCTCGTAGGCTACCGTTGCGCGGTTTTACAGTCTTGAACCTCAATTTCTTTTTTGAATGAT
>CAZCQL010000151.1:0-4016 GCA_964500835.1 uncultured Bacteroides sp.
GAATTTATTATTATTCCCTGGAATCCAGTCGCAGTAAAGAAGTGAGAAGCGCACTATTGGTAAGATAGACTCCGGAAGCCCCAATCCCGAATTATTGGAACCAATTGCTAAAAGAGAGAAAGGGTTGATCTCACTCCCCGATGATCTTCACCAGCACGCGCTTACGACGCTTTCCATCGAACTCCCCATAAAAGATCTGCTCCCAGGGTCCGAAATCAAGCTTGCCATCGGTTACTGCCACCACTACTTCACGCCCCATAATGGTGCGCTTCAGGTGGGCGTCTGCGTTATCCTCAAAACCGTTGTGGGCATACTGACTATGAGGTTTCTCCGGGGCCAGTTTCTCCAGCCACACTTCGAAGTCATGGTGCAGGCCGGATTCATCGTCATTGATGAAAACCGAGGCTGAGATATGCATGGCATTCACCAGGGCCATCCCCTCCCGGATTCCGCTTTCCCGGAGACAGTCGTTCACCTCCCGCGTGATGTTGATTAATTCCCTTCTCTTTGTAATATTAAACCAGAGTTCTTTTTTGTATGATTTCATGCAATAAAACTAGCAAGAAAATCCGGATTCGAATTCGATGATCAGGGAATAAACTGCTTCGCCAAATTAACGAGATACAAGTGTTCTGATGCCCGGGTGAACGCTGTGTATAGCCACCTTAAATAGTCAAGCGTAAGCATCTCCTCCGTAAAATATCCCTGGTCCAGGAATACGGATTTCCATTGTCCTCCCTGTGATTTATGACAGGTAACCGCGTAGGCATATTTCACCTGAAGTGCATTATAGTAAGGGTCCGTCGCTATTTTCATGGCAACCTGTTTGCGGTTAATGACATCCGGATAGTCCTCAGCTACTGACATATAGAGAGTTCTCTGCTGGTCGTTGTTCAACGATGGAGCATCCAGGTCAATCACATCCATGAGCACTTTCACCTCCAGTTCAAGTTCATTGTAATCGGGAAGAGTTACCAGCACATTAGCGAAATGGTGGCCATGAACCTCTTCTTCATTAAGAACCTTCACAACTTTTACAATATCTCCATTGGCAATAAAATCGATCAGGTTATTCTCATCTTTCCAGAAATAGTTGTTCTTCACTACCATAAGCAGATCTTTCGGGCACAACTCATCCTCACGCCAGAGGATCTGACTTCTGATGCCGGCATTGAATCGATTGGCCCTCTTGTTCGAACGGGTAACTACGATAGTCTCACCCGTACCGAAATGGTCATAACTTAAACTTATCGATTCCAGTAGATCAGAACCGTTTATCATGGTAATGTCAGGGAAGGCATCGAAATTGAAATCCGGATAATCTTCCAGCCTGTCTGTAATCAGGCTTCGAATGGAAGTTGCATTGTGAAGTATTCCTGAGTCCTTTGATTGCCTAACTACATCAGTCATCTCGATCTCCCTAACATGATACCCATACCGACTCA
Source organism: uncultured Bacteroides sp. (assembly GCA_964500835.1). Classification (GTDB taxonomy): domain Bacteria; phylum Bacteroidota; class Bacteroidia; order Bacteroidales. The sequence goes on from CAZCQL010000151.1 coordinate 1,446, forward strand.
AGCTTTCCAGGTTTAAAGCGGGGCTTATGTCTAATCCTATCGGTGGAAGTTGCGCTGTATCGCCCACAAGGATCAAGCGGCATCGACTTCCCGATTCCACATAGTCCAGCAAATCACGCAGTAAATCACCGGACCCAAAATAAGATCCGGCTGTGCGATCTCCTATCATCGAAGCCTCATCCACAATGAAGTAGGTGTTTTTATGCAGATTTCGGTCAAGGACAAACTCCCCCAGACCATCTTTACCTGATTTTTGCCTGTAAATCTTTTTATGGATGGTCCAGGCTGGGTGGTGTGTATAACCGCTCAGGACTTTGGTAGCTCTTCCTGTGGGTGCAAGCAACACACTCCTTTGCTTTAATGATGCCAGCGTTTTTACCAGGCTGTTCACCAGGGTGGTCTTGCCTGTCCCGGCGTATCCTTTCACCAGCATTAATTCCGAAGGATCTTCTGCAGCCAGAAACGCGCCCAGTTCATCAATCATTTCAAGTTGGCCACTGGTCGGCTGAAACGCAAGATTTTCAAGCAATTTGGTCGCAATAAACTTTCTTAACATGCGAAGAATTAATGAGTAATTAAAAATATATAATTTATTTTTTTTGCTAAATTTGTTCGCAAACGTAAAAAACAACCCCCATGAGAAGAGTTATCCAGGTTTTGTTCGTTTTGATAATCATCATTTTAGGGTATTTGATTGTTGAAAGTATTATGGAACCTATCCGGTTCAACCAGGAGGTAGAAATAAGAGAGCACGCAACCATTGATCGACTTGTTGATATCAGGGAGGCTCAAAAAGCATATAAAGATATTTATAAAAAATATACCGGGAGTTTTGATACACTGATTTCTTTCCTGGATACAGGCTTATTTTCAGTGATCAGGGCCATTGGGACAATTCCTGAAGACTGGTTTGATGAGATGTCTTTTAATGAAGCGCGGGAAAAGGCCCTGAAAGAAGGAATTATCAGTCGTGAAATCACCAAAGTGCCTGTAATGGATTCACTGTTTGGTGTGGGTTATCCCATTGATTCTTTACGGTATGTTCCATATACAGAGGATGTGCTCTTTTCGATTGAATCGGGAGAGATCTTAACCAGCTCCAACCTGATCGTCCAGGTTGTGGAGGTGTCTGTAAAGTACGACGACCTTCTCAATGGAATGGATGGACAGCTAGTCGCAAACTACAAAGATGAACGCATGAAGATTGTAGGATACGAAGGTGTGAAATTTGGTTCCTTGGAAGAAGGTACACTTACCGGCAATTGGGAATAGCTTCACTTACATAGATGCAGGTAGATAGTATCATATCGAATACTATTTCACAAGATATTCGACAAAAAGGTCATCAATCCATTCGGTTCTTACCGGATGGATTTTCTGTTCTCATATCAGATGCCAGTTACAAACCCGTTTATCTGAAACAATTTACCTTCGATTCATCCATCACATTTAAGTTATACCCTGCAGAGTGCGGACGCATACTGGATGAAGCCCAATTGCTTTCATTTGAAGGAGAGACTGTCCTTATCTACGATTCTCTGGCATTTACAGTGGTCCCAAAACCCTACCTGGATGAGGACGTCGTGAGGTCATTGCTGGAGTCGGTATGTTCTTTGGACGAATCGGATCAAATCCAACACAGGTATGTAAAAGACCGCAAATTGAACCTGGTCTATGCAGTTCCTTCAGAATTAATTGATTTGAAGAACCTGTTTACCAATCATGTACAAATTTTGCACTCATCAGAGTGCCTGGTGTCGTTGTCTGACCAGGTCAAAGCCAGTGACCATCAGAGAGGTGTGATTCTGGCTGAGGTTCAACTCCATACACTGGACCTCCTGATAATCATGGAAGATCAGATCAGACTCCTGAACAAGTATGCTCTCAAGGACCCTTCAGATTTTATCTACCATACCCTGAATACCATAAAACAATTACAACTGGACAGAGAAACTATACCAGTATACCTGTCGGGGATTGTACATGAGGAGCATGAACTATTCGGGTTACTAAAGAAATATGTCAGATTCGTCAGGACCACTCCCTATTACCTGGAAGATCTTTCAAGAATGCAATTGCTGCAATACATGATTCTGTCGGAAGGTAGCAAGTGCGTATAATCAGCGGTACATACCGGGGTAAAAAAATCCATCCGCCAAAAAATTTAAAGGCCAGGCCCACAACCGATTTCGCCAAGGAAAGCCTGTTCAATATTCTGATACATCGACTTGATTTTGAGGGGCTTGATATACTGGACCTATTTGCAGGAACAGGCAGTATTACCTACGAATTTGTTTCCCGGGGGGTTCGCTCTGTGGTGGCCGTAGAGATGGCGGCGCCTCATTTTAATTTCATACAAAAAACATGCAGAGATCTGGAATTGGACAGGGTGAATCTGGTTTGTGGAAATGCATTCCTCTACCTGAAAAATCCTTCCCAGTCGTTTGATATTATTTTTGCCGACCCCCCTTACGACCATCCACAATTAGAAGAGATTCCGGATTTGGTATTCTCCACCAAAATCCTGAATCAAAAAGGACTACTTATATTGGAGCATCCTTCCGGGTATTC
>CAZCQL010000151.1:4116-5854 GCA_964500835.1 uncultured Bacteroides sp.
GGGCTTTTTCCCAATGCCCACCTGGGGGGATTTGTAGTTCACTGCCGCCTGGAGTATCTGATTGGAGTTCCTGTCCTGAACAAATGCAACGACTGCCAGGTCATCGATATCTTCCACATAGGGTTGATAAATCCAGGTATTTACTCTCGTGTCGTTGTTGCCCAATACCCAGTTATTACCCAATAGTTTACCTGCAGGATTTGGCAACATATCCAGTACAACATTTCTGAAAGCTGTATCTCCGTTAATACCCGTATAGGCATTTACGGATGTTTCAAACACGACCACATACAACTGGATATTTTCCGAATAGCTCTCCACATTACAAGTAACCGAAGTGGTTGCCTCTAACATGTCCTCCTGCCAAATGACGTCCAGTTCGACATCGAATGAGGGGACCTGAAGAATTAGCTTCTTCATGTTATCCACATTGGGAGTGGTTTTCAATTCGGAGAAATCGTAGCGGAACTCCTCACTTATGCCTCCGTCAAGGATAGCATATGGAACCTTGGGTATCCCATAATTAAATGAACGGGTAGATGCTGGATTAGGGTTATTCTGATTCATGGGGTCAATGCCCGGATATGCCATGTGGTACTGGATATCGATCACATCGCTTGAATAGTCAGATCCAAAAGAATCTACCACATCATCTGCAGCTGGTGAAGCGGCATCGGAGGCATTGGTAAAATGTTCAAGGACTACCTTCTTAGAACGCTCTGCAATGAATACATTATCGAATGCGAATCCCTGATTTCCGGCGGCCATGGATTCATCGGTAACAAACGCCACCCTGAATGAAACATGCGGATTGCCAGCCAGTTCATCAATGTCGTGCGCTGCAGTCAGCCAGTCTGTATCAGGATTAAACACATCCCATCCCCAGCCATCGCTGCTTCCTCCCGGCTTATTCTGGATATCATCTGCATTATACCATCCGATACCGGCCGACTCTGCTCCGACCGTTTTCCAGCCTTCGTCCTGCACATCCATGTATTGAAGTACAGCACCGTTTCCAGATGATACACTCTTCATAATATCCATCTGGATCAGGGGGTGTTTCATCCCCGACAGGTCAAAGCAAGGGCTCTGCATCCATGATCTTTCAATATAACCCACAACACCCTCGGGTATATTAGTAAACCACGCTTTATCGGATGGGGAGGGTACGAATCCGTCAAAATCCGGTACTTCCCATACCCAACTCTCCACCTGATTCTCGGATTGGACGGTCCAAAGACCCCTATCCGTATTAAATCCTTCGCTATACCCTGTTACAGGTGGTGTGAAAGTTTCTTTGAGGGTAAAGTCTTTTGTGACTGTATCGGTGCAACCCAGGCCACTCTCTACCAGAAGCTCCACAATATAGTCCTCCGGTGAATTAAATACATAGGAAACAGAATCGAGTTGAGAATCCTGAACAATATCCCCCAGGTGGAGACCATCCGCGTCTTTAAATATCCATTTTGCACCTACCAGCGGAGAAGAGGCTGAAATTGATTTATTGAGGAACACTGTGCCATTCTCACCGCCATCGCAATCGGTCTTCCAGGTGAAATCTGCCACCGGCATGTTTCCAATAACCGTGTCCATAACAAAAGATCCGACGCACCCTTCAAAGGTAGTGGTAGTGAGAGTAATTATCCTGGCACTGGGGACTTGATAAAAATGAGTTGGATTGATCAGATTACTTGTATTATCATCGCCACTGCCAGGGTCTCCAAAATTCCACTGCCAG
>CAZCQL010000152.1:0-5756 GCA_964500835.1 uncultured Bacteroides sp.
AGCAAAGAGCATTTGATATATATGTTAGCCATTTATTAAGTTCATATTTTAAATGAGTAAACTGGTTAAACCGTGGCCCTATACCCAAAAGGATCCTTGTCCGACGTGTTACAGTTGGATTCCCAAGGATTCAGCCAGCACACATAAAAATATGTTTGCCACACATGTGGTTGGGCTCAATGTAAACTGCTTTGGCCGTATCCTCTGAAGTTAAAGCGAGTGCTATTCATTTCTTGAAATGGGCAGAAATTAAAACTGGAAAGAAGTGCTTCGTATGCGGAATAAGGAATTCGATAGGGAAAACGTAGTGGAAAATATTCACACCGGAAGCAGACTATGAATCTTATCTAGAAACTGGAAAACACAGGCGATGAAAGGTTTTTTCAAATGGCAAAAGAACTAAAGATTGACCGATCTATATATCTCGTTGATGATGAAACCAAAACGTATAAATTTTTAGCACGAAATCCTGATTGGAAAAAGCTTGATCTTCTGGAAAATGAAGCGAACAAGCCGCTAAATCTGACCACAAATTTCATAGAAATAAGCTTTTCAATTTCCAGTTAAATAGATGGTATTCCTTCGGATATGCCCGATTTGAAGATTTAGTTAGTGCAGGTAAGCTGATTAATTCTTTTGACGACTGGAAAAGAGAAATGATCGAGCTGGCAGAGTTGGCAATCAAGGAAAGAATGTTGCTTCGAGCCGCTTTATATTATCGAGCTGCAGAATTTTATCTTTTGGAAGACGTTCCAGAAAAAATTCAGCTTTACGAAAAATTCAACCATTTGTTCTACGAAGCAATTCAAAATGATAATATTGAAAAATTGACGGTGCCATACCAAGAAGCATGTTTGTCTGTTATCAAAGTTTCACCGATTAATATCAAAAAAGGCATCATTGTTATGCATGGGGGATTCGATTCGTTTATTGAAGAATTTTATTCGTTTATGAGATACTTTGCAGATCATGGATATGAAGTGATCGCATTTGAAGGGCCTGGACAAGGTGCGGCACGCAGACAATACGATTTAGCATTTGATATTGAATGGGAAAAACCAGTAAAAAGTTTACTTGATCATCTTGATTTAAATGATGTTACTTTGTTGGGAATATCAATGGGTGGTTGGCTTTGCTTGAGAGCTGCTGCTTTTGAATCCCGAATAGCCAGAGTGATTGCTACGGGGCATGCCATCGATTATATGAAAAGTATGAACGCTCTTTTCTATTGGCTGCACATTTGGTTGTATTCTAAACACAAAGATTTCATGGATCGTTTGACTGAGAAGAAATTTTTACGTAATAAAGAAAGTATTCCAGGTTGGATGGTAAGACATCTAATGTATATTACCAAAAAGAATAAGCCGCTTGAAGCATTAGAAACCTATTTATTGATGAATAAGCAAAATATTCATTCCGAACTGATCAGCCAAGATGTTCTGCTTTTTTTGGGGAAGGGAGATCATTTTATTCCTTTCAAAATGTTGGATATGCAGGCAAGAGCATTAACATCTGCAAAATCCGTAACCACTCAATCATTTACGAAAAAAGAACATGCCAAAAATCATTGCCAGGTTGGGAATATAGGTCTTTCACTGGATGTTATGGTAAAATGGTTAGAAGAAATGTCATAAAGTTATCATCAACTACCGTTTATTCTAATTATTCTTAATACTTGATAAGATTCTTCTCAAATACGTGAAAATTTATCTAATTCGTAAGTCGTAAAACAAGGTTCGCTAAAGCTAACCGTTTAAATCGTGTCACGCTCTTTGCGGTGAGGTAGAGGGCGTGCCACTCTACGGCGGCTTAGTTCCACCCTTAATATTGTTGTATTTAACTCCGAAGAATTGCTTAGAGTTGGTTAACAGTCTAACAGTGGAAATTAGTTTCCCGGGATTGGTTATTTTTGTATCCATGCAGGAGATTATACAAATCAGCACCCCCGCCCAAAACGGCCTTTACTATATCACCCGGCAGGTGGAGGCCATCGTGGCTGAATCCGGTGTGCAGACCGGCATGGTCAATGTAAACCCAGGACGCCAAGGCGGCTATCATGGGTTTCACCAGTTGAAGACAGTCTTAAAGAATTAATTAATTTTGTATAGGAATAGTTGTTTCGAGAATAGAATAATGCATATTGACAGATCATATATTACATCGGATTCGTTTGAGAAAAATGAGATCCAGATAATTGAGGAGATGAAAAAGACAACTCCCCAGGATCGTTTCGCCTTAATAACCTACCTTAGAGAATGTTTTTATGGAACAGAGGCAACTTCCGGAAGACTTCAAAGAATTTTTGAAGTTACTAAATTCCAATAATGTACGGTATCTTCTGGTCGGAGGATGGGCGGTTGGCTTTTATGGTTATTCCCGTGTAACAGCTGACATGGATATTTTTGTTGGGATGTCTGATGAAAACATTCATTCGATGCGGTCAGCTCTTCGTGAATTTGGTGTCCCCGAGTTTGACAAAACAATGCTTACACAAAAAGGAAATGTATTCAGAATCGGCAGAACTCCTCTGAGAATTGAGATAATTAATGAAATCTCTGGTGTCAGCTTTGAAGAAGCTTTCATCAATAGAGACCATATTGCATTAGAAGACAATCTTCGTTTTCCTGTAATATCAGTTGAGGACCTTTTCAAAAATAAATCTTCAACAGGACGTAAGAAAGACGAGGCGGATCTGGAAGAATTAAGAAAACTCATAGGTAAAGAGGATGCAAAAAACGATCCAGATTAGCACACCTTCCCACAACGGCCTCTATGACCTCACTCGCGAGGTGGAGGCCATCGTTGCTGAGTCCGGCGTACAGTCCGGCATGGTTAATGTCTATGTCCAGGGTGCGACAGCAGGTGTGATAATTCTTTTCATTTGAATGTACCCCGATTTGTCATTTAGGTATGGTAAACTATAGTAAACATAAAAAGGTTGACTCTATTGCAATCTAAGGTAAACTTTTGTAAATTAGTTTAGGTTTACTAATCGAAATAGTCATGCATGAATTGACCCAAAATTTATGGGAGCGATATGGTTTTTCAGCGAACCCATTTGATACAAGAGCACTTTCTTTGAGCCAGGGCGCATGGCTTTCTGTTAACAATGCTTATGTCTCAAGGAAGAAGGGGGTGGAAGAGGCCTCGGTATTAACCAACTTCTTCCGGAATCCTGGTGGTGGACGTATTGTAGTTGAAGGAGAACCAGGAGTAGGTAAAACTACATTTGTAAATTTCCACCGGCATCTGTGGGAGAGTGAGGCGACAGACAGATTATTGACACCCCCGACGGAGATTTCAATCCAAGAGTACTGGGGAGAACGTGATTTCCTTCTGAACTTGATGAGTGCGCTTATGGCGCGCCTCCGGCTGGATTTAGGTGAGAAGCGATTCTCCAAAGACAGGTTATTGAAAGAGATTACTGCTATTTGCGGTGTGTTAATTACGAAGGATGGAGGATTTTCAATTGGGGGACAGGCTTTGGGTACTGGCGTAAGTCTGGGTAAAACGTCCAATAAGAAGATACAAATTGGAGATCTGACGAACCATCATCTGCGCCAGTATTTTTCTTTACTTGTTCAACAAGCAAAGAAGCAAAAGAATGTGGTTGGGGTGACCTATCATTTTAATAATCTTGAGTTGCTGGGTCAAAAGGGACCTGATTTCATGCGCTCACTTTTCGAAAAGATACGAGATGTTCTGCAGGAGCCGGATGTATACTTCGTATTTGTTGGATATAAAGGTATGTTTCAGCAGGTTATCGTTCCCTCAGAACGCGTAAGGAGTATTTTCTTCGATACACCCGTTTATCTTAATCCACTTGATTTTGAGGAAATAAAGTCCATTATCGAACGCAGGTATGAATTGTTGGCATTACCTGATAAAAAATGGATCCGTCCTGTTGATGAGAAAGTGGTTCTCCACCTCAATCACATATTTAGCGGAAAGATCCGTTATGTGATGAATGCGATTACCACCCTGATAAACCGCATTCCAGAAAGTTACAGTCAATCTTTGGGAGTAGAGAAAGCACTGGAGATTTTGTCCTCATTATTGGCGAGCGAACTCAGAAAAAATCTTCCAGAAGAAGCAGCCAGGATGTTCTTCATTGCAATCGAACTGCGCCGTTTCACCAACAGCTCATATGTTAAGATTTCCGGTAAGAGCAAACAATCTGTTAATAAGTACATTCGATTGTTTCTTAAATATGAATATATCCATCTGACTGAAATCGTCGGACGAAATCGGTTTTACGAAATTGACCCCAGGTTTCTGGTACTGGCAAAACCATAAGGTTATTACAAAGTCACTGTTATCCGACTAAATTCTCAAGTCGGTAATTTATCTTCTGTATTGCCCATAAACAGGGCATCGTTATTTCAATTTTCAGAGTGACCCCCGTCATTTTCTTCCTTAAATTCCAATATCATCTGTAGCTTATTTGGTGGAGATCCTCTGGCAACCTGGTAGCTCCGATTGGTGCTTCTGAGCAGTTCACTCACATCCAGCATGCTAATCAGATGCATCCTGACAAGGGCTGCCACCACTGAAAACGCTTTCTTGGTCTGGGCTATTTTCTGAATGACCGTCATCAGCAACTGGGCTATCAGCGTACACCAGACCTGGGTTCTGATGGCATTCTCGTTTTCACCGTAGAAGTAGTGCAGTTGAAAGTTCTGTTTCATTTTTTTGAACAGCAATTCTATCCCCCAGCGCTTTTTATACAGAAAAGCTACCTCTTCGGCTGTAATATTAAAACTGTTGGTCAGGAACTCGTAATACCGGTCCTTTTCATCCTGATAGCATACCTTCCTTAAACGAAGCTTCTTCGTGATCTTGGTTTGCTTCTTCCCGGTCTCATCTTCTGGATTATATTCCAGTTCAATAATCTCATCCCGGAGCACCTTTGCCTGACCTTTCTTACGATAATGCTTGCGGTTCACTTCAACAACAGTGTAAACGGCACTTTTCTTTAAGCGGGTGACAAAGAATACCTCTTGGCTGCTCCACAGAGCAAACTGGTGATAATAGTTGTATGCACGGTCAAATACGATCATACTGTGAGAGATCAGATCCAGGCTCTTCAGGAACTTCTGATCATGCACTTTGGCTGCGGTGATTTTGATAAACCGTCCAACCGATTGAACTGCATCGATCAGCATATGCACTTTCAACCCTCCTTTCTTCTTCCCATCACCTTTGGGGTTGCGACCCACTCCCTTGAGTATGTCACTGAATAGCCTGATGGTAGTAGAATCAATCAAAAGAACCTCTTTGAAGGTCAGCCCATAGGTTCGGCTGTCCGATAAAAATGATTGGTATTTCTTCACCAGAGAGAAATACAGATCCTCAAAGAATTGGTTATCCCGGTTACGCAATCCGTCACAGGCGGTACTCTTGGCAGGAGCACTTTTCAGCCCAAGGTGATTTAGCTTTCCGCCCAGAGCCCGCATCCCTTCACAAATCTCGGTCATTGAGTCACACCTGGAGAATATCCCAAACAGCATCGTGATCAGGTGTGTCCTGCTCTTGAACGCCTTGTAGTAATAGTCGCTGTTGTGCTTCCGTACCAGACTCTCTATGTTCACTGCATCAACCAAATTCAATATCTGTTTGAAGATCGGCTGTCCGACAAACTTTATTTCCGTATTTTTACTCATGTTGTTGTTTGTTTCGCTAAAACAAAACTACAACATGAAGGGGAAACCTCAGGGGAGTACCCTTCTCTTTATTATTTTAGTCGGACAGTAGTG
>CAZCQL010000153.1:0-5600 GCA_964500835.1 uncultured Bacteroides sp.
GTATATTTTTTTCACTTAATAATAATATATTTGATCATGAAGAAATTCCTAACCACTCTCCTGCCTGGAGTACTTGCAATCACTCTGTTCTCATGCCAGAGACAGGAAACAGGGAATGACTCGGCGCAGGAAAGCACTGAGATTACCGACGAACAATACGACAATCTGGGAATCCCCAAGGATGGAAAACTGAGTGCTGCTTCAAAACGAGCACTGGAATGGCCGGATATTGGAAACGAGTGGTTCGTTGAGTTTCAGGTATTTGACCTGAAAGGGGACCTGGCATACGAAGAGGGTATAGTGCGAAGGGATCCCAGTGCTGTTATCATGGTGGATGGGTTGTATTATGTCTGGTATACCCGCAGTGTGGGGCCTACCAAGGGCTTTGGAGGTGCACCGGAGGACAAGGTTTTTCCATGGGATCTCACAGATATCTGGTATGCTACCTCTGAAGATGGATGGACCTGGAAGGAGGAAGGTATGGCAGTCGGGCGCGGACCGGCGGGCTCCTACGATGACAGGGCTGTATTTACGACCGAGATCCTTCCCCATGAGGGAAAATATTACCTTGTATACCAGACAGTGAAGGCTCCATACAATGTGCGAGTTAAAAACCAGGTCGGACTTTCGTGGGCTGATTCTCCCAGAGGCCCATGGACCAAAAGTCCGGAACCCATCCTAAGTCCTGCCGACAATGGCATATGGAAAGGTGAGGAGGACAACCGCTTCAACGTGATTAAGAAAGGGGACTTTGACAGCCACAAGGTGCATGATCCCTGCCTCATGTATTTCAATAATAAATTTTACCTCTACTATAAAGGGGAACAAATGGGAGAGCAAATCACCTTTGGTGGGCGCCAGATAAGGCACGGAGTGGCCATCGCCGACAATCCCCTGGGGCCATATGTGAAATCGGAATACAATCCCATCTCAAACAGTGGTCATGAAGTCTGCGTCTGGCACTACAACAGAGGGATCGCATCGCTGATCACTACTGATGGTCCGGAAAAGAACACCATACAGTGGGCCCCGGATGGACTAAATTTCGAAATCATGTCGGTGATCCCCGGGGCACCACACGCCATTGGCCTGAACCGGACCCTGGATACAGAAACTAGTCCGTTGAGCGCCCTGGAATGGGGCCTGACCCATGAATATAAGACATATGACTACCAGTACATTCGCAGGTTTGAAGGGAGAGGGAAGACCAGCCACGTGGCCAAAGGTGCGAGTCCGGGAACATAAAAGGATAAACCTCCCTCTTCATCGTTCAGTTCAGGTTGAGGCAGTCTCACCGGTCGAAGTGTGTGTAACCGCAACTACCTGATAAGGCCTTGATATCTGAAGTTACGATCACCTGCAGGATATTCTAACCGAATGCTGCATTCCAGTGGTATAGAAGGTTGAATCCCGGTTAGCGGCAGCAGGATAAGCGTCGTCCCAGGAAAAAACTTTGATGGTCACATCTCCCTTTTGATGTGCCGTAACTTCACCAAATTTATCAATGGAAGCTACATCTGGATTACTGGATTCCCAGATCGTTCCGAACCGGGTGGCATTTTCAGGCATTACCCTGCACGTGAGGACGGTTTTTTCCCCGACTTTAAGCCTCTGGGTTTTAGCAATGATTTGCAGCTCGTCAACCGGCACATACGTATGCGCTTTAATGATGCTGCCCAATTCCTCATAAGCCGTTAGCTGCTCTGAATTAAGATTGGTAAGGTCCAAACCACTGTATTGACGTACACCCCATCTCAATTCAGCATAGGAATCCCCTACCCGTTCCAGCGGATCGGTACGCAGATCAAAAAACCTGCCTTCCGGATAATACTGGGATGGAGCATACCGCTTAAATTCTTTGTTGAAGGCATAGCGTAAAATGTTGCTCTCCAGGGTATAAGGATTATTGCCATTGTACCAAGTGTAGATGGCAGCACGATGTTCGTCCAGGCTCTTTCCTGTTGCCTGGGGCCAAAAACTGACTCCGTCCATTTTGTCCCTGTAAGGAATCTCAATGCCTGCAGCATCAGCTATGGTTGGAAATATATCGGTCAGGTTTACAAGTCCCTCGTAAGCCCGGGTAGTTTCTTCGGACGGGATCACTGAAGGCATCCTGAGAAGGAGGGGTACATGCAACCCGTTATCGGTATTCCCTCCCTTCCGGCCGGGATAGATGGTCCCGTCTCTCAATGTATGTGAAAATGCTTCCTTGGTCCCGTTGTCACCCATCACCACAACCAGGGTGTTTTTTGACAGGCCATGTTCCTCCAGTTTATCGATAACTTTCCCTATCAGTTTATCTGCATATCCGATCATATCAGGAAAAAATCGCTGGTCATCACCATGATGACCATCCCGGTTGTTTTTCTCCTCATCAAAGTAGTCGAAGATGGAATCCGGTTTCGTATCAGGGGTGGGTTTGTGGTCATCATGTACCAGAAGCATGGGGTAATAAAGAAAGAAAGGCTTGTCTTTATTCTTATCGATAAACGCTAATACATGGCGGCTGCAAATATCAGGACCATACCACCTTCGGCCGGTTGCTGGATCCAGGTCCGTTCTGCCCCTGTAATTGTGAATTTCCCCGTCGATCACCAGGTTTGGATTTATGTACCTTTGCCCCTCCCCAACCACATCAAAACAACAGAACTCGTCCCATCCAAATTCAAAAATATAATCCTCACCGGCGATTTCTTTGGTCCCCCGGGTCTGCTTCCATTTGCCGAATATCCCTGTGGCATAACCTGCCCGTTGAAAAACATCCCCAAAAGTGATGTCGGAAGCATGTTGAAGTTTACAATTCAGGAAATTCCTGTCGTTATTCAATCCAGACATCAGTGCAATTCTTGTATTCTCACAGAGCGGGTATGCAAACGCATTTTCACAGCGGATCCCTTCCCGGGCAATTTCATCCATTCGGGGAGTGGAGACATCATACCCCTCGAACAAGCCCCGTGTGGAATTCACCTTTACTCCTCCATACGTTCCAACTCCGAAATGGCTTAAATCGTCAATCAGAATCAAGACAACGTTGGGTTGCTCCGCAGGGAAAGCAGGCTCTGTAGAATGAGATTTATTGCATCCAATCAGTAAAAAAACAAAGGCGGCGTGCAGCAGGGTTTTCATATTTTGTCCGGGTTATGTCCCCAAGTTACATATTATTATTTATGAAAGAGGCCGTCTGTTTATACCGTGTCAGCTTGGGATGGTAGGCAGGACATCCACCTCCATCATACTTGTCTAAAATAGGATCCGGATTTAGATTTGCATCCGAATTTTTCATCGGCCTTCACAACAGTGATCAAATGGCAAACAGGCTTTTGCCTTTTTCACCTGGACTCCAGAATAATTCTTTGTGAAATACTGCGCTCTGAGGTTTCTATTTTTAGCAAATACATTCCTCCAGGCAGTTCAAGGTTAATTTCACACAGACTGTAAGGACAATCGCTTTCATAAACAAGCTTACCATTCAGATCTATAAGCTTTATCTTAAAACCCTTGGAGAGTTGATCGCTTAGCTCGATCTGAATCCGGCCGCTGGAAGGATTGGGATACACTTTAAATAGCGGTTTAACTTCCTCCTCTATTCCTGTGGAAGTGTATGAGAATGCTTCTGCGTAGACCTGGCCCCATTTGTTCATTGCATTTTTCGCCCTGATATAGAGCACATGGTCCCCATCGGTCAACCCGGCCAAGGAAACAGAAAAATCGATGGTCAGATCGCTTCCAGCCGATGGCAGAGTCACGGGAGTACCAATGCCAAATCCAGGGTCCGTATCAATAAAGTATTCCACCTGCTGAATCTCAGATTCGCCTGAGGATGGCAAATCTGCTAACAAGAAAACTGAATTTATTCCTGACCCCCATCTCCCTGAAACATCCCTTGCCCTGAAATGAATGTAGTGCATGCCCTGATCCAGGCTCGCTAGCACGGGGTTTAGTTGAAGAGTCAAATCATCACCGGGAGCAGGAACGGGAATGGAAATGGCATTTCCAAAACCGGGATCAGTATCAATAAAATACTCCGCATGGTAGACCTGGTTACCCCCTATAGCTGGGGGCTTAACAAGATAAAATACAGTATTTGATCCCTGACTCCATTTTCCCTGATCATCCCGGGCTCTGATTACCAGGTAATGGATCCCTGGCTGAAGGGCAGCAATATCTGCATGGAAATCGAGGGAAATATCACTTCCTGTTGAAGAAACTGCGATGGGAGTGGCCGAACCATAACCTGGATCTGTATCCATAAAGTATTCCGCATAATCAATATCCTGGGCATATAAAAGAAACGGAACAAATAATGCTATGAATAAGATGGTTGCCTTTTTCATATCTTCGATTTTTTTGAGCAGTTTATTCTCCGCTCTTTACCTTTATACTCACCTGAAGTCCGGAGTCAGAAGTGGCAGATGCCGGGACATCAGCTTCATAAATATGAGGCAGCTTGGGCACGCCGGATAGTATATAGGGAGTCGATCCCCCAAAAGCGCCACAATCCACCCCACCACTTCCGCTAGCAAGTGCAGGGGAACCTGCCATCAATTCCCACTTGCCATCAGTACTCAGATCTTTGCTTCCGTCAAAATCGGCAAATACCAGGTTCATATCCACATTATACTGGTTCCCGTTGGCATCCGTGCCATCTTCAGCCAGTATATTGAAGGATATGGTATTCCCTGTATTTGGTTTGATAGTAGAGAATTCGTAGCTTATAATATTATTCTGGATACTTGCATTATGGCAGTCAATTGGAAATGCCCAGTTTTTCGTCCAGCAGATATTGTTCGATATAATCAGTGGTCCGCTGGTAACCTGTGCATATATCGCACCTTGAATAATATTGTTGGATATGATTGTATTTGTAATATTCCCTGTCCCAGCATTAATACTGGAGAAAACATAGTTCTGAACTACCACAATATTATTGCTGGTGCCCGTAAACTCTAATTGAAATAAATGGTTTCTAATCACAGAGATATCGCTAACGCTTATGGTCAGATTAGCGAATGAAAAAAAACAGCCCATAATGGTACTTCCTTCCGAACCGCTGGTAAATGCTATTTCGGAATCTATGACCGCGCTGGTATTATTTGCCTGGGTTTTAGGATTCTCATTTAAAAAGTACCCCGGACCCACAATGGTCAATGGCTTACTTATTGTAGCTCCCTCGTATTTGGTGGCCGATCCTTCCATATAAATGGTATCATTGTCAGAAGCAGCAGTTACAGCAGCCTGAAGGGTAGTGAAATCTGCATCGAAATCGGTGTTGTTATTGACACGATACAAGTGCTGAGCTGTAAGGGAGATACACACCCATCCAGCTAAGAATGTGAATAGTAGCAGTTTCTTCATAGTTGATCTTTTAAAGTAGTTCTTGATTTTCGATACCTCAGTCCGGATAGTACTGAGTTTGGAAGAGCAACTTCAACCAGGCGCATGCTGGCTCCAGAGAGGATGACTTTTCGATTTTAGCCAATCCTGACTATCTAGAATAAATATACGATAGATTTACATCAATTTCAAGTAGCCAGGGGTGTGATCGGGGCCGACGCATTTAAATTCCAGTGCTCCTGATCTCTCGCAGGCTACCGTTGCGC
>CAZCQL010000154.1:0-5366 GCA_964500835.1 uncultured Bacteroides sp.
GTATTTCTAATAACCGGATTAAAGTTACCCCGGACCGGGGGCATCTTTTCCAATTGCATCCCATGGATGATCCCCTGCCTGATAATCCCGGCCCTTTCTTCCCAGGAGGCTTTATCACTCCACCCGGAAGCAAACTTCTTCATCATCAGATTGGCTTCATCTTCGGTCCAGTGAGCACCTATACATAGCATGGAATCCTGACCTAAAACCGGGGTATGTAAGTAGATCGCAAAGACAATAGCGATCAGTCTGGCAGTTGCATAGTGCATCACAGGTTAGATTTTCTACATTCAAATGTATAAAAAATTGATCTTTCCGGAAATGGTCCGGTTGTATAATGACAATAAATGTGTGCGCACACATTTATTTTTGGTTTAAACCATTATTTATCTATTTTTATACCGAAAAATGGTGTGTTAAAGCGTGTAATTATCAAAAAAATAGAAGAATAAAGAAAATATGAAAATCTTCATACACAAGACAAAAGAGGAGTTGGGAAAGGCAGCTGCCAGGAAGGGAGCCGATGCGATATCGAAAGCCATCCTGAAGAGGGGGAATGCGGGTATTATTCTTGCCACGGGCACCTCTCAATTCGAGATGCTGGATGAGCTCACCAAAACCGGGCTTGACTGGTCAAGGGTAACGGCCTTTCATTTAGACGAATATATAGGGCTACCTGAAACTCACCCGGCATCCTTTCGAAAAATCTTGAAGGAGCGCTTTGCCGACCTGGTTTCATTGAAGAAGTTTCATTACATCGACGGTGAAGCAGACCCGGAAAAGGAGTGTGCCAGACTCGGTGATGTGATCGGCCGGCACCCTATCGATGCTGCATTTATTGGTATTGGGGAGAATGGGCACCTGGCATTTAATGATCCACCTGCGGATTTTAAAACTGAGGCTCCATATATGACGGTAAACCTGGATCTTGTTTGCAGGAATCAGCAGTTTGGAGAAGGATGGTTTCCCACCCTGAAGGAGGTTCCGGAAATTGCCATCAGCATGTCAGTTCAACAGATATTAAAGTCCGGCACTATCATTTGTACCGTGCCTGATAAGAGAAAGGCCACGGCTGTAAAGAACACTCTTGAAAATGGCATCTCTCCTGAAATTCCGGCTTCCATTTTGAAATCCCATGATGCTGCATTCCTTTACCTTGACAGGGATTCTTCATCCCTGATGAGAAGGTTTTAACGGAAGGTTTTCCTTTGTATAGATAATCAGATTCATCAACTGTTTTTTTTCGATGGCCTCCATGTAGATGATGCTCCTTACCATTGATTCGACGGCAAGGTACCCTTGTCGCATAGCCTCCTCCTCAATGATAAAATCGATGGAATCGTCTTTAAGTCTGTCCATGTTAGACTTAATCAGGTCGTGACCAATCAGGAGAGGTTTGGGATCCGGTTTGATTTTTTTGAAGCTGTTAGCAATTTTATATATCCTTGATCCGGTTACATATACGGCATGGGGTGTGTGATTTGCCAGGATCTTTTCCACTGACTGATCCACGGATTTTTGAGTACCCGTATCCTCAATGTCATAGGTTCTAAAATTGTATTCACCCTTTATATGCTTGTCAGAAAAGTAATTCATGAACCCGGTTTCTCTTGCCAGAAATGCGTACATCTGGTCCAACGATTTCGAAAGATTAATGATCCAGATGTTTTTTTGTTGAGGAATGTGCCTGGTGATCTGGTGGATTAGTTTTGCTACTGTTTGTCCCGACTGGACAGGATCTTTGCCTATAAAAGAAAGAGACGGGATCCCGGTAATGTCAGAGTCGATAAGTATGAAGGGTTTGTTATTCTGAAAATATGCGCGAACCAGCATGACACTTTCTTTGAAGGTGGCAGGACACATGATGATTCCATCGATTTCAGGTGAAAGCAGGGTTAATCCCGCTTTTAAAAATTTTTGGGGGCTATGGAAGGTGAGCCAGCGGGCATTAATGCTGTATCCCTGCTCATTATACCGGTCCACGGCATCCGTGATGCCCTTAGAGGGCAACTCCCAGTATTCTCCATTTTTATGGGAAGGCAAAAGAATTCCGATCGTCAGGGGACGTTTACTGGCCAGTACACGGGCATTTACATTGGGTTTGTAATCCAGTTCCTCTATGATTCTTAAGATCTTCTCCCTGACCGGGTCGGAAACTCTTCCCCTGTGGTGGATGACGCGGTCGACAGTTCCCACCGAACATCCGGCTTTTGAAGCAATGTCCTTTATTGTAATGTGTTTCCCGCTTTTCATGGCATTCTGCCTGGCTAATGTAACTAAAATATTGATATTTGACAAAGCGTGTGTCCGCACACACATTTTATTTGCAGGCCAGTATTTTTATTATATATTTGCTTCATATGATGAACAATTGTAAAAAGACGTCGTTTATTGGATCACTGCCCAATGGCTCATTCATTTCCATATAAGATGCTGCAATCAGCAAATTTACGATACGTATCTTATGTAATTTCGGTTTTTTTACTCTTCTCATTTTCTGACCTTGCAGCACAGAGTCGGGGAGGATTAAGCGGGGTATTAAAGGACGCTGCAAGCGGCGAGCCGATGATGTATGCCAATGTTGCCCTGAAGGGGACCACATTTGGAACAGTTACTGATGCAGAAGGGAATTATAGGTTGCTCAATGTGAAACCTGGGACGTACACACTGATATTCAGCTACCTGAGTTATCACACCCTGGAGCAGGAGATAGAAATCATTGCAGGTGAAATTCGGGTTGTGGACGGCATTCTGGAAATGGAATCCATTCTGGGGGAGGAAGTGGTGATCACAGCCATGATGCGGGGACAGACGGCTGCCATAAGCCAGCAGGTAAACTCCAATACGATTGTGAATGTTGTTTCGAGTGAAAAAATTATGGAACTTCCCGATCAGAACGCCGCGGAGACTGTCGGACGCCTGCCCGGTGTATCCCTGGTCAGAGACGGGGGAGAAGGGACCAAGGTAACACTGAGGGGAATGGCGCCGAGGTTTAATTCCATAACCATTGACGGGGAGAAAATCCCTTCAACCTCCGACCAGGATCGTTCGGTTGACCTAAGCATGTTCTCGACGGATGCGCTTGCAGGAATCGAATTTTACAAGGCCTTGCTGCCGGACATGGATGCGGATGCCATTGGGGGCTCGATCAATTTTACTTCCCGCACCGCCACGGGTGGTTTTCATGGAAATGCCAGGGCGCAGACGGGTTATAATCACCTCGCTAAGGCATTCGGCCAGTACAAGGGAAGTATGTCATTTGAGAACAGGTTTTTTGATGACAAGCTGGGTATCATTGTGGGCGGGGGTATGCAAAAGGCTGACAGGAGTTCAGAGGGAATATCGGGTGGTTTCAATACGGACCTGGGTCTGGATGGGAATGGCAATACCATCTTTCGGGTGAACAGCCTGACTATTTCGGACAAGGAGGAGACCCGCTACCGGTATAATGCAAACACCACCATCGATCTCAAACTGGACCACGGATCAATCCTTTTCTCCAGTAATTTCGGTCAGACGAATCGCGAAGAAATCCGAAGGCGCCGAAGGTACAGGGTAGGATCGGCTTACCAGGAGCATGATCTCCGGGAACGGCACTCTGCCAACCTGGTCCTCTCAAACCGCCTGAGTGGAAAACACCGCCTGTTTAACCTGTTGGAGCTGGATTGGGCAGGCTCCTATTCACTTTCAAGAAATAACAAACCTTTTGTAAGTACTATGAGTTTCAGGGAGCTGGGTGCTTTTAATGTAAATGATGAAGCGACCTACCAGGATATCATTGGAGGAGCCAAGAACAACGTGGATGCCACCTGGCTCAAATGGGTCTATTTTGATTCCTATGAAGTCAGAGATGACAATTATTCCCTGCAGGCCAATTTAAAACTTCCGTTTAACATTGGGAAACAGGTGAATGGGTATGTGAAAACAGGCGGGAAATACCGGAACAAAAGCAGAACAAATGATATCAGCAGGCTTTGGACAGGCCACTTTGTGGGGCATGATATTCTGGATGATGGGAGGGAACAGCCTGGCTGGGACATCAATTATACGGAGCAGTGGGTACTTATGAGCAATTTTACCGGGGATTATTATGCTACGGATTTTGCCAGGTATTTTGATGAGCCCTACTACATGGGGCCCGGAGCTGCAGAAGTGAATGGCCCCCTGATTGACAGGGATAAGGTAGAACAATTCCGGATGGATTACAGCGACTACTATGTCCCCGAACCAACGATTGACCTGTCGGATTATGAAGCAGGGGAGAGAATCACAGCAGGGTACGCCATGTCTGAAATGAACTTTTTTGACCGGGTTACCCTGCTTGCCGGGGTTCGGTATGAACAAACACAAAACAGTTACCGGAGCATCTTTGGGACACCAAGGGTGGATGAAGATGGAAATGTGGAGAATCTGACCGGCCTGGTCGATACGGTGGGGAGCAGGGTGCTGGACCAGTGGATGCCTATGTTCCATTTGAAGTTTAATCTGGCGTCCTGGACGAATTTACGGCTTGCCATGACCAAGTCACTGAACAGGCCGAATTTTTTCAGCCTGGTGCCCTGGGAAAGAATTAACCGTGGAGAAGGAATGGCCGAACGTGGCGAACCCAACCTGGAACATATGACTGCCTGGAACTACGACGCCATACTTTCCTTTTTCGGAAAATTCGGATTGTTCACACTGGGAGGGTTATATAAAGAGGTTGAGAACATCGATTATACTCTTACATCGCGCATTTTTGACCCGGCCAGTCCAATTAACGGGCTCAGTCTTACCAGGCCTGTAAATGCAGAAGGGACCTCCACTGTGCTTGGATTTGAATTAGACCTTCAATCCAATTTCAGGTTCCTGCCTTCGCCATTTAATGGTATCGTGGTATCTGCAAATTATACCCATCTTCAGTCGGAAACCCTGTTTCCGGTCTCCCTGGTAAGCACAAGTGATGTGTTCCCCTATGCGCTTACCGTCCTGGATACGGTCCGCAGCGGGAGCATGCCGGGACAGGTAGACGACCTGGTCAATCTGGCTATCGGCTACGAAAGGAAGGGATTCAGTGCACGGGTATCTATGATCTACCAGGGACAGAGCCTTTTCGTGGATGAAGAGCCTGAAATAGGACAGCTGGCAAGAAGTGTGGGAGGGACGGCGGAAAAGGACAATTTTGTGGGTGCCACCACCCGCTGGGACCTGGTAGTTAAACAGAAGATCAAGGATAACTTCCAGGTATTTCTCTATGTAAACAATTTCACCAATGTAAAGGAACATACGTTTATTGCCGGATCAGTTAATCAGCTGAATACGAGCAATTATGTGTACGGGATGACCCTGGATATTGGATTAACATATAAATTTTAATAACTTTTATT
>CAZCQL010000155.1:0-5275 GCA_964500835.1 uncultured Bacteroides sp.
TCCTGTGAAGAGCTGAAGGCAGATTGGACTCTGCTGATATTTATTTCTTTTTTAAATTCATTTCGAAATTTTGCACCCATGTCTGTCCACCATCAGGGCTGAATTCACCTTTCTCATTGTAGCTGCCATCGTCTTTTAGGCGAAGGGTGTACCGTGTTTTACCATAAGCCAGATCTAAATACCATGAGAAACTGCCATCATCGTTCGGTACCAGTTCACTATCAATAAAGTTACCATCCCGATAAGCCCTCATTACATATTTTGACTTACTTAAATCCCATGTGAAGATCCCGAAGGCTCTGAAGACGGTCTTCATTTCCTGTGTATCCTTCTCCTGTTGGGTTCCTGTTCCTTCCACCGTAATAATAGTTCTGTCCAGTTTGTAAACCACATGCTCATGCTGTTTGATAAAGTTTTTTGTCCGATCCGGTCCAATATACCAGGCTTCTCCTTGCCAATCCCCCTGGATCCATGAGAAAACCTTCATTTTCTCAATCACCTGTTCAGAATTATCTTGCGCAAATAAACCCTCATTAAAGATAAAGCTCAATCCCAGAATCAATAAAATACTTGTGCTTGTTTTCATATCAATTTCTCTATTTCAGGTAAGTTGTAATAGCCTTCACATAGGTCTCGAAGGCTTCAGCTCCTTTTTTTGTAATGGAGCATCGTGTTAATGGGTAGTTATTCCGAAAGCTTTTGTCAACTTTAATATACCCTGTTTTCTTGAGTTTTGTAATCTGAACGCTTAAATTTCCTCGCGAAGAGCCTGTTTTCTCCAGGAGATAACTGAAATCTGCAGATTCAATGCCGATTAGCAGCGAAACGATGGCCAGCCTCAAGTGGGAATGAAGGATGGGGTCGAGGGGTTCAAGCATTTCTTTCCTTCGAATAAGTAAGGATTATTCCAGGTATCAGATAAGCAACCAGGATGGTCAGAGATACCAGCAGCAGTTGAACACTGTATTCCTGGAAAGAACTAATCACCGCAATTACCCAGGCAGTGCCGGCTCCAATCACCAGCCATCTGAACCTCAACATCCCCCCGGTAATTAAAGTCGCAAATCCGTAAAGCATGATAATTAATGGATTGATCTGGGTATATGATATAAATTCTTGGGATCCCAGGAAAACAACGAAAAGAATTGCTGCGATAAATGCTGTCCATAAATAGCGGTTCAGGCGTGCTAGATATGTTGAAACTCTTCTGGTCTTTTTCTTCTTTCTGCTAAGAAATATGCGAATTAAAACTGCCAATACCCCTGCGCCAAACCATGACATCCAATGCAAATCGCTGTGATATACAGTGTATAAAGCGTATTGAACCAGAGAAGCCGCAAAAAACAAGCTCCCGTACAGGATATAGTACACTCCACCGCTCCTTAGGTTCTCCCGGGAAATACCAACCATTGTTTCTATTATTTTTAGGCTGTCCTCAGTTGAAAAGTCATTATCCATAGTATATGTATTTTATAAGTTGTTGTAAATATAAACTAGTTTACCATATAAACCTAATATAGTGATACATTTTGCAAACATCCCTCTGCTTTGTGGGGTATATTCATTCCTTTTCTCTGCACATAAGGCTTGGGGAAAATTCATAAGGGATTGTACTTACAGACCGAGCGTTATCGATGGTTCCTTAAATGAAAGTACAGCGTTATTCGGGCATCGGGAAGGCCAACATTTCCCCCATACCAACTGTGAAGAGCCAACTTCCATAAAGTGCATGTTCTATAGAAGTTAGCAACAATGACCTGGTTCTGAAAAAGGTGATTGCAAAAATCACCCCTCCGATAAGTGTGATGAGTAAAACAAAAAGGTTTTTAAATACTATATGAGCAAAAGAAAAAGCCAACGAATTTACTGCGACCAACAAGAAAGGATTTTTTAACAATGGGCTGTAGCGACTAAAGAAAAAACTGCGGTACAAAAGCTCCTGGGGATAGACCGAAACAACAGAGTAAAATATGCTCACCATAAGCCACATGGCTGCATTTGTTTTTACTACAAAAAACAATTTTTCCTTATCTGAAAAATACATTAGAATGGTGGAGAAAATGATTAAAAGCATGAATCTGAAAACAATAGCTTTCCAATAAGACTTTAAAGGCAGCGTATACAATGATTTTCGGGTGATTAATTGATTTTTAATGACTGTTCGGATTACATATGCAATTCCAACCAGCACAAATCCACCCTTAATAAATCCAGGAATATCGAAGTAGAGCACACAAGGTATCAGTACAAACAGAAGAGCGAGTTCGCCAAGTAAATATGTATTGCTGTATTTCATTTTGAAGGCGCAATATCTCGCGCTCCGGATCCTTTCCCTCTCTATAATCTAAAAGTAACACCCCCATAAAAAACAACATATCTGGTTAATCCATCAGGTCTTGACTTTCTCCAAACCAAAGGATTAGCATATCTGAAGCGGAGATTTACATTTTCATTCAACGCATAAGAATATCCAATGTTCAAATTAACTGTCAGCTGGTTCGAACCATCCACCGGAACCGTCTGATTAGTTTCATCCAAAATCTCATCCTTTTGCAGTCTCAAGATAGGTAACAAACCCAATGTTATTGCTCTGTGACCTTTTTCAAAACTTCGTTCCGCACGTAGCATCAAATCGTCTCCCCGCCTCAGGCGATTGCTCTCAAAATAGGCGCCTGCTTCCGTATCGCCAGGCCACCTGGAATGTAAAAACGCATTTTCATTGCGATTTAATGTATGAAGGTAGCCTAAAGCAAAATGCCAGTACTTTTTATTATACGTAATCCCGGTCATCAGATCACCTGCTCCAGAACTTGTTTGGTAAGGCATGGGAAGTGGCTGAAGCTGTTCATTCCTCTTATCGGCATTTGAAGTAGCTAATTTGCCGCCCACCGTAAATATCACTGCTGCGTCATCATTCTGCCAGAACAGGTAATTAGCACTCGCTAAAAGGTCTCCAAACCCATTTGTACTCCCTAATTTGCCTTTTATGAATGAAAAAGGAATTCTTGCAGAAATAAAAAATCTTGGAGAGAGAGCTAAATTCGCCTCAATTACTGTACTACTTATAAAAGTCCATTCCTCTCCCACTTCTGCAGTCTGTCCCACAGAAAATGTATGATAACCAAAATCTTCGTCTCCCGATTTCATGCTCCCTAAAGAGCAAACTCCAGCGTCACTGCATCCCTGGCCCGATACAAGGGTACTTGTTAATAAGAAATGCAGCAAAAGCAATGCAATACCATGTTTCATATTCCAATGTTCAACTAGTTTGAATCAGATGAAGGTTGTTGTTACAACGTATCAGTCGATAATCCTACAATAACCTGACATACGGACATTGTCAGGACCATGTGATTTCTCCGTCAAAGAATTGTAGAAATAATATCCATGAAACCCAGAGAAGCTTTCATTTTATTGTCCATAGGTCTATTTGCTGTAATTGCAGGCATATACATTGTATGGCAGCCCATTGTTTGGAGTTTACTCGTCATTGGTCCACTCATATTTTTAGGTTATGCCGACATTTTTCAGAAAAAGCATTCAATAAAAAGAAACTTTCCTTTGTTGGGCGATTTTAGATACTTGTTGGAAAAAGTTCGTCCGGAAATAATGCAGTATTTTGTTGAGACCGATACAGACGGGACTCCAATTAACAGGTTGTTTCGTTCATTAATCTACCAGCGGGCAAAAAAAGTAAATGACACTTCTCCCTTTGGTACACGAATGGATGTGTATCGGGTAGGTTACGAATGGATGGATCATTCTATATACGCAAAACAATCTTCAGCCTTAGAAAAGGAGCAGCGGGTATTGGTTGGAGGAGTTGATTGCAAAAACCCATATTCTGCAAACATTTTAAATATCTCAGCCATGAGTTTTGGAGCATTAAGTAAGAATGCCGTTTTAGCCATGAATGCCGGGGCAAAATTAGGTGGGTTTGCACATAACACCGGAGAAGGTGGAATAAGCCCTTATCATTTGCAACCCGGCGGGGATCTCATTTGGCAAATTGGTACAGGTTACTTTGGTTGCCGGACCAAGGATGGGAACTTTGATCCGGATACATTTCAAAAAAATGCTGGCATCGATAATGTAAAAATGATTGAAATTAAAATCTCCCAAGGAGCAAAACCAGGTCATGGTGGTATTCTGCCCGCCAGCAAAAACACTCCTGAAATTGCAAAAATTCGTCATACTAAGGCCCATAAAGATATTCATTCTCCTCCTGGTCATACTGCTTTTAATGATGCGGAAGGGTTAATGAGATTCGTAAAACAAGTAAGAGATTTATCAGGGGGTAAGCCTGTTGGTTTTAAACTATGTGTCGGTAAAAAACAAGAATTTATAGATATATGCAACGCAATGATTCTTACCGGGATAAAACCAGATTTTATAACCATCGATGGAGGTGAAGGCGGTACAGGTGCTGCTCCAATTGAATTTTCTAACTCCTTGGGAATGCCATTGAGGGATGGATTAACTTTTGCAGTGAACATATTGAGGGGGTTTGACTTAAAGAAAGAGATAAAAGTAATAGCCTCCGGGAAAGTGTTCAGTGGTTTTCACATTGCAAGAGTTATTGCTTTAGGCGCCGATATGGTTTATAGTGGCAGAGCAATGATGTTGGCTGCAGGTTGTATTCAGGCATTGCAATGCAATGCAAACACATGTCCGGTGGGTGTAGCCACTCAAAACAAAAGTTTGATGAAAGGGTTGGTCGTCGAAAATAAGGCCGTCAGAATAGCGAATTTTCATCACGAAACGGTAAAGAGTTTTTTTCAATTGTTAGCGGCATCCGGGATGTCCGGCCCGGGTGATTTAAAAAGAGCACATATCAATAGAAGGGTAACTATGAATACAGTATTGAAATACGACGAAATTTACCCTGAAATTAAGGTAGGTTCATTATTGAATTAAGGAATTCTCTGATCAAGAGAATAGCTGAACGTGGAATGCTTTCAGCAATTACCAATCGCTGGGTAACAAATCTGCAGCCTTTCTGATTAAACGTTGGATTCAATTTAAAGTCTTGTGGCCTTCGACAATTTAACCTGTTCATGCCGTGCAAAAGAGGATTATTAAATCAAGTGATCATACGTGGGTGGAATACAGATGCGAAAAATGCAGAAATTATTTTGAAGGTATAGCCCCGAAAGACTCAGGTGCTGTGAGGCTGACCTGTTCCTTTTGTGGAAATGCAATCGTTGTGTATCTTTGATTATATATTGACCCCAATTAAGTGTTAGCACTTTTTAAGCTTAAATTTACATTATGG
>CAZCQL010000156.1:0-5241 GCA_964500835.1 uncultured Bacteroides sp.
ATATAATAAATTAATTATCGGTGTATTTACTGTTGGATTAATCATATGGGGTGTATATTCATTAGCGCACCTACCAATTGATGCCGTTCCTGATATCACTAATAATCAGGTTCAGGTAATCTCGCTGGCTCCAAAGCTTGCTGCTCAGGAAGTAGAACAATTTATTACCTACCCGATCGAAATTTCTATGAAACTAATCCCTGATGTCATTGAAATCAGGTCAATTTCCCGATTTGGTTTAAGTGTAGTAACCATTGTTTTCAAAGATAATGTTGACATTTATCTGGCTCGTCAAATGGTTACTGAAAAACTTAAAATAGCCGAAGAAGAAATTCCAAATGGGCTAACCAGTCCTGAACTTGGTCCCGTAACCACGGGGTTAGGCGAGATTTATCAATATGTAGTTAGACCATTGCCGGGTTACGAAGATAAATATTCAGCAATGGAATTGCGGTCGATACAAGACTGGATTGTTCAACGGCAATTAGCCGGAACGCCCGGACTTGCCGAAGTTGGTGCATGGGGCGGTTTTGTGAAACAATATGAAATAGCACTTAACCCCTCAAAGTTGAACAACCTCGATGTGTCCATTGCAGAAATTATAAAAGCACTTGAAGATAATAATGAAAATACTGGGGGAGCATATATCGAAAAAGGGTCAAATGCCTATGTTATCAGGGGTATTGGTATGGTGAAAACACTAAATGACATTGAAAAAATTGTTGTAAAAACCATTAATGGAGTACCCCTTCTGATACGGGATATAGCTAAAGTTCAGTTTGGTCATGCAATACGCTACGGAGCGGTAACACAAAATGGTAAAGGAGAAGTTGTCGGAGGCATTACAATGATGTTGAAAGGCGAAAATTCAAATGAAGTCATTGGGAGAGTGAAAGCGAAAGTTGAAGAAATTAAAAAGACGTTACCTGAAGGTGTTGCCATTGAACCTTTTGTTGACCGAACAAAACTTGTCAACAAAGCCATCCATACAGTAACTAAAAACCTTATTGAAGGTGCGCTGATTGTAATATTTATTCTCGTATTGTTACTGGGGAATATTCGCTCTGGTTTGGTCGTTGCTTCCGTAATACCTTTGTCAATGTTGTTTGCCGTTTCCATGATGGGAATTTTTGGTATATCAGGAAACCTAATGAGCTTAGGGGCAATCGACTTCGGGTTGATTGTAGATGGTGCGGTAATCATCGTAGAAGCGACTGTTCATCACATCACTTCAAGAAATCTTAACCGAAAATTGAAGCCACAGGAGATGGATAAAGAGGTCTTCACATCTTCGTCGAAAATTCTTAAATCAGCATCTTTTGGTATTTTCATTATACTAATTGTTTACCTGCCGATTTTAAGTTTGTCGGGAATAGAAGGAAAAATGTTCCGCCCAATGGCTGAAACGGTTTCATTAGCTTTACTGGGGTCCCTTATTCTTTCTGTGACGTACGTGCCTGTTGCTTCTGCACTATTCCTAAGTCGCAGGACTTCCGAAAAGAAGAATATATCTACCCTTATTATGGGTTGGCTACATAAAATATATAATCCTGTAATTGAGTATACCATAAGAAATAAGGCAATTGTCATTGTAAGTGCTTTTCTTATTTTTCTTGCAAGTATTTTTTTATTTACAAGGCTTGGTGGTGAATTTTTACCGCAATTGGAAGAAGGCGATTTTGCGATTGAATCCTCCCTTATGCAAGGTGCATCCTTAACTCAATCTATTGTAGCATTTTCGGCAGGTGAAAAAATATTGAAGGAACGATTTCCCGAAGTTGTGTCTGCGGTTTCCCGCATAGGCTCTGGTGAAGTTCCGTCTGACCCCATGCCTGTTGAGAATGGTGATATGATGGTCATTCTAAAAGATAAAAAAGAATGGACATCGGCAGAAACAACCGAAGAACTAAAGGAAAAAATGGAGGAAGCACTTTCAGAAATACCCGGTGTGCGTTGGGAGATATCCCAACCCATACAAATGAGGTTTAATGAGCTTATGACTGGTATAAAGCAAGATGTTGCCATAAAAATATATGGCGATGATATGGAAATATTAAATGAAAAAGCCTATGAAGTTTCACAACTGATTTCCACCGTACAAGGCATAACAACACCATATATCGAAAAAGTTACAGGACTACCTCAAATTTCCGTTGAATATAATCGGGACAAACTCTCCCAATATGGCATTTCAGTGGGGAATGTTAATCAGGTATTAAGGGCAGCATTTGCTGGCGAAAAAGTAAGTACTGTATATGAAGGTGAAAGACGCTTTGATATGGTGGTAAGGCTCGATAACGCCTTTAGAAAAGACATTAATGATATAGAAGCCTTATTTGTCCCCATCCCTTCGGGTAAGCAGGTACCCATCGGTCAATTGGCATCCATAAAATATGAAGATGGACCATCGCAAATATCCAGAGATAATGCAGAGCGTAGGATATATGTTGGGTTTAATTTACATGGTCGGGATGTTGAATCAGTGATTGAAGAAATACACTCAATATTGGACAATAAATTGCAATTACCCGCAGGTTATTACATTTCGTATGGCGGACAGTTCCAAAACCTCCAACAGGCAAAAGAAAGACTTAGAATTGCTGTCCCTTTGGCATTATTGTTAATTTTTGTGTTGTTATACTTTGCCTTCGGTTCTGTCAAACAAGCACTTTTAATCTATTCGGCAATCCCGTTGTCAGCCATTGGCGGAATTTGGGCATTATACATTCGGGGCATGAATTTTAGTATTTCAGCCGGAGTTGGATTTATTGCTCTATTTGGGGTTGCAGTGTTGAATGGTATTGTTCTTATCAGTTATTTCAACCAGTTAAAGGAAGAAGGCGAAAGCGATATCTACGAAAGAGTACGAAAAGGGACAAAGGTTCGTCTTCGCCCTGTTATAATGACGGCTTCAGTTGCTGCTCTTGGATTTTTGCCAATGGCTCTTTCTTCAACGGCAGGAGCAGAAGTTCAAAAACCTTTGGCGACCGTTGTTATTGGAGGATTGATTACCGCAACCATACTTACATTGGTAGTATTACCTGCCTTATATATCATATTTTCCAAAAAGAAATTTAAGCCAACTTTTACAAAAACGAAAATGCCATTGATACTGCTTTTTGGTTTGTTTCTATTGCCCTTTTCCAATCAATCAGCTTATGGGCAATCTGACACCATACATTTGAGAACCCTGGAAGAAGCTTTGCAGGTAGCAATGGAACACAACCTCATGATTAAACAATCGGAATTTGAAATTAGGAAACAGGAGTTGGGAAAGAAAACCGCCATTGATTTTGAAAAAACTGATGTTGACTTTGAATATGGAAATACAGATAGTCCGGTAGCAAAGGATAACACTTTTACGGTCAGTCAAAAATTTGACTTTCCTACGGTGTATATTCAACAATCAAAACTTGCCGATGCCAATATAGAGGGAAGTCAATTAAATAGCGGAATTGTAAAAAATGAATTAACTCGAAACATCAAAAGTGCATGGTACGAGTATTTGTATTCCGTTGAAGTAAATAAATTATTGCAAACTCAAGATAGTCTCTCAAAAGATTTGTTAACAGCCATCGAACTTCGTTACAAAACAGGAGAAACCAGTATGCTTGAAAAAAATGCAGCAATGGCACTTCAAATGGAAATAAAAAATGATTACAAAAAATCAGGGCGTGATATTCTTATCAATCTGGAGAAAATCAAAAACCTGCTTGGAATAGATAGAATGGATATATATCCTGATATAGTATTTGAATACAGGAACATACAATTCATAACCGACAGTACTATAGCCATGAACAATCCGGTTATTCAATATTTAAAACAACAAATTGAAATTGAAAATGCTGTAGTGAAAGTTCAACAAGCCAAATCACTGCCCAATTTCTACGTAGGTTATTTAACCAGAACTTTTAATGAGCTTGGGTTTGATAATGCTTCTTATAATTCCACAAACAGGTTTTCGGGAGTACAAGCTGGAATATCCATACCACTTTGGTACAGGCAATGGAGAGGTAAAATTCAAGAGGCAAAGGTAGAAGCACAGATATCCGAAAATAAATTCGAATACCAATTAAAAATCTTGCAAAATAACATTAATGTGGTGTGGCAAGAATACCTTCAATATAAAGAAGTGGCAAATTATTACGTACAACAAGGCGTTCCTCAAGCTGAATTGCTCATTAAAAATGCAACCAAAAGTTATTCGGCAGGTGAGATTGGCTATGTAGAATACTTGCAGCACATGAATAGTGCTATGGCAATAATGACAAGTTATCTTGATAATATTAACCAATATAACCAGACCGTAATTCAGTTGGAATATTTAACCGGAATTTATTGATAAGACGAGTAGATTGTAAAAAATCATAAACAACGGAAAAATGAAAAAATACACATATAAAATAGCGTTTCTGTTCTTCACATTTTTTGTACTTTCCTGCTCACAGGAGAATGAGGATATCGCAGAAGATAACGATAATAATGTTATTACACAGGCAGAATTCACGCCAATTCAATACAAGAATTCCGGCATTCAACTTGGACACATAGAATATAAGAATCTCCGAAATGTGGTCAATTCCAGTGGCTATCTTGAAGTGCCTCCACAGAATAAAGCCAGTGTATCACCTGTTATAGGTGGTGCTGTAAAAGAAATTTATGTACTCGAAGGTAATTACATAAAGAAAGGGCAGTTATTAGCAAAACTGGAACATCCTGATTTCATCAAGCTACAGGAAGAATACATCAAAGCCATGGCTGAATTCAATTACCTTGAAAAGGAATATGAAAGGCAAAAGGAATTAAGTGTTGCCAATGTAAATGCCGAAAAAATATTTCAACAAACCGAATCAAATTATATATCAGCACGTGGACTTCTGCATTCACTGGAAGCTCAAATTAAAATGTTATCATTGGATATACAGTCAATTAAAGAAGGCAACATAATCCCAATGGTTTCATTGTATAGTCCGATCAGTGGATATGTGGGTCATATCAATGCAAACATAGGTACTTTCGCTGAACCCAATCAAGCCATTTTTGAAATTGTAGACAATAGCATGGTTCATGTGGATTTAACGGTGTATGAGAAAGACATATTTAAAGTAAAAAAGGGGCAAATGGTTGATTTCATACTTACGAATCAAGGTAATGAATCCATCAAAGGTAGAATATTTGGTATCAGTAAAAGTTTCGAAAACGAGACCAAAGCACTTATTGTCCATGCTAAAATCCTTG
>CAZCQL010000157.1:0-5226 GCA_964500835.1 uncultured Bacteroides sp.
ATGGAAGGGCCATCGCTCAAAGGATAAAAGGTACGCCGGGGATAACAGGCTGATCGCTCCCAAGAGCTCATATCGACGGAGCGGTTTGGCACCTCGATGTCGGCTCGTCACATCCTGGGGCTGGAGAAGGTCCCAAGGGTTGGGCTGTTCGCCCATTAAAGTGGCACGCGAGCTGGGTTCAGAACGTCGTGAGACAGTTCGGTCCCTATCTGTCGTGGGCGTAGGAGATTTGAGAGGACCTGACACTAGTACGAGAGGACCGTGTTGGACAGACCTCTAGTGTACCTGTTGTGGCGCCAGCTGCATTGCAGGGTAGCTACGTCTGGAAGGGATAAGCGCTGAAAGCATCTAAGCGCGAAGCCTGCCTCAAGATGAGATCTCCCTTAAGGGCCGTTAAAGACGATAACGTTGATAGGCTGCAGGTGTAAAGGCAGTAATGTCATAGCCGAGCAGTACTAATTGCCCGTGAACTTTTTTCGAATGTTAATTTAAAGATCCTTCTTCCGATATGTTACTCTTATTTGAAGATTTTAGGTGACTATTGCAATGGGGAACCACCTCTTACCATTCCGAACAGAGAAGTTAAGCCCATTAGCGCCGATGGTACTGCATTAGTGGGAGAGTAGGTCGTCGCCTATCTTATTTTTAATCCCACCCGGGTTTCCGGGTGGGATTTTTGCTTAAAGGCCACTTTAAGCAGGATGGCTCTGACACATTGTTAATTTCTATCAAAACTATTTCCTGCCAATCTAATTTCGGCTTCTTATTTTAGTATGTAAGTCTGTTTATCAGGTGAGAAGAGTATATTTTATATTCATGCTATTTCCAGTTTTTTCGGTGTTTACCGCCGGACAGGTGATTGACACAACTAAAAATATCAATACCTGGAAACTGATGCACAATTTTACACGGTTTGAAGAAACTCCGCTTGATACCAATATGCATCAATTGCAGCGTGACTACCAGCCGGCCTACAAACAGGGAACGATGTATGAATCTCTTGGGATCCTGGGTCAGGGACTCAATCATGTGGATTTCTTTTTGCGTCCCGAACCGGATGCCTTTCTATTTGGGAGGGCATGGGAGCCCTATCTAAAAACAGCGGAGAGAACGATCTTCTATAACACCAAAACACCTTTTACCTCGGTTGCCTATTCCACCATGTTTGTGGATTGGCGTGAGGAGAATATTGACGCACTACATACCCAGAATTTCTCACCCTTTACCAACTTCGGAATTGAATTTAATATTCTGGCAGGCAAGGAACTATATCAAAATGAGGAAACCAGGTCAAACCGGGTAGGCTTATTTGGCAGTCATGTAAAAGATAAGTACTCCGTGTTTGGAACTTTTTACTACAATGATTTTACAGCACACGACCACGGTGGACTGGCAGACCTGAATAGTTTTCTGGAAGGACAGGCGGATCAACAATTTTTATATCCGATGAACCTGAGCAACGCTGGCTCCCATTATCGCAATCTCTCATTGTTTCTAACCCAGAAGTACAATTTGATAGAGCGTCAAACCCTTACCGATACCCTGGGTAATACCACCACCACAGGCAAAACTCTTTCAGTTTCCTACCAGCTGCATCTGGACAGGCATATGAAAGACTATAAGGATCAGGTGACCATTGGGAACCTGTCACCCATATACAGGAATTATAACTATGAATTTAGTAATGCGAAAGATTCAGCATCAGAAGATAAAATCTCCAATGTATTTCAATTGATTCTTGGGGATCCTGACTATGACAAGATCTCTGCCCGTGCTTATATCGGACATGAATTGCGGCGTTTCGGGGCACTTTCACCCAGACCAGCTTCCGTATTTTCTCATGTGGATACCATCAGTACCGTCCCCCTCAATCTGGATTCGGTGTACAGGGACTCTGCCCAGGCAATTTTTGAAACCAGGTTCTTTAATGATGTGTATCTGGGATTTCACATGGCAGGCCCTACCACCGGGATATGGGATTGGGTGATTGATGGCAAATACTATTTTCTGGGGTACTATCAGAATGATTTTCAGGTTAATGCCACTTTTTCCAGAAAATTGATGGAGAAAATAGATCTTGGCCTCAGGGGCTCCATGGAATTAAAAAGGCCCCACTATTTTACAAACCATTACGCTTCTTCTTTCTTTACCTGGGAGAATGAGTTTCCTTCATTATATAAGATCAAGGGTGAAGCGTTTATGCATAGTGATGCGCATGAAATGGAAGTTCGAGCGGGTGCGGCATTTCTGAGCAACTATATTTACTGGGACCAGGAGGCTTTACCCCAGGTATACGACAACGATCTGTTACTTCTCTCAGGATTCTTTTCAAGACATTTTTATGTATCCGGTTTCAATTCTGAGAGCAGGGTGCTTGTTCAGTATGTAACAAATAACGAAGTGCTTAGATTACCTATCGCTGCAGTTTATACGTCCAACTACTGGAACCAGAGCCTTTTTAAGGGAGCCCTGATTGCAGATTTAGGATTCGATCTTTCCATTACTGCCAAATACAAAGCAAGTGCCTATATGCCTGCAACCGGGGTCTTTTACCTTCAGGATGAATACGATGTGGGCGGCTATCCTTTTCTGGACGTTTTTCTTGCATTCCGGGTAAAACGAACACGGTTTTACTTCTCATATAATAACCTGTTACACGGATTAGGATTCGTTGGAAATAACTACTTCACCACGTACAGGTATCCTATGAAACCCAGGCATCTTAGGTTTGGATTGGTCTGGACTTTTTATGACTAAGATTTATTCTGAACAATTCATTATGATGAAAAAAATCATGTCAACACATATTATTTTACTGATAATCACTTTATTATCAGTAATGTGCGGTTCTTGCAACCGGGATAGGGAGTCTCGCTTTAAGGAATTAGATAACCTGGTACCGGAAACACGTATCTCCAACCTGGAGCAGATCAGGAAAAAAGGAATCCTTAGGGTTGTAACAGAATTTAATTCAATAAGTTATTTCATTTACCGCGGACAACCCATGGGATTTCAATATGAAATGTTGCAGGATTTAGCAAACTACATGGACCTGCAATTGGAGGTTACAGTCAGCAATGATCTGGAACAGAATTTTTTGGATCTTGAGGAGCGCACAGTCGATCTTATCGCTATGAATTTGACGGTCACATCCGAACGGAAACAAAGAGTAGACTTTACGGCACCTTTTCTGCAAACCAGGCAAGTTCTTGTGCAACGCAAACCATTGCGATGGGAGGAAATGAATACGAAGCAGGTGGAAGCCAATGTAATCAGGAACCAGCTCGATCTATCGGGTAAAATGGTTTACGTTCAGACGGGATCGGTTTATGCAGATCGTCTTCGCTCACTTTCTGATGAGATAGGTGGAGGAATCCAGATTAAGGAGGTGCAGCTGGAGTCGGAACAACTGGTGCAACGCGTAGCCGTCGGAGAGATCGATTATGCCATTTGTGATGAAAATGTGGGCATTGTGAACACTTTGTATTTTTCACAGCTGGATGTGGGAACGGCCATCTCTTTCCCTCAGAATGTTGCCTGGGCTGTCCACCATGAGTCCGATAGCCTCAGGACAGAGATAAATAGATGGTTAAAAAACAACAAAAAAACCAGCAGGTATGCCATCTTATATAATAAGTATTTCAAAAACCGCCATACATTCAGGAGCATCCATAGCGAATACTATACACTGAGTAGTGGTAAGATCTCAAATTATGATGATATCATAAAAAAAGAGAGTAAAAGAATTGGCTGGGATTGGAGGTTACTGGCCTCCATGATTTACCAGGAATCGAGGTTCAATCCGGAAGCAGAATCATGGGCCGGAGCGTACGGCCTCATGCAGCTTATGCCAAGCACTGCCAAGAATTATGGAATAAGTCGAAATTCATCGCCTGCGGCGCAGATCAGGGCCGGGGCAAGTTTCATTAAATGGCTGGAGGATAGATTTGTAGGGGTTATTGACGACCCGAACGAAAGGGTGAAATTTGTACTTGCCTCCTACAACATCGGCTATGGGCATATTCAGGATGCACGAAGACTCGCCGAGCGCTATCAGGAGGATCCTAATATTTGGCATGGGGGCGTCGAGGAGTGGCTGCTAAAGAAAGCAGACCCGGCTTACTATACCGACCAGGTTGTAAAATATGGATATGCCAGGGGGATTGAAACCTATAAATTCGTGAAAGAGGTAATTGACCGGTACGAACAATACAAAAACATTGTCAACGGTGAGGTGCTTGCAGAATGGAAGCCAATTGAAGAAATTCACTTAGTATCATCGCAGTAGCACCCCATATCTTCTCCGCACCAATGCCGTAAAAGGGAACTTGCATCGACTGGCCGTTTCTACTCACTATTTCCGAATCTATATTCCGCGAATCAAGTAATTCACTTAGAGGAGTTTGGATAATATATTGAACTTCTGATTTATCGGGTCGAAATACCGGTGAATGATCCATATAGCCCACAAAGGGTGATACCAGGAAGTTACTTACAGGGATGTGGAGTTTTGTAAGCGATCCAAGAATCTCAATGTCTTCTTTAATACCCAACTCCTCCCTGGTTTCTCTAAGGGCAGTATTCTCCAGGGATCCATCCCGGTTTTCCCACGCTCCACCGGGAAGACTAACCTGGGCACTGTGCGGACCGTCGTATTCATTCCGTTTTATAAATACTGTGTGAATCAGTTCATTGACAGGGTACAGGAGGAAGAGGACAGCCGCCCGAACAGGCTTTGTATCATGATAAAATTCACCTCTGAAATTAGGTGCCATCAAACCCTGGGCCTGCTCGCCGGGTAGCTTTGATGAGAGTATTTCTCTCCACAGTTTTAGATTGATTGGTCCCTTCATTAGGTTTTGAATACAAACAGCAAAAATAGAGAATTGTTTTCCAAATCATCCAGGAAGAATTTTAAAAAGTAGGTTTCAATGCTGGAAACCAGCTTTATTGTTTTCAGACTGCAAACTTACCACAAGAATTTTAAGAAACGGATCGTAAAAATACCCAAACTCTATTTTTACGATACTGGGCTGGCCATAGCATTGCTGGGGGTGGAAAGTGCTTCGCAACTATCTCTGCATCCTTTTAGGGGAAACCTTTTTGAAAGAGGAAATAACCAGGTACCTGTTGAAATCAAATCGGGACAAACAGTTACGGATGATTTTTTAAACCATAGATAATCAGCGTCTAAGGTTCGTGATTTGAATTACGCGAGCGCATTGA
>CAZCQL010000158.1:0-5159 GCA_964500835.1 uncultured Bacteroides sp.
GAAGCTAATCTTCTATTAATCGGTATTAATTATATTATGTCAAAGATAGGTGGTTAGTACAATAATTAATATCACCAATAGCAAAAATTAGATGCCATAGTGTACAACTGGTTTGCATGATTGGTTTTTGAGTTTTATATTTGCAATCCGTTTGCGGGAATAGCTCAGTTGGTAGAGCACGACCTTGCCAAGGTCGGGGTCGCGGGTCCGAGTCCCGTTTCCCGCTCAAACGAAATTAAAAGGGGGTCTCGACGGGCCCTCTTTTTAGTTGCTGATAGTAGTTCACCGTAAGGTGGTAGTTTGAATTACGCGAGCGCATTAACTTCGTTGAGCTCCGCTGCGCTCCGGTTAGCTTCCGTTGAGCTCGTAAACTCGGTTCCCTGCTGCTTGCGGCGGGGTAAGCGAGCACACTTTTTGCCCATCATTGGTGAGACCCATGTAGCTGCGATGCCTTATGAGATTATTCTGTTATATAAACGGGTCACCATGCTTCATGGTCGATATCGGTTTGCGCTACTCTGGCCCGGACTAACCATGAAAAGTTTCACAAAAATCATGAGCTCTTCTGGAGACGCGGAGGATGCAATGAAAGAATTGGTGAAATAACGTATCGCTTTTTTTATTTAAATTTGCACGCTGAAGAGATTACAGCATTTACCTGCATGATGCCCGGATGGCAGGGCCGAGCTAAACGAAATGTTCCTGTGGAGCAATTCGGTGAGGAGCCAGCCAGAGGGAAGGCCTATTCCGCCATAACTACGGAATAGGATTGTTCTTACAATAATGTGTTTGCGATCATACAGCATTTACCTGCATGATGCCCGGATGGCAGGGCCGAGCTAAACGAAATGTTCCTGTGGAGCAATTCGGTGAGGAGCCAGCCAGAGGGAAGGCCTATTCCGCCATAACTACGGAATAGGATTGTTCTTACAATAATGTGTTTGCGATCATACAGCATTTACCTGCTTGATGCCCGGATGGCGGAATAGGTAGACGCGCTGGACTTAAAATCCAGTGGCCAGTAATGGCCGTGCCGGTTCGATTCCGGCTCCGGGTACAAAGAAAAAAAGCGAAAGGGTTCAACTCTTTCGCTTTTTTTGTAATAAGAAATAGATGTGGGGAGCCGGAAGCTCGCTGGCTCGGTTCCGGCTCCGG
Organism: uncultured Bacteroides sp.; assembly: GCA_964500835.1. Lineage (GTDB taxonomy): Bacteria > Bacteroidota > Bacteroidia > Bacteroidales. The sequence continues at coordinate 1,156 of CAZCQL010000158.1, forward strand.
GTACAGAAACGGAAGAAAGAGAATTTTTATGTCGGTCTTCCGTTTTTTCTTTTTCTAACTCCTTTGTGTACTGAAATGTCAATTAAAGTCTATGCTACAGAAATTGGTTTGATAGTCTTATTAAATGCCTTGGACATTTTTTTCAATTCTAATAAATTTAGATTAGTTTTGGTCTAACAAACCAAACCTTGCTAAACTTTATAGAGATGAATGCTGTTGATAATCCATATACTCCTGGTGCAGGTGTTCCTCCGGCTGTTATGGCAGGTAGAGATGATATTATACTTTCAGCAAATATAGCCTACAATAGAATCCTAAAAGGAAACTTCGCAAAATGTCAACTATTATTTGGATTGAGAGGAGTTGGAAAGACAGTTTTACTCAATCGAATAAATAATGAAGCTGAGGATGCAGGATGTCAGACTGCATTTGTTGAAGCAAGTCCCGACACAACATTTCCTGAACTTATCATTCCTCGTTTACATAATATTCTCCTTAAACTCAACCGCAAAAAGAGAGCCGGAGAGGATCTTACCAATGCTTTCAATCTCTTACGTGGTTTTGCCAGTATGTTTCATGTTAAATATGGAGATTTGGAGATTGGGATTACAAAAGTATTATCGACCGGAAAAATGGATACTGATTTAACAGAGCTTTTCCTTTCCATCGGTTCAGCAGCACAAAACAGAAGCACCGTCGCAATTCTTTTTATTGACGAAATTCAGTATTTACAAAAGAAAGAACTGGAAGCACTAATTACTGCCTTACATAAAATTTCCCAAAAAAGACTCCCCTTCCTTTTTTTTGGCGCAGGCTTACCCCAAATCGCAAAATTGGCAGGTGAGGCAAAATCATATGCGGAGCGTCTTTTTGATTTTAAAACAATTGGAAAGCTCGAACCGAAACAAGCAAAGAAGGCAATTATTGATCCGGTGAAAAAATATAAGGTTTCATATGAAGCAGAAGCAATAACTGAGATTATTAATCAAACAGAAGGCTACCCATTTTTTCTTCAAGTCTGGGGATCAAATGCCTGGGACCAGGCTACAGAACCTTCAATTACATTTAACGATATTAAAAAAGCTACAAAGAAAGCATTGATTGATCTTGATAATGGCTTTTATAAAGTACGTTATGAAAGGCTCACTGTCAGGCAACAACAATATGTACTTGCCATGGCAAAGTCCCCTTCACTTCCTGCAAAATCAGGTGAGATTGCCAAAATATTGAAGATACCAGTAAAGAAAGCTGCACCAATTCGAGATGAATTAATAAAAAAAGGTATGATTTACAGTCCTGCATTTGGTTTAACGGCATTTACAGTTCCGAAATTTGATGCCTTTTTGCAAAGAACCGTTTTAAACTGAGCTACTCCCAGGGTAAATCTAATCCTAACTTTGGCGTCTTACCACTCCTAACCTTGCCTAATACCTGTGCGCCAAATCAAGTCCAAATCCCTCCGAAAAGGTTCGTAAAACAGTCCGGTTCGGGGTACAGAAACGGAAGACAGAGAATTTGGACAAAAAATTAATGATGAAACTATTATGAAAGAACCAAACGTTGTTGTAAAAGTGAAAACAAGAATAAATGCACCTGCTGAGAAAGTATGGGAAACTTTAGGAAAACAATTTGATGACATTTCAATTTGGACCTCTTTTGTTGATTCCTCCAAAGCTTTAAGCCCGGATGAAATCCCTTCCGGATATAATGTAGCAACCAATGCGCCAGTTCCGGCAAGAAAAACTATTGTAAAAAATATGGCAAGAACATCTGAATTAATCGAGGTAGTTACCATGTATGATGATGATAACAGAGAATTAATGTTTTATGGTCTTGGTCTCCCAAGATTTATTGCATATGCTGGTGATAAACAAGGTGTAATAGAAATAAACGAGAATGAGTGTTTTGTTGTTTTTAATGTTACCGTTCGATTAAAAGGAATATTCAAATTATTTAAGGGTAAGCTGGAAAAACGTTTTGCAGAAAACTTTCAAAAAATTCAAAACGATTTAAAGATATATTCAGAAACGGGAAAAATTAACGAACTTGATGGGTGATAATGACCAATAAACTAGAATCATATAATGTAAAGGAGTGGACTGTATTCGGGCGTAATTCTTTTACTCCCCCGTTTAAAGTGTCTGATTCATTGATCAATGAAGCGAGAATAGTATATGTGGTAACAGGTCACTCAAAAATGTATTCTGCAAATCAGCATATGGACCTGAAAAGCGGTGACCTGTTGATCATGAAGACTGATAATTTCATTAATAGCTGGGAAGAGAATGCAAAACATGAAATGAACCAGGTTATTGTATTTCAACTAAATGCAGATTTCTTAAGATTCCTGTATGATGAAAATCTTCCCGATTGGTTTGTGAAAGATGATAATACCGCCTCCCTTATAAAAGTTCAACCCAATTCAATTATAGTTTCTTTCTTTCAAAACTTGCAAGAATATTTGGATCAGCCCAACCATTTAACACAAGACATAATTCAGCTTAAGATAAAAGAACTGATATCGCTGATAGTACAAAGTGATCAAACCGGGGATTCAAAAAATATCTTCGGAAATTTATTCAATGCCCCTGATTATGCATTTCAGGAGATAATTCAGAAAAATCTGTACGAAGACTTGAATATCGAAGATCTTGCATTTTTTACGGGGATGAGTTTATCTTCCTTCAAGAGGAGATTCTCGGCGATTTTTGGAACAACGCCCAACAAATATATTATATCTAAACGACTGGAGAAAGCGCAAACATTACTGCAAAATACAGAAATGAATATTTCTGAGATAGCTTATGATTGTGGCTTCAGTGAAGTGGGTTATTTCTCAAAAACCTTTCGCAAATACTACAATATTTCTCCCTCGGATTTCAGATAAGCAATTTTGGCCAAAATTTCCAATACTTTGAACTGATTCTACCATGGATATTCTTCAGTATGAGGCAACTTTGCATTATTAACTTATAAAATAATTCAAAATGAAATCAAGTATTGAAAACGCATCTATACTGATAACCGGAGCTAACGGTGGAATTGGTGCTGAAACTGTGAAGTTGCTTGTGGAAGAAAAGGCCGGGAGGATAGCACTGGCTTGCAGAACGCAAGAAAAAGCTCAGGCTACCGTTGCAAAAATCTCCAATAACAAGACTAAACTGGAACCCTACGGAGGATTTGACATGACTGATGCAAACTCGATCCAAAAAGCTGTTGAAGCTTTGCCGAAAGGAAAAGTGTTCGATATTGTATTCCTTCAGTCCGGGGGTATGATAGTTGCAAATAACTATCAGTTCGTAAAAACGAATGGTCAAAACATCGAACGAACAGTTTACCAAAACGTTTTTGGCGGCTATATAACTCTTCGGGCATTGATAAACCAGGGATTACTGGCAGAAAATGCCCGGGTTGTATTCGCAGGTGGTGAAGGTGCAAGAGGAGTAAAAGGAATGATAGATCAACCCAATTTCAAACGTTCACATGAGATTCGATCATACATATTTAACGGAAATAGTAAATATAAGGACATCAATGCTCTTGGGGTATCAAAATTTATGAGTGCCTTGCTGGTTCAGAGGTTGGCTCTTGAAGACCCGGGACATTCTTATGTTTGGTTCTCTCCCGGTCTTACCGCAGGAACTAAGGGCCTGGAAAATGTTCCGAGACCTAAACGTTTTGTAATGGAGAAAATTGGCTTTCCTGTAATGCAGATTTTCGGGATGGCTCAGGGACCAAAACAAGCTGCTCAAAAATACGTGGAATGCCTGAAAGGAATACATGGGGAAAGTGGAGATCTTATCGGTGCGCCGGAGAGAAAAGCTTTGGGGGACCTGGTTGATCAAAAACCTATGTTTGAAGGTTTGACCAATCATCAGTTCAGAGATGAATTCTGGAAAATAATTACTGACAATTGTGGAGACATTAACTACACCATTGATCAGAAAAGGTTGCTAGAGGTTTAAGCAACTATTTAGTGAAATTTAAGGCTCCTTTGGAAACCT
>CAZCQL010000159.1:0-5024 GCA_964500835.1 uncultured Bacteroides sp.
GGATAATCTTAATGAGATTGGCTTTTATCACATGATAAGATTGTCAAAGCAATACGCCAACAGAATAAAATCACCAATATGGTCTCTATATAAAACTATTGTTTCAAAACGTGTGAATCTTCGCCTGGAACAAAGTTATGTGAAAATAGAGCGGTTGTCCTAGAAATAATAGTTAAAAAATCTTAATCTACTGACAACGAAGAAAATGCAGGGGAGAATTCGGGAAACTATACAACTTTGAGTGAGTAAATGAGAAAAGGGTTGCCGCCTGACAACCCTTTTCATTTACCGATGGAAATAAACCTTTAGCTATGAATAATTATTTCATCAGTACAAGTTTATCGACTGAAACCAGGCTTCCGGCCGCCACCTTAATAAAGTAGTAACCCGGATTCACATCTTCGCCGGTATTGCTCTTGCCGTCCCAGAAAATTACATGACTTCCCTGCGGGTAAGTTTTACCTGTAACAGCGTATATAACCTGTCCGGATGCATTATAAATGCGTAAATCAACCTTGGCCGTTGCAGTTAGATTCAGGCTGACTCTCGTGGGTCCGCTTGATGGATTCGGATAAATACCTAACCTAAGGTCATTGGCAGGGGCAACGTAGGTAGCGCTATGCATTCCAATGGCACCAGCAGCCGCTGCTTCCAGTGTCTTTTCAGGAATTGCATCATCAGGATCATCGTTGTGACAACCAAGACATGCAAAAGCGGGGCTTAAAGCAGCGCTTCTGGTATCATCATCGCGTACGGCACTTCCGTCTTCAGTGAACATGGAAGCAGTGTCAGTGGCGATTTTAAAGAGGTGCGTGCGAACATCACCCTTAAACCCGCTAGCTCCTCTTTTGGTGCCCGATTTTGTAGCAAAAGGCATGTGACAATCGATGCATTCAAGTCCGGGAGCATGGTTAATGGTAGCCTCCTTATCTGTATGGCATACGGTGCACATTTTTGTGATTCCATCACCTTCCCAGATAACCCGTTTATGGGGATCATGACAAGTGATACAGGTCAGGCCCATTTCCCCGTGCTTGGTGGCTGTAAATTCATCCCACTGCTCGTGGTGCCTGATAAATCCTCCGCTGGCGTTAATGGGATCGGTATAACTCCTGTTATGGCATGTTCCACAAAGGAAGTTCACATCATTTCCGTCAGGATTTGGCTCCTGGACGACACCCCCGACTGATAACCCGCCTGAAGAGTTATCCTGATGTTTAAATTCATATACCCTGTCAATATTAGTCTTGGATGGCCCTGCAATGTGATCACTACCGGGACCATGGCAGCCTTCACAACCGACGCCTCCCTCGGTGAATGATCCAAGTCCTTCAACGCCCGGAAGCCATGTACCGGTGGTATCACCCCCGGTGGTATGGCACTTAAAACAACCGTAGTTGTAGATTTTAACATCACCTGGATGATAGTCAACCCAACCGTGGTCTACTCCACCAAAAAAGTTAAACTGGTTATGCGCCAGTCCGGTTGAAAATGCGCTGCCCGCGGTACCGACAATATGACCATCTGTACCTACAAAACGAGCTTTCCAGCCATATCCACCAATCACTCCGGCAATGTCATTCCACGTGGTGGTGCCATCTCCCAGGCTATCCATCCATTGATCCTGGAAATTTACAGCCTCAGGGGGATATGTAGGAGGTACACCTCCTTCAACGATTGTAAATTTGTAAGGATGGCCCGAAGCGATCCAGGTGTCATACTTCGCCTGGTGACATGTGGCACAGGCTTCGGAACCAACGAAGGTTGCTTCCGCGGCTGCGTTACTGGATCTCTCCATTGGAATTGGGGAAACAGAATTGCCGTTCAGGAAAAAAATCGCTCCAAGCAAAAGAGCAGGAGCACCAAAGAATAGTAAAAACTTTTTCATAGCTAATGTGTTTTTAGATTAAGAGATTTTCAAATTATGATCCAAATAATCCGCGATATATGTATCAATTAGATCACAAATATTAATAATACAATATAGGCACATTGGATACTGTGGCCTATTGTTTGACAGCAACATATCTCACCTGAAGAGCTATTTGAATACAGTCTATTTACTGCTTTATATCCGATTTATTATCGACATATGTCGAACCGGATATTTCTTGAAATTTAAAGGGTTATAACGGGAAATCGACGCTTTCAGCGATCGCATATTTTCCTTCGCATGGGAAAAATTTTCGTGAAGATGAATCCTAAATTCTTTCATTTGCATCATGTATATTTTTTTTCCTAAATTACAGTTCCGTTCACCTTTCACAACGGGTTGGTATCCTTTTTATACACAATTAGATGTTTTCAACTGCGGATGGTTTAGCGGATACCACTAAGACCAGAAGGGATATATATTGAATTTGTGGCGGCTTCATGCTACATCTCAACTATACATTTGCTAATTAGATGCCTATGAAAAAGATTCAATTTGATTGTAACGGCAGCATGGTTTCTGTTCCTGTAAATGAAGGGGAACCCCTACTGTGGGTGCTTCGGCAGCAACTGGGTCTGACCGGGACCAAATTCGGATGCGGTTCGGGATTCTGCGGATCCTGTACGGTGATCATGAACGGCGAAGCCGTGCGATCCTGCACACTGCCTGCCATCGAAGCAGCCGGAAGCAAGGTGCTGACCATCGAGGGACTTTCCAGGAATGGAAAGCTCCATCCACTCCAGTCGGAATTTGTAAAACATGATGCCCTTCAGTGTGGTTTCTGTACACCTGGGATGATCATGAACGCCTATGGACTGCTCCTTGACAATCCTGAACCCTCACGCGAAGAGGTGATTATTGCCATGGATGAAAACCTTTGCCGTTGCGGTGCTCATGGCCGGATCATCCAGGCCATACAGAATGCCGGAAAACAGATGAAACAAAGCGTAGCGCCATGAACAGTGATAAAAGAATCAATAAGAAGGTTTTAAGGAACATGCGTCATCCATCTCATCTGGATCGCAGGGATTTCATGAAACGGATCGGCACAGGGCTGGTGGTGGCATTCTCGGTCGGAAAGAAGCCACTGAAAGCGGGAGCTATTGCACAGGTTGAAGATCCGGGTCTCAATGCCTACCTGCGCATTGGTGAGGACGGACGTGTCACGCTCTTTTCCGGAAAGATCGAAATGGGGCAGGGTCCCATCACTTCCCTTCCCATGGAAGTGGCCGACGAACTGGATGTCCGACTGGAAGATGTGCATATGATCATGGGGGATACGGACCTGTGTCCCTGGAATGAAGGCACCTATGGCTCATTATCCACCAGGGTGTATGGACAAGTCCTGCGGTCTGCGGCTGCAAAGGCCAGGGCCATCCTGGTGAAGATGGCAGCCGAAGAACTCTCCCTGGATGAGGCTGAGCTGGAAACCCGTGACGGGATTGTATGGTCAAAGAGAGACAGCAGCAAAAAGATCAGCTATGCACAGTTGACAAAAGGTAAACAAATCCTGGAGACCGGTTTGGGCGATGTACCCGTGAAAAAAGCTTCGGAGTTTCGGATCATGGAAACTTCAAAACTCCGGGTAGATTCCGTGGAAAAGGTCACAGGTAAAGCAACATACGCAGGAGACATTCAACTCCCGGACATGCTATGTGCCCGGATCCTTCGTCCGCCTTCCCTGGGCGCAAAACTGAAGCAGGCAGACACCTCGGTTGCCGAACAAATGGAAAACGTAAAGGTGGTCCGTGATGGTGACCTTGTAGCTGTGCTGCATCCCTCCCAGCACATGGCAGGGAAAGCGATCGCATCAGTGACAGCCGAATGGGAGGAAAAAACTGTGGATTTAACTCATGAAACACTCTTCGACCATATTGAGGAGGTTGCTAGTGAGAGGCAGGTTTTGGATTCCGAAGGACAACTTTCCCAGGGTCAGGAAGCTTCGGTAAAGGATTTTAACAGTATATTCAAAGATCCTTACATTGCCCACTCTCCATTGGAGAACCACACGGCCACTGCCATGATGAAGGATGGCAGGATGAAGGTTTGGGCCTCATGCCAGACTCCTTATCCCACGCGTGATGACATCGCCGAGGAGCTGGGCATGGATCAGAAAGATGTGCAATTGCTTCCTATTTTTGTGGGGGGTGGTTTTGGCGGAAAAATTTATAATCCTCAGGCACTTGAAGTTGCCCGGTTGGCCAAACTGACAGGCAAACCAGTTCAGCTGACTTATTCCCGGGAAGAGGAATTTATGTATGACCGGCTGCGTCCCGCAGCGGTGATTAAGGTCAACTCTGGATTGGACTCTGAGGGGAAAATCAGTTATTGGGATTTCTCGGTACACCTGGGGGGAGGACGCGAAGCAGCTCATTTTTATGACATCCCACATCACCGGACAAGTGTGCTGAGGGCACCCAGGGGGAAGATGGACCATCTTTTCTTTACAGGTGCCTGGAGAGCTCCCAGCGTGAATACGAATACTTTTGCCAGGGAATCCCAGATGGACATCATGGCTGCTTCGGCTGGAGTCGATCCATTGGAATTCAGGTTGCGACACCTGGAAGAAAATCCAAAAATGGTCAATGTATTGAAAAAAGGGGCTGAAAGGTTTGGCTGGGCCCGCTCACCGGGACCCGGCGGCAGGGGCTTCGGAATGGCTGCAGGGATCGATGTGAATACCTATGTGGTGGTGTTTGTGGAGGTCGAAGTCGATAAAAATAGCGGATACGTCCAGGTGAAAAGGGCCATGAGTTGCCAGGACATGGGCATGGTGGTTAACTCCCAGGGAGCCATTATCCAGGCCGAAGGATGCATGTTGATGGGGTTGGGATATGCGCTCAGGGAGGAGATCCTTTTCGAGGGAAGGAAAATGCTGAGCAGGAACTTTGACTCCTATGCGATCACCCAGTTCAACATGGTGCCTGAGATTGAGGCGATCCTATTGGATTCAAAGGACGACGTGCCCCATGGCGGAGGCGAACCACCGATTGTTTGCATGGGAGCGGCTGTTGCCAACGCCGTATTCGATGCCACCGGTGCACGGGTATACCGCCTGCCCCTGACCCCGGAAAGGGTGATGGAGGCCTTG
>CAZCQL010000160.1:0-4908 GCA_964500835.1 uncultured Bacteroides sp.
GGTTCTTCGGAATCCGGATTCATGGCAGCGGATGAGACGATCCTTTCGGTAATTTTGGGCGACAACCGGATGGTTCAAAAACTGGAACTCATGCATCCCGACCTGGCACGCCCGTTGCTGCACCTCTGGAACATCGCCAATACGGTCGAAAGGTATAATAAAAATGTACCCCCAAAAGACAGTGTCCTTCTACGGTCCCTTGTCTACGGAAGCAATGAAATTGGATTTAGGATTTCAGGGAACAAAGGGTGGCAGGAATCGATATTCAACGATGAGATCCTTGGCAAATACCAACTTGAAATGTGGAGGGACCTGGATCCCGGTGAGGAGGGGTTCCTGAAAGAACACTATGGAAAGCTCACTGAAAAAGAATTTGAGGAATTGAAGAGAAAAATCAGTTATATACATACAGGTGAGATGGCTCTTTACTATATCAACCGGTATGGTTTTTACGAAGGCCATACGGATTTTAGAGCCGAGCCTCTTTCCATTGCATTTATCTTTGGCATCCGTACTCTGGAAGAGATTCACCAGGCAACCAACGGGGACCTCTTTGGTCATCTGACAAACCACTTCACACAAAATCCCTGAGATCAATGAGAAGTTTATATATTCTATGGGTAGTCTTGGCAGCATTCTGTGTGAATCCTGACTGTTTTGCTCAGGCAAATGAACAGCAGGTTGACTCATTACTTGTCCGCCTACTGGACAGCAGCGAGACCCTTCCCCTGCGCAACCTGGCTGCAAACAAACTTATGGGACAGGACCTTTCTCAATTTTCGGAGGAGCTTTGGGAGATTTATCAGGCAGAAGAAGATGTAAAATTTAAGTTGAATATGGCAGGACTCTTACACACAAGTGATCCATTTCTTGCCTACCAGGCATATGAAGAACTATATAAAAGCTGTGATGGCTATTGCAAGCAACAGTCGCTGAAAAACCTGGTCCTGTTGCGCCCCGAGGAGTCATATAACTGGTATATATCAGCATTGCAGGCGGATGACTGGATAACAGTAAACCTGGCCATGGACAGTCTGATAGCGACAACCAAGTTTAGCCCCGGAAGATTAATCCGCCTTTTTCACAGGCCTGACGTCTCAGAAGTTATTCGGTGGCGGATCGTCCATGTGCTGGCAAACAGGGCAGAAAATGAGTATCTTTTTCTGCTTCTTGAGGGACTTTCAGATCCGGGCTGGCTTGTTCAAAATGAAGCCGCCCTCGCCCTTTCCCGCATGCCTCCAAACCTGGTTTTGCCCGAATTGAGTTATCATGAGCAGTCAAGTGACAAAGAACTGGTCCGCAGGGTTGGCTGGGTGAAAAAGCAGTTTGAAGGAGAAACAAGTCAGGAATTAGCTTCCATGCAGCCATTTGACGGCTATCCGATGCTGGATGATGTGGAGAAAATTAAGGGTGTCCTAAGCAACAAATGTGTAGATACCATCTCCTTCAGGAAAGGTGAAGTTATTGCAGATATTGGTGCGGGGAATGGCTACCTGGAGGCGATGTTATCATTGTTTCATGATAACCTGACTTTCTATATTCAGGACATTGACACAACCATTTGTAATCCGAAAAATATCCGGGATGTGGTGGACTTTTACCAGGAAGTGAATGGAAGAGACTTTACCAATCGTTTTATAACGGTTAACGGCACTGACACAGAAACCAATCTTCCCGATAACACCTTTGATAAGATTTTGATGTTGTGGACCTACCAGTATCTGAAGAGTCCCTCGGGGTTTATTGGCAACCTAAGGGCAAATCTGAAAAATGGCGGATTATTTTATGTGATCAATCCGGATCAGGACTATGAAAAGGGAAAAGCGCTGGCCTTGGAATATGGATGGAATGTATCCACAGTCGAAAAGCAGATATCTGATATTATCAGCTTTGGATTCGAACTCGTAGGGATTTCCAGGAATTACGAGAGTGATGAGCTTCCGTACATGCTGGTTTTCAGGAAGAAATGACCCACGAAGGGAGAAGAAATGATTATCGAAGGTGATTCGGTATTCCGGCACCTGTTCCAGTTCGAATAACACCAGGCAACACAATGGATGAGAAGCTGAATAGAATCTCGGATTGATGTATTTGACATTTCATTTTCCTCTAATCTTAAATGCGATATCGGGATGTCCTTCGGTCATTTTGGGAACCCTCAGAATCAGTGCCCCGTTTTGAGATTTTCCGGAGGTTGCTTTCACTAATTTCCCACTCCAGGTATCATACCAGGCAATGGAATATTCATGATCAGCCAACCCTGCAATGTTGAATACCGCACCATTGATATCTTCTTTTTCGTAGGACCGGCCCCAACCAAATGCAGTGGTCTTGGTCCCCATCGCATAGAGGTCCACACCCTTTGCGGTTACCGGTAGTGGTTTGAATGGCTCGTTTGCCAGGTTTATGTCAGAAACAAATCCGGCATGGATCTTCAACTGGTCCCAGTCTTCATCAGATAGCACAAGGTAGTCCCACCAGACGGGCGTGGCAGCCAACCCATTGGTGAGCGAGACCCACAGCTGGTTGTGATAGGAGATGTGGTATTCTTTTTCTTGCGGCTGATAATAGGCAAGGCTGGCTCCCGCTTCACCAAAAATAGCAGGTTTTTCAAAATTGTCCCAGAACCGCTTGCTTGACCATGCATAATTATACATGGCACTGCGCATGGTGTCGGCAGGGAATTTCTTTTCCCATCCCTGGGCAGGATACATGTGAATGTTAGGAATGTCGGTCCGTTCATAGAGTTCCGCCCTGTATTCTTTATATCCTCCACTGAAGGAGGCTGTCACCGGATGGTTGTACGGGTCATTTTCTTCAAAATACTGATCGCATTTCTCCACCCAGTCGTAACACTCCTTGTGTCTGCCGTGAGCCCATCCGTCGGTACCGTTCATTTCATTGATCAATTCCCAGATCCCCATGCTGCGGCTGTAGGAAAATCGTGCGATCATATACCGGTACTTCTGCTTTTGATATTTCCATACCAGGGAATCGATGTATACATCGTCTACATCGATCAACTGGCTGTAGGGATTCTGATGCCACTGTGCGGCCCAAACGGTCTCGGAAAAAAGGTCGTGTGGCCATATGGCATACATCAATTTGATATCCCGTGCCTCCAGGATGGTAAGTAAGGAGTCTATTCTTCCGAGTTTCAGCTGGTTATACCTGCCAGGCACTTCTTCGATCAGACCCGTTCCGTTTACAAATCCCCCATAGGTTATGTCCCAGATGGCAAAAAGATTGGCCTTGTGCTCCGCCAAATTGTCAAACCGTTCCATATCGTTCCTCCAGGGTGAATAAACGCCCACCCCGTAGTAAGATGTTCCGTCGTCGTGAATAAAATAGTGAGGATTTACAGTAGATGGTTTTATCCATCCATGGTGTTCAGATTCAATGGCTGTAAAATTATCTACTGCCGATTCACCTTTATCCCCGGCATCACTTACGAATAACTGATAGGTATATTCACCCGTTTCTGAGGGTGAGAAGCGAACCCTCCATTGATCGGCATTTTCATAGTTATCGTAAAAACCATTGATCCTGATCTTTTTACCTGAAGGAGCAGTAAACTGTGCATATACATCGATATCTGCTGGGTCGTATGGATTTTCAATCTCCACATTGTGGAGGGTGACGCTCACTTCAAACTTTTCATACATCTTTACGCTGTCCCCATTGGTGCCGGAAACCTTTACCAGAGGTGATTTCTCGGGAACATAAGGTTCTCCATGGGTCTTACCTGATTCAAGAAAACCCCTTCCACCTCTGTTTACCGGGACCAATTTATAGGAATTAACAGCTTCCACGTTCCGGTATTTGCTGTTGCAGGAACGGGTCAGATCAAAGTTTGCGCTATATCCACGACGCTGTGAAAGGCCCTGGTCCATTAATAAACCAAACAAAATGATTGGCAAGAAAATGTGCAGGAGTGTTTTTCTAAATCTTAGGGGCCTGGATTTCTGTATCATAGGAATGAACATGTGAAGGTATTTGTTACCGAAAGTAATATTTGTGATCTTGAATCCAAAATCCGGACAGTTGCCTGGAGCGCCAGCCACCTGTGGGCTGCCTGCCTGGTCAGATACAAACAGATGGATCTTATGGACGCCATTGCACATGCAAAGGAGATTACTTTCGGAACTTTGGCTCTGGAAGGTTTCCTTTGTGAGAAACTTCAGATCAGTTTTTGATATGAGCGTTTATACCCGATTTTACATTATATTACCATCCCATTAAATTTTGCTAAATGACCTGTGAACATTGTTGTGGTGCCGATCAGTTTTTTGATCTTAAGTCAGCCCGGAAAGAACTTAAATCATACAAAAAGAACGGACCCCGAAAATCTACTAAAGCATTGCTTTCGCTTCTTTCGGGATTTGATCAAAAAGGAAAATCGCTCCTTGATATCGGAGGGGGTATTGGAGCTATCCAATGGGAATTTGTGAAAAACGGTGGCATCAAAACTACGGATGTGGATTCCTCCTCCGGCTACCTCTCCGTTGCCTCTGATTATGCATTGGAAATCAATCATAAAAATGCCAGCTTCAAGATGTCGGATTTCAATGATGTGCACGAAGAGTTGGCAAAACATGATTTTGTATCCCTGGACAAGGTGGTATGCTGTTATCCTGATTATGAAAAACTACTGGGGAACGCCCTAAAAAAAACAGGTGCCGTTCTGGCCATGACCCTGCCAATCGGAGGGTGGGTTTCAAAGCTTTTGGGTCATTTGGCTAAAATCTATTTAATCATTAAAAACAATCCATTTCGAACATATATACATAGTCCGGAAAAAGTCCAGGAATTTATTGAATCCAATGGATTCAGGCTGACAGAAAAATCATTAAGCTTTCCGTGGTTGGTGAGGGTTTATGAACGGTGTTAAAGGATTGATTGTGATTG
>CAZCQL010000161.1:0-4720 GCA_964500835.1 uncultured Bacteroides sp.
AGAATAGGATGGTGCATGGAAAAACGTTTCGTTTCTAAAAACCAGCTTGTAGCACTCATGTTCTGTGAATTTTTTTCAAAACGGAATAAAAATACGAAATTGACCCTTTATTCACAATTCATAATCTTTATTAAATTAGCAGACACATTTCATTTCATTTCATCTCAACTCAACAAACTACCAAAATGAAAAAAATCATTTTCTTCCTTACAGCCGGCCTGATCGCATTTACCTGTTCTGGCCAGAATCCTGAGGATACCGAAGACTGGTCTAGAAAACCTGATGTGGTCACTCCCGGAAACGGAACCTCACCCCCGTCTGATGCCATTGTCTTATACGGTGGCGCAGCGGATCTGGACAAGTGGGTTTCTGAAAGTAAGGGAGAACCAACCTGGAAGGCAGAAGATATTCTGACCGTGGTTCCGGGGTCCGGGAGTATTAAAACAAAACAAAAATTCGGGGATGTCCAGCTTCATGTGGAGTGGCGAACTCCTAAAGTTGTCGTTGGAGAGGGTCAGGGACGAGGGAACAGCGGTATCTTCCTGATGGCATTGTATGAGGTACAGGTCCTGGATTCCTATGAAAATGAAACCTACTACAACGGCCAGGCAGGAAGCGTTTACAAACAACATATTCCATTGGTAAACGCCTGCCGGCCTCCAGGGGTATGGCAGACCTATGACATTATTTTCAAAGCCCCAAAATTTAAAAATGACGGCTCGTTGGAGTCACCTGCCTTCGCTACAGTAATCCACAACGGAGTGCTTATTCAAAACCACGTAGCATTGAAAGGTCCGATGCAATATATCGGAGAAACAAAATATACTTCCCATCCCGACAAACTTCCTTTCATGCTACAGGAACACGGTAATCCGGTCTCATACCGGAATATCTGGATACGCGAACTCTAATCCCTTAACTCCTGATCTTTTACTTTTTCCGTTATACTAACTACCATGAAACGACCTGTTACACTCTTCACCGGCCAATGGGCCGATCTTCCCCTGGAAACCTTATGTGAAAAAGCCAGCGCCTTTGGGTACGACGGACTGGAACTTGCCTGTTGGGGTGATCATTTCGAGGTTGACAAGGCAGATGAATCCTATTGTAAAAAGAAACTTGCTCTCCTGGATAAGTATGGCCTGAAGGTATTTTCCATTTCCACACACCTTGTTGGTCAGGCTGTATCGGACCGGATTGATGACCGCCATAAAAGTATTTTGCCCGGATATGTCTGGGGGGATGGCAATCCTGAAGGAGTGAACAAACGAGCGGCCGAAGAGATTATTAAAACCGGTGAAGCTGCCAAAAGGCTTGGTGTGTCGGTGGTTAATGGGTTTACAGGAAGTCCCATATGGCACCTCCTCTACGGGTTTCCCCCAACTCCATCCACCATGATTGAGGAGGGTTATCATAAGTTTGCTTCACAGTGGAAGCCCATCATGGATGCATTCAAGGCTCTGGGAGTCAGATTCGGCCTGGAAGTTCACCCCACTGAAATCGCTTTCGACATTGCATCGGCACGCAAAGCATTGGATGCGATGGATCATCATCCCGCTTTTGGATTTAACTTCGATCCTTCCCACCTGGGTTACCAGGGAGTGGACTACGTCTCTTTCATTCATGCGTTTGGCGACCGTATTTTCCATGTGCATATGAAGGACGCCGGTTGGTCAGATGTGCCGGTTGAGGCAGGAGTATTCGGGGGTCACACAGAATTTGGAGCTCCCGGCCGTTACTGGGATTTCAGATCACTGGGCCGCGGAAAAATCCGGTTTGAAGAAATTATCCGGGCTCTCAACAAAATTGGATACAAAGGCCCCCTTTCGGTGGAATGGGAAGACATTGGCATGGACCGGGAGCATGGCGCTGCGGAAGCATGTGCTTTTGTAAAGAGTATTGATTTCCCCCCTTCTGAAATCGACTTTGACGCTGCCTTTGAAGAATAGAACCCTTCATTTATTCAAGAATACGTCCGACGCCTATTTTTAATTGACCAACAGGCAGGTTGATTTTAGAATATAGTGGGGGGACTATGAGTCATCAAGTGGTAAGATTCTACATATCAAAATCAGATAATTCTAAACAAGTAATTGGATTGAAGGAGATTATTAGATCAAATTTCATAAGATTAATTTGTGAAAAAGGTCCCGAGGCGTTACATTTACCTATAGACTAATTCGATTAGTCATGAAGGTAGCGGCCCTGATCAATGTAACTTTAACCCTGGTGTGCACTCTGCAACTCTGCCGGGCTCAGTCCCTCGTTTCGGTATCCAAACCGGATTTATCTCTGAAGGATGGCTCTGTACAAATCACCTATGACATTCTGAACAGTACGGATGCAAATGAATACACCATACGAATTGAAGTTTCTGATGCAAAGGGAAGGTCTATTAACGCAAATTCACTGTCCGGGGATATCGGTGAACACGTCCGGGGTGGAAATGATAAAAAGATATTTTGGGACATTGCCGCGGACAGCATTTTCCTGGACGAAGAGATCTTTGTGGAAGTTTATGCCCTTGCCGAACCTCCTCCTGTCGTAGAAGAGCCAGTTGTCCAGAATCCCGAAATAGAAGAACCGGTCGTTGAAGATCAGAATCCTGGAAAAGGTCAGCCAGTTGAAGATCAACTTGCCGTAACACAAGAATCAAGCGAAACTTCTATTCCCAAAGAGACCAAAAATACTCCGGCAATATCCGCTAAGAAATTTAATCGATCTGCCCTTATTCTTCAATCGGTCGCTCTTCCAGGTCTGGGACTATCGAGGGTCAAGCCGGGTCGCCCTCACTGGATCAAGGGTATAGTTGGATACGGATGTATAGCAGGGGCAATTTATTTTAACAACCAGGCCGTGATCAGCTATGATGCGTACAAGGTTCCGTCCCGTCTTGAGGAAGTGGATGGCCTGTACAACAAAGCTGCCAATCAGGATCTGATCTCAGAAGTACTGGCATTTTCGGCGATAGGTGTATGGATCACAGACCTGGTCTGGACATTTATCGGCACTGCGGATCTTACCCTGATTCAACCCGTTTCCCATCACAAAGGAATTTCCATCGGGCCATCCTTTGCACAGGAATCCTCAGTTCCACTTATCGCATTTCGTTATACCTTCTGATGAAAAGAATAATCTCCATATGCTGCGTGGCTTTTATCCTGGGTTGTTATTTCCTGCCTGCACAGGAAATAAAAAGCGAAAAAGCCAGCCTTAGAATAAGTAATATACCTAAAATCGAGGTGAGAGAGATTCCCGATACGGATCCCCCGGTTATCGAATTTATTTCACCGAAAATTTACCCGGAAACCAGGTACTATACCCATCAGCAGGAATTTGACCTCATAGGAAAGGTATCTGACAGTTCCTCCGTCAGTTTTGTATCTGTAAATGGCGACATGCGGCCTTTTACTGATCTGGGGATTTTCACCATACAGATCACACTCAAGAAGGGAGACAATGCATTCAGGGTTGTAGCCATGGATCAGAAAGAAAACCTTCAGGAGACCTTTTTTTTAGTTGACTATACTCCTCCTGTCCTGAGCTTACAGGATAGAATCTCGCATGATGCCACGTATTATGGACTTATCATAGGGATTGACACCTATCTGGACGATGATTTGTCGGATCTGGATAATCCGGTGAAAGATGCGGAACAGCTCTATCGGACCCTTACCAATAAATATAGCTTTCAGAAAAATAATATCACCTTTCTTAAAAATGCCAACAGGGGAGATATTATCCAGGCCCTGGATGAAATGGCGCGAATCATCACTCCCAACGACAATCTCCTGATTTTTTATGCAGGTCATGGTTGGTGGGATGAAGCATCCAGCATAGGCTACTGGCTGCCTGCCGACTCAGACGGCAGGATAAAGACCAATTGGTTCAGGAACAGCACCCTGGTTGACTACCTGACCGAGATAAAATCAAAACATACCCTTCTTATCACAGATGCCTGTTTTGGGGGCTCCATTTTCAAAGCAAGATCAGCTTTTGGCAGCCGTGAGAAAGCCTATGAGAAACTGTACGAACTCCCCAGTCGAAAGGCTATGACCAGCGGTAATTTAACCAAGGTGCCCGACAGAAGTTCATTCACCCGGTTCCTGATTCAGCGGCTGGAAGAGAATCAGGAGACATATCTCTCTGCAGAACAATTATTCAGCAGTTTTCGGATTGCAGTGATCAACAACAGTGATGCGATACCCATCTATGGCGAGATTGAGAATGTAGGTGATGAGGGAGGTGATTTTATATTTCTGCTAAACGAGTAGCCCCTGATTAATGAAGCTTCGAAGCAACAATAACAACGCCCGGATACTTGGATCATTTGCTCTCGTTGCAATGCTGGGGCTCATCGCCACTAATTGTAAAAAGATCGAACCGGAAAGATTGGTCATTGTCAAAACGGGTTCTATATTAAAGGTTACCCAGACTACCTGCTCGGCAAATGCTACGCTATTTGACGTAGGCGGAGCTTCAGGAGTTTCTGAACATGGGTTCTGTTACTCACTCACCCCGGACCTCTCCGGCATCATAGATTATACGAAGTTGGGCCCAAAGAAAACCAAAGGGGATTTTGAAGGAGAGGTGGATGGATTAGCGCCCGGCACGAAGTACCATCTTTGGTCCTATGCTACTGCGGGTAACGAAACAATCTATGGAAATTCATTGACATTTGATACTCCTCCGCTGGAAAAACCCACGTTAGGAACTCTAG
>CAZCQL010000162.1:0-4695 GCA_964500835.1 uncultured Bacteroides sp.
CTAGGTGTCTTCTGTCTCTGAGAGTGACTGCATCCATACCTGCACTTGGATTCGGAAGATGGGTAGCTGCCATCCTGCTCCAGGTTTCTCCTCCGTCCCCCGACCAGCTTTCAGATATCACATCCTGCCTGGTACGGCAGAGTATCTGCAATTGACCATTGCTGTGAGTCAAAATGCTTGGCTGAATGGCATCGAATTCGATCCCGTCATTGACAGGGCCGATCACTTCCCAGGTCTTGCCCAAATCTTGTGTACGTTCAAAATGGACGGACCAGAATACCTCACCTTTTTTAATGACCTCTGTGCTTGATGGACACAAGATGGTTCCTTCGGCCAATTGAACAGGTTTGTTTTTTACAGGCCCCACCAAGTATCCCAGCCTGTCCCTGCCAAGTTTCCTGGGCGCGGACCAGGTTTGCCCGTCATTTTCTGAAATCATCAGTTCTCCCCACCATTCGCGAGGACTGGGGCCTACCTTAAAGAACAAAAGAAGTGATTCACCAGCTGGCTGGAATAAAACTGGATTCCAACACGGGTGCCGAAGGGTGTCATTTTGTATTCCATCAGCCACCTCGATTGGATAGGTCCATGTTCCCTTTACCAGACGGGAAATCCAAATACCCACATCCGGATCCTTTTCACGGGTTCCTCCAAACCAGGCTGCTATCATTCCCGAGGGTGTCTCCACGATGGTTGAGGCATGACATTGAGGAGTAGGTCTGTCATCCATCTCGAAAATCAAATTTCCTTTTACATAGCCAGCCGAACCGGATGTAACAGGCTCTGGCAGAACCTGCGAAATCTTCTGGGCCGGACATGCCAGAAGTTGCATAAAAAGGATTGACAGGATTTGGAGGGCTTTCATATCTTCTTGTTGCTGTGATTAATAACCAAGGTTGGAAAATTCCCTGTCAAGCTCATCCAGGAGATGTTTTTGGTTGACAGATAACGCGTCATATACAGGCAGAGCCATCTGAGCGCTGCAGATACCTTTTTGGGCCAGAATATATTTTAGTCCGATAGAGATGCTCATAGGGGAATCAGCTGCCTGATAAACCCTGGTGTTTAACTGTTCCAGTAATTTTTGATACATGCTGATCCTCTCCTGTTTCTTTTTTACAGCAGCAGCATAGAATTTACTAAATAATCCCGGGTAGAGATTGGCACCGCCGCAAACCCCTCCATCACAGCCAAGCAGAAGACTTTCCCCCAGCAATAGTTCAGGACCTACCAGGATGGAAAAATGCTCACTTTTCCTCTCCTTAAGCAGTTGATGAATGTAATTGATACTTCCAGAACTATCCTTTATCCCAACGATGTTCTCATGTGCGGCAAGTTGCCAGACCGTACCGGGTTCAAATTTTGTTTTTGCGTAAAGCGGTATATTGTAAAGGAGTATGGGAATGGGTGATTGGTCTGCCACCGCAGTACAATACCGCAACAATTCGCCCTGGCTCATGTCAAAATAGTAGGGTGGAGCAAGCACGGCATAGTCAGCCCCCGGGAGGGAGGAGAATTCGGCAAGACGAATGGAATCGGTATGGGAGGTAGAAGTAATATTGATAAAAACCGGTACGCGGTCCGAAACCCATTTGACACCCGATTCGATCACATGCTTTTTTACTTCATGGGTGAGACTGGGCCCTTCCCCTGTGGACCCCAGTAAAAAAATCCCATCTACACCTCCTTGAATCACATGATCAATGATCCTCTCCAAGGCCTTCTGATCAAGGCTCAGATGACCGGTTAAAGGGGTAATTAAGGGAGGGATGATCCCCGATATTTTAAAATTGTCCATCGGCAGGAATAGTTATGGTATCTGACCATATGACAAGCCGGATTTCCTACATCGGTAAAAGCCCATTGTATCGAATGCCCTCCCGGGGGAATGCCATCCAGGGACCAACCAACTTCCGCCACTCCAGATAATGTTTCGTTTCTTTGTGGGCTGCCGCAGAAGCTTCATTATCATAGGCTTCATAGAGGGCAAACTTTGCGGGATTATTATCCATTTGAAGCACATCAAACCTGAGATTGCCGGGTTCCTTCACAGATCGCTGATGATTGACGGATGTAGCCCGGATGAAATCTTCAATGAATTCATCTTTTATCTGAACATGAACAATGGTTACCACCATAATTAGCGATTCGGAAAATGACGGGTGATTCCTTCTTCAGGCGTTTTAGGCGGGATGAAATCCGTGGAAGGTACTAAATGACCGGCTTCTTGTGAGAAGGTTTTAAAGCCTGTGGTAGCCGGAACGCTCTTTTTATCATAGTTTGTCAGGCTGACATTCTGGTTCCATTCACTGGAAAAGGTGAAATCCTCATTTACCGTCCAGCGGACCCGCGTGTCCGGTTGATCGTCCCAGTAAGCTCTGACCTCGGTGGAAGCATATGCATTGTAGTACCCTATATTATACCTGGTACCATTCATAGGAAGAAGAATATTTTCAACAGCAGTCTCAGCGGCGCCGTGATCAACTTCTATCGGACCCCAATCGTGCGTTCCATTGTTTGTCATTCGCAGAAAGAAAAACCTTTCATCGAAACCCAGCTCGGTCTCCTGGTCCCCTCCCGTCAGCGCAAGGGTGTATTCCCATACCAACAATATCCCGATTTGGGTACCCGTACTTGTACTTCCGGAAGTTGTTGCCCGGTAGCTAATGGAACTTGCTTCAATATTAAAATAGGTAGCCTCGCCCCCTTCCCCGGGTGCAATCTTTTGAACACCTCCTATCACAATGGTAACGTCTGTATAGGTGTTATTAATAAATGTAAGATCGGTTGTGGCAGGCTCAACGGTTATATAGTTATCCTTGGTCATTATATTGGAGTCTTTGCGTTTTCGAACCTCCAGGCTGACGGTATAGATTCCGGGGTTACTATAGGTCACGGTAGGATCCTGGAGGGTGGAAGTGGAAGGTGTACCACCCGTGAAGGTCCACAGCCAGGTTGTTGGCTCATTGATTGACTGGTCAGTGAATTGTACCGACTCACCGGCAGTGATGGTCAATTTATCAGCTGTAAAGGCTGCAGTAGGTTCGGTTGTACATCCGGAAACCAGAATTACTACCAAGCCAATCACAACAAACATTTGAATCTGAAGGGCAATTCTCATAACAGGAGTATATTAATAGTAGATCAATCAGCCGAAAAATACGAATAATCTGGAAACCCTCCTTTATGGTGGCTTGAAAATATGTGAAAAGCTTTTGGCCCTGAGAGTGCTATTCTCCCCGTTTTGTTTCTATCACTACCACACCATTGCTTCCACGGGAGCCGTAAATAGAGCCCATTCCGTCCTTGATCACATTAATTGACCTGACATCGCATGGAGTGATGTCAGCAATGCTGTGGATGGTTACCCCGTCAACTACGTAAAGTACTTCGGAACTGAGATTGACGGAGTTCATCCCCCTCACGTAGACAGCGTTATTACTGACAGTAACTCCGGAGAACCGACCTTTGATTAGGTCAAACATGGAATTGTATTGGCAATACTCATTGTGTTCCTGCTCCAAATGACTGACTGCGAAGGTGAGATCCTCTTCTGTGATATATCCATATCCTATTGCAAGCTCCCGGTTCTCTTTAGAATCAATGAAAATCAAATTGATAATCAGTGAATCGTTTATCTGTTTAACCTTCTTGGTGACTTTCCTAAATGCCTCCGGATCTATCTTAATGACATCATTCTCATAACAAACAATGGAAAACCGCCCCAGCGAATCTGACCTCACCATGGTCCGTGCTTTTTTGGTGGAGATTTCGACGTTTTGGACAGGATAGGTATTGTAGGTTGTCAGTTTCCCATGCACAACCCTGTTCTGGGATAAAGCAAACCCGGAGAAAAAAAGTCCGGCTGTCAGGGCAATTACAAATTTCATCTTTGTCTATTTGATCCGTATTTAATTCTTCATCTGAATCACTACCACTCCATTCCCCCCCCTGGATCCGTATATCGCTGCGTTGCTGTCTTTCAAAATATCGATTGTCTTAATCTGGCAAGGTTGGATCCAATTAATGGCACTTGTAACCTGACCATCAACTACATACAAGGCTTCTGAGGCGCCGGGAGTAAACGAGGTATTTCCTCCCCTGATCTGGACAGAATTTGCGGTTACGGTGACGCCGGAAAACCGGCCTTTTATCAGGTCAAACACATTGGCGTAACTGCAAAAATCATTGTTTTCTTCCTCGAGATGGTCCACAGCGTAGAGTAGATCCTCTTCACTGATATAACCATATCCTACGGCCCTCTCCCTGTTTGCCTTGTTATCTATGAACATAAGGTTTATAAAGAGTGAATCCGTATCCGGCCCAACCCTTCGGGTGACAGCCTGAAAAGTTTTTGCCTTTATTTGAATGACATCCTTTTCTTTACACACGATGGAGAACTGACCAAGTGAATCGGTGGTAATGGTTGCTTTGGCCTTCTTTGAATTAATTTCAACGTTTTTTACGGGGTAGGTATTGAATATGGTGAGTTTCCCATAGACCACCTTGTTCTGGCAAAAAGCAGCCGTTGACAGGAGTATTCCAATAAATCCTATAATCACATTTTTCATAGTTAATTTACTTTTTTTCTGAGGGTTATTATTCAGACTAAAGGTATTATATTTGACTGATGCTGTCAACAAAGGTTTAATTCCCAGGAGACGTAATCTTATGGCAGTAAATTCTTTGATTTCC
>CAZCQL010000163.1:0-4535 GCA_964500835.1 uncultured Bacteroides sp.
TTAGCTTAATCCCCTTCATCTTTTTACATAAAATGTATTTATTGTCCTATATTGGTTTTTTCGATTAAATGTAATTCGGGGAAATGTGAGAACTGTCTTTGTTTTATCGGCTGCAGCCATTATTGCACTTTTACAGGCATGTACGATGGATCGTGAAAGTAAAAAGAATAACCAAGCTTATACTTTTAAAATAGGCCATGTAGCAAATACAGATCATACATGGCACAAGGCTTTTGAATACTTCCGGGACACTGTATTTAAAAGATCCGAAGGTAAAATAGTTTTAAAAGTATACCCCAATGAACAACTGGGGAAAGAACTCGAACTGATCCGCAGCATTAGATCAGGTATTGCAGATATGACCATAACGGGGGGAACACTTCAGAACTGGACCGATATCGTTGCATTTTCAGATATGCCATTTATCTTCCGGGATACGGTACATATGAAAAACCTTGCAAACGGAGCCATCGGAATGGAAATGGAGCAAAGAATCCTGGATGAAACCGGATTGCGGATCATAACGTATTTTCAGAGAGGTCCCCGGCACCTGACGTCAAACAGGCCCATCAAGCGCCCTGAGGACCTGAAAGGTCTTATTGTGAGAATACCCAACGTTCCTTCCTACTCCGTTGCCTGGAGTGCACTGGGTGCAAATCCTACACCGATGGCTCTTTCTGAGGTGTTTACCTCTTTGCAACAGGGAACCATTGAGGCACAGGAGAATCCTCTGGCAATGATAAGCAGTACCAATATGTTCGAAGTCCAAAAGTTTGTGAACATGACAGCCCATGTGCTTAGTTGGGGCTATGTTGTGATGGGTGAAAAGCAATTTCAAGCGATGCCTCAGGAGCTTCAGGAAATCTTCATGGCAACGGCAAAAGATATGCAACACTATGAACATCAGTTATTTTTACAGAACGAAGCCAAACTCAGGGCTCATCTGGAAAGCAAAGGAATGACCTTTATTGATGTTGATAAAATGAGCTTTCGGCAAGCGGGATCAGATGCAGTGTATAAAAGCTTGTCTAAGGAGATGCAGGATTATTACAATAGAATCGTAAATCTGGAATGAAAGATAAACGCAGTATACTGGTCAGCATTTTAGAATGGGGGACTACAGTCAGCGCATTCGGACTCATTTTCACTGTCCTTCTTCAAATCGTAACCCGGCGTTTTTTCGGAAATATTGCCCCTTCGTGGACAGAAGAAGCATCGAGGTTTTTTTTCATCTATGCCATCAGTTTTGGAGCCGGATTGGCTCAGAGAGAAGGTTACTTTGTGAGTATGGATTATTTCTATCGGAAATTCAATTCCAGAATGAAAGGGATTCTCGAGCTCATCATTTCACTGGTATCCGCTGTTTTGTTTCTGTTGATGGCGATTTTCTCAATCTATTTTATCGCTATGGGTACTTCAGAAACTTCACCCGGGTTAGGCTTACCCATGTCCATCGCTTTTGCGAGCATGCTAATTATGAGCGGAGCTATACTCTATTATTTAGTGAAACAATTCATACAACATTACAGATCTGTGAATAAATGATCATATTACTTATAGCTGTTTTCGTTATCTGTCTTTTTCTTCGATTCCCCATTGCATTTGCGATAGGTGTTTCCTGTTTGGTATATATAGTGATCAAAGGCATACCATTGGTTATACTTCCTCTTAAAATGTATTCCGGGATTGACGTTTTTGTCTTGTTGAGCATACCTGGATTTATTTTGGCCGGTAATCTGATGAATCATGGTGGAATCACCGAAAAAATAATAGAATTCTGCAACCATTTATTCGGCCATGTTCGCGGAGGATTGTCATTGGCCAACATTGGGGCATCCATGCTTTTCGCCGGAATTTCAGGTACAGCTGTTTCAGACACAGCCAGCATTGGCTCGGTCATGATTCCGGCCATGGAAAAAGAAGGGTATAAAGCGGATTATGCCTGTGCGGTCACAGCCGCTTCCTCCACAGTGGGTCCAATTATTCCGCCAAGTGTCCCAATGATCATTGCCGCCACACTCACGGGCCTATCAGTTGGGAAGTTGTTTCTGGCAGGTGCACTTCCCGGCTTATTGCTGGGGGTGGGTTTTTTGTTTGTGGCATATGTACTCTCCAAAAATCAACCTCATAAAAAAAAGAAACGAAGTTCCTTTTTGGAAGTTCTGTGGGGATTTTTTGATACGTTTTGGGCCCTGCTGATGACTTTTATCATTTTGTTCGGGATCATCGGGGGTGTCTTCACACCTACTGAAGCTTCCATTGTTGCTGTGGTATATGCAGCCTGCATCGGGCTATTTGTATACAGAAAGTTGACCTTAAAGGCTATACCCCGCATTCTGCTGGAATCTTTTAAAACTTCTGCCTCTCTCATGATCCTTGTGGGTTTTTCGAACCTGTTAGGATGGATACTGGTTACAGAAGGACTGCCGGAGATGATTTCAGAAACTCTCCTGGGAGTTACAGCCAACAAATTTGTTATTTTGATTTTCATCAATCTGATTCTACTGGTAGTGGGAACTTTTATGGAAACCATTGCTGCCTTGCTCATCATGTTCCCGGTTTTATTAAATGTGGCTGTAGGAGTAGGAGTTGATCCCATTCAGTTTGGAGTAATTGCTGTATTGAATCTGATCATAGGGCTGACCACTCCGCCGGTGGGTGTATGCTTATTTGTGGCCTCGAGCATAGGGAAGATTTCTATTGACAAAGTCAGCAGAGCAATTCTACCTTTCCTTGTGGTTAGTATCCTTGTATTGTTACTGGTCACATACATCCCTCAGATATCACTATTTTTGCCTGGTCTGTTTTACAAATAAAATGCAAGATCAGAATTGATGAGAAAACCCTATATTCAACTTCATCCGAATGATAATGTGTTGGTTGCCCTGGATAACCTGGAAGCCGGAGAAATAATAACCTTTAACGGGGTGGAGTTGATTTTAAGAGATCGTGTACCTGCCAAACACAAATTTGCTGCCAGTGAGTTGAAAAAGGGTGATGCGGTATTCATGTATGGGGTACTGGTTGGAAAAGCTTCACAGGACATTCTGAAGGCAGATTTGATTTCCTCTCATAATCTGACAAATGCACTTGAAGAATACATCACCAAAATAGAAGAAATTAATTGGACAGCTCCAGATGTATCGGGCTGGGAAGAACGCACATTTGAAGGGTATTACCGTAAGGATGGGCAAGTAGGTACAGCCAACTATTGGCTGGTCATTCCTCTGACCTTTTGCGAGAACCGGAACATTGAAGTATTGAAGTGTTCGATGTCAGAGGCTCTAGGGTATGTTACGGAGAAGGATTTTACCCTGGAGATTCAGCCTTTGGTGAAGGATTATAAGGAAGGCGCCAGCGAGGCAGCATTGCTTGATGCACCTGTCTTGAGGACTCATCAGGATATTTTAAGGAACCGGGTATTCCAAAATGTGGATGGTATTAAGTTTCTTCCTCATGAGGGAGGTTGCGGAGGAACCAAAGAGGACTCTGAGACATTGGGCGCTTTGCTGGCGGGGTACATTACCCACCCGAATGTTGCCGGAGCAACGATTCTGAGTTTAGGTTGTCAGCATTTACAAATTCCCTTCCTGCAAAAGTGCATTAACAAGAATGATCCCTCATTTTCAAAACCGCTGGTTTTTCTTGAACAACAGGAAAGTAAAAGTGAGCAGGATTTTTTAGCGGTAGCTGTTAAAAAGACCTTTGTAGGATTGATAGATGCCAATAAAATTGTGAGAAAACCAGCTCCTTTGAGTAAATTGACCCTTGGCCTGGAGTGCGGGGGGTCTGATGGCTTTTCGGGAATCTCTGCCAATCCGGCATTGGGATATGTCTCCGACATGCTCGTAGCCTTGGGAGGAATAGCAATTCTGTCCGAATTTCCAGAATTGAATGGAGTAGAACAGAACCTCCTGAACCGTTGTGTTGATATGAACATAGCTGAGAAATTTGCATCCATTATGAAACATTACTCTGACCGGGCAATTGCAGTGGGATCAGGATTTACAAAAAACCCTTCTCCCGGGAATATTAAGGACGGGCTCATCACAAATTCCATGAAATCTGCCGGAGCAGCGAAGAAAGGAGGAACTTCCCCTGTTACGGATGTCCTTGATTTTACGGAACAAGCCATTGTACCCGGATTAAACCTGCTTTGTACACCCGGAAACGATGTGGAGAGTACTACCGGGCTTGCCGGATCTGGCGCAAATGTTATTGTTTTTACCACAGGGTTAGGTACTCCAACAGGGAATCCGATCTGTCCGGTAGTGAAAGTATCAAGCAATAGCACACTTTTCGAGCGGATGAAAGATATCATCGATTTTGACGCAGGGTCTGTCATCTCCGGAGAGGAATCCATTCTCAGCCTGGGAGAGAAACTGATGGATTACATTATCGAAGTTGCAAGCGGACGTGCAATACCCGCGGCTGTTCGGCACGGACAGAATGATTTTATACCCTGGAAAAGAGGGGTTTCATTATAACTAAAGCAAGATACACTATGAAATTAATCAGATTCGGAGAAAAGGGAA
>CAZCQL010000164.1:0-4517 GCA_964500835.1 uncultured Bacteroides sp.
GGGATATCGGTTAGGATTATGACGTTGTCACAGGGACATATTGCCCAAAAGGGTGTTTATTTGCCTTCCTTGATGGTCATTCGTACCTTGTTGAATTCGAATAACATGACTTATGGCAAAATATAGAAGAGCACTACCGCAACTGGCAGAATCCACATTTTTGACTGATGGCGGATTAGAAACAACTCTTATATTTAATCAGGGTATTGATTTATCACATTTTGCCGCCTTCGATCTACTAAAGAATGAGGAAGGAAAAAGAATTCTTAACGAGTACTACAAGGACTATCTTAATATTTCAAAACAAAGATGTAACGGTTATATACTGGAAGCTCCGACATGGAGAGCGAATCCTGATTGGGCCATGAGATTAGGATATTCGCTTAAATCATTAGAGCAAATCAACAGAATAGCTATCCAAGAACTTGAAAACATAAGAAAAAATTACGAGAATGAGGATTTTCGAATACCCATTAGTGGTTGCATAGGGCCCCGGGGTGATGGTTACTCCGCGGAAAAGCAGATGAGTATCATCATGGCTGAAGAATATCATTCTTTTCAGATCAAGATTTTTGCCGAGACGAATGCTGACCTTGTATCTGCCATGACAATTAATTACAATAATGAAGCTATTGGCATTGTAAATGCCGCAAAGAATAGTAATATTCCTGTTGTTATTTCATATACGGTTGAAACAGACGGTAAACTTCCCAGTGGCGAGTCCCTGGGGGAAGCAATCACGTCCCTTGACAAAATAACCGACAATTACGTTTCATATTTTATGATTAACTGTGCACATCCCAATCATTTTTCAAATGTGCTGCAAGCAGATAGTAAATGGACAAAGAGAATAAAAGGTGTTCGGGCCAATGCATCTGATAAAAGTCATGCAGAGTTAGATGAATCGGTAACGCTTGATGCAGGTGATAAGGATGAGCTTGCAAAGGGGTATCAAAATCTAAAATCACTATTACCAAACCTTACTGTTATTGGAGGTTGTTGTGGTACAGACCATACCCATATGGAGAAAATTTGTGAGGTCTGGTTTGAAGAATAACTGCCGAAAATGGAGTCTTGCCGCAGATCCAATTAAAAAGAATAATAATGAAATATCTTGCTAAAACCAGGATGGAACACGGACAACTAAGGATTCTTCTCTCTTCCTTTGCCGCAATCTCCGGGGTTGGACTTCTTTCTTATGCCGCCTTACCTTTCCTGTTTGATTCAACCATGGAAAATCTTGGTCTGAACGGGGCAGGTGCCGGACTTCTTTATAGCCTGGAGTTTCTCGCTGCTGCTCTTTCATCACTAATTGTTGCCCCAAAGATGGGAAAGACAAAGCGCCGCGATCTGGCCTTTGCGGGAGCCTTTATAGTTATTATCGGTAATCTTGCCTCTGCTATATGGAGCAGCCATGAATTCTTGCTAATATTCAGGCCATTTACGGGCATCGGAGCCGGATTAACCCTGGCCTGTGGAAACGCAACAATTGCCAATGCCA
Organism: uncultured Bacteroides sp.; assembly: GCA_964500835.1. GTDB lineage: Bacteria > Bacteroidota > Bacteroidia > Bacteroidales. The sequence goes on from CAZCQL010000164.1 coordinate 1,502, forward strand.
AACACCCTACAAAAATAGCTGGAATGATGAATGTTCTGTTTACAGGCATGATAGTAATTCTGATGCTATTGCTGTCATTCGCAGATGAGTCCTGGGGCCTTCAGGGCATCTATTTTTCACTGGCAGCTGTGACCATGAGTTACCTTGTTCTATTGGCACGAATGCCCCAACGATCTCTTAGCGGGGACTTGCCAGCCACCTCCGGCAAAACGACCGGAAAAATAATGCTCAGTATTGCGGGAGTTGCAATTTTTCTTGTCTTCTTTTTGTTTACTCTTAGAGATTCCATGGCCTGGAGCTATGGTGTGACAATAGGCAGTGAGGTAGGGTATACTATTTCGGAAATAGGCAGATTACTATCACTGCAGGGACTCATTGGCATATTTGGTCCCATAATAGCTACATTGATCGGTTTTAAGTATGGAATGAGATTTCCCCTGCTATTTGGATTGATATTCGCAGGCTTGACCTCTTATGCAATATTTTTATCAGTTGAAGCTCCTTATCTTTTTAGGATCTCAATATTGGTTTGGACGGCAGGATACTTTTTTGCCATCTCCTACCTGACTGCTTATGCTGCAACACTAGACCCTGATGGTCGGATTGTCGCTGCTTCGGGAAGCGCGATGGTGCTCGGAGTAGCCCTGGGACCCGCATTATCAGGCTATATTATTTCGAATGGTGGTTATCCAATGGCGGCATGGGCAACACTTGCTCTGGTGGGTGTGATGACAATAGCAGCATTGGTTTCTCTGAAGTGGGCATTAAAGCTAAAGAAGAGCGGAGAGATAATTCAAGATTAACTACCAGTTACGATAAATGAAATTCATCTGATCAAAATGCTCCTCATTGTGTCCAAATAAATGTTCCAGACAAATTAACGATCCAGTGCCATTCTGTTTTCAATACCTCCTCCCCTTCTTTGTCCTTCCAGACTTCATTGGTTGCCACTGGGAAGTTAGCCACAAAAGCCTACCCTTCATTTTCTGATACCCTGGGCTCATCCCCCACGTTTCCACCAAGTGTCACTCGATTAACTCCGTATTTCATAATGTATAAGATTTGGTTACAGGGGTTAATGTGATGAGGAGTGGGGAAATCGGTTAGTTCTTATATCATGCTCAGGATAAACAAATTGTGTCACGGGGTGTTACTTGATAGTAATCAACTATTTATTTCTTATTTCTATTGATCATATGGATACCCTGAATACGATTGCTGAAATAGCCATCACTCTGGTTGGTTTTTCGGGTATCGTAGTTATTTTTGGGAATCGATACTCGAGGGAATGGACTTCACTTGTCTGAAATCGCTACCAGAGCATCTCGGGAATTAGAAAATAATAGCCCAATGGTTGAGTACAAAATGACTACATACCAACGAGGGTCACCCTGTTAACTCCGTATTTCATTATGTTAAAGATTTGGTTAGACAGGTTAATGTGATGTGTAAAGGCAATATCAGCTAATCAACTCCTAACAGATTCAGGGGGAACAATTTAGCTACATCAATGTTTAATAACCGTACCAACCCTTCATCTTAAGAATCATATGATACGATTGTTCAGAAAAATCCGGCACAGATTGTTATCAGAAAATAACTTCAGCCTCTATATTCTATACACCTCAGGTGAAATCATTTTGGTTGTTCTAGGGATTTTGATAGCACTTTCAATAGACAACTGGAATGAGGAAAGAAAAATAATGGAGACAGAACATACTTATCTGGCAAATCTTAGGGAAGAATTTACTTATAATAAGAAGGAACTGGAGAGGGCGATGAGGATCAATAACAGTAACCGTAAAGGTGCTGTGGAGCTTTCTAAGTTCATGGGTCCGGATATCCCTCAATTGACAGAGGAAGAATTTGCATTAATGTTTTCAGAAACGTTTGATGAAGAGGTCCAATATCGTCCAAGTACCGGTGTTCTTTCTGAAATTATTAGTTCCGGAAAACTTGCGATAATTAAAAATACAACTCTAAAAGCGCATCTGGCATCCTGGGAAGGAGCCATACTTAAGATCAGATTTCAGGAGATCGAACATTCAAATACAAGGCTGCAGGCTTATGATATTCTTAAATCCGAAGGTAATCAACGAAGTATACTTCATTATACATATGCTGAGGAATTCGAGATTGGTCAGACTAATTTTACAAAAGGCAATTCACATCTCCTTCGCTTTGAAAAACTTGAGAATCAGTTAAGCAGCTTTTATATAACTTCCAAGTGGTTAGATGATCCCTATTACCTTGATTTGCTGAAGAACATTGAAGAAATCCTACTAATAATAGACGGCGAAATAAAAAAATAACCACTAGGACGCAGTAATTTTAGACATTTTCCCAAGAACTATCTGTAAACGTCTTTCCTGTGACCAATCTTTATAACAAGAACAACCAGTTTATCATCCTCAATGGAATATACAATCCGGTATCTGCCCTGCCGTATCCGATACTTTTCATCTGCAGATAATTTCTCACAACCGGGAGGTCTTGGATTTGAGGATAGGCTTCGGATCTTGTCAATTATTTTGGATACATCCCGTTTTGGGATCTTCTGAAGCTCCTTTACTGCAGTGGGTTTAATGTAGATTTTATATTTTCCCACTCGACCTTAGTTCTTTCAGCATGTATTCAAAATCCAGGTTGGGTTCATTCAGGCGATTCTCAAATGCTTCAAGATCTTCAAAGTCCTCAGCAAGGGAATTCCGAATGGCATCATTAACCAGATCCGATATAGATCTTGATACTTGTACGGCTTTAATCTTTAAGGCTCTGTGTATCTTAGGATCCAGATATACGGTAGCACGTTTTAATTCAGTTTCCATAGTTACAAATATACAGAATAATGTTAAAACGTTATGCTGTAATTATTCGTTTTTGACATTTGACCTTTTCAATGAAAGACTAATAATTTGGCTACTAAACCTAAGAATACAAAGTACAATTTAACTACACCCCAACGAGGGTGACCCAGTTTACTATGAATTTCATAATGCTTAAGATTTGGTTACAG
>CAZCQL010000165.1:0-4478 GCA_964500835.1 uncultured Bacteroides sp.
CTTTTGATCAACTTCCTCCCTGGAGGTCTCCTCCCTGAGTTTGCTCAGTTCACACATCTCCAACATTTCGATGTGATTGCCAAAAGTGGCGGATTGTTTGGTCAGATCGGTATAGACGTCCAGCATGCCCCCGTAATAATGGCCCAGTACACCCAGCCGGTTCTCTTTCATAGCTCCGGCCACTCTGGCTGCTTCTGTCCAGGCTTCAATCTCCCTCCATGCTTCAGGATCTTCCAGGTACCCCGTGACAATATCGTAGCCGATACCGGACCGGTTGAACACCGAGGCAATCTCCGGAACCGAGCAGGCCTGGCAATGCTCCAGCCACACGCCGGTCTTCTTGACCCTGTCCCCCAGTTTGCTAAATGCTTCGTAATCCAGTTGTGGTAAAGGTTGCAGATTGAGAATAACAATGGGTACCTTCACCTTTTGAGCAACCGGGAGGACAGTTGATGAGAGTGCATAGGTGGAGACAAATAGAAATACAACTTCCACATCGTTTCTCTGAAGTAAACTGCCAGCCACCCTTGCTTTAACCGGATTATCCGTAAGACCGGCATCGACGACCTCCACTCCCAATTCTTCAATCTTCTCCTTAATCTGCTTCTGGTATCCCTGAAGTTTCTCCAGCAATCCATCGAACTGGTCCCAGTAGGTGTCCAGTCCGATCCCAAATAATCCAACTTTTGTCATCAATCAATTAATTAATTTAAAATATTCTTAATCATGTTTTGTAACAAAATTTTTTAAAGATTAAGAATTACCTGCCTGCTTCCATTTGAATAGTCACAGGCCCCAATAAGCCGGAGCTTATAAGGGGTGAATCTTTTTTGTAATGCTTCCATGAGGTAAAGGTGAATCGCTGACTAGGTCTTGTTTCATTTTTGAGTACCCAATCGGGCCATTTTCCCTCAACAATTCCATCATCTGCATAAGCCTCATCTCCAATCAGGCGGTTGGCCCATAAGTTGACCACCTCTATCTCAAGGGTATTGTTTTTCTCTGTAATTGCATCTGTAATTTCAACCTGCCAGGGGGTGGTCCAGACAATCCCGAGATCTTTCCCGTTAAGTTTTACCCTTGCCATGTTGTTTACCTTGCCCAGATCAAGAAACAATCTCTCAGCTTTCCCTCCCTGTTCAAAATCGAAGGTTTTGTGATAGACCGCCTTTCCCGAGTAGTGTTTAATTCCTTCCTCAGGCCGTGTGATCCAGTCTTCCAGCTGATCGAAACTAACCTTTTCAAGTCCTCCCCATGTGGTGTCAAAGTTTATTTCCCAGGCACCCTCTAGGGTGGCTATCTTATGCCTGGAATAGAAATTCTGATCCCCTTTCTCAGCCCCGTTACTGTTTTCAGAGTTGAATACTATAAAATAGGCTTCGTAGGCTTCGAATTGCAGGGGAATGCTTATGATACCACCATTTTCTTCGTATTCAGGTAAGGCGCGGATCTCCCCGTTCATGGGATTCCAAAGCTCCGGATAGCAATCTTTGACGCGGAATTCACAATCTACGGTGGACTTCTCGCAGGTTCTGTTGGATAAGAAATATAGGTTATGCTCAGACATCTTCTTATGAATGTACCGAATGGTCCCATCCGCTTTAAAATCAGGTTGTATGCCTTTGCTTTTCAGGTAACCTGAAGTGGTCTGGTAATTAGGGTATAACTCATCGCCATCGGAATTGGAATAGTCACCGCCCCAGAGGATAGTCCCTTTTCCATAGGCGATTTCAGATTCCTGCCCGGGAATTTCAGAACTACCCCACATTTTATCACTGATCGATTTCACTTCCTGATCGCAGGCAGGGTAGTTGGCCAGTCCCGGTGATCCACTCACCGGGTTTCCAAGAACGGTCGCTCCCTGATTTACCAGCGATTCAATTTTCGAGATCAGTTCTGGGGTCATAGATCGGACCCTTGGCAGGACTAAGAGGTGGTAACTGGCTCCACCATCGAACACGACTTTACCGTCTACGACACTGGCTCGTTCCATGAGGATATGGGGGCTGCACCCGTCAAAATTGTATCCCTTGCGGTCGGGCATGAATTCTTTGTTATCCTCCGATTCGCTTGCATCAATCCGGTCGGCAGCAGCATCGAAATCAAATTCGGTATACCCTGTCAGATACTGGTTCCCATCCACAGCAGACGCAGGAGGCAGAAACACATGCGGAGCCCCTTCTGGAATCATGTACAATACATCGGCAACTCCCTTTCCCTGCTGCAGCAGGGACTGACTTCTGGCCAGGTATGTGTGATAGGCTCCCGACATCTCCCACCAGGTTTGTCCCCGGTCCCAGTGTACACCGTAGGGCCCCATGGTCATCCCGGGGCGAAATTGGTCCCCGATGGCTTTATGCGCAAAGGTGTGAAATACAAGCCTGTTGATTCCGGAACAAAAAGCCCAGTCGGTCTGGTTCTTGATGGAGCCGGGATAGCTTTTCCATGCTTCCAGGTGGGATGTAAAGGATTCGGCTGCCACCACCGGACGACCGAATAAATTGGCAATGGAGGTTCCTTCAAAAGTGCTGAAGCCTGTGCTAAATCCAAAGCCTTTGTTCCAGAACTCGCACATGGGGACATCGGCATAGGAGCCCAGGTCCAGGTCTGTGTTGGGATTCATATCGTAAGGCTCAATAGAGAGCCCCATGCCATATTTTCTTCCAAAGCTTTTAAAATATTCCACATGGTTTTTCATGACTAGCTCTTGCGAAACCATACGCAGATCCCATAAGAACCTTTCACTCTCTTCCACATTGCCCACAATCATACCGGTATACACGGGGAGGTAAGGCAGTGGATCATAACCTTTCAATTCCTCGAATTTGCGTCTGAAATCATCGGTCCAGTTCTGGGCTCCCATTTCCCAGCTGTCCATGTGGATCATTTTCCAACCGCCCTGTTTTGTGGAGTCAGGCTGAATTTTTTCAATAAGAGGAATCATAAAATGTTCTAAATGATGCTTCATGGCATCGGCACTCATCTTGTCACATTCAAAACCCAATCCGGGCATGGGTGCCGGCCTGGTGATGGCCCCGTTATTTCGTCTTCCAAACCGCATGATGGTCCATTTGCCTTCCGGAGCTTCCCAGTTAAAGGTTCCATCTGCCTGCATGTATTCCGTAACATCGATTACATCACCAGAGGGTATACCATGGGTGTTCCCGTCGAAATTCTCTGCATTGACAATTGGTTCAGGGATGTATTGTTTGACTCCTTTTTGTGAACTGAAAGGAGGACGGTAGTAAAGAGCCTTCTCGTCTGAGTCGACTATTCTATCCGTATTATCCGTTGCAGGAAATGCCAGGACAGCTACATCCTGGTAATAGCCTTCCCAGCGTTCCTTGAGTTCGGGTGTGAACTGTCCCAGACCGAAGAATGGATTGCGTCCCTGTGGGACTTCCAATTTCACGTCCAAAGTTACCGGTCCGGCCACTTCAAGTCTACTGGCTACCAGGTGCTGCATGGATTCTTTCATTTTTACCCAGGGGCCACCACTACCGGTCCATCCCGGGCCGGATCCAAGGGTAAGGACTATGCCAAGCCGCTCGCACTCCTTAACGGCATGTGTAAAGCTTTCCTTCCACTCTTCGCTCATGAATTTTACAGGTCCCTGAGGTACTCCGACATTTACCTCGAGAAAGAGCACATGACCGATCCCAACCTCTTTCATGGATTCCAGATCGGACGTCATTTCTTTCCTCGAGAGATTGCCATCCATAAAGTACCAGTATACACCTGGCTGAGCTGAATGGGGAGGATTTAAAAAAGACTCAACCAGTTGCTTGTACTCGATTTCCGAGCTACCGGAAGGACCATTGGAACAACCTGAAATGAATAGCAGTGGAATTAACAGGCTGGTAATTATCAACCAAAATATCCTAGACATGGGGAGGACTTTTAAATGATAAGTATAAATGTCCGGATTAGAGTATCCCGGATCAATACATAATTTGTGGTATTTTTTGTGTTTTTTGATCCTTTTTTGAATTTTTATTGGCAAAAGTGCTCCTCAGAAGCCACCAATGCAAAGGACCGGAAGCATTACCCTGTTTCCGAACCCTGTACTTGATGTAATGAACATACAATCCACATCCATGATAGGGTCCGTAGGGCTAATTGAGATTATTTCAATGGAAGGGAGAATCGTCTTCAGCCGGAATGTCGATCCCTCTGGAGATGTTTACCAGATAAATATTTCGGATATGAAAAGGGGGATATATGTTTGCAAGCTATCCAACGGATTGGCTATTGAAACCATTAGATTTTACAAGCAGTAGATAAGATATACGGATGAAGAGAACAGCTTTATTAATAGCAGACATCGCAATATTCATAGGTACTGTTTCTGCGCAGAATGACACCATGTATATCATGAAATCCGGACAGATCATAGGGAAATACAATACTTCAGAGATTGATAGTATCGTTTTCTACCCTCCGGGGGCAACAGGGGGTACGGTATCTGATATTGACGG
>CAZCQL010000166.1:0-4304 GCA_964500835.1 uncultured Bacteroides sp.
TCCTGCTGTTGCTCCTCATCCTGCCTGGGTTCACCTTCTTGTGCAAGTAATGAAGGGACCGACATGGCAATCGCTACTAAAAATGTTGCTGTTTTTTTCATCGCTGTTCGTATTTAATTAGAATCTGTATCTGACGTTAAAACCAAAATCCCACAGGTTAATTCCGAAGACCTGCTTGAGCGAGATCTCCATAAAGGGTTGATAACTGAGTCCGAAGGTTATTGGTACGTTCACCAGCTGGTAATCGATTCCCATGTACCCGTCAAATCCAACCACCGGGGTAAACAATTCCCTGTTGTAATAGATGTCACGGAAAAGGACCCGGTAACGGTCGGTGAAATAAAATCCGGCGTGGGCACCAAAACCATAAATAAAATCCCAGTTGCCCCCCTTGTCCATGCCCAATTCCCTGTGTTGCTGCCTGATCAGGGTAACTATGGCCCCATGATCACGGTAATTGACCTGACCCTCATAGGAGAGGTCTTCTTCCAGGGTTACCCTGAAAATAAATCCGCCTGAGTATCCCCCCCGTACCCCAACCTCTTTGAGTTCAGTCTGGGAATACAGAGAAGAAGAGAGAGAAAAAGAGAGAGAAAAAGAGAGGGAAAACAATATAATAATGTAAAGATTTCTCATAGCTAAACTACTTGAGGGAGATGTTGATATAACACTTCTGAAGGGCATCAATGGTCACCTGTCCTGACGGATCAGCCTTGCCCATGGTCCCCAGGGTTTTGTAATGATCATTCCCGTCAAAACTATCCTCTGTAATCACCGCCTCACGTGGCAGTCTGAGACTGGCCTTCTCGTGGTGAAAGATGTCAAACGCCAGACTGCTCTCCCTGTCAAAAAAGAGCGTGATATCGGTATAATCTGATTCGATAAATATTTTGGAAAAGCCGGGGAATACATGTTCGATGGTTACTTCGCCATACTTCATATAGACATCGCTTTCCCGCAGGAAATCCGAAATCCATACCTGGGTAAAATTTCCCTTCCCATAGAAGTATTCGACATGTTTAATAAAGAGTTTATCGCGCCGCGAATTGATCTTTAACACATTCGCACTATCCACATTTAGTTTTGAAGATTTACTATCCAGATCCAGCTGGCTCACATCTTCCAGGACCAGATCAGAATAAGAAAGTTTCATGGTGGCCGATCCCAGGGATTTAATCATTCCATTGGCAAAGCTGAGCTTGATGGATGAGTTTCCTTCCAGCCGGTTCGCTTTCAGAACACCATTGGAGAGTTCAATATCCACCTGTCCCCGCAGGTCATCCATGTAAATGTCCCCGAACTTATTATTCAAGACCACATCCATGTATGCAGGCAAGTACACCATGTAGTTAATTTCCATTCGCTTGTTGCTCCCTGTAATGGTATTGCCAATGGATTTTAGTTCGGAAGCGATGCGGCTACGTTCGCTTTCGATCATCGTTTTGGCAATGATATAGGTTCTGGTGCCTGTAAAATCAATCTTTACGTCCTCCCTCAGTTTTCTCAATTTGGAAACACTGGATTCGGTCAGGAAGATATCCACTTCGATGTAGACGGAATCCTTGTCCCAGGTAACCACCTGGATCTTTCCATACTTATTCTGCACCTCCAGGGTGGTCTCACGTGTAGCGGGAAAGCTCCTGCTCACGTGTCGTTTATCCGTATGGTTCTGTGCCTGGACAAGGGTGCCCAGCGTCAATGCCACAAGGATAAGAAGCCTCACCGGCTTAAAGAGAATGTGATTCATCTTTTTCATAATCTTGATTCTCCTTTTCTTTTAATTGATTTAGCAGGTCTTCCAGGATCTCCAGTTTCACCCGGTAATTGAGAATCATTGCCTCAATTACTTCCGGATTCGATGCATTGTCCTTTAAATCCTCCTTCAACTCGTTATACACATCATCCAACTCCTTCAGATCAGCTGTCAGCAATTCATTCTCGCCTGGATGGCTTACCAGGTAAGGCTTTAGCTCGTTAAACCGCCGGGAAACCATGTGGCTGTAATACTGTTCGGTTTCCTGCATCTCCAGGTACATTTCGTTGCCAAGCTTGTCCGTTTCGGTATTATTCCCTGTGAGGAAATAGATCCCTGCCGTGAAGCCTCCAAAAATCATGGCAATGGCAGCAGCCACCCTTACCCAGCGCATGGGTCTGCGCTGCCTGGCAGCGGCGTATTCAGGATTGATCTTCAGCCAGATGGATGGATCCGGCTCGTGCAAATCAAACTGCTCCTGGTGTTGCTTTACAAAATCTTCTAACCTGTCACTCATTGCTCATCAAGATTTCTTTAATTTTTTGCTTGGCTCTTAAAAACTGGCTTTTTGAGGTCGATTCGGAGATTCCCATAATTTCGGAGATCTCTTTGTGATCATACCCTTCCAGCAGGTAGAGAGAAAAAACGACCCTGTAGCCCTCCGGCAATCTTTCCATTGCCTTCATCACGCTGTCCACCTCGAACCTGATCTCTTCGTAATCGACGAAGTCATCGGCTGGTGCCGGATCGTTGTGTGGTTCCGTGTAAACAAGGTCCACCTTTCTCTTTTTAAGGTGGTTGATACAGGTATTCACCACAATGCGCTTCAACCATGCCCCAAAGGACGACTCAAACCTGAAAGAACCCAGTTTACCGAAAGCATAAGAAAACGACTCCTGAAGCATATCCTCCGCCTCCTCCCGATGATTTGTCATCCGGTAACAGACGTTGAACATGGCCCTCGAATAGAGACTGTATAACTGGTACTGCGCCCGAACATCACCTTTCATGCACGATTCGATTACATCACGGTGTATGTCCTCGTATTTTGTCGTCAAAGTAGTATGCTTTCAATGGGAAAGACAAGGTAGTAGTTCTCGGGTTGCATGACAAGCAGGGAAAATGAAAAAAAGGTATAAAATCTAGAGGGCTGGAGTGGGTTGTGAGAATGTACACCCCCAATTTACTTCATAATAAACCGGGGGGAATAATCCTGCGAAAACCGACCAGTATGTCATTTTCGCGAAAATAGAAAGTCACAGGGTTGTGAGTTTTCATGATTGCGTGACTTTCCCACACCATAAATAATTCTTTAGTGTAAGCTAATGCGCACATAAACAATTAGTTAGAATTCGCACGAAACAATGGCTGATAAATAATGACTCACCACACTAACAAATAGTCACACTGTTGTGACCTACAAAAATCGTGAATATGACTACTACGTTTTTATCACTTGAGCAATTGACAGCGACGTATAAAACAGAGCAGGATTGGCTGTTTGAGAAACTCCTGGGGAAGCTAAACGCAAACAGGCATTTAATTCTCACTGCAGACCAGGGTTGGGGAGTAAAGGAATATGTTCATGAGCTGGGATTTCAATTGGCAGAGACGAACCGGGATATTCATACTTGCTTTATAGATTTAAAGACAGCATTTTCCCCAACTTCATTTCTTGAACTCTTTGTCGCAGCGCTTTCCCACAGATTCCCTGAAGTAACATCTCAACTAATGATGGACAGCAGGAGCGTGGATATTCTCAAATTGCCGGCATTAATCGCTCGAAGAAAAAAAATCAGGGTTGCAGTATTCCTGGCCAATTCTCATCTGTTTCACCGATTCACGCATCCGAAAACCTTTCTCAGGATGCTGAAAATTAATCTAAGAAATCAAAAGAACTGTATATTCTGCCTTTACGGAAACAATAACCCAAACTTCAGGGACTTGGTATATCACCCTGGTCCCCTCTCTGGATTAGGCCAGTTATTTGAACTGAAGCATGATCCAGCGAAGCACAGGTCAGCCAGTGTAAGAAAATTATTCCATGATCAGGATAAAAACATAGGGTATACCACTTCAGTCCACATGTCCTTTATGGTGGACAATCATCCTTTTTATTTAAATCTCCTGGCATGGCATGCTCTGATTAGGACACGTCATACCTGTACATTAGCCATAGCAGAAAAAGCTATGAATGATCTGATCCATCATTTTGATAATCGTTTTTATAGGATCGCAGAAAGTCTAACTCAAAAACAACTTAGTTTCTTAAAGGCCTTGGTGGAGGGAAATCAGAAGCATTATTCCAACGCCACACGGGAAGAGTACCAATTGGGATCAACAAGTAATATTGCCAGGATCAAACTAAGTCTTGAAAAAAAGGAAATCATTAATATAGGAAATAGTGTGAATGTTTTTGCAGATCCCATTTTCAGGGAATGGCTTCAAAGGTACTATTTCATCCAGCCGTAGTAGACTTATGATCAGAGAGATGACCGATGAAAGCAATTCACTATCTCCCCCATATAAAACCTGTGGAAATCGTTTTTAG
>CAZCQL010000167.1:0-4303 GCA_964500835.1 uncultured Bacteroides sp.
CTGGAACCGAAGCTTGGCGAACTTAAACCAAAACCCGGGTTTGTGATGATCCCACGTTCCGCATACCGTGGTTTTAATTGTATCATCACCGGTTAAAACAAATAACCGGGTTCGGTCATCCTGTTCACTTACCATGCCTTCCCTATCGGAACTCAAAACGATGGTACCCTTGGCAAGGGTGGTTCCATAGAATATGGCACCATCCAGTTCCTGAAGCTTATGCAATTCTGCAGTATTTCGATCCCATTTATAAATGCCTGCTTTGTCTAATTCCTCGTTATCGGTGCCCCAATAGACACTCTCAGGAGTAAAAACCAGCTGGCATATACGCCAGAGCTGGGAACCCTGGCCAATAATATTGATCGATTCAAAATCATTATTTGTCCAGCCCAGAGAGCATTCATTATCCAAATCTCCCGTACAAATCCAGATTTTATCTGAAAAAGGGTCTTTTTGTATTGCATGAATATGACGAATCTTCCCGGGTTCATATCGATAGACCGTTTCCCAGGAACTTAAGTCACCCGTATATTTAAATACCCTGACCTCATCTTCATTTTCGTTGCGGAAGTATTCCCCGTAATAGACAGTATTATTTCCTGCTGACAGGATTCCATCGTTTCGAACACCCTGATCACCAAACCCATAGTTTGCTATTTGCATGCTTCTTTCGAATCTTTTGGCTTCCGGTGCACGAATCCACCAGAACCCTGCAGATAATGCAACAATGGAGCCATCTTCTGTCACTGTCATTTCAACACATTCCGGCCGGATCGTTATTTTTCGAATTATTGAAAAGTTGCGTAGCCAGAAAATTGAAAATCCAGTTGGTACATGGGCTTGACGCTTAAACATAGATTCTCCTTTTTCCTGGCGATACACAATCATTCCTCTTGTGGCCCAAAGGTCTCCCGATGAATTGTATTCCTGGACCATTAAATCCCTGGCATGAAGGCAGGAATATCCAAACACAGTATCTTCTTTCAATGTAATAGTTGCAGGCCCTACGTAGTCAACCGCAAGGTACACTGTAAGCAGGATTGCGAAGACTCCAAGGATACGAAGGAATCGCCGCTTTCTGAATTTTATTTTTCTACTCATCATTTGGTCACATATTAGAAATATCAAACACATGGCTCATAACCCCTTTACAGGTATCTCAACCACCAATAGCCCTTATCATGCTTTCTTTCAATTTTAAAATCTGCATATTTCTTACTGATAAACATCAATGCAATCATGATAACCAGGTAGATTATAAAGAACACCGGATAAGATGGATTGCTTTCGAAAATCACATGATATACCTTAGCGAAAATTCTGATAAACGGAATATGAAACAAATAAAAGAACATGGCCACCTGGCCAAGAATTCTTACCTTCTGCATCCATGGCCCAAAATCCCTTTCCAGATAAACCAGTAAAATAAAGGCTGTCCCTAAAGTGAACAAAACAAACTGAAGTGAGGCAGGATACTTGGTAATGTTTACAAAAGACATTATAGTATATATTGGCCCCTTAGCCTGAACTGACCAGGAATATGGGTCTCCATAGAGATTAAAAGCTCGAAGCATTATAAATACCAGGAGCATAAACCCTCCTGAAAAAAGTAGTATTCGTCTTCTTCGTTTATATTCATATCCGAAAATCTTTCCCATTGAAAACCCCAGAAGCATCATACCAAGGTATGGCAAAATGGTGTAAAAGAAATCTATTTTTAATGAGCTAGTGAGATCAAAATTGCCCGGATGGAGAAAAATGGTATACAGGACGAGCCATATGCCGGAGAGAGCGCTTAATTCAACCATATCAAGGATGTTATGGGATACTAAAATTAGGATGGACAAGGCAAGATTTATTTTCCATGGCAAATAGATTAAAAAGGCCAATAATAAAAATGAAACACCAATTGCCCACAGAACCTGTAATTGAATCACATTAAAATGTGTATGCCAGAAAAAGGTGAGCAGTGATACCTCCAGAAGGATCAGCCAGATTCCCCTTTTTATCAGATATTTACTCATTCGTTTTGCATCACCTGATTTTGTAAATATAATATATACACTTATACCAGCCAGGAAAACGAAAGCTGGTGCTGCAATGTGAGTACTCCACCTCAGAAAGAATGCCAACGGAGTTGTGACAGACAGGTCTGTGGGCTCGAAATTTCTAAGAATAAAGAATTTAATTGAGTGGCCAAATGCCATCATGATCATGGCAAGCCCCCTCAATATATCGATGGATTGAATCCGGTTCCCAGCTGCTATAGCCATATTATTCGGTTAGAGCAATTAGTGTGAAAACAAAAAATGCTAGCTGAGGTGTTGCTCGATCAGTTCTTTTGTCTCCCTAATGTGTTCATGCGAGGATGCTCCAAATAGTACCGATTCCAATTTCGGGAATTTTCCCAGGTACTCAATGGCCTCCTTTGGCCGGATGGCTCCTGCTGCAAGAACCTGCATGGCGACAGGCCTGAACTCCCTCTCAACCAGGGTTCTCTCATAGATGTCCAATCCGCCGGACATCCTGAATCCAATCCTGTTGATGGAACTGCAGATGATCGGATTTCTAATACCCACACTTTCCAATGCATCAAGAAGTTGGGGGAGGTTCATGGTAATATAACCTGGTTCTGCATTGTATTTTTTGATAATGTAGTTGTGGTATTCCGCAAAGACATCTTTCATTCCAAGTCCAAGGATCATATCGGTCAGCACATTCTGAATGAAAACCACCGGTGTGTTTATCCCCCTGAACATCTTCATTTCAGCATCAATGAGCAATTCCATCATTTTTATAACATCCTTTTTGGCAAATGCGATCCCCCCTTTTGCAAAGGTGCTGAAAATATTACCGGGCAGGTACTCTTTTAATGTTCCGATGTATCCCAGCTCGGTGATGGCATTGACATACTTGTGAGCATAGGGCATACAGGGAAATATATTAAATCCCTCATACCGGTCAGGATGGCTTCTCATATGGTCACATATTTTGGAAATCCTGTCATGGGTCGTGCACATAAAGGTATTGATGCCAAGATCGATGGCAGAATCCAATACTCCGATAATCGCCTCATCAGTTTTAAACCGGATGGCCTGAGCCCTTGATTTTTCATCCGAAAGGTGGTTGACAGCAAAAAACTGGTTGTCCCCAAATAATACTTTATCCATGATACCTATTGTATTTGATAGTTTTTAAGCTTTTCGATAACCACATCAGTCTTCAGAGCTGACCTGAAAGAGCTTTTGTTTTCAGTAGATTTTGCTTCGATTTTTTTCGCAAAATTATCCACCTGGGCAGAATACTCCTCTCCCCTCAGGTAAAAGTCTACCGTTTCTGTCAAATCTGTTATATACTTGATGGTCCACCCCTTTTCGAGTCCCAGTTTTTTATTCTCCTTCTTCAAAAAAACCCTGATCTCCTGAGCGTCGCAAATAATTTTCCCCTCACTTCCCTGAACTGTGATCTGGGTAGACATTTTCCGGTAAGTTTCGTCGCTCCAGTTCACCGAAAGAAGCCCGCTTATTCCATTCCCAAGGATCATCGTTGAGTAAACAGCATCTTCCACTCCACTGGAGTAGATACGCTTCAGCTGGGTTCCGTCCACTTTCTCAATATCACCCAAAATAAACTCAATCAGATTGATCACATGAGAGGCATAGTCGAACAGACAACCTCCTCCTTCGGAACCTTTGGACCTCCAGGTACCTCCTTTCTTTCGAGTCACTACCGGACCGTAAGCTTCTCCCATGAAGTGATATACGTCACCTAATATACCTGCTTCTATTAAACCCTTGAAGTAGTTGAAAGTGCCAATGAACCGGTTGTGATAACCTACCTGGTTTACCAGACTTTTCTGCTCAGCCAGACTGGTAATCTCTGATCCTTCATTCACATGAAGACTAAATGGTTTTTCACAAAAAACATGAAGCCCCTTTTCCAGGGCTTTTTTTACGATGTGGTAATGAAGTTTCGTAGGGGTAGCCACAAACACACTATCCAGCTCCTCATTTTCCAGCATCTTGTTATAATCAGAATAACAGGTGACGGATGAATATTTCTTAAATACATCCAGCACAAAAGTGGAAGTATCGCAAACGGCCACCAGCTCCAGCAATGGATGGGCGCCGACGATGGCACAATGGGAGATACCCATTTTTCCCAATCCAATTACACAGGTTTTAGTCATAGTTTTCTAGTTTTAATAATTCCGGTACTTACTTATCTGTACCCATATTTTTTATCATCGGGTGATAATCTCCCTTTAATCCGACAGGCTCTGCATTCCGGATGTGATATACGG
>CAZCQL010000168.1:0-4280 GCA_964500835.1 uncultured Bacteroides sp.
ACGATCAAAGATTTACACATTTTGATTGCTGACTGAAAAAACTAGAAAGAATGGTTAGGGAGTAACACTTTTCCTAATTTCCGATGGAGAGAGTCCCAATTTATTTTTGAAGACCCTGCTGAAATAATAGATGGACTGGAAGCCCAACTCGTAACTGATCTCTTTGACGCTTTTGTCGGTATAAAGCAGCATCTCTTTGGCTCTCAACACCTTCAAATCTAAATGATACTGCACGGGGGGAACCCCGGTGTATTTCTTGAACATTTTCCTGAAATAAGAGTACCCTATGTTGTTGTTCTCCGAGAAAGATTGGAAATCAATCTCCGCTTCCACATTCTCCCGGATGAAGAAACAGGCATTTTGAATGATTTTTTCAACACGCTTACCGTTAAAGTCCTTTTGTTTATCATAGGAAACAATAAATCCGAGCATTTTCATAATCATACCGGATGCCACCTGCTGATAGCCCGGTTTCTCCTGGTTGACGTAGTTGAATATCTTATCATAGGTATCTATGATCTCTTCGTTGAGTCCGATATCAACCACTGCATTCTTTGAGGTGAACCATGGGCGCCCAAAAACCTGGTGTGCAATATGTCCTGAAAATCCCACGTAGTTCTCAACCCATCCTGTACCTTTCAAAGGTTTATAACGGTGCCAGCGACCTGGTTTGGTGAACAAGAGAGAACCGGGCTTGATTTTAAATTTTCCGCTATGGTTTTCATAGATTCCTTCACCGCTTGTAATATAGTTGATCTGGTACTCATTTAAAATGCGGCCATTCTCGAAGGAGAAATAGTAGCCAGATGGGTGAGTATTAGGCGGATAGATAACTCCAGGCTTAATCTCCCATCTGCCTGCACAAATCAGGAACAGGCCCCAGTCTTTGTCTTCCTGACCTGGATTCAAATATTTAAAAAAATCTTCCATGTATATCAATTGATGATTGGTCCTGGTGGTTTTTGCGGAACAAATTATAAAAAAGATTAGAATCTAGCGATAATCGTTAGCTCATTTTGTGCAAACAATTGACCAAAATATCCATTGATGGATGATGGCTCACCACCTATATTTGAATTTTGATATTCACAATAATTCGGACTCTTATCCACCTTTACGGGTAATTATAAGTAAACCAATCATGCATAAAAGAGCTGCTTTTAAAATGAAGGTATATCCGGGAGCGATTGGAGAATATAAAAAACGCCATGATGAGCTGTGGCCCGAGCTTCATAAACTCCTGAAGGAATCAGGCCTTTCGGAATACAGTATTTTCTTTGATGAAGAAACCAATATACTTTTTGCTTTTCAAAAGCAGGCCAGTGATAAGGGGTCGCAGGACCTGGGAAAAACAGAGATCGTGCAAAAATGGTGGAAGCACATGGCCGACATTATGGAAACCAATCCTGACAATTCTCCGGTTTCCTCCCCTCTGGAAGAGGTGTTTTTCATGGAATAATTAGCATTATTATAAAAGAATACAAATGAGTAAAACAGAAACTGTCAAAATAGCGTTTGAAGCTGCCAAAGACCAGTATGCCCAGATTGGGGTTGAGGCGGAAAGTGCCATGAATAAATTGGATGAGTTCCCAATTTCTCTGCATTGCTGGCAGGCAGATGATGTGGGAGGTTTTGAAACTGCCGATGCTGAGCTATCGGGAGGAGGAATTCAGGCAACAGGAAATTATCCGGGAAAAGCAAGGAACATAGAGGAACACAGAATGGATATTGAAAAATCCATGGCCTTGCTTCCTGGAAAGCAACGCCTCAACCTTCATGCCATGTATGGAGATTTCCAGGGTGAAAAAGTGGACCGTAACGAGGTTGAGGTCAAACATTTTCAGAGTTGGATCGACTGGGCTAGGGAACAGGGCATTGGTATGGATTTCAACTCAAGTTTGTTCTCTCATCCAAATGTATCGGACAATCTAACCCTCTCTCATAAAAACAAAGACATCCGTGATTTCTGGATCGAGCACACGAAACGTTGCCGCACCATAGGTGCCTCCATGGGCGAACAACTGGGAACCCCATCCATCCATAATATCTGGATCCAGGATGGCTCCAAGGACCTGCCTGTAGACCGATATACGCACCGGGCCATTTTAAAGGATTCATTGGATGAAATTTTCAATGTGAAGTTTTCCGCGGATCACCTGAAGGATGCTATCGAAAGCAAACTTTTTGGAATAGGGCTTGAATCCATGACAGTGGGAAATTCAGAGTTTTACCTTGGCTATGCAGTAGCCAACCAAAAATTGATCTGTTTGGATAGCGGCCACTTCCACCCCACCGAGCAGGTGGGTGACAAAATCTCTTCAGCCCTGCTTTTTGTCCCCGAAGTGCTGCTGCATGTTTCCCGGCCGGTTCGCTGGGACAGTGATCATGTGGTGACCATGAACGACGATACCATGCTTATTGCTCAGGAGATTGTCAGATGTGACGCCATGAAGAAAGTTCATATGGGCCTCGATTTTTTTGATGCATCGATCAACCGCATTGGCGCTTATGTGGTAGGAACCCGGGCAGCGCAACAAGCTATGTTGTTTGCCCTTCTTGAACCCCACGAAATGTTGTTGAAATTTGAGGAAGATGGTCAGTTATTCGAGCGGTTAGCCATGCTCGAATTGCTCAAAACGAAACCCTTTGGAGCCATCTGGGATTATTACTGCATGAAGCATGATGTTCCTGTGGCACAAGATTATATTACTGCCATTCAGCAGTATGAGAATGATGTGTTGAGTAAAAGGTAAAAAATAGTTTGTAGTTAATAGGAATAGCAGCAATTGTAGTTGGTAGTAGTTATAGTTATTATTATTAGTAGTAGTAGTAGTTGTAGTGAGCAGCGGTGCCATAGTTTGTACCGCTGTTTTCTTATATTTCAGAAGAATTTGCCATGAAAATTGAAGTAGTATTGATATTTGATATCGGTAAAACCAATAAGAAGATCCTGCTCTTTGACGGTCAGCTGAAGATACTTCACGAGGAAGAGACTATTTTCGAAGAAATTCCTGATGACGATGGTTATGTTGGAGATGATATTGAAAGGCTTGAGAAGTGGTTGCTTGAAGCCTGCGTCAAATACCTGAACGATGAGCGATACATCGTTCAAGGAATTAACTTCACTACATATGGAGCCACCCTGATGTACCTGAATGACAAAGGAAAAAGGCTCACCCCGGTATATAATTATTTTAAGCCCATGCCGGAGGGAGTTGTTGAAACCATCTACGAGGCCAATGGAGGTGAAGCGGAATTTTGCATAAATACAGCCTCTCCCGCACTGTGGATGCTCAATTCCGGTTTCCAGGCACTCTGGATCAAGGAGAAGAAGCCAGGCATATACCAACAGGTTAAAACCATACTACACTTTCCACAATACCTCTCTCATCTACTCACTGGCGAAACATCGTCAGAACACACCTCTATCGGATGTCATACCGGACTCTGGGACTTCGACCGCATGGCCTATCACCCATGGACACAGCAACTGGGTGATACCCTTCCCGATCCTGAATCAGTTGAAACATCCTACCCTTCAAAGATATTTAACATTTCGGTACCGGTGGGGATCGGGATCCATGACAGTTCATCATCACTTGTACCCTATTTTATGAAATCACAGGATGAATTCATCCTTGTGTCAACAGGTACATGGTGTATTTCCATGAATCCATTCAATGCTGAACCACTTACGGCCGATCAGTTGAAGAAAGGTTGTCTCGCCTATATGAGTATCCAACAGAAGCCCGTTAAATCCTCCCGCCTGTTTATGGGCAGGATCCATGATGTAAGCGTAGAAAGACTAAATGATCAATTTGGCGTAAATAAATCAGCCTATAAGAAAGTTGTCATGGATGAAGAGCTGATCAGGGCCCTCAACAAAAAAAGCAATGGAAACAGGGTGTTCTTTCAGGAGGGGGTACCAAGCGATTATGTGGAGAATTCTGTTGACGCGGAAACATTTGATAGTTTTGAAGAGGCTTATCATCAACTGGTCATTGACCTGGTTGATCTTCTGGGAGAATCTATTGGCATGATTCTAGGAAGAGAGGACAATACCAGAAAAATGTATATCAGTGGTGGTTTTAGTAAGAATCCGATTTTCCTGAAACTGATGGCCAGCCACTTTCCCGACAAAAAGGTTTATACCTCTGAAATAGCTAACGCGACATCTCTGGGTGCTGCATTGGTATTGTGGAAAGGCATTAATGCTAATTTAAATCCTGACCTTGACCTGGGACTGAAACCCATTGAGGGTGATCCATCCCTGGTGGGGT
>CAZCQL010000169.1:0-4161 GCA_964500835.1 uncultured Bacteroides sp.
TTCATTCCATCACCTCTTTTAACATGCAGGGCCATGGCGCCAGCCATTGTCAGGATCAATCCCAAAGCGGCATAAGGGGTCAGCCAGGGAAGAATTCTAGTCAATTGGGGGATGATTAAACCCATAGCCGCCAGCAATTCAAGTAATCCTATCAGTTTGATATTCCCTGCAGAGACACTCTCCACCCAGATCATATCCTTTTGCTTCATAAGGTCATCCCTGGATTTACTGAGTTTCATAAGGCCTGCCATCGCAAACATTACCGCGATCAATCCCTGAACTATCCAAAGTACTGTATTCATTTGTATACGAGTTTAAGTTTTACCCTACAAACGTAGAAAGTTTCTAAATAAAAAAACTTGAACTAGTTCAAGAAACGATAAAAACTTATTTTCTTCTGGCTGTCTTTGCGATGATCTTGCTGAGGAACTCGGGACTGATGCCCAGGTAGGAGGCAATATGGTATTGAGGTAAGCGCTGAATCAGATCAGGATAACGCTGCTGGAATTCCAGGTAGTTTTCTTCTGCTGATTTGGATAAAATGGAAACGAGACGATTCTGGATATGAACATAGGACCTTCGTAATCCACCACCTGGATCAAAGGATGGATCTAAATCAATCTGGTCGAACAACTTTCGTAATTCCATCTCCTCGATGGAATAAACAATGCTGTCTTCCGTAGTTCCGAGATAGAAGCTGGTGGGATCGGGTGTGGCAAGATCGCCTATTACCTGGTTTTCACGTGCGAAAAGAATATTGATTTCCTTGCCATTTGGATCAATCAGGTACAATCGAAGCAGCCCCTTTTGGATGATATAGTGTTTGGTATTATGATCTCCCTGACGAAAAATGATCTCCTTTTTACTGAATTGCTCCCTTTTGAAAGTCTTTAAAATAGACTCTTCCAGACTCAGATCAATAGAAGACCCAAAATATCTTTCGAAGAAGAGGATTACGGAACTAGCTTCTTCCATATCCAAAATTACGAAATTCAAGCTCAGGGTCCGAATGATTCTTATTCAAACTCCTTCGGCACCCCGCGATCATCTTAAAGGGCTTGTTGCCCCTGTTGCGATACTGGTGTTTTTCATCCGGGTTGACCAGGGCAAAATCTCCGGCTTTCAGGGGCTGCTCCTCCCCTTTTTCGTTCACTAGTGCGCCACTGCCTTCAATTACATAATTTATGTGAACTATAGCCATACATCAATTGCCACTACAAATTAGTTGCACTATTCGTTTGCAATTTGTACTTTTGTATTATAACAAGGTACTAAATGACAAAAGCTGAAAAGCTACACAAACGATTCCTGTCCCGGCCAAAGGATTTCACATACGATGAATTACTCAGACTCTTGAGAGGCATGGGTTACAAGGAAGAGCAAGGGTCTGGATCAAGGGTGGTATTCAGCAATGAGAAGATCATGCATCATATTAAACTACATAAACCTCATCCAGGCAATGTCCTGAAGAGATATCAGATTGATTTGATTATTCAAGAACTAAAATTGAAAAACCTATATGAAAGATGTCTTGAAATATAAAGGATATATCGGCTCAGTGCATTATGCTGCAGAAGACAGGGTATTCTATGGAAAAGTAGAGGGAATTAATGATCTGATCAGTTTTGAGGGATCTACGGTTGATGAGCTTGAAGAGGGTTTCAAATATATGGTGAATGAGCATATTAAGGACTGCGAAAAGAACAATGCTCCGCTTGAGAAATCATATAAAGGAAACCTCAACATCCGCTTATCTCCCGAATTGCATAAGAAGGCTGCACATAATGCTTCCATCAGGGGCATCTCCCTCAATCAGTACATCAATAATGCAATTAAGAAGGAAATCACATCCTCTGATTCTGAATGATAATCACTCAAACCCCTTCGGTACACCGCAGATTATCTTGAACGATTGAATAAGTAAAGAACCGATATTCATCCCTGAAAGGAATTTCTATGTGGATCAAGATCTTATTTGTAATTGCGCTTTTCAGTATCAAGCCTCCCGAACTTTTATCCGCGATCTCATGGGATGGAGATACCAGTAAAATAATAGTTGATTCAATTCCTGGAACTAATCCGGATCAATGGAGGCTGGCAATCTCTGAAGACGGGATGCGCATCCAAAAAGCGGACGGGACCGACTGGTTTTGGCTTGGAGATACTGGTTGGAGCCTTTTCCAGGAATTGAACCGGGAAGATGCAGAATTCTATTTTTCAACAAGAGCCTCCCAGGGATTTACAGTTATTCAGGCTGTCATAATAATGGGATGGAACCGGGGATGGAATGATAAAAACGCATATGGTCACTCTCCATTTCACAATGGAGAGGTCAGCAATCCAAATGTTGATTTCTGGAACCATGCTGATTGGCTTGTCCATAAGGCCAGGGATTATGGATTGTATATTGCACTGCTACCTGCCTGGGGGACCTATTGGGGCGAGCAGGCTTCAATTGAGTATGCTGCCTGGGTCACAAATCGATATAAGGATTATGATAATATTATTTGGGTTAATGGGGGGGACAGAAAAGTTGATAGTTCCGTGGAATTGTTTAACCAAATCGGAAAGGTGTTCAATTCAGACGAAGACGCCTTGGTAACGTTTCATCCAAGAGGAGGAGATCCTTCTTCTGAACATTTCCACAATGAGACCTGGCTTGACTTTAATATGCAGCAAAGCAGTCATGGAAAACGTAATATTCGTGCAGATAACAGAGTGGATTTGGATCTTTCGAAAGAACCGACAAAACCTACTCTGAATGGAGAGCCAAATTATGAAGATCACTGTGTTGGCTGGAAGCAAGACTGTTCCGAAGGGACTTTTAATGCACACGATGTTCGCCAGCTTGCCTACTGGACAGTATTTGCCGGAGCCACGGGAATTACATATGGCCATGTTCATGTCTGGGATTTTTTCCATGGAGGGAACCATGAGGATGGTTATCAGGACTGGAAAGGTCAATTAAAGGATTCCGGTGCTGTACAGATGGGATTTCTGGCAAACTTAATGATGTCTCGTCCTCATACTGGAAGGGCACCGGCCCAACATATCCTGACCAATGAGTATTCAGGAGGCTTAAAGCAACGTGCAATTTCCGGAAACGGGTATGCCTTTGTGTATACCTCTCAAGGAAATAATATTCATCTGAATCTTGATCAACTGCCCTGGAGAAAGATCAGGGGATGGTGGTTCAATCCCAGAGATGGTCAAGCCATCCCAATAGAAGAGCATCCCGACACGGGGCAGCATAATTTCAATCCTCCAGGTAGATCAGGAGATGACAATGATTGGGTTCTGGTAATAGATGATGCCAGTAAGGATTATGCTGAGCCTGGCAAAAGAAACCTACGACAATAATATCTACTCAAACTCCTTCGGCACCCCGCAGATCATCTTGAAGGGCTTATCCCCTTTATTCCGGTACTGGTACTTCTCATCCGGGTTGACCAGTGCGAAATCGCCTTCTTTCAGAGGAGTCTCCTCGCCGGCCTCGTTCACCAGTGCGCCGCTGCCTTCAATCACATAGATCATGTGAAACTTAAATTGGAGCACCAACTTATTTGGTAAATAGGGAGAGAAAATGAAGTTGGAGTTCTATGGGCAAATAATCCGCCCCAGTCAATGATATTCCACACTTTGTGACATTAACTGGTATATTCTTCCAATGCGTTTTCACCACTACACTATTTACTTGGGGGCCATCTCAATTGGATATGAGACAGCCCCTTTCCTTGAAGATCACAATGCTGGATCCTATTCAAAAGTCTCTTTTTTACTTTTTGCCTGGAGTATCAGAATAAATACCCTGGCGAAAACGAAGGTGACAATTCCAAAAAGAGGACCAATTAGGGCCATTTTCAGTCCACCTGCCATGTGCTGGGGTGTGATCTCACCAGCTGCAGCAATGTTGTCAAATGCCATAATAAGGCCAAAGGTCCTTCCCAGATACCCCCAGGCCAGAGCAATCCACCCCACGTTTGCCAGGATGGAGCGCCACTTCTTGCTGTACTCCTGTTTTGTAACAGACCAGATAAACAATCCTATTATAACAAGCAATAATAAGAGGATTATGACAGTGAAAATCGGTCCGCCGTCGTTAAATTTTCCAATAATTCCATTCATGATTCTTTGTTTTTTAAGTTTACATGAGGAAATATA
>CAZCQL010000170.1:0-4131 GCA_964500835.1 uncultured Bacteroides sp.
TGCAGTACCGAAGACGGTTTCGTAACCATCCGTCCAGTTCATTGAGTTTATTTTGGCCCAGCTCCTTTTGTTAACCTGCCTGGTGAATATAATGCACTCACAATTTGTTTAACAGGCGTAACTCCCCAATTTACATTTAGTTAAACCCAATTTTACGATGAAACACCTTAGCATTATATGTGGGTTGGCTATGCTTGTATCAAGCGCATTGAGTGCCCAACAGACAAGCAGCCAGCGAGTTCCCCTTATCGGCTCAAAAGCTCCCTCTTTTAAGGCCCCTTCGACCAATGGTCGTATCGCTTTTCCCGGTGATTTTGAAGGAAAATGGAAGATACTGTTTGCCCATCCACGTGATTTTACACCGGTATGTTCTTCTGAAATCCTTGAACTGGGCTACCATCAGGAGGAATTCAAAGCGTTGAATACTCAAATTGTTGTCCTCTCTGTGGACAGGATGGTATCACATCAAAGCTGGAAAGCCGACCTGGAGGAAATTGATTTCAAGGGAAGGGGTAAAGTAAAAATTGAATTCCCGTTGGTTGTGGACAGTAGCTATGCCATTGCCTATAAGTACGGGATGGTGGACACCCAATCCAAGTCGGGCCAGAGTGTACGCGGAGTTTTCTTCATCGATCCGGATAATGTAGTCAGGGCCTTTCAATTCTATCCAAGTGAAGTAGGGAGGAATACCCGTGAAATTCTACGGACTTTGCAGGCGCTTCAGACACATGATCGATATGAAGAAATTGTCCTTCCTGTCAACTGGCGACCGGGAGATGACTTTATGAAGTATAGTCTTACCCCTGAAGATAAGTTAGAGCTGAAAAAACCGGATTCCAATATCTATTATATCAATTGGTATATGATCTATAAAAGTGGACAATAGGGAATATCACAATCTCAAGCTGATTGATGCAATTTAACCTTGAATTTACCATGAAGCATTACAGATTTGCATTACTCTTGATTATCTATTCTTATAGTGTATTATCCCATGGTCAGGATCAGGCAAACCAGTCCCAGATCAAAGGATTCGTCTATGATCCTGAGGAAAGGCCGGCGGAATATTCCACGGTAGTACTGATGAATAAAGATTCCGTATTTATGAAGGGAGAACTGACCACCGAAAATGGATCTTTTTTGTTTGAGAAATTGGGCCGGGGAAAGTATTTCATCATGATCAGGAATGTAGAGTTCAACACCTATGTATCTGATCCCATAGCACTTGGGAAAAATGACCTTGTTGAATTTGAGCACATCCAGTTGGAAACCAAGATCAATGACCTGGATGAAGTAGTAGTAAAAGCACAGAAACCACTCTATGTGCAAAAGATCGACCGCCTGGAAGTGAACGTGGAAAGCAGTGCTACCATGGCCGGTGACAATGCATTAGAGATCCTTGAAAAGTCGCCTGGCGTGTTCGTTGACAGGCAGAATAGCGCAATCAGCCTGAAAGGAAAGAACGGAGTCACTGTCATGATCAATGGCAAATTGACCCATATGCCCATGTCGGCCCTCTTCGGTTTGCTTGAAGGTATGTCTGCCAGTAATATTGAAAAGCTGGAGCTTATCACCACTCCTCCAGCCAACCTGGATGCAGAAGGAGATGGAGGTTTTATCAATATTGTTTTAAAAAGGAATGAATTTGATGGGGTAACCGGAATGGTTTCAGCCACGGCCGGTTATGGAAGAAAGGCAAGGGCTCTGGCAGGAGGGAACATAAGTTACAGGAATTCCAAGATCAATCTTTACGCCGACTATAACTTCAGTCATGACAATGGGATCCAGTATGCCTATTCAGACCGGATCATTTCAGAGCCTGCATATACGTTCAACAACTCCAGCGATGTGAAGCGGGATTATAATCTGGACATGCACAACGCGCGAATAGGACTCGATTACTATATTTCTCCCAATACGGTGATAGGTATTCTGGGCACATACTATAACAGGGAATGGACCATGGATTCGGAGGGGGATGCATTCTTCGTGGTCGATCCCGGCCCGGATTCTTCCAGTGTGGGTACCATAGAGGAACTGAACGGTTCAAGCCAATACCTAGTGAACTTCAACATTCAGCATAACTTCAACCAGAAACATCAGCTAAATGCGGATTTAGATTACTTTAATCGGATTTCATCTCAACCTACCAGTTATTATACTACTTATTTTGACGAGGGAAACCAGGTTCTCTCGGATGAAGAGCTGACTATCGGTAAGAACACCCCTCTGAATATCTGGGTTGGTAAAATAGATTACAAGTTTAATGCAGGTGAGAACCTTACACTTGAAGCTGGTGTTAAAGGGGATTTTTCATTCTTCACGAATGATGTTACGTATGAAACTTTTATCCAGGATCAATGGATAAACGATCCGGAGTTTTCGGAGAGTGCCACAATGAGTGAGAGCATTCAGGCAGCCTATGCCTCGGTCAGTTACAACTTCGATGAAAAAACCAGCATTAAAGCGGGATTAAGATATGAGAGAACTGTAACCGAATTAAGCCTGAAGTCTACGGATAACGATATCAATAGAGAATTCAATGATCTCTTTCCTACAATCTTCTTTTCGAGACAATTCAATGAGAATAATGGCTTGACCTTGGCATATAACAAGAGGATCAGCAGGCCTGGATTCTTTGATCTCGCTCCTTTTGTGATCCTTATTGATCCGCTCACTTATGTTACAGGCAATGTGAACCTCTTACCTGCCATATCAAGTTCATTTAAGTCGGATTACACATTCAGAAAGTTATTGATTTCGTTGCAGTATACTCGAATTAACAATTCTATAAAACGGTTCCAGCCGTCGCGTTTACCAGATTCGGATTTTGGTGTGCTTTCTTCGGTGAACATGGACCTCGAAGAGACGTATAATCTCTCGTTATCTCTGCCAGTGAATATTACCAAATGGTGGAGGATGCAGAACAACATCAACGGCTATATAAATCAGATTGACAGCGATTACCCGGGAGGACATTTAGAAATCAACCGGGCTTACTATGATTTGAATACCAGCCATATGTTTATGCTACCCCGGGACTTTTCTTTCGAACTATCTTTCTTCTATTACTCAAAGACCCAGATTGGAGTGTGGATTAATACTCCACGGGAGATCCTGAACTTTGGACTGCAAAAGGAATTCAGGAATAACTGGGGGACTTTAAGCCTCAACGTATCGAATATCTTGAATGAACCCTTCCTTGACAGGGAGGCCATACTTCCTGATTTAAATATGGAGCAAAACCTGCTCCTGGATTTTGATACAAGGGTATTCAAATTGACCTACACTAGGCAATTTGGAAACATGGAGGTCAAAACCCATAACAAACGGGAGTCCGGAGCTGAGGACATCTTAAAAAGAGTGGGTAGCTAAATCTCTTCGCTTTATTTTATTATTATGCAAACTGAGTCGGGAAGAACAAATGGATACTCAGCAATCGCATGTTGAATAGTTAAATCTCGAAATTTTAACCAACGCGATCTTAATTGTAATGGGGAAATCTCCAAAACAATATTCTTGGTCGCCAATGGGAAGTAAAACACAAAAGTCTCCCATTCCCTCTGTGACACCCTAGGCTCATCCACCACGTTGCCGACGAGGTTTACACGATTAACTCCGTATTTCATAATGCTAAGATTTAGTTTTAAGGGCTAATGTGGCAAGGGGTGGGGATAGCGGTTCGTAAGTCCAGAGTATTTGGGGATTCAATTGACTTAAGTGCATATATTCTGCACTTTAGGAGTATTAAATGCACTTGGTGAAAACCTGAGAAAGGTATCTATAAATAATCCGTTTGATAAGCCTGGCCTCACTTAAAATATAGCTTCTATAACTTGCCCCCGATCCATAGAATCATTCTATAAAAAAACTAAAATGAGCTGTGAACATTGGTGCGGGGCCAATAAGCTATTTGTAAACATAGTGGTGTGTACCAAAGCCAATAATTGACGGTCCCCACATAACCGGTGGAAGGCCGGTTACGTCTTTGTATATGCTCAGGGCTACAAGCGTATCGGTATGACGTCGGGAATTCTTGATCCGGGATATGAAGTCATCGACGGATGCTTTTGTAGGTTTTGTTTTATTTAATCTTAAGGATATCGGAAGGCGGATCGGCCAGCTGAATTT
>CAZCQL010000171.1:0-4100 GCA_964500835.1 uncultured Bacteroides sp.
TCGATTTAGCACTTGAATATCTGTATCAGGCATCAATACTTCATCGTGGCAAATATCTCCCCTACCTATTTAATGGTATTGCGTTGGCCTATCGATATGTTGGGTTTGAAGATCTGGCGAAAAATTATCTTCTTGAAGCATTAAAACTGGATGGTGACACTGCCAGCTATCTCATGAATTTGTCTTATACGGGATTGTATACCGGGAATTATGCAGAAGCGATTAGAATCTCAGAAGATTCCTATGCAGTAGATTCAAGTAATATATCGGCTCTTAACATTTTAGGGCATTATCATATGATGCGTGGTCAATTTAAAGAATCATTAGAATACTATGAAAGATTCGAGGACAGAATAAAAGCTTCAGGGGATTCAGCGATGTTTGGTCCGTCGCGGATTGCTTATGCATACTGGCAAAATGGAATGATAGAAAAGGCAGAATATTATTTCAAAGAAAAAGTAAAAAGACTTAATAAGTTCATACTGGAAAGGCCTGTTTCGAGTACTTACTTTAATTATTATAATCTTGCTGGTGTATATGCATTCAGGGGAGAAAAGGAAAAAGCCTATGAACACCTCAGGATTTTTAATCAAAAACAAGGAATACCTATATGGATGGTCATTATGATTAACGATGATCCCCTATTCAACAGCATAAGAGACGAACCGGAGTTCCAACAGATCGTCAAAGACGTAGAAGCCAAATTCCAGGCAGAGCATGAAAGGGTCAGGAGATGGCTGGAAGAGAATGATATGTTGTAAACATTGAATGAATGAGAATCCAGATTTGTCTCCTATATGTACCTAATCCAACTTCAAGCTCCTAATAACTCAATCGAAATAAGCGACATACCCATCCATCATTTCTTGTTTCAACAAATATGGCCTGAGAAAAAGGCACTTAAGTTGACCAGGGATGAGAATTTGGTTCTGAATCTTCTTAAAGACAACTCCCCTATGGGCCTGAATGAGTTAAAAGCCCAGACCGGACTCAGCAACAAGAAGTGGGATAAAGCCATAAAGGGCCTAACCAAAAACAAACTTGCCAGAGTGGAGAAAACCGAGAAGGGTCTGTTAGTATCGCTGGTGTAAAGTATTTAGTGCAATGATCTAAGTTGCCTCAACTCTCAAGGTTGAGGCATTTTTGTCACTGGCTTGTCACTGTTGATTTTTCTCGTAATATTTTCAATCGAACTGATTTTATTTCCCTTTCCCAATCTTATACCCAATTCTTGGTCTGTTCTTATCAAGTTCCTCCTGATGCATTAATTCTCTTATTGCTTTAAAGATCAATTCAAACTGCTTATCGTATTTTGATTCAAGGTCAAGAATTATCCGTTCAAGTTCCTTATGAGAAGAAAGCAGCTCTCTTAATTTAACGAAGGCTCGTACAATCAGAACACTTGTCTCTACTGCTGTCGGTGTATTCAGAACATTAGCTAACATAATTGTTCCATGCTCAGTAAAAGCATAGGGACTTGTGCTCGAGAATTTTAATTTTTCAAGGTGATCGCAATTTGCGATAACCTCTTGTTTTTCTTTTGCTGTTAACTGAAACATAAAATCCTTTGGAAATCGATGAATATTACGTTTAACTTGCTCATTCAGCCTAAATGTTTTAACTCCAAATAATTCAGCCAGGTCACTATCAATCATAATTTTTTGACCTCTGATTATGAGTATTGCACGGTCAATTTTATCAGCTATATCAGAATAACTGTATAGATCTGCCATAATATTACATGCTAAGGTTTCTGACTGTTAATGCATCCCGTTCCCGAATTATCGATAAAAATCTTCACAATCATGTTAATTAAGGTTTTGATTGCTTCATTGAGTTTTTGGTAAGCCCAATTCCTGGGCTTGTGCGAAAATAGGGGTCTGCTATACCGATCTTGTTAATCCCAGTTAAACTTGTGGATTATTGTATACCCAAATTGTTCCTCAAAGAGATAGAGTAAAAAATAATTATAATGTGTATTATATTACACATAAATGCATATATTTGCATATTATACTACACGTTATGAGAAAAAGAGTAATCTTACTACCAAAACTAAAAAGGATATTAAAGACACTTGGAGAGAATATTAAGTATGCTCGACTAAGGAGGAAACTAAGTACAGAACAAGTATCTGAGAGAGCTAATATCTCCAGAAAAACCTTTTATGAGATTGAGAATGGCAGTGCAACTGTTAGTATTGGATCATATCTTCAAGTTCTACTTGTTCTTGGATTAGAGAATGATCTTGCATTAGTGGCAAAAGATGATGAATTAGGAAGGAAAATTCAAGATTCGGATCTGATAGTAAAGAAGAGGGCTCCAAAAAAAGCGAACAAAAAAGATTAAGTCATGAAAAAACAACATGGTCAGAAACATATATATGTATACGCAGATTGGGATGGATTGGGAGGCACTAAACTATTGGGACAATTAAATGTAAGCGTAACAAGAGGAAAGGAGGTATTCTATTTTGAATATGATGATGATTGGCTTAGGTCCGAACAAGCACAAGTATTAGATCCGGATCTGGGACTATATAGTGGGCCACAATATCTGAGTGAAGGTAAATCAAATTTCGGTCTGTTTTTTGATTCATCACCTGATCGCTGGGGTAGATTGCTAATGAAAAGAAGAGAAGCTGTTAGTGCAAGAAATGAAGACCGCCCAGTAAAGATTCTTTACGAATCTGACTTTTTATTAGGAGTATTTGATGGCCACAGGATGGGAGCACTACGTTTTAAGCTTGATCCAAGCGGAGATTACCTGGACAATAATAGCATTAATGCATCACCTCCCTGGACAAAACTTAGAGTTCTTGAATTTGCAAGTATGCAAGTTGAAGACGAAGGAAACTTTGAAGATCCAGATTATTTAGAGTGGTTAAAACTATTAATAACGCCTGGATCAAGCTTAGGTGGTGCTCGGCCGAAATCTAGTGTGATTGACCCACAAGATGGTTTATGGATAGCAAAATTTCCAAGCAAAAAGGACCAATTTAATGTTGGGGCATGGGAAATGGTGGCCCATGTATTAGCACTTCAATCCGGAATTAATGTACCCGAATCAAGGATCGATAGGTTTTCCAGTAGATTTCATACGTATCTGAGCAAAAGATTCGACAGAGTCAACATAGGTCAAAGGATTCATTTTGCATCTGCATTAACATTACTTGGTTATACAGATGGAGTGAGCTATACTGACGGAGTAAGCTATTTAGAGCTAGTAGAATTCATAATACAAAATGGAGCAAGGGTAAATGATGACCTCAAAGAGTTATGGAAAAGAATTGTCTTTTACATTTGCGTATCAAATACCGATGACCACTTAAGAAATCATGGTTTTATTCTAACTGATAATGGATGGGTATTATCCCCGGCTTATGATATAAATCCAGTAGAATCAGGTACTGGACTAAGTCTTAATATATCTGAAGATGACAATTCACTCGATCTTAAATTAGCAAAAGAAGTTGCAGAATACTTTCGCATTAATAGACAAGAATCTGATGAAATAATTGCTTCTATAACTTCTATTGTGAGAGGATGGAGAACTATTGCTACTGATATTGGTATCTCTAATTCTGAACAGGGATTAATGTCAAATGCTTTCAGAAATGTAGGAGCTTAGCCTTCTATTCCTTCGATAAGTCCTTATTGTCCCTTAATTTAACCCAAAGATTGGGGCATGAAAGTACATCTCAGGAAAAGGAAAATGCGATCCAAGGGACACACGAAACCCAGGTATAGCCTGTATTTGGATATCTACTATCGCAAAGGGAAACGCAAAAGGGAGTTCCTTGGTATCTACCTTGAGCCCCTCGATGACAAGACTAGAACTACTCACCTGTTGACCTGAATGAATTAAAAGGCCAAACCGGGCTTAGCAACAAGAAGTGGGATACAGCCATTAAAGAAGCTTTAATCATTCGGTTGGGCTTCTTCAACAATGAAATGACGGGATCATTAGTCTCAGAACTGCAATTCTTATCAGCTTTTACTTTTCTCTTCATACCCCGGCAATTGCCTGTGACTGTGATCGCAAAAGGGTGGAGTAGAGGTATGCTTGCAGGTACACCATTTAATCAGTTGCTTTTCTTT
>CAZCQL010000172.1:0-4073 GCA_964500835.1 uncultured Bacteroides sp.
ACAGTTCCGGCAAGAAACAGGGACCATGGAAGATTTATACAGATACTGTTTTAATTGCAAAAGGTTCATATGTCGATGGAAAACCTGATGGTTTATGGACGTACTGGTATGAAAACGGCCAGATGAAAGAAGAGGGTAATTATGATCAAGGTGTGAAGAACGGTATGTGGGTAGAATGGTATTCAGACGGTGCATTGATGTGGAAAGGTGAATGGGATAATGGAACAAGACATTTCGTAGAAGTGGGTGCCAAAGCTGAAATAACATTCATTGGGCAGGACCTCACGGATAATATATTAACTCATGAGAGTACTTATCGTATAAGGATCAGGATCCAGAACATTCCCGTTAGTAATATTTTTGTCGAGGTTAATACCGGTTCCATTACCAGGGAGGCAGAATCCGATCTTTTCATCCTTAATACCTCATCCGATACAATTCTAACGATGGCAATCGGCTATATACCGGATCTGGAATTCAAGGATTTTCGGAATCTGGTCAGCGAAATCGATTTCAAAATCAGATAAGGTCCGATAGATAATTCAAATAGTCGGGGTTGTGGGACTATCATTGGATTCTGAAGATGATATTAATTTGTGGCAGATTTTGGCGATTTCTGTGGCGAAATTTGTGGCAGAAAACGAAAAAAAACCTGAAAATCAGGAGGTTTTGAGTTTACTTAAGCAGTCCGTAGGGGAGTCTAATATTGCATTTTAAATAGCAGAAAACGTGTAACTTGCATACAGTGAGTGAACTTGGTGGTTGTTAATTGGTTGATAGTGCTGGTTGTGAATAATACTCGTTCAGGGGCATGAAATATTCTCGATATCATGACCTTAAGAATCAGCAACTGCAAAAATAGAATATAATGGTATATTAGTCAGCCAGTCATCTTCCCTGTAGTCAGACATGGATGTCCGTATGGCAGTTGTATTGGGGTACTTTAGCTTGAACGACTTTAAACTTTTGGCCTGTAAGTTTTCCTCTGCTTTCACTTCTACAGGATAAACATCTTCGTTATACTGTAAAACAAAATCGATCTCACCTGATGATTTCTCTGAAGACCAATAATATATAACCATTTCTTCAATCGTTTTCAATTGCTGAAGTACATATTGTTCGGTAATTGCTCCTTTAAATTCTTCGAAGATGAGATTTCCTTCCAATAATGTTTTAACACTGATATTCCCCATTGCTGCTAAAAGGCCAACATCTACAGTGAAAAGTTTAAATGCATTAAAATCTTCATAGGCCTTCAGCGGGATTCCGGGTTTTGTAATACGGTTTACTTTATATACCAATCCACAATCGTTTAGCCAAGATAGGGCGAGTTCAAAATCTTTCGCTCTTGACCCTTTTTTAATGGCACTGTATATAAACTTACGGTTTTCCTTAGCTAGCTGGGCTGGTATTGCATTCCATAGCATTCTAATTCTCGGTACTATTTCTGAAGGTGCATACTTCGAAAAATCCTGCTCGTAGGAAGCAATTATACGGTATTGAATTTGCCTGACTTCATTGTAGTCATCAGTTTCACTAAAATACAATACGGCCTCTGGCATTCCTCCAACATAGTAGTATTGCTTTAGTAGGTTTATATATTTTACTTTGAATTGCTTAACCAGCTTCCATTCTTTTTTAGTGATCAATTGAAGCAATTGTTGCTCACTTTTGGCCAAAAGAAACTCGTGAAAGTTCAACGGATATAAATTGAGAAACTCAACTTTACCTACCGGGAAAGATGACTGTTTATGTAATGATATTCCCAGCAGGGAGCCTGCTGCAACAACATGGTATTCAGGAGCATTTTCATCAAAATACTTTAAAGCAGTAATTCCCCCATCTGCCTCCTGTATTTCGTCCAGAATTATCAGGGTATTATTGGGATTGATTTGCAATCCGGTTTCAATGCCAATAGTTGAGATAATACGTTTAATGTCAAAATCATCAACAAATAGGTTTTGGAGCAATCTTGAGCTTTCAAAGTTCACATAGGCCGTTTGCTTATAGTTTCTTTTTCCGAACTCTTTCAGGAGCCAGGTTTTACCAACTTGTCTTGCACCTTTAATAATGACTGGCTTTCTATTTGTTTTATCCTTCCAATTGACAAGGTATTGCATTGCTATTCGTTCCATAACTGTATGTTTCGGCAGAATTATTGTGTAAATATACATTTATTCGGGCGACTTTATGTGGTGAAACGCATTATTACGCGCGACAATTGCCAATTTAAGGAAAGATATCTGAGATTGTTTAATAATTTCAGTTTCTGTGCGGCCACAGCCGGAATCACACTGGCCTGGGTTATTCGCGCTTACCTCCCCCCATATTCCCTCAGAAACCTTGCGAAAGCAAGGACCTATGTCTCCGGTGAGAGAATCTTCGGGAGTATCTCCAAGCCAGGCAAAAAGCACTAAGCATGGCAAGATTCCCAGCGGTATAATCTTCCAGTTTCCCGTTGGTCATTACTACTTTGCCCTTGCATTATCGAAATAAGCGGTACCCGATGGATTGTAATGATGTAACTTATTCGGGGAATCGTAATGGGAATAAACCACATTGAACGATCCCGACACAGCTGGGGTTGTTGGGAATAAAAAGTTAAGAAAATTGAATGGAATACGCTGATAATAAGCCGGGAATCACACTAAATCCCATGGATTGAAAGGATTTGAAAGAAATGTTAGACTTGGAATGATTCCGGGTGGCATTAATCGTTGCTGTGCAATAACGAATATAATTACCAAAAAAAAATCCTGCAAATCAATTACTTGCAGGATTTAAGCGCAGTCCGTAGGGGAATTAGACACACCCTATTCATGCCTGTTTACTGGGATTTACAGGTATAATAGGGCATCCACAGGGTGTGCATTTCGGGTGTGCAATTTTGAATAAACCATTATGAAGCTATAAGTCTTTAGCTGGAATACTAACAACTTTCCCATCCTTGGAAACGACCAAATCAAAATTTCTGTCCTTTTTAAATTTGATGAGTCTCTTGTGGGTAAGTTCCATTCCTTTCAGGATTTTTTCTCTAACAGGATTATCTTTCTTTGTCATGTTATTTTCTTTTTAAGATTTCCAGTTTTCTTCGATTTGCGACCTCAATTTCACCACTGGGATATCCTTCAGCAATAAGTTCGGTGGGAGAAACTGAATTGTCAAAAATCATCCAGTAATCACAAATCGGGATATAGAGTTTAAAAAGGTTTTTTATTCCCGAGTAGTATCTTCTTTTGATTACATCTTCAGGTATATTATGTCCACCTTCAAGGACTCTTGTGCGGACTCTACTGGTCGCTAATTCCACGGAATCCAGCCAAAAGTATACCAATGTAACTTCATAGCCATGTAGCTTTGCTTTTTGAATTGTATTTGTGTAGCTCTTTGTTGCTAAAGTAGTTTCAAAGGCGAAGTCGCTATTGCTCGAAATAAGTGTGTCGATTTTCGTCAGCATGAGCCTGCCAGCTTCGATGGCTGCCCTTTCAGGATTCAATGGTGACAGTCCACGGGCTATTTCATCTGCATTGATGAACTCATCACAATCGAGCATTTCGGGAAGGACTGTGAATGAAGCAGTTGTTTTTCCTGCCCCGTTGCAGCCAGCTATGATATAGAGATTTGGCATATTAGTTCTTCACAATGTAAAGATACGATATTTCAAAGCATGTTATCTTTACGAAGTTAAACGATTATAACTGGAGCTATAACTGAGAAGAAAAGTGAGGTGTTCAGCTTTACTGTAGGAGAACTTATTGAACTACTTAGAATATCCCATGGATATGCCCGTAATAGTTAGCGGATATGAAAATGGATATGAAAATTTTTATCATCCAACTGTGCAGAAAGTTAAACACTTTCCTGCAAATCAATTACTTGCAGGATTTAAGCGCAGTCCGTAGGGGAGGTGAAATTCCCGGTTTAAGTCTCAAGAGATCTGCAACATGCTTGTAATGAGGAATCTTAGTGGTTGTTAATTGGTTGCGAATACTGGTTGTGAATTTCGGTATTACTTTTACTAGGTGCAGGATTTAAAGTAGAGGCATGATTGAGAAACTACCGACCGTCTAATG
>CAZCQL010000173.1:0-3982 GCA_964500835.1 uncultured Bacteroides sp.
ACTAAATGAATGATTAATTGTTTATTTGTAAAGAAGCAAAATCACCAAAAATGGGAGTCCTAATTATTAAGAATATGGTTTGTCCCCGTTGCATCGAGGCTGTATCCAGAATTATGGAAGAAAATAACTTTGAGATTACTTCCATAAAACTTGGAGAGGTTATTTTAAAAGAGAATCTTGATGATTCTCATCTAAGTCTGCTTGGAGATTCGTTATCGAAAAACGGATTCGAGCTTTTGAGCGATAGAAAAAGTAAAATCGTTAATCAACTCAAGTCTGAAATAATCAGGATGATACATTACGATGATGACCTGGGGACCTCCACTAAAATATCAAACAGATTATCAAAGAATCTTGGAACAGATTATTCCTCTTTGAGCAAATTATTTTCCGAAGTAGAGGGCCTTACGATTGAGAAATATGTTATTCTTCAAAAAGTAGAAAAGATAAAAGAATTGCTTGTTTATAACGAATTGACTATTAGTGAAATAGCATATAAAATGAACTATAGCAGCAGCCAACATCTTTCCCGGCAGTTTAAAAGTACTACCGGGCTCACTCCTTCAGAATTTAAAGCAGTTACCGGCCCTAGACGCATATCGCTGGATAAGATCTGATTCTTCCATAAAATTAGGATGCCGTAAAACAGAATTATATACAACATTTCCATAATTATATCCCTGCCTTCTTCTTTTTCAATGTACTCTTGTACTTGAGAACAGGTCTGAACAGGCAATGATTACAAAACATACTGACTATGAAGTATTACATCAATACGATTATCGATTCAGAATTTGAACAGGCAATTCATCTTGTTACGGAATCTCTTAAAGTAGAAGGATTTGGCGTTATTTCTGAAATTGACATTCAGCAAAAACTAAAAGAGAAACTGGATATGGATTTTCGAAAGTACCTCATACTAGGGGCGTGTATTCCCGCAAAAGCTTTTCAGGCATTGGAACAGGAGGACAAGATTGGAACATTGCTGCCTTGTAATGTGATACTACAGGAAATCGGGGAAAACAAAATTGAGGTGGCCGCTGTCGATCCTGTTGTTTCCATGATATCTGTGGGTAACGAAAGTTTAGGTGTGATTGCTAATGAAATTAAAGAAAAGCTTCAAAGGGTAATTGAATCCATCTATAATACATCCGAAAACACATTGGATAATAAACGCATATGAAAGAGAAAAATAATGGTCAACCGTTTATTCCTTTCACAATAGATCTACATCCTAAGTCAAAAGAGCAAGGGCCTAAATACATTTGTCCCATGCATTGTGAGGGCGAGAAAACCTATGATGAACAGGGAAGTTGCCCTGTCTGTCATATGCATTTGGTTCCTGTTGATGGACAAAAATCCGAAAATGGGCATGAACAGCATTCAAATCATGGACCTTATCACCACGATCATTCCTCAGAATCCCATTCAAGCAGAAAAGGAAAATATTATTGTCCTATGGGCTGTGAGGGGGATAAGACTTATGAGGAACCAGGTTCCTGTCCGAAGTGTGGAATGAACCTTGTCCCTGAAAAAGGCGAGGAAACCAGCGATGAAGAAAAGGCCTACAAAAAGATGGCAAAAAAATTCTGGATTGCTCTCGCGTTTAGTATTCCGGTATTTGTAATTGCTATGTCTGATCTTTTCTCTTTTCTGCACCTGGAGGAGGTCGCTTCGAAAAGAGTCTGGGGTTGGGTCCAGTTTATTCTTGCTACACCTGTTGTTTTTTATTCAAGTTGGAGTTTCTTCAAACGAGGATGGAGTTCCATCCGTCGATGGGCACCTAATATGTGGACATTGATATCAATTGGAGTTGGAGCAGCTTATCTCTCAAGTGTGTACGGGTTGCTATTTCCTGGTATGTTTCCTGAACAATTCAAAGATGAATTGGGAAATGCACATTTATACTTTGAGGCTGCTGCAGTTATTTTAACCCTCGTCCTGTTAGGACAGGTGCTGGAACTAAGGGCTCATAGTAAAACAAACTCAGCCATTAAAGCATTGTTAGGACTAGTCCCTCCTGTGGCAAGAGTGATCCGAAATGGTCAGGAAGTTGAAATAGCCTTAGAGGAAGTTAAAGTTGGTGATGCAATACGGATCAGACCAGGAGAAAAGATTCCGGTCGATGGAATCATATCGGAAGGAACTGCTGTCATTGATGAAAGTATGATTACAGGAGAACCAATTCCAATCGATAAATCTTCAAATGATCAAGTGACTGGTGGTACCATTAATGGCAAAACTTCATTCGTGATGATTGCCCAAAAAATAGGTTCAGATACACTTCTGGCACAAATTATTGAGATGGTTAACGAGGCCAGCCGTTCCAGGGCACCAATCCAAAAATTGGCTGATGTTGTGGCAAAATATTTTGTGCAGATTGTAATCGGAATTGCATTGACAACGTTTGCAGTCTGGGCTATCTGGGGTCCGGAACCAGCCTATGTGTTTGCGTTTGTCAATGCAGTTTCAGTGTTGATTATTGCATGTCCCTGTGCTTTAGGGCTTGCAACACCTATGTCGATTATGGTCGGGACAGGGCGGGGAGCTCAAACCGGAGTTCTCGTGAAAGACGCCAGAGCCATTGAGGAGATGAATAAAGTGAATACTTTAATTATAGATAAAACTGGAACAATAACAGAGGGTAAGCCCGCTTTGCATTCTTATCAGTCATTCAGTAAAATGCCTGCTGAGGAAATTCTCCATTTGGCTGCTTCTCTGGATTCATACAGCGAGCATCCGGTTGCGGAAGCGATTGTAACAGGTGCCAAAGAAAAAGGGATACAGTTATCAAAAGTAGATGGTTTCGAATCCGTAACAGGAAAGGGAGTCCGGGGAGTTTATAATGGGAGTTTAATAGCGTTGGGCAATATTCACTTGATGGAAGATTTCGGAGCGGGCATTGACTCAAGACTGGAAGAAAAGGTAAAAGAATCACAGCTACTAGGCAGGACTGTAATGTATTTATTAGTTGGAAGCAGGGTAGTTGGGATAATTAGTGTGGCGGATTCCATAAAACCTACATCCTTAAAAGCGATAAAATCTTTGCAAAAAATGGGGATGAAGGTTCATATGCTCACAGGGGATAATGAATTCACTGCAAAGTCTGTGGCAAATGAATTAGGACTGGATGGTTATCTGGCAGACTGCCTGCCAGAGGATAAGTATAAAAAAGTTAAAGAATTGCAGGAGGATGGCCAAATAGTCGCCATGGCTGGCGACGGAATAAACGATGCTCCCGCACTTGAACAGGCAAATGTCGGGATTGCAATGGGTACAGGTACCGATATTGCCATGCAAAGTGCTGAGATTACCTTAGTGAAAGGTGACTTAAACGGTATTGTTAGAGCCCGGGATCTTAGCAGCAAAGTAATGAGGAATATTAAGCAAAATTTATTTTTTGCTTTTGTGTATAATTCATTGGGAATTCCAATTGCAGCAGGCATTTTGTTTCCTTTCTTCGGGATTTTATTAAGTCCCATCATTGCCGCTGCTGCAATGAGCTTTAGTTCAGTTTCGGTTATTTCTAATGCTTTGCGGCTAAGAAGAATCTAAATTACAGAACACGATTGAAAATTTATCA
The DNA here is from genome assembly GCA_964500835.1 of uncultured Bacteroides sp. Taxonomy (GTDB): domain Bacteria; phylum Bacteroidota; class Bacteroidia; order Bacteroidales. The sequence continues at coordinate 3,584 of CAZCQL010000173.1, forward strand.
AATAAGGGCATAAAATCATTGATCCGGTTTGTGGCCAGATAAGTAATACTTCTCAAGAAGACTTAATCTCCCTCACCATAAGAATAGCATAAGAGCGAACAATAGTATTGAATTGAAACATTGTATGCCTGAGCAGGTTCAGTTTTTCGGGAAATTAGTTATTGATTTTATTAAGACAGATAATCATCCCACCCAGATATTTGATGTTGAGGGGACACTTAGTTCATCGACAGGGCATGATCTTGATGTGAATGTAACAGGAAGCTTGAATCATCTCTACTCAGATACAAATATCGCCTGCTGGTTAAACATTGCTATGGTATTAAATCAGCAGCACATTAAAGATTTTTTATAATTGTGCACATCTTATCCACAATAATATACAAATGGCATAGTATT
>CAZCQL010000174.1:0-3957 GCA_964500835.1 uncultured Bacteroides sp.
GCAGCGACATAATCAAGCTTCTCATCGCCAGTGAAGTTATCAAACGGTAGTATAGCGAGTGATTGAATCATTCCGGGTTTTAACACATCCCCCCTGTTTACGATATTGAAAACCACCAGGCCAGCAATGACCAGGAAATTTACATAAGTTGCGATTTTCCACGCATTAGGTACTTTGGCCTTTCCCTCTTCCTGAACATCCTCCATGGGCCCTGTTCGTTCAAAGCTTCCTGAAGTAAGGTCATAAATCCAGGAAAGGATTATTGCCGGTAGGAAACCAACGGCTAACACAATAATAACAATGGTCGAGAGGCTGGTTGGCAGATTCAGGGGCTCGGTCAGATTGCCTGCAAGCTCAATCATTACAAAGGCGGCAGAAGCATAAACCGTAATCACATGGATTACTCTGCGTCTTTTTAACTCCTTCCAGAATTTGGAAAGTTTGTTAGGGCTATCAGGCATTGGCTAAGATGAATCAGGTATATAAATATAAACCATCTTAGTGTTACGGGCAAAATTGCCAGAAATTTGCCAGACATATGGTAGTAAAATGTTATTCTCAATAAGAATAACATGAAGTTGCAGCCTAGCATAGTTTAGCCAGTCAGTTGTTTTGATCCAGTGAAATAAGGCTGCGCATCGCATCTTCAAAGATTTCTGTTGTACGATCATCAAATGAGTTTGTTCCTACGATGTAAGCACGGTTTATTTCCGGAGCAACCCAGACAGCAACATACCACCTGGCATTGCTTCCATTGTGGAACAGGGCAGCTCCATTGGTCCAGTCCCTTTGCTCAACCAACCAGCCGCACGCATAGTCGCCCACCGGTTCAATGAGCTTCTCAATTTGACGTCGCTCCAGGATCACCGTATCATCCCGCTTTAAAAAGAGTGTCAAAAACCTGACCCAGTCTTCAATGGAACAGTGAACCGTTCCCGCAGGTCCGATTTCTTCGGGATTATCCGATTGACTTGGCTGCCAGACATTATCGACTTTGTGATGCCCCCAAGGCTGTTCAACTGAGCCGGTCGTTCCGGGAGGTCCAAATCCCGCAGAATTCATTCCCAGAGGTTCAAAGATGCTTTCTTCCATCAACTCTTCCCAGCTTTTCCCGGTAACACGTTCGGCCATTATCCCTGCGATAGCATAGCCCACGTTGGAGTAATTAAAATCACCAATATTAATCGAACTGGGTTCCTTTAGGATATCTTTCATATAGAGATATCGTCTCTCCCTGATATCCGGGTTGTCATGTGCTGCAAGCTGGCCTGAAGGATCTTCAATACCCGCACGGTGCGTCAACAATTGATGCAGTGTGATGTGTTCATAGTCCTCATGAATCGTGTCCTTTAATTCCGGAAACACTTCGATGAATGTTGTTTCCCACTGAAGCTTATTTTCGGCAATCAGCATGGCCATCAAAGCACTGGTCATCGCTTTGCCGCACGAACCCAGATGGAAATGATCCTCTTGGGTAATTGCTTCAGGCGATCCCATTTTACGGACGCCGGCCGATTCGATTTGTAAAATATCGGACGAATCAACAATGGCAGCAATCATTCCGGGGAGATGCTCCCTGGATACAGTTTCGTTAACCAGCTTATGGATATCTTCATATTGTGGAAATTCATCCTTGGTACAAGAAGAGATGATGCCAAGGATCAATAAAATAGCGAAGAAGGATTCGGGCCTTGAAATCGGGCTTTTCATTGGGTTTCTTTTCAATAATAGTACTACATAACGAGTACTAAATTGGAACATCTGAATATTATATTCTACTTATTTAAGAATTTGTAAGCCTATTTAACAATTTTTATACTCAAGTACTTTGTTGAAAATTGCCACCAAATTTGCCAGCCAAACGGAAAATCCCGCATTGTCTCTGGCGCTCATCGGATCACGAGCGTAGCGAGTACCCCGATATGCACCACGAAGATTATCAAGGGATTACAGATTTAACACTTTGTGATTCCTTCTTTTTTGCCAGTAAGTCGAAAGATTGACATTCTGATCCAAATCACCTATTTTTAAATATTCTCACCAACAAGCTTAACCAAATGTCTGGTAAATCTTTTAATCTCCGACGTTTCTGGCTGGAATTAAAGAGGCGGAGAGTTATTCACGTGATCACTGTATATGCCTCGTCGTCTTTTATCATTATTGAGTTGATCAATAACCTGGCGGAACCTTTGAACCTCCCAGTCAATTTGCTTACTATAGTTGTCATTATCCTGGCAGTTGGATTCCCTTTTGCTATCATCCTCTCGTGGTTGTTCGATTTGACTTCAAAGGGTGTTGAAAGGACCAAACCGCTGAGTGAGGAGCTCCCGGCAGAAGCGGCTGCTGTTCCAAGTGCCTGGAAAATTGCCACTATTGTAAGCTTTATTGTGATTGCTGGTTTGATCGTCCTCAATATTGTGGGAATAAACAAGCAAGCCTATGCTGCCTCTGTAAGATCTTTGGTCGTACTTCCCTTCGGAAATTATACCGGAGATGATCAACTGGAATACTTTGTGGATGGAATGCACTCCTCTCTGATTGGGGGAATTGGACAGTTGAGCGGGCTGAGAGTGCTTGGCGAAACCACAGCCAATGCCTACAAAAAGGCGGATAAATCTTTGCCCGTTATTGCCAGTGAGTTGAATGTGGATGCAGCACTGGAGTCAACAGTGATGTGTCTGGGTGATTCCATATGTCTGCAGGTAAAACTGATCAGCACCTTTCCAGAAGAGCGGCAGCTCTGGGTAGGAAATTTCAAAGAGGAGAAAGGCGAGATCATGAATCTTTATAACAGGATTGTCAGGCAAATAGCCTCTGAAGTTAAGATTAAGCTAACTCCCAGCGAAAGGACACAGCTCAAATCAGACAGAAAGCACAATCCGGCTCTCCTGGAAGCCGTCTATAAAGGAAGGTTCCATATGAATCAACTCACTCCTGAAGGATTTGAACTGGGGATCAAATTTTATGATGAAGCGATCGCCATTGATTCTTCAGATCCTTTGCCCTATCTCGGACTAGCACACGGGTACAGCCTTGCAGGTCATCTATCCGGAATCGTGCCCAACGCTGCTGAACTGGCCGTGGAAAATGCACACAAAGCACTTGCGATCGATTCCACCCTGGCAGAGGCTTATGTCGTATTGGCCAGCGGACCACTTTATACTGAATGGGACTTTGCAAAAGCCGAGCGATATTTACGACGCGCTTTGGAACTGAATCAAAACATCGCCATGGCCCATTATCATTATGGATGGTATTGGTTGGCAGCCGATAACCTGGAGAAAGCTCTTGCTGAATTCGAAATATCCAAGGAAATTGATCCCGTAGATGTCACTTACTCTGCCAATCTCGCCGTGGCTTATGTATGGATCGGACAATATGAGAAAGGCTTTGAAGAAGCAGAAAATGCCCTTAAACTTAATCCGGCCTACCCCATGGCTATATGGGCAAAAGGCACTGCAATGGCTAAATTGGGAAGGTCTGAGGAAGCCATTGAAATCCATGAAAAGGGATTGGCTGTTAGCCCTGGATTTGAAAATGGATTGGGAACAGCTTATGCGCTGGCAGGCCAGAGTGAGAAAGCCCTTGAGGTTATAGCCGGATTGGAAGAATTAGGTTCGACCTGGTATACATGGGCCATTTCTGAGATTTTTACAGCAATAGGTGAGTATGATTCAGCCATATACTGGGTTGACGAAGCTGTAGAAAGGCGTCACGATTTTGCACCCTGGTTTAAAGTTTATGCCCTTTTTGAACCTTTGTATGGGGATCCTCGATTTCAAGAAATTGTAAATCGCATCAATTATCCCCAATAGGTAGATCTATCAGGCAATATCCTGCTCAATACGCTGCAACTACCTATGCAGCTGAATACCCTTTATTGCTGCCAGAAAGGAGGGATCAATCGATCCCAGGTATTCATTAATTGGTGCAATGAAAATCAGATAAAGATCAATT
>CAZCQL010000175.1:0-3913 GCA_964500835.1 uncultured Bacteroides sp.
CGTCATTGTGGTAGGACCTTACCACGTAGTCTCCGATTGAAGCAAACTCAGAAGTATTGTTCGGCCAGACCGGGCCAGCAGTCTCGTAAAAGCGCATGGGGTAATCTTGCCTTACCCAACTATGGAGAGCCCTCGCCAATCTAAAGCACGTGTTTTTTGACATTTTTTAACTTTTAGATTCCCCCCACATCTCATAATTTTGTCGTTCGTACTATGTTCATTTTAAAGATTAGGAGGTTTTAATATGTCTACCAGTGCGCGTTCAATTAAATCCATGCTATTTGCGTTAGTTATATTTATCGGGCTAACCACGGGATCAGCAGCCCAGATCATCCTTTACACTCCCTACACCAGCATTTCGGTACCGCCGGGTGAAACCATCGATTATACCATTGATCTGAAAAATGATGGCACCAATGTGCAGGCTCTGAACCTTTCCCTGTCAGGATTGCCAAGGGGCTGGGATGCCACCCTGAAAGCCGGCGGCTATGTGATCAGACAGATCTCTGTCCTTCCCGGAGAGAAAAAGACGGTTGCCCTCCATGTGGAGGTGCCCATGAAGGTGAACCGGGGGAACCACTCATTCAGGCTTATCGCTGGCAACCAGTCCCTGACCATGTGGGTCCATGTATCGGAACAGGGAACCTTCAAGACAGAATTCACATCCGACCAGGCGAACATGGAGGGGCATGCAGAAACCAATTTTACCTTCTCCACCAAGCTGGCCAACCGGACCGGGGAGAAACAGATGTATTCGCTGAGAGCGGATCCGCCCAGGGGATGGCAGGTGGTTTTCAAACCCAATTACAAACAGGCTACCGCCGTGCAAGTCGATCCGGGACAGACCCAGACAGTCTCGGTGGAGATCACTCCCACTTTCCAGGTTAAAGCCGGGACCTATAAGATCCCCATACAGGCTTCCAACAGTGCCACTTCTGCGGAACTGTCTCTGGAGGTGGTCGTCACAGGCTCCTTCGATTTGGAGTTGACCACCCCCTCCGGGTTGCTCAGTGCCAAGACCACCGCTGGCAAGGATAAGCAGATCGAGATGATGGTGCAGAACACCGGAACTGCTGAGTTAAATAATGTGATCTTTCAGTCATCCAAACCCAGAAACTGGGAAGTGGATTTCTCACCCGATACCGTTGCCCGGCTGGCCGCAGGCGAGCATGCCCAGGTAACCGCAAAGATCACTGCCGATGATCGTGCCATCCCGGGAGATTATGTGACCAGGATCACCGCACGCACCCAGGAAACCTCTTCAGAGGCTTCACTGCGGATCTCGGTAAAAACGCCGCTTTTGTGGGGCTGGGTCGGGATCCTTATTATCGTGGCCGCCATTGCGCTAATCTTTTACCTGTTTCGAAAATTCGGCAGGCGGTAAACGATGGAAAAGGTGATTGAAATAACCGGGCTTACTAAAAAATACGGTGAGCATACAGTGGTAAAGGGTCTGGACCTGTCTATCGGGAAAGGAGAGATTTTCGGACTGCTGGGTCCCAACGGTGCCGGTAAATCAACTACCATCCTGATGCTGCTGGGACTTACCGAACCGGATTCGGGAAGAATGAAGGTGGCTGGCATGGACCCGGTGAAGGACCCCATCAATGTGAAACGCAAGGTCGGATACCTGCCGGAAGATGTGGGATTCTATGATGACCTCACGGGACTTGATAACCTGCTGTATACCACCCGGTTGAATCAGATTCCCAGTGCTGAGGCTATCTCTTTGGCAGAAAGCTTGCTGCAGAGGGTCGGTCTGGAAGAGGAAAAACATAAAAAGGCTGGCAAATATTCACGGGGAATGAGGCAGAGGCTGGGACTTGCAGATGTACTTATAAAACACCCCGAGGTGATCATCCTGGATGAACCCACCCTGGGAATTGATCCTTCGGGAATCAAAGATTTCCTGGAACTCATTGTACAATTAAGCAGGGAGGAGGGGCTTACTGTCCTGTTCTCATCACACATGTTGCAACAGATGGAGCAGGTGTGCGACCGGGTGGGCATCTTTGTAAAAGGACGGCTGCTTGCAGAAGGGGATATCGGATCCCTGTCAAAGCAGTTGTTCCCGGAAAGCAAAATGACCATCGAGTTGGAACTGATAGAACCGGGTGAGCCCTCTTCCGGCCCGGGGAGCCCGGACAACACTTATGCGGATCTGCAGAACGCGCTTGAACAGGTCGGAGGGGTTGTACATGTACGAAGGGATGACAACCACTTCCTGGTGGAGAGCGACCGTGAGGTAGGTCCGGATATCTCGCGTATCGTTCTGGACTTGGGATTCGGACTGAATCACCTGAACAGGAAAGTATACGGACTGGATGAAATCTATTACCGATATTTTCAGGGAGAAACCAATGATCAAAAAAAGCAATCAACCACAACAGGAGAGTAATTATAAGGCATCTCTCCGGCCTTTCTGGGCCATTGTGCAGAAGGAGATCGGTGATCACACCCGCAGCTGGCGCGCAATCATTCTGCTTTCCATCGTTGCACTTACCTGCCTTGGATCACTCTACAGTTCCCTTTCCAATTTCAGGGAAGCCATCAGTTCGAACAGCGGAGATAGTGGGTTCTTTTTTCTGAATCTGTTCACAGTATCGGATGGCACCCTTCCTTCTTTCTTTGTATTCGTAAGCTTCCTGGGGCCCTTACTCGGCATCAGCCTTGGCTTTGATGCCATTAATTCCGAGCAGAGCCGGGGAACCCTGAGCCGTGTTCTGGCACAGCCTGTGCCCCGTGATTACGTGCTGAATGCCAAATTCACAGCCGGACTGATTTTTGTCAGCTTCATGTTCTTCATCCTCAGCTTCCTGGTGATCGGGACGGGATTGATTTCCCTGGGAATCCCCCCTACTGCGGAAGAGTTCCTGCGTATCATCCTGTATACTGTCCTAAGCATCGTCTATGTGGCATTCTGGCTGAATCTCTCCATACTTTTCTCGGTACGATTCAAACAGGCTGCAACTGCGGCCCTGGCAGGCATTGCTGTGTGGCTCTTTTTCACAGTATTCTATCCGCTGATCGTAGACCTGGTGCTGAAGGGCCTTAAACCGGGTGAATTCGCATCTCCTCAGGCGGTCTATATTTATCAGAAACTGAAATTCCTGATGGAACAGATCATGCCCAGCGAACTTTTCAGCGAGATCACCTCTTCGATTCTGATGCCTTCTGTCCGCAGCATCGGCCCCCTGACCATGGAGCAATTGCACGGGGCCATACCGGGTCCCCTGCCGGTTGGACAGAGCCTGCTCATCGTATGGCCGCAGCTGACCGGCCTGTTGGCCCTTACCCTGGTCTGCTTCCTGCTCTCCTACCTCTCCTTTATGCGCAGAGAGATCCGTAGCAGGTAAAGCTTTGTTTCAGCCCGACAATGACAGGCGAATAAAACATTGTCTTTTTACACACCATTTGCTGCCATTAATCTGATATTGAGTTTATTCAATGATCCACGTCATATCAAACACTCAGTCTTAGAAATCTTGACTCTACCACATCGATATACTTTTCCTTCATCTCGTCAGATAGAAAGGAATTATTAATCTCTTCAACCCAAAAAGGTTTTGCATTAAAAATGGCATCTACTGTTTTGGTGATTACTTTATCATTTATTTCACATCTTTCTCCGCCAAAGTAATTAATCAACATTTGTTTGGTTAGGTTCTTCTTCTTGCCTTTCAAGAAAAGGTACAAAATCTCACCTGGTGAAGTCAGAAAAAAACACCCTGGTAATCTGGCAAATAAAGGCTCTGCCGGGAAACAGCTGTTTCAGGATAAGGCCAGAAGAAACAGAACCAGGTTTTTTGTATTCGTGGGGATAAAGATTGTGGTGGTCATCCTGGTGGCAACTGCAGCAGCACTTTTGCTAATGGAGCTGTTTGATACACTTGCTCCTCTTTTGGGGCTGACC
>CAZCQL010000176.1:0-3861 GCA_964500835.1 uncultured Bacteroides sp.
GGAAAACTATTATTAACTTCCTTAAATTTTGCTAACATAATTGGGGCTAAAACATGTATCTTTGATTAATTAAACTTTATCCATTCGATTTTGTGACTGAGAATGCAAAGATTCCCCAGCTAGAGAAAGGAGGGGGATGGCGAAAGTATTCAGCAAACTTAGAATGACTTCCGGAAAACCTATAGTTGTCAAAAATAATTAAACGATATAATGGGAAAAATAAGCAACCTTCTTTTCGTAAAATTATTACTACTCAGTTCCCCGGTATTACTCCATGGACAGGATTGCGAAACTTTTTTCAAGCAGGGTGATTGCCACATGGACCTTCAGAAGGGATATAAAATATATAGTCAGTCAAGAGGGTATCCAATCACCACACGGGATACCCTGGAAATGAATGTGGTTTTCTACGGTCAGAAGGATTACATATTCACTTTTTGCACCGGGAAAGAAATGTACCCTCTCCATTTCAGGATATTTGATCCTGAAACCGAATTTCTTATCTATGACAATCAGGAAGACCGTTTCATTGAATCGCTGGGAATCGGATTTGATGTGACAAAGAACCTGAAACTCTTAATCAACGTTTTGGGGGAGACAAACAACTCGGGAGGTCAACTCGATTATTCAGGGTGTTTAGGTATTCTTTTCCAGTACAAAAGCTATGGCAAATAATGCAATATTATCCAAAACCCCGTTCAAATGAAACATACAATTTTATTGTTTCTGCTCCTCCCTGCTTTTATACCGGACCTTCAGAGCCAGGACAAGAATTTCAAACGGATCTTCATGGAATCCGAGTATTATTTACTAACTGCAGAATATAGCTCAGCACTGCAAAACTATGAGAACCTTCTTTTAATAGATCCGGACAATGCTAATTTGAATTTTCTTTGCGGCTATTGCTATTTGAAATCAGGAGAAGACATCCACAGGACGATCGCCTTGTTTGAAAAGGCAGTTCAGGGTGCGGACCCGTCCTATAAGGATGGATCATACAAGGAAAGGAACGCTCCAATGGATACCTATTTTCTGCTTGGACGAGCATACCACATCAACAATCAGTTCGATCATGCCATTGAGACCTATACTCAATACAGCAATGGGATCGATAAAAAAGATTTTGCGGAGATTGAATATGTGAATGCACATATCAAGGCATGTGAATTGGGTAAAAGCATGGTTCAAAATCCGGTTGACATGGAACTTCTGCCGATGGGAAATAACCTGGAATTTGACTGGGATATTTACAATCCGGTAGTTTCAGGAAATGATTCCATGCTCATCTTTATATCCGACAGGAAAAATAGCATCTATATCATGGCCTCTGAGAAGCAGGGCGACTCCTGGTCAAAACCCCTGGCAATAAATCCTCAGATTGGATTAACAGGGAAAATCTATCCGGTCTCCCTGTCATTCGACGGATCTGAACTCTATTTCGCATTTGACGACAACTTTAATATGGATGTGTATGTGAGTCATCATGAAGGAAACAGGTGGTCCCGTGCAGTCAAACTGAACCATAATATCAATACAAAGTACACCGAAACGCATGCCTGTATCTCTAAGAATGGCCAGAAACTCTTCTTTACAAGCGATAGGAAAGGTGGGGTAGGTGGAATGGATATCTATGTATCCGAAAGGATCAGCGGGGATGAATGGGGTGAAGCCGTGAACCTGGGCCATTCCATTAATACCTATTACAATGAAGAAACTCCATTCCTGACCGAAAACGACCGCCGGCTTGTTTTCAGCTCCCAGGGCCATAATACCATGGGCGGTTATGATATATTTTACTGCAACCGGACTTCTGATGGGTCATGGGATGTACCCATGAACATGGGTTATCCTTTGAATACAACAGACGATGACCTCTTCTTCAATCCCGGCTGGAAGGAGGGAGAGGCAGTCTACGCCATGAAAACTGAAGCCGCCGGTGAATACCTGAAGATCTATAATGTCCAGGTGCCATATACACAAGAGGTCCCTGCAGAGGCAGGTATAGAGGAGAATGAGAAAGTACAAGAGGAAACAGCTAAGACATCCGCATCAGCCGATACAAAATCATCGGTGGTAAATCAGAAACCAAAGTCAACTTTCTCCTCCCTGGGGATATATTATATCCTGAATAACATCCTATTCGATTACAACGAATCGAGCATCAATGAGGAGGCCAAACGCGATGTGGAGAGGATTTACGTATTGATGAGAAAATACCCGGAAATCGGGATTGAGCTGACGGGTCATACCGATGCCATTGGTGCCATTGATTACAATCAGAAGTTATCCAACAACCGGGCTCAATCTGTAGCAAACTACCTCATTTCAAAAGGGATCGATCCTCAAAGGATCAGTGTCAAGGCAGCCGGTGAAACAGAATCTGTTGCAATCAACCAGTATGAAGACGGATCAGATGCTCCTGAAGGGAGAAAACTGAATCGGCATGTTTCCATCAGAATCACCAATTTAAGTAACGATAAAATCCGGGTGGCCAATATCTTTGTTCCAGACGACCTGATTCCCATACAGGATAAGGGGTACTCAATTCTATTGTTCCAATCTTCAGGTCGCGTGACCACCACACCGGAGGTGTTCCTTGATGAGCAGGTTTCCATGATCTCCACGGATAATTCATACATGTATACTGCCGGACAGTTTGATAAGAAAACCGATGCAGTCCGATACCTGAACGATGTAATTGACGTGGGATACCCCGATGCCAGGATCATTGAGCGCAGGAGCCTGGAGCAACTGATCCAGTCTAACTCTCGTGCAGATCCGTTCGATTCTGTATGCTATACAATTCAGATTATGGCGCTGAAACGGGACAGGGAGGCTTCTTATTTTAAAAACCTCAAGAATGTGAAACGCTATGAATGCAAGGATGGACTCTTTCGGTTTGTCACGGGTGAATATACACAGATTGATGATGCCCTTACGCAAATTCCTGAATTGAAGGAAAAGGGATACAGTCACCTCATGATCATGCCCTGCTCGCGGTATGTGGCCATGATGGTGGACAAGTGATGATACGCTTAGTCCCAGGATTGGTAAAAGTGAAGAAACCTGACCGGAAAATACGGTCAACCTGATCACTCAGGGCCAAATTGAAGCTAATGCGCGAGCGGGATTCAATTAATTTTCCAAGATTTTGGTACCAGGGGGTTTGCAAAATGCTGCTCTCTTCTGGAACAGGCAGTCAGGGTCAATGGTTTATCCAAAATGTATGAGGCTGCTAAAAAATGTTTTGAACATTCCAGATGAGGGATCAATAAAACCCCAGGTTTTCTTATCTTGTTTCGCACATTAACCAACAATAGATAATCATGAAAAATATTGCATTTATTCTTGCCCTCGTATTATTCTCCTCGGTAGCGATCGGTCAGAAAGTAAATTATTCCGGCGAATGGAAACTCAATGAAAGCAAAAGTGAACTGTTCAGCCAATTCAGTATGGCCCCAATTTCCATTTCAGTGAAACATACCAGAAAAACCCTCGACATGAAGAATGTGAATGTTTGGGATGGCCAGGAAATAGTCAGTGAATCACATTTCACCCTGGACGGAAAAGAGAATGAAAACATTGGAATTGGGGAGAGTGTTACCAAATCAACGGCGGTGGTAGATAGGAAAACCAAAGCCATCACTATTGCATCGGAGGGATCCGCAGAAAGTGTGGGTGATTGGACCTCTACTCAAATTTTATCGGAAAAAGATGGAAACCTGGTAATTGAATTCGAAGCTGCCTCTGACATGGGTGAGATGGCCGAGACCTACGTTTTTGACAAACAATAAGCCTGCACCTACTTGATGTTTTACTTTTGCTTGCACTCTATCGAGTAATCTGGTAAGCATTAAAGTT
>CAZCQL010000177.1:0-3823 GCA_964500835.1 uncultured Bacteroides sp.
ACGGTTTTAGCAATACTAGATGTAAATGTACTTAAAATAAATTATTTGTAAGGATTAGAAAGTATAACCAAATTTCTGCATTACATACTGATTTTTACTTATGATATTTTCCCTATCTTGTTTAGAAAGGAGCTGTTTCCAAGTTTCTTTTTTACCTTCTCTGAAAAATGATTTGGCTTTCATTGTTTTTTCCCTAAAACCATTTGCCATTTCTTGAGACTTAAGTAATTCAAATTTACTATGATTGATAGCTCTTTGAATTCGTTCCTTTGAAAATGAAATATTAATAAAGTCTAAAGCACTAGAGAATGCTCTTTGTGGACTTTGCAACATATCCTCATAGCGAATAATATGTACAGGTAACTTTGATCTTTCCGTCCAGGAGAGGACATGTTCACTCCATGAAAGAAGTCTCTGCTGAAGTTGATAATAAAGTTTTGTTGGATTAATACAAAATCCAAATGATTCATCATTTATCTGAGCAATACTCTCATTAATAGATATATTGTTATGATGTGCAAATGAAACACTTATTTCCAAGGGATTTCGAATTAAATAGATTACTCCCTTAGTTACGTCGTCTGGAAAAATGGGAACATTGGATGAGTTTAGTTCCCAGGCATCATGGACTTTAACGTATATTAACTGAGACGCCTTTTGAGCAACTTTTCGATAGATAATTGGCCTAATTTCTCTAATTTCATCCCTGGTGAGATCCGAAGAATTTGTTCCAGCATGTTGGTCAAACATCTCTCTATCACTTGAAATAGACGTGTGATGAAGATTATTTATCTTAACAGGCTGTTGAGAATCTTCAAAAATGTTGTGTAAAAATATCCTAAACCAAGTATTACCCGATTTTGGGTATGAGGCTAGCCAGACAATATTTTTATGATCCATGCTCACTATTGTGGGATAATTTCCCTTTCAATAAATGTTGCAATCTCATTTATATTTAAAGGAGTCCTCGGACGTTCTAATTTGAAAACTCGAAGTTTTGCTGATAGTACAGACAAGTTATGAAAGTGTGATAAAGATTGTTTCATATCAAGTAAATACTGAAGCCTATATGTATGCCTTCTTAACAAGGAGAATTTTGATGCCCCGAAAAGTTCTTCCAATCTAATTCCTGGTGTATTTTTTGTACTTATTGAAATAATATTTCTTATTTCAACAGCTGATTTCTCTACAGATGAAGAAATCGGTATCGAGTATTTCTCTATTTCTGGTCTAACTTTGTCAAGAATCTTAATGTAATTGAGATGATCCAGTACATCTTTCCATACCTTAAATTGTGGGATGCCCGGTTGTATTGAACATGTGTCATCTGCTATTTCAAATACTGACAGGTCGTCCGAAACAAAAGAATATCCCTTTTTGTACATTGCAAATGCAATAGAAGATTTACCGGCCGATGATACACCTGTGAAAATTGTTGCCTGATTGTTTTTTGCTACTGAACTTCCGTGCAGCACAAATATGCCTTTTTGATGGAGTAGTGCTCCAATAACAGAACCCAATAAAAATAGTCGTATTTCTTTCGCCAAGGCCTTTTGTGCAGGTTGAACAGTTATTTGTTTACCAAACTCAACACGGTATTTGGCTACTTTTTCGAGCTTAAACAAAAAGTCATTTCCATTTAGTTCATATAAAACACCTGCATGTGTAGGGCGGCTCAGCTGATCAGGAACTTTCCCCAGCTTTATAATAGCGTCAGGCTCAGTCTCTTCACATTGAGGCACTTCAGGGATTTCAATAGCAGATTGCAGGTTCAATCCATAGATCCTATAGTAATAATTTTTCAATTGAGATATGTAATACACATTTACGCAAAGTTATTAACTAAAGTTTCCTTGTTGATAAATTGTTGATAATGAGATGATTATATAAGCAAAAAGTGTTGCATGTCTTAGCCTAAGTGGCTATATTTGAATTAGTTACCAAACAAATACGACATGCAACACATGAAAGTTACGGAGAATTTAAGTGAATTTCAAAAATTCATAGACAGCGACAACAAAACAGGCATGTGCCTGGAAGACACGTTGGGGTTCTTTAACGTACAGCGCATATTCGGACAGTTCGAATCAGTCAAGCAGCATGGGATCAGGGTAACGATGATTATGACCACCCTTTTGATCATGTTGTTTTACCGAAACAGGAATATCCACAGCTACTTTTCCCGACAGTATGGGAAACAGGCAGAGAGAGAAGGCAGTAAGAATCCTTATTACGATCTGTTGGGCAATGAGCATATCAGCTGGCGCACGATCCTGTATCTGTATGCAAAGCAGTGCTTGCGTCTTTCAGACCGGATTGCTGAATACAGCGGTAAGATTAGGGCTCTGATATTCGATGACAGTCCGATAGAGAAAAGCGGGAAAAAGATAGAGGCTGTCAGCAAGATGCATGACCACGTTACCGGCCGTTATATTTTTGGTTACAAACTTCTGGTGTGTGGCTATTGGGATGGTGAAAACTTTATTCCTTTGGATTTCTCCCTTCATCGCGAACGGGGAGGTGAGCTTGATAAGGCACGGGATAAACGCAACCGGGCAAAGAAGAAGGCAAAGAAGGCTGAAGCTGACTACCGGGAGTACAGGGCGCAGCACATGGAGAAAAGAGCAGTACTGAACTCGCTGAGAGATGAAATGGGTTCCTGTTCAAAGAAGGCCACAGGGTTGGAATATGAGAAGCAGGAAAGACGGGTATCCCGTTCGAAAAAGAAGCAGGCGAAACTTAGGAGTAAGATGAAACAGGCGAAGACTATCCTGGAAGAAAAGGAAGAGGTAGTAAGGAAGAAGGAGAAGAAAGCACCGTTATACGGCCTTACCCCAGCAGAGCGTCGGAAGCAGTTCAGTAAGAAAAGAGATAAGGATAGCCCGGGGTACGAGCGGAGATCAGAAGCAGATATGAGTAAAACGCGGAGTATGATGAAGATGTTATCCAGAGCGGTGAAGCGAGGTTTTGAATTTGATTATGTTCTGTTTGACAGCTGGTTCTTCTCCAAGGATATCCTTGCCCGCATCGAATCATTCCGCACAAAAGGAATAAAGCTCATAGCGATGGTTAAGATGGGAAAGAATCTATACCGGGATTGCCTTAGTGGCAAGGAAATGGATGCAGCCACACTGAGAAAACGGTACCAGAACAAAGGAGAGAAAACACGCAGCCGAAAGTATAATGCTTCTTACATCAAGGTTCCTGTCTGGTATGATAACCGCAGAGTGAACTTGTTCTTTGTAAAACTGGGATCAGGTGGTAAATGGAAAGCCTTTATAACCAACGACCTGGAGATAGGATTCAATAAGCTAATGGAAACGTACCACATCAGATGGTCCATCGAAATTTTTTTCAAGGACGCGAAACAGCATCTGCAGCTGGGTAAATGCCAGTGTAATAACTTCGATTCCCAGATCGGTAGCACCACCCTGGTCATGATGCAATACATGATGCTACTACTGTACAAACAGATGCATTACGGTAACAGCCTCGGAAGCATCTTTGATTTATTAAGTTCGCAGGCAGAGGAAGAAAACATCACCCGGTATTTGCTGGAGATATTTTGGGAGATTGTTAACGGGATCGGTGAAATACTCAAGGTTGATTGCATGGAACTGTTTGAAGAGATAATCCGGGACAATCAACGGGCTGAGGAAATAATGAGGTTGCTTTCACCGGTGTTTGAGAAAAAGCGAGCTGCATGATATGCTAGGACCGTTGCAATACGCTATGTATCTGATATATAGAATACATTTTGGAGTGAAAATGAAAAGTATAACAAATTGAAATACAATAGCTTAGAAGCTAGGAAACTTTAGTT
>CAZCQL010000178.1:0-3756 GCA_964500835.1 uncultured Bacteroides sp.
TGCATATTCTTGCGATTCCGGACACTGATTCCTGATTTAACCGGACACTCAGTCCTGACTTAAGCGGACACCTTGTCCTGCTTTAACCGGACACCTGTCCTGCGCAAAGCGGACAGTTTCTTTCATCTCTCTTTTTCGCATAAATATCTTCTCTAAATTAGTTGTTTTTATATATTTTTCTCATTGATTCTTCACCTTTAAATTCTATTCGATGGGAGCTATGTACCAGCCTATCTAAAAACGCGTCAGCGACGGTATCCTCTTTAATGAACTCATGCCATTGATTTACTGGTAATTGAGATGTTATTATAGTTGATTTTCTTCCATGTCTATCTTCAATGATTTCCAGGAGCATCAGCTTTTGATTGCCATCCAAGGGTTTGAGTCCAAAATCATCCAGGATCAACAGATTCGTTTTTTCGATCTTGCCCATTTCTTTATAATAGCTTCCATCAGCCTTCGCTATCTTTAATTCATCAAACAGTTTGATGCAGTTTTTGTATAGTACTTTATATCCCTTCTGGCATCCTAAATGACCTAATGCTGAGGCGATCCAACTCTTTCCCGAACCAGTGGAACCAGTGATAATAAGATTCTGACTTTTGGTAATCCAGTCACATGAAGAAAGCCTCAATAGTTGATTTTTGTCGAGATTTCTTTTAGCAGAAAAATCGATTTCCTCGAAGCTTGCCTGATACCGGAACCGGGCGTTTTTTATCAGTCTCTGAAGTCTTCGGTTATACCTGTCGTCCCATTCGGCCTGTACCAGATGAGCAATCACTTCATCGGAAGTAAATTCCATTGCCACCTTTGTTTCAGCCATTTCACGATAGGCCCTGATAAAACCGGCAAAACGCATTTCTTCGAGTTTTTGTATGGTCGCTGTTTGATTCATAATGTGTAAACACTTTTAGAGTTAATAAATATTGGGTTATTTGTAATTGTCTTTACCCCTGATATTCTCATGAAAAGGAAGTATCATGTCGCCAGGATCTTCTTCTTCTATTTTATATACTTTGTTTTTCAATGAGTTGGCTATAAACCGATAGGATATACAATTGATTTCTATAGCTTTTTTACATACAAGTTGCATAGCCTGATCATCGTATTTCTTTGCCAGGTTCAGCACCCCCATGCAAGCCTTGAAAGCCTGCTGCGAGTGTTCCTTCTGATCGAGCATTAATTGGATAAATATCTTCACTGATCCTCCCAATTTCTCAGCCCAGGAAATAAATCTGTGAGGATTCCAACCATTAACAAACTGATGACTGGCGGGCATATGCTGCTTTATTGTTGTGTAGCCATATGATTTACGATTCCTTTGATGGATGGCAATTCGTACATTGTCTTTGTAGATTTCAACTACCCTGCTGGTATAAATGGTTTTTACTTTTACACTTATATATTGGGATGGAACACTGTAATAATGCTTATCATCCTTCAGATAAACATGATAATTGAACTCTACTTTGGATACCTGATATCGTTTTAATTCATACATGTTTGCAGGCAATGCCCGGAGTACACTCTTCTCAATCTCATCAAACAATTGTCTGCGGGTAATATCCCTTTTCTGGAAAGGGGTATTGTTGTGTTTTTCAAGTAGTTCCCACGCAGCCTCGTTTAATTCCATCAATGAAAAGAATGTCATGTTTCTTAAAGGAGCAAATATCCTTTGATACATCAGAGTAACACCATTTTCAGCCAGCGACTTGTCTTTTGGTTTTCTCGAGCGAGTGGGAAGTACTACCGTGCCATAGTGCCGGGCCAGATCATTATATGTCTCATTCACCAGAGGTTCGTAATTGCAGGCTCTGGTGACAGCAGATTTTAAATTGTCAGGAGTTATACCACGGGTGGTGCCACCAAAATATCTAAACGTATTTTCATTGACCTGTATCCAGTCCTCCAGTTTCTGACTGCAAGTAAACTCCAAATAGGTTAACTGGCTTGCGCCCAGGATAGCAATAAAACTCTCTACTTCCTGGATCTCTCCGGTATCAGGATCCACTATATGCATCTTTTTACCTGTAAAATCCATATACGTAATGTCTCCGGCCTTATGATCAATGTGCATATCAGGATCCTGCCTGCGTTCCCACATCCTGTAATGATGACAGTATCTTGAATAACTGAACCCTTCTTCCTCCTGTTGCCGGTATTCTTCCCATAATAGAGACAAAGTCACACCGGTACGTTTCAACTCTTTCTCGATATACTCAAAATCCCGGGAGAGCCTTTCATACAGTGGATTGGATAACTTGTTGCCCTTCTCAAATAGTTCGGTAAGCTCCGTGTCGCTCATTCCCGCAACTTCCCGATACGACAACCCAGTGCGCTTAAATTCTGCGATGTATTCGCCTACAGTTGTTTTACTTACCTCCAAGGCTTTAGCAGCATCTCTGAGACTATAATTGAGCTCAAGGCAAAGGCGTAATATTTCTCTGATTTTATCCACGTCTGTTCTTCTTTTTGACATTCAAAGGTCCTCCTGTTGATTTATTTGGTTAGAATTTAACCAGCAGAAGTACAAATATTCAGTGGAAAAAAGTGATGAAGATTGAACTGATCTTGCGTCCGTAAAAAGGTGTCCGGTATCAGCAAGAATCACTGTCCGCTTTGCGCAGGAATCACTGTCCGGAATCAGCAGGAATCAGTGTCCGCTTTGCGCAGGAATCACTGTCCGGAATGGCCAGGAATCGGTGTCCGTTTTGGTCAAGAATATGCAATCCAGGTATGTAGAAATGCAATAAACAAAGGTCCACTGACCTCTTTTTCATTTAACATTTTCCAGGTCCAGACATTCTTTAACATTACGTTTTCAATTGGGGTGAAAAGCTTCGTTGCAGATGAGTCATATTGTGATGAGTTTAAAAGAAAAGCTTGGTAGAAAGAATCATCCGCATAATTACTCTGGATGATTTCATTCGAGTTTATCTGATAAAACAGTGTAGCCAGAACACCTTCACAAGAAAGCATCTCCTGAGCATTTTTTAGTCTGGTATGATCAAAGTAGGGGCTGGTATGTTCCAGTAGAATACGATCTTCCCAACTTAAGGTATCTGGATCTACACCTGCCGGGATGAGCTTCTTATAAATATATCTGTTGTCGACTACACCTTCAAGTCTCAACGATTCATCAAGATTGGAATGCCAGGCCATTGTGGTCGATCTGGAAGGTTGATATTTTTCGAGGAACTTATCCCGATATGCTGGAATGGCATCATGGCATAGACGCTGGAAGTGCACACCCCATCCTTCATAAAATGCAGTGAGGTAATCTGTAATACCCATGCTCACGTGCTGCTTTGATGAAGTTGGATTCTTAAACTGATCCCAGAAATCCGTTAAAACTAAATTCATCATAATATGGCCAAGTTCGTGGGTGAAGATAGAGATGGCTCCATTCTGCAATTGACTTTGATCTATCACCAGATCAACAAAATGTAGATCAGGGTATTTTGATTTACTCCCATCAGGATTGACTATTGTGATACCTTGTCTTGGAAAACCGCCTTCATTACCAGATAGATAGAGAATGTTTGGCCCGTCCGAGTTTCCGATCAGATTCCTAATGCACTGAAACACCCGAATCATTTCATGGTGGAATGGTAATGATAGCTCATCAAGGATTTTAATGTTTAAGGAATCCAATGGATCACCGAATTTGCCACGAATACCAACCCCATGGGGTTCGGCATTAACAATGAGTATTGGATGTTCCGGATCAGGGAAGATATACTTGTCGCCAATGCT
>CAZCQL010000179.1:0-3611 GCA_964500835.1 uncultured Bacteroides sp.
TGCAACCTTACTTAGTGTATAAATAGTCTATAGAATTGCAGAATTCTTTTTAATTTAACGGTGTAACCCTGACCTATGAAGAGACCGAAGACCGGACTGATCATTATTGACCTGGTAATTTTATCAGGTTCTTATGTGTTTATGGCAGGATTAAAACCTGTGATGGTGTCCTACCTGAGCACGATGTACCTGATTGGTTTCGGGGTTACAGTGCTCCTGTGGATGGGATGTTCATTCTACTTTAAAAAGTATGTGATCACAAGAAAAGAGAAACCAACGTTTCTTTTCAGGAACATCCTTTATCCGAACCTCCTGGCGCTCGCATTTGTGGCATTCATCATTTACGCGTTCAACACCACCTTTTTTTCCAGGATGATGGTGCTGGGAACTTTCGGGGTAGCCACGGTGGTTGAAATGGTTTTCTTTAGTCTCTATACCTACCTGCTTGTTTCACCGGAATACGATGCTGCGGTAGCCTTCCTGGAGCAACCTCCCACAGCCACTGATATTCGAAGGCTGAAGGAAACAGTGACCCACAGCCATCTTCATGCCGGTCCTGCTGAATTGCGGGAGGCTATCATTGAGGAATGCGGTGAGAAAGCGGAAGCATACATTGAGCGACATGCCGACCTGCATCAGGGCAACGCTCTGATTACAGCCACTCTGACCCGTTTCAACATTCTTCGCCAGCCCGACAATGTATATAAAACTATTGTGAACATTCGAAGAATCAATGATATACGACATTTAAACAGATTTTTTGAGGCGGTGAACCATAAACTTCCCCGGGATGGAAAGTTTGTGGGATGCGCTGAAACCTCCGACATGCGCAGGGTCAGGATCCTGAGGAAATATCCGCCGGTATTAAACTGGATTGCCTATACGGGTGATTATATCATTAAACGGGTATTCCCAAAATTTTACCCTACCCGTGGAATCTACTTTTTTCTTACCCGGGGACATAACAGGGTCCTCACACAGGCAGAGATTTTAGGCCGCTTATATTCATGTGGATTTGAAATACTGGAGGAAAGCTTTGTGAATGGATTGTACTTTTTCGTGGCAAAACGGATCAAGGATCCTTCATTTGATCCGAATCCCACCTATGGTCCCTTTGTCACACTGAGGCGCGTGGGAAAAGGGGGCAAACTCATCAAAGTGTATAAGCTGAGAACCATGTATCCGTATGCGGAGTATTTGCAGGATTACGTGCATAAAAAGAACAGCCTGGAAAACGGGGGGAAGTTTAAGGATGATTTTAGAATAGCACAGTCCCGGTCAATTTTACGAAAGCTGTGGATCGATGAAGTACCCATGCTCATTAACCTGTTCCGGGGTGATCTCAAAGTGGTAGGGGTGCGCCCTCTCAGCCAGCAATATTTCAATCTGTATGCAAAAGAGCTCCGGGAAAAACGAATAAAATTCAGGCCTGGTCTGATTCCTCCGTATTATGCGGATATGCCGGAAACCCTGGAGGAAATCCAGGCATCTGAAATGAGGTACCTGGAGTCCTTCGAAAAGCGCCCGGTGCGCACACAGTGGAAATATTTCTGGAAAGCATTCGCGAATATTCTCTTCAGAAGGGCACGCTCTTCGTAATATTCTTATCTTAGTCAAAATCCCGCTTTGAGATGATTTTAGTGACCGGCGGAACCGGACTTCTGGGGTCTCATTTGCTTCTTGAGCTCGTGAGAGAGCATGAGGAAGTGGTGGCCCTTACACGTCCTTCCTCTGACCTGGAAGAGGTGAAACGCGTATTCTCCTATTATACCAATGAGGCTGAAGCACATTTTAAGCTGATCGATTGGGTGGACATTGATCTTTTGAATTATGCGGATGTGGAGCGGGTAATGATCGACATTGACCAGGTATATCATTGTGCCGGCATGGTTTCATTTCAGCCCGGGGACCGGCAGCGGATGATCGAGTTTAATACGCAATGTACCGCCAACATGGTGGATGCCTGCATGGCGATGAATGTGGATAAAATGCTCCATGTCTCTTCGTCTGCTGCCATTGGCAAGGCTCCTTCCGGATCTTCAGCGACTGAATCGATGATCTGGGCCAAAACTAAATCAAGTTCCGGCTACTCAATCTCCAAGTTTCAATCAGAGATGGAAGTGTGGAGGGGGGTCGAAGAAGGACTAAAGGCGGTAGTTGTGAATCCGACGATCATTCTGGGGCCCGGTTTCTGGAACCGGGGAAGTTCTTCCATGTTCAAAAGGGTTGCCGGGGGATTGAAATATGCTTCCACCGGGGTGACCGGCTATGTGGGTGTGCACGATGTGGTTTCTGCGATGACCGCATTAATGGATTCCAAAATTACGGGAGAGCGGTTTATTGTGAGTTCGGGTGATTATTCGTACAGGCAGGTATTTGAAATGATAGCGCGTGCGCTTGATCCCGGCGCGAACCAGGGGACGATAAATTTGAAGTCAGTTCGTCCCCCGGTGCTGAGGCGTTTATCAAGGCTTGATGCGTTGGTTGGCCTTTTCGGCGGCAAACGGCGCATCACTTCAGAACATGTACAGGCGGCCTTTCATGAAGCTCATTTTTCAAATGAAAAAATCCGGGAGGCGACCGGGATGACCTTCACTCCCGTGGAGCAGGTCATTGAGGCTGTTGCCGGGTACTACCGGAAAGATTTTCCACTCAGGAAATAAAGACGAAATCCCCCTCCCGGTAAATCTGCTAAACCCCTTTGGCGGCGGGAGAGGGATGATTCGCTACATTGATCAATTGTTTATAGGTTTTGGGAAGATATATCAGCGTCATGTTCCAAAAAAAGTAGCCATATTTCTAAACTTTTCTGCTATATTTGTTGCCCGATAACAAACAACTAATCAGGTACTAGAATGAAAATCGCACACATTGTAACGAACGTAGTCCTTGGAATAGCCGTGGTGATACTTTTTGTATTCCATTTTTCAGATGATGACAAGGCTGAAGTCAATAGTGAACATGCCGCTCCCGGTATAAAAGCCGATCCATCGGATATGAGCATTGCCTATTTCAATATGGATTCTGTCATGTCCCAGTGGGACCTCTATTTTAAATACCAACAGGAACTGGGTCAGAAGCAATCTGAATTGGAAACTGATTTTGCAGGCAGAACCGAAACCTATTATCAGAGTGTGCAGGATGCACAGTATAAGGTTCAACGTGGACTGGTAACCCGCAGCGAGGCTGAAGAGCTTCAAAAACAACTGGCAAGTGATGAGCAGAATTTAATGACACTGCAGAATAAATATACCTCACAATTGCAGGAGGAGGGACTGGTAAAGAACCGGAAGATGCTGGACATGATCGAACGGTATGTAAAAGAATTGAGCGAGTCCAGAGGGTACAGTTATGTATATTCTTACTCTTTTGGCGGAAATCTTATTTACGGTGCCAAACCCTTTGACATCACCAATGATGTGGTTGCCGGACTGAATGAAAAATTTAAGCCGGATACAGTCATAGAGTAGTGGGCTTTGCAGATGCATACCTGCAGAAAGCCGGTTTGAGGGGAAAGCTCGTCGATTCTGCACCCCATCCCGATCTTAAAATTATAGTTGCCATACCGGCATACAACGAATCCGGGCTCGAAAGATGCCTGGATTCGTTGT
>CAZCQL010000180.1:0-3536 GCA_964500835.1 uncultured Bacteroides sp.
TCTTAATCTTTCGGTACCACTCATCTTTCTTTCGCCAACCCTTAGTTCCAGGATACTTCTTCAAAAATTTCGTAACCATATCCAAAGACTTGCGAACACTGTCCCACAGTAGATTATAATCCGTCGGAAAGTGCACATTGCTCTCTACCATAAAACCATCGGTCTTCAAGCAAAATGCTTCCTCCTCTTTTTTTTTAAACACCCCATGACCAAACTCAACAATGACCTGGTTCAGCTCACGGACCATCTCATCGTCCAGAAGCGATACATTGTCAACGATGTTCTGGTATTCCAACTCTTTTCGCTCATATCCAAAACCACGCTCAATACCCATGATCTGGCGGATTAAGTGATCGTTGTTGGCTATATGATGAAGATCATCGTAACTGAGACTCTTGCACAACCGTACCTGGGACAATACAAAAATCTGCCACAGATTCATGCCTGGACGACCGGTACGCTTCTTGCCGACGGTGATCTTCCTCTCAAGAATCTCAAACACCTTTTCATTCCATTCTGGTGTTACGAAAATCTCTTTCTCATTGTTGAACCTTGTTTGATGTCAGAATTGAAATACTCGAATCTCCTTTGCTTAATACCCTGAATATCTGTATTTTTCGGGGTAATAAACAAGCAGGAAATCCGAAATATTCAAACAAGTTTTCAACATTAAATCATTGTTTGACAACTAATTGCAAGTTTTCTTGCACACACTAATTAATCAATCCCAATTGCAATCAAATATGGCCTATCGAAGCAAATCTGTATCCGCTCATGGCTATTCCACTGTGTCCTGCCATATGAACCTGGCATTCAGACAGGACCTTTTTAAAAGGGAATATCTGCGACACTCAGGTTGAGGGATGTTTTTGGATCCTATAGAAAGGAAAACTACAGTTTTGGAGTGAACTTCGTACAGCATATGATGCGGACCAGGGAGGACTTTAGTGCCCCCGGTTTATCATGGCAAGGCTTTCCATTTAAAATTCGATTCCCACCGTCAGATCCAGCATTCCAAATGGATTGATATAGGTGCCTTCCCTCGGGGAAGGATCCCTGTATCCGTAGGATAAGTCGGAATATTCCCATTCAAAGTCACCCTTGGAAACGCCTATGAAACCACCTGTGTTGATGAATATACCGTTGCCGAACCTGAACCTGTACCCCATATTGAATAAGTAGAGAACGGACGTTTCCACTTTGGCCCACTCCCAGTATTTATCCTGGCCATACAATGTTGAGATTTGATCATATTCAAACAGCAGTCCTCCATACGGCCGATGAATCTTTTCTCCAAAGAATTTAATAAAGCCGCCTCCGATAGTAATTCCACCAATGTCATCCAGACCATCAGGATGATATTTCATTCGTTGTGTGAGCAACCCATACTCAGAAAATCTCATATGGAGATTGATGGCAAGATCTTCTTTAACCCCGACCTCGATATTGGCCATGGGACCGTAAAGAGCAAAGCCAATGAGGTTTACTGAAAGGGCAAATTTCGGAATGCGCTTCTGAGCGGCCTGCAGGTCAACAAGATTAGTTTCAGGACCTGAATTCCACTCCGATAATCTTTCATCTAAAGAGGATGCCTGGCAGATTCCAATCACGGGAATGAACAGCCCTGCGACTATTCCTGAATATATTTTGTTCATGGGTTACTCACCTGTCCATAATTGGTCGGGAGAACCATCAACAACTTACATCAAAGCATTTTTACCGGTGGTGGGCCGGGAGGAGGGGCAGCTAAATCCATTTGGTGGAATTCTTCAATATGTTGCCTCATCGAAAGATCGAAGCTGTGATCCGATTGTGCAAGCTTTTGCATAAAGGTATCCCCCCCCGGACCCTCATGCATGACCACGGCCATAGGTCCTCCGGGTGTTTCTGCCAACCAAACATCGTGGCGCGTGAGTCCATAGCGCTGGTTAAATTCGTCAAATTCACTTTTTTTTGCACCTGCCAGTTCGGCATTCCAGCTTTTCCAGGAGTCAAGTTTACCCTCCACTATCGGAGCCAATACAAGTCCCATAATATCAATTATTTAGTTAATAATGTATGTGTATCTCAAATATACGAAATTCGGATCTGGAAATCCATTATATTCAGGGTTTTAGGATGTATTTAACAAGAACTGCCTCGATTAACGGGTGGATTTATTGAGAGGAAATGAAGGAATGTGGTTCTCGCTTATTTCCCTGCCAGCTTCCACCATGCGTCCAGTGCAGATTTCACATTTATCATGGCCATGGCAATGCCTATGCCCAGAAGGGTGATCACCACAGAGGCGAGGTACAATACTTTCATGGATTCTTTATCGCTGGTACTCTTTTTAGAATACTTTCGATAATAGTCGGTAAGAATCACCGTGGCTGAGCTGTTGAAACTAGTGGAGATGGTACTCATTCCTGCGGCAAAGACAGATGCAATGAGTAGTCCGGTTACTCCCCTGGGAAGCTGGGCTACAATAAAATAGGGGAAGATCTTATCTGCATTATCAGGGTTTTGCAATTCTTCGGGTAGGACTGCAACTCCTGAGGAGTAATATGAATAGAGTGCAGTGCCAATGAAGAGGAATAGCAGGGATACCGGTATATAGAGCAATCCGCCGGCTAAGGCAGATCTGATTGCGGCACGATCTGACCTGGATGCCATGTATCGCTGAATATAGTTCTGGTCTATGCCGAAATTCTGGAGGTTGATAAAAAATCCGTACGTCAGTACCACCCAAAAGGTGGAGGAGGAGAGGTCCGGGTCAAAACTTCCAAGGCTGAATTTTCCGCCTTCCGATGCTATCCTGAACACCTGGCCTGGCCCATCGGGCATTTTCAACAGGATAAAACCAACAGCAAGAAACGCTCCGCATATAAGAAGAATTCCCTGAATAGCATCGGTCCAAACCACAGCCTGTAACCCACCGAGCATGGAATAGATCATGATGCTTACACCTGTTATTGCAATGATCAGCGCAATATTCCATCCGAAGACTGCTTGTATTGCCAGGGCAAGAAGGTAAAGGATGGTACCCACTCTCATTAATTGGGTTAGCAGGTAACAAATGGATTCCAGTTGGACTGGTAGGCAATTCCGGGGAGTGCCAGGTAACTGATGCTGCTCACAAAAGTGGCAAAAATCGACAGGGTGATCACCCATTCTGGTATCCTGCTATTTCCGAGAGTAAACGAAGCGGAAGTCCTGTTTTTATGGAAGAAAGATGCTCCGATCCTGAAGGATTATTTATCTTCAGGTTTTTCCAGCTCCTCCGGATCCAGTACCACATACTTGATCGATTTCCTGTCGTAAGTATAAGTGATATGTACAAGGCCATCCGATGATTGAATCACTGCAGGATACGAGTATTCTCCCTTCTGTTTTTCAAGGGTCATCACCGGATTCCATGTTTTTCCATCACAAGAAAGAGCCACATTCAGAATTTGCCGACCGGGAGACGGTTTGGATCTTGTGGAGTGATTATATACCACTAGGTGTCTTCTGTCTCTGAGAGTGACTGCATCCATACCTGCACTTGGATTCGG
>CAZCQL010000181.1:0-3429 GCA_964500835.1 uncultured Bacteroides sp.
CGGCTGGCCGAATAGATAATTTGAAAATATTTGAAAATACAGGTTATCTTTATGGTAGAAAAAAGCATCTTGAGCAAATGAATGACTTTAAGAATAAGAAATTATTGATTACCGGGGGTACCGGTTCATTTGGGAATGCAGTACTCAATCGACTGATAAATGAAGGGTTGAGTGAGATTCGCATTTTTAGCCGTGATGAGAAGAAGCAGGATGACATGCGAAAGCGGTTGAACAATGCCAGTGTAAAATTCTATATCGGCGATGTACGGGATGCAAGGGCCGTGGACCGGGTAGTAAAGGGCGTGGACTATGTTTTTCATGCGGCGGCTTTGAAGCAGGTACCTTCATGTGAGTTCTTCCCGGTTGAGGCTGTCAGGACAAATATTCTTGGAGCGGAAAATGTGATGGTCTCAGCGGAAAAATATGAAGTTGAGAGGCTTGTGGTATTGAGTACAGATAAAGCTGTGTATCCCATTAATGCCATGGGGATGTCCAAGGCTATGATGGAGAAAGTGATGATAGCGCGGTCCCGCAATCTCAATCATTCTGGTACTATATTCTGCGGAACGCGATATGGTAATGTGATGGCATCTCGTGGTTCTGTGATACCACTGTTTATTGAACAGATCTTGAAAGGAGACCCTATCACAATTACGGATCCGGAAATGACCCGGTTTATGATGTCCCTTGAAGATGCGGTTGATCTGGTATTGTTCGCATTCAAATATGGTGAGAACGGAGATATCTTCGTTCAGAAGTCGCCCGCAGCGACCATCGAAACCCTTGCAAAGGCACTGAAGGAACTCTATCAATCCAATGTGGAGATCAAAGTGATTGGAACCCGGCATGGCGAAAAACTCTATGAAACCCTGGTAACCAGGGAAGACATGATTAAAGCGGATGACCTGGAAAACAATTTCCGTATTCCGGCCGATACACGCGACTTGAATTATGCCGGTTTCTTCTCTGAGGGGAATGAAACTGTGGCTGAAGTGGAGGAGTATCACTCTCACAATACCACACGTCTTGATGTGGAGGGGATGAAAGCATTGCTTTTAAAGCTCGATATTATTCAGAAAGATATTCATGATTAGCGTTGGCATTACCGGACAGGCTGGTTTTGTGGGTACACATTTGTTCAACCACCTGAACCTGGAGCCCGGGCTTTTTAAGCTCATCCCCTTTAAAGATGATTTTTTTCAAGATCGCCGGGTTCTGAGCAAGTGGGGCTCTCAATGTGACGCAATTGTCCACCTGGCAGCATTAAACCGGCACAATGATCCGGAGGAGATCTATCAAACCAATGTGAAACTGGTCAGGGAACTTATTTCTGCCCTGGATGATACGAAATCGACTCCTCACATTTTGTTTGCCAGTTCCACACAGGAAGAATTTGATAATCCCTACGGACGTTCAAAAAAAGAGGGAAGAAAATTGCTGGGTGAATGGGCCTCCAAATCAAATGCTCCGTTTACAGGCCTGTTGATCCCGAAC
Source organism: uncultured Bacteroides sp. (assembly GCA_964500835.1). Taxonomy (GTDB): domain Bacteria; phylum Bacteroidota; class Bacteroidia; order Bacteroidales. The sequence continues at coordinate 1,495 of CAZCQL010000181.1, forward strand.
GTTTTTGGCCCCTTTGGAAATCCATATTATAATTCGGTTGTGGCCACATTCTCCCATCAACTTACCCATGGAGAGCCCACCAGAATAGATGTGGATAAATCGATGAAGATGATTTATGTAGGTGAATTAACACAGGTCATTCGTGGCTGTATTTTGAATTCGGAATCGAACTCGGAATCGAATCCGGAATCGAACCCGGAATTCAACGTTCCGCATACATCTGAATATAAGGTTACCGAGATCCTGGAATTCCTGGAGATTTATCATAAAAATTACACCGGGAAGGGAATGATCCCATCTCTGAATAGTTCTTTTGAAAGGAACCTTTTTAACACCTTCCGGAATTACATGGATATTCCCGGGCATTTTCCGGTCAAACTTGAAGAAAAAAGCGATGATCGGGGAACTTTTGTTGAAACCATGCATCTCGGACTCGGTGGACAGGTTTCTTTTTCAACCACAAAACCGGGAATAACCCGGGGGAATCACTACCACACCAGGAAAATTGAACGGTTTGTGGTCATCAAGGGTAAAGCCACCATTCAGCTTCGCAGAATCGGTACAGATGAAATCATAGAATTTAACCTGGATGGTGAGAATCCTTCTTATGTGGATATGCCAATCTGGTATTCACATAACATCACAAATGTCGGGAAGGATGATTTACTTACACTTTTTTGGATCAATGAATTCTATGATCCGGATGATCCGGACACATACTTTGAAACTGTTTAATTATGATGGAAAAGTCAAAGCTTAAGGTAATGACTATTGTGGGAACCCGCCCTGAGGTCATCAGGCTATCAAGGGTTATATCACTATTGGATGATCACCTGGATCACAGACTGGTCCATACAGGTCAGAATTACGACTACGAACTGAATAAGATTTTCTTCTCTGATCTAGATATCAGGGAGCCGGATCATTACCTCGAAGTAGATACTTCTACTCTTGGAGCATGTGTAGGAGATATATTTCGAAAGTCTGAAACTATATTAATGAAGGTGAAACCAGATGCATTGCTGGTTCTCGGCGATACAAACTCATGTCTCTCAGCATATATGGCCAAGCGACTGAAGATCCCGGTATTTCATATGGAAGCAGGAAATCGGTGTTTTGACTTCAATGTTCCTGAGGAGATAAACAGGCGAATCATCGATCACATTTCTGATTTCAACCTTGTATATACCGAACATGCCCGCCGTCATCTGATCAGCGAAGGCTTGCCACATCGCAGAATCTATCTCACAGGATCTCCTATGAAGGAGGTGCTGGATCACTATCAGGCTAAGATTTCTATCTCAGGAATACTCAAGGAGCTGAATCTGAAGGAGAAAAAGTATTTTCTGGCCAGCATCCATCGTGAAGAAAATGTGGATAATCCGGAAAACCTGAAGAGAATCATTTCAATATTAAACAAACTCACCTCAGAGCATGGTTTGCCAGTGGTTGTCTCAACCCATCCTCGCACAAGAAAACGTCTTGAAGAACAGGGTATTCAGCAATCTGAAAAGAATATTCACTACTTGAACCCGTTTGGATTTACAGATTATGTTCACCTGCAAACCCGGGCTCTGTGCACTATATCAGATAGTGGCACCATTAGCGAAGAATCTGCAATTCTTTCTTTCCCGGCTATTTCGTTAAGACAGTCCATGGAACGACCTGAAGCCCAGGATGCAGGGACCATTGTATTGACAGGTTTTGACCCCCAAAGGGTGCTGGATTCAATAGGCCTGGTTATTCGTGAGCATGAGCAGCGATCCTATACGCACATACCCAATGAGTATACTATCACCGACACTTCGTGGAGAGTACTGAAGCTTATCCAGGGGAATGCGGGATTAAGTAATCTATGGTACAATATATGATTAAGTCCAATGAAGCTCACTCTACGATCACTGTCGCTTTCATGTTGCTATGGTAATCGCAATG
>CAZCQL010000182.1:0-3406 GCA_964500835.1 uncultured Bacteroides sp.
ATTAAAATTATGAAATCCGAACAACTTGTTTCGGAGGAACAATTCAGTTAACCCATATGAACCAAATTTCAGATATCGATAAAAGGCTGATCAATTATCTTTATGATGACATGGATACTCAAGAGCTTGTCGGATTCGAAAAGGAGATGATGGAGAGCCCGGATATATCTGAATCGTACAGGATGAATTTGAGGGTGAAGGAGTACCTTAAAGCGAAGGTTCAACTGGAGGAAATGAAATCGGATCCTTTACTGGAAGAGGCAGAGAGGCTGGCTGGTTTAGCGTTTATCGAAGAACCACCTCCGGAAGAAAACATAAGAGAAGAGGATACCACTACATGGATAGAGAAAAAGAAGTTCCCCTATTTTACTGCCATCGCAGCGGCAATCTCTCTTCTTGTTGTTGTGAGGTTTTTTGTCCCTTTCTCAGATCCTGACAGGTTGTTCCTCAGCTATTATGAACCCATGGATGCTGCCACTTATACGCAGCGCGGGGATGCAAATGAAACAGATCAAAATCTTTCAGAGGGCATTCACAGGTACATTCAGGGGGATTACGAACAGTCAGGCCTCCTGTTAGACCAATTGGATACACGTGCGGGTGCCTATCCGGAGGTACAGTTCTTCCGGGGTTTAAACCGCATGGGTTTGGAACAGTATTCAATGGCAGGGGAGATCCTGGAAAATTACATTGACAGCCATACCCGTTTCATTCCGGAAGCCACGTGGTATCTCTTGCTATGTTACCTCAAAACAGGTGATGTGGAGAAAGCCAGGGATCGCCTGGAACAGTTGCAGAACTATAATGGAATGTACCGGAAAGATGCTCAAATCCTGGAGCGAAAGCTCCGTCGTATGGAATAATAACCTAATACAGAAATCAGCAGGATCAGGCCGCTAATCATCACTTCTCTCCAGGCATCCCTTAAAGGGACAGGATTTCCGGTAACCTGGTAGGTCGCCCAATAATAGGGATGTGTATATGAAGGAGACGTATGAACCAGGTACTTCTTCTTTGCGTTCGTGAGCGCAATGCTTTTTGACCGGCCTCTTTTCAGTTGGCGGTAATATTCTACCATCAGATCAGGGCCTCTTGCATCTGCAACCGGCCAAAGGGTATGGATTACTGATTTTGCGCCGGCCAGGAGGAAGCTGCGTGACAAGCTAAGAATACCCTCCCCACTTTGCAAATCACCACCGGCAGTTCTGCAACTGCTTAACACAACCATGGGGGACGATATGCTCATCCCATTGATCTCGTAATCATACAAACGGGTATTGATGAAAGTATCCTCCTGCGGAGCAAGGAGGAAGTAAGGAGATACTGATTCAGCATGACCAGAGCTTGCATGCATAGCCAAGTGAATAATACCGTCGGCTTCCAGATACCTTTTCGCTAAATTTTTATCCGGGGTTCCCTGGAAACTTTTTCCTTTAACCAGTTCAAGTATTTTCCTGACCTCTTCAGATGCCCCTTTCAGGGCCAGGGAATCCGAATTGTTTTGAACCTGATACGCGGGAACCCATGCAAGAATCTTCGGCAATAAGAACCTTCTGCTGCGTACCGTTTCAAGCAGCAGGGAATTTGACACATAAGAGATATTGTACTTGTTCAAAAGGTAATCCAAACCTGCATAGTTCAGGATGGTTTCTGGACTATACCGGGTGATCAATGCATCAAAAGGCAGGAAGGCCAACTCTTCATCAGGAACAAGCACGATCTTTTTCCCAATTATCCGGGATTCGACCGGTTGGAAGAATTGCTGATAAACTGAGTGCAGGGAGGTATTCAGACTGTTATAGCATTCAAGGGATTCCTTGTTAGGATCGAATTCATGCAGGTTATGCCGGATTACTTCCAAATCACCATAGAAACTGCTGTCAATCCGGGCTTGGTAGAATTGACAGTCTCTGCGCGTCACCACAAAAATGAATACACTTCTCCCTTCCTGCTGGTCATTCGACACAAAATACTCCACTAAATTTTCTCTTCTTCCTAATTTTTGACGGAGCTGTTTTATGGAGAAACCGGGATCAAATGAATCAAAATGCCCCATCTTCGGATACTGGACGGCAAGCTTTTCCATTTGCCTGGCAAAAATGTCCCGGCTTTGAAATATATTTTTCTGCCAGTATCTCAATTTTACTGTATCGGGACGAACGCGCAAGTTTTCCTCCTGAATCAGGTTCGAATAGGTTTCGATCTGTTGCTTCATTTCCAGCGTTGCCCGTGAAAGGGAGTCAGGCATGCTTTCGAGGTAGAGCCACTCCTTTTCCTTCATTTCATAAAGGAGGCTGCTGGCTTTTCCCCTTGCCGCTACCAGGAAGGCCTCTTCCTTATATTTTTTTTCTCCTGTTAGCTGAAAGAGTTTGAGATTCAGGCGAATCCCTGTCGTGAAGAGATCCTTCTGCTGAGAAGTCAGGTAAATTCGACTTTCCCTGGACAGAAAAGAATTCCGGATCTGACGAAGTATTGCGATAGAAAGGGAATTGGTGGCTAGGGCAGATTTCAGAAATTTCATCTTTTCCGCCATTTCGGTTAAGTTATCCGAAGCCCTGTATAATGTCTTGGCTTTGGTGGCAAGAATCCTCAACAAAGTGAGGTCATGGCTGGAGGTCCCAACTTCCGGATTTGAATGGATGTCTCTCCCCCCGAAATCTGCAGAAATTGAATGAAGCGCCAATTGCAGATAATCCAGAGCCTTATTATAGTCTGACTGAACCAGGAAATAGGTGGCAATTTTTTCATAACACCCTGCAGTAAGCGGGTGTATTGGCCCGTAATTTTTTTTGTAGTTCAAAAGGGCGTTCTGCAGGTATTTAATCCCCAGCTCTTTGTCTCCGTGGGAAGTCAGGAACTGGCCGAAATATAGATAAATGTTGGCAAGCTCATAGGAGGTGGAATCATATTCAGAAACCCATTGATGGACAGCCATTCCGTAATATAAACCGGAAAGTTCCGGATTTTCCATGATGTCATACACACGGGCCAGGTTGAAATAGACGCTGCCCAGGTATTGTAGATCATGGCTCTCTTTGATCTGCTCGCTTTCTTTTAAAGCCTTCAGGGATTCCTTATAATTACCCAGGTGAAACAGGGCAATCCCCTTATTGAGTAAAATCGCGGACTTTTTTTTATGCGCAAGGCCGTCCCGGATTGGCACTGAGTCCAGCAACCGGAGCGCCTCGTTATTAAAGGCAATGGAATTGGAGTAGTCGCCGCGGCCATTATGGTATAAGGCCTGGCTGATATGGATACTTACCCTGAGTTGCAGGTTATCCTCATCTGTTCCAGAGGCAAGACTCTCTGCAATCCGGTACTGTTCAAGGGCCTCCTTAGTGCGTCCTGTCTCGTAGTAAACAAGCCCCAGGTCCTTGCGTACCAGGGCCATCTGGTAATCAGTTAG
>CAZCQL010000183.1:0-3401 GCA_964500835.1 uncultured Bacteroides sp.
ACTGGCGAAAAATAAAGGAGTCAAAATTTTTAAGTTGTAACTCCTTGATTATCTGCGGGCCCAGTTGGGCTCGAACCTAGACTCGCCGTTATGAATTGGTCCGGTGGACCAATTTAGGCGAGGGCTTGAATGCGGAGGGGGCTTGTGTGCGACCCCCTGATTATGAGTCTCCTTTTTTAGATATGTTATCAGGTCCAAATAAGTCGGGCTAATTGAGGTATCTTCAACTCTTACAGAGAATTATGTGTTTTCACCATTAAAAATAACTGTTCCTTTAATGTAAAATATTACACTGGTTTGCATGGATTTGCAGGAATACTGGCGAAAAAACTGGCGCGTTTTTCAATAAGCTATCGTTCCCCTTAATATTGAAATACTTATTAAATATTGCTACATTTGTGAACTGATCATCTGATATTTTAGCATGAGTAGTTCACAAACTATAAAAAACAACATTATATTATCAATCTTCCAAGATGTAAAGACGGTATTTCGACTAAGAGATATTGCCCTTATGATCGGAGAGAAAGATTTTGAATCACTTAACAAAAAGTTGAACTATTATGTCCGAACGGGTAAGTTGCTAAATCCCCGAAAAGGCATATACGCTAAACCAAATTATAGCAGTGAAGAATTAGCATGTGTACTTTATACGCCCTCATATATTTCTTTGGAATATGTACTTCAAAAAGTGGGTGTTTTATTTCAGTTCGATTCACGGATTACAACCATCAGTTATTTAAGCCGTAGTATTGAAGTTGAGGACAAGACCGTTATTTACCGTAAAATTAAGGGTGAAATAATAGCCAACTCTAAGGGAATTACCAGGCGATTTGATCAGGTCAATATTGCTTCCGGCGAAAGGGCTTTTCTGGATCTTCTGTACTTGAATAAGAATTATTATTTTGATAATTTAAATCCACTGGATAAGTCAAAGGTATATGACCTCCTTCCCACGTATATGTCAAAAGCATTGACTGGTAGAGTAAAAAAACTTTTCCCCGATGATTGATTTAAACAAGCATAAATTTCTCTTAATTCAAATCCTTAAAGACGTTTATTCTGACATTGAACTGTCGAATTGTTTAGGATTCAAAGGAGGCACAGCATTAATGTTTTTTTATGATCTACCTCGTTTTTCTGTTGATTTGGATTTTAATCTTCTGGATAAAGATCAGGAGGATCTTGTTTACAATAAGGTCAGAAAAATACTGCTCAAATACGGGAGTATTTATGATGAGGCAAAGAAGCATTATGGGCCCATTGTCGTTCTGAATTACGGATATAGTGAACGAAAACTAAAAGTTGAGATTTCAAACCGGGTATTTGAAAATCGTTACGAGATTAAAAATCTATTGGGAATAAACGTAAAGGTTTTAGTGCAAGAAGATCTGTTTGCTCATAAGCTTTGTACTTTACTTGACAGAAGAAGTATAACCAACAGAGATATATTCGATTGTTGGTTTTTTATGGAGAATCGAACTCCTATCAATAAAAATATTGTTGAAGCACGAATGAAAATGCCGTTGGTGGAATATCTTCAGCAATGCATTGACCTTCTGGAATCGATGAATGATAAAGGATTATTGCAAGGACTGGGTGAATTGATGGAGGATAGCATGAAAAAATTTGTGCAATCGAAAATGAAAAGCGAAACCGTTAGCTTACTGAAATTTTATAAGGAATTCCCGATACTTTAAGTTAATCGGAGTCCGAACACTTTATTGACCTACACTTAAAGAACGATCCGGATCTTTTCCTCTGAGGTAAATTTGCATCGTGTGTTGCGCTTGATCTCCCGGACTACTGCCTCCGGACCTTCTTTCTTTTTCTCATTTATTTTGAACTCAAATTACAGTTAAGTTGAACATTAAAAGATATCTCTCCTAACTATAAGAATAATAAAGTCCATTAGTTGCTGATCCGAAACAGCATGATCACCTGCGGGACACCATAGCAGCCAAGCTCGGTCCTCAAATCATCCACTGCAATGAACAGAATCCTGGATCCATAGAAATGTTCAAGCAACATGGGGTAAATACTTATTCTGGAAATCTACAGAATTGTTAACTCTAACCTTCTTTGAAATGCAAATTGTATGCAATAAAAAAGCAGCTACAGATTGTCTTTCTGTAACTGTTTGATTGTTAAGTGGGCCCAGCTGGGCTCAGGGCCAACCGTTAAGAAACTGTCCGGTGGACAGTTTTAGGGAGGAGCCAGCATGCAGGCTGGCGTGAGAGTCCAGTTGGGAATACAGAAACCCTTTTGAAAATACGATAGAATAAGAATGGATAGTAAAAAACCCTTCAAGATGTAATACCTTGAAGGGTTTCTGTGGGCCCAGCTGGGCTCAGGACCGACTGTGAAGAAAAGCTCCGGTGGAGCTTTTTAAGGAGGGGCCAGGTTGCAGGGTGGCGTGAGAGACCAGTTGGGTTCACCGAAACCATAAATAGAGAATAGTACCACTTGTATTTGATTGATTAAAAAACCCTCCAAAGAGTTTTCTTTGAAGGGTTTCGGTGGGCCCAGCTGGGCTCGAACCAGCGACCCCCTGATTATGAGTCAGGTGCTCTAACCAGCTGAGCTATGGGCCCTGAAATATAGTTACTGGTTAGTCCCCCGATTTGGGGATTGCAATATTACACAATTTACAAATATCTGGCAATAGTTTACCTGATCTTAAGCGCACAGGCCAGCCCCCATTCGATCCAATCGGAAGAAATTCCGTTTTTGGTCTTGATGCAAATATGGGCATGCAGGTGTTCTGTCAGTCTGACCCTTCCTCCGGTTCGGATAAACCAATATCCGCGGTCGTTTGAATAGTGGAAGAAATAGGTTCCAAAGTTGGCAAGCAGGGTAACCCGGTCGATGAAAAACTGGTATCCCAGATGTGATCCGAAATGCGTTTTATGCAGGATCGAAACCTCTTGTGGAGGAACACCCATGAAGCCAATTACCAATGATCCGTCATACAGTGCATCAACTCCAAATGTAATAGCCATGCGGGGATGGAAGGCCAGCGCATAATCCACTGTCAGGGAGGAGGTTAAATAATGGGTTCCAACCAGGTCTCCGAGTCGCTGATTATCGACAACTCCAGCGCCATACATGAATTGCAATTCCTGAAAAGGAGTATATCCGGGAGCAGTTGATTGAATAAATTCAGGCCTTATGGGTATTTTTTCATTGGGACTGCCTACTGGTTTTTGATTTGCGGGATTTGTTTTATTTTGAACAAAATGATAATTCAATCCCATATTCCAGCCCCAATTATTTACCCCTTTCTGGGGCTCGTGAATCCTCCCGTTCGAGTAGTGGGTTACTCCATATCCTGCTTTTAAATCAAGCCTGTCGGAAAGCATGTAGTTCACATTCACATTGAAATCGAAATAAAGATTCAC
>CAZCQL010000184.1:0-3321 GCA_964500835.1 uncultured Bacteroides sp.
CGTAGTAAACAAGCCCCAGGTCCTTGCGTACCAGGGCCATCTGGTAATCAGTTAGTTTGTATTTGCTATCAAGAATTCGTACCAGATAAGCCTCAGAGAGGACAAAATCTCCTACTGAGCTGGCTTGTTGGGATTCACCATAAAAGTACCGGACCGAATCTGTTGGATTTTGTCCGAAATTCAGTGCTAGCCCGAGTTTCCGGATTACGTTGTAGCCCCCAAGATAATCATTTGAGGAATAGCTGATTAGGCTGTTTGATTCCTGCTCCCTAAATTTATGTTCATAAAGTGTTAGTATTATCCCTTTATTTTACTGGGTTTGTGTTGATATATTTCTTAACATGCTCCCTAAATAATAAAAAAAGGCTCGTTATGGCTTATATCGTACGCAAAAAGATAAGCGGGAAGACTTACTACTATGCAGAACACAGGGTCTGGAAGGACGGTAAGTCCCGCAGAAAGTGGCAGAAGTACCTGGGAACCATTGACAATATCATGGATGCGGTTGAAGGCAATCCTCTCGCACCGGACCACGCTGTTTTGTTTGAGTTAGGGGGAGTGGCATCATATCTCTCTTTGGCAAACGAGATCCAAATGGTTGAAAAGATTGACCGTATGCTCCCTAAAAGGAAGCAGGGGCTCAGTATCGGGGAGTACCTGTTAATCGCTACCATAAACCGTGGTTTGGAAGCGGTAAGCAAGCGGAGCATGTGGTCGTGGTTCCAGAACACCGTATTATTAAATCATTTCTCTGGCATTAAGAAAGAGCAGTTGACCTCGCAGCGTTTCTGGGATCATATGAATTTGATCCCGGAAGAGAAGATTACACCTGTCTGGTTAGAGGTATTAAACAGTTCGCTTTCATCCGCTCATATCGATTTATCGAGCGTAGCCTTTGATGAAACAAATTTCTATACATTCATCAGTACGTTCAATCAGCGCTGTAGCCTACCTCAGCGGGGGAAGAACAAGCAGGGCCGATCAAATCTGCGTCAGGTAAATTACGCGCTGTTTTGCTCAAAGGAGCATCACCTTCCATTATATTTTGATGTCTACCAGGGCAATGTTCATGATTCAACGAAGTTTAAGGAGATCCTGCCTGGATTTAAAGCTGCCTTCAAAGACAAGATCACACCGGGCTCAAAGATGACCATTGTGTTCGACAAAGGGAATAATTCCCCGGAAGCCATTGGTGAGATTGATCGATCCCCCTTTCACTTTGTGGGGTCATTAAAGCTGAATGAGCATCCCGAACTGACCTCGGTCTCCAATATGGATAAGCGTTTTGAATCAACCGGACACCCACAATTAGAGAGCCTGAAGGCTTTGCGTGTAAAGAAAGAAGTATACGGAGAGCCAAGAACGGTGATTGTAACCTTCAATCAGAACCTGTATGATGATCAGCTCAAGACCTTGTATAATGATCTTGAAGGATGCCAGGGAAAACTCTCGGAACTGAGCCGCCGGCTGACTGACAGGGCGGAGGGTCTCATTACACGTGGTAAAAAACCCACCAAAGCATCTGTTGAGAAGAATGTAAAGGAGATATTGAAACGGCAATACATGAAACAGTTGATCAAGGTAAATTATCAGGAGAAGAACACCATCCACCTGATACAATACTCTCTGGATGGAGATCAGCTTGCAAGCTTAACTGATACCCTCCTGGGTAAAAAGATCCTGCTTACGGATAATCACGATTGGAAAACAGAAGATATTATCCTGGCTTATCATGGCCAACACGTCATCGAGAATATATTCAAAGAGACAAAGGACTGCAAGACGGGGTGCTGGTGGCCGTTGAACCATTGGACCGATCAGAAAATCAAGGTCCACGGTCTGTATTGCACCATTACGCTACTAATGAGGTCACTGATGATCATGAAAACCAGGCAGGAAAACATCAACCTGTCACTGGGCCGACTCCATGAATCCTTGAAAGGCATCAAACAGGTGATCAATATCTATCCAAAGCAGAAGGGGCAGGGAAACAAAAAGGAACGGAAGACCCGGACGCTCACCAAGATGGACGAGGTCCAGGAAAAGCTCTACGATCTCTTCCAGATGAATGACTATATTACAATTTAGGGGAATGAAATGAGGTCTGTATATTATTATTTATGAGTATATTATGCTCTCAAATTTAGATAACCCGGAAACTCGGGCTAGAATTTCATAGCCAAATAAAAGAGAAAAAAAAAGCTTTCTCAAAATTATCCTGTTTCACAACGTCTGTAAATGTATTTAAAAAATATAGCCGGTGAAAGGGAAAGCTTTTCTTACTTCTCAGTGTTCTTGGCAAATACTATTTCCAGGGATCAGGGGGAGCCGGTTCGCTTCCATCGGCATCGCCACCAACCAGGTAATTCATCTTTTTGTCATTTAACTTCTCAATCCTGAACTTTTCGGCAAAGCCAATTGTTGCCATTGATTTTCTTTTCATGATGTGCTGTGTTTAAGTGAAACTTATGTCTAATCAGAATCAGCAAAGAATTGTTACCCCGAATCTCAAAATAAAGTAAAAAAAGACAGGTGGCTTGCCTCCCGGCAGGCCGGTCTGGGGCCATACGAGTGCACTGTATCAGCCACCTGTCGACGGGGATTCCAAGTCTTTATGATCGTTTTTCAAATCTTTCGCATCGTTTTTCAAATCTTTCACATCGTTTTTCAGTGATAATGTGCTCACGGGATGAAGGTTATCTAAATTATCCATTACACCATCCATCCCCGGGTCCTGTACCTCGATGGCCCATCCAAATCTCGAATCAGTTCTTCCATATTTCGACCACATCATGATTCGACCGTGATCATCCCAGCGCAATACATTCGGGGAATAATCAGGATTGATGCGGCCTTTTTTCCAGACCGCCTCTTTCACATTTTTATCCCAGATAATTTCTTTTAATTCCATCTGTGTGTTTCAGTTTGTTCTATCCGGATTTTTTTCTAGCATTTTTTCCCGGTCCTTTCAAGGAGTTTCCGTTTAAATTTTTTCACTTCCGGGGTGATCCATACGTCATTGCATGTATAAATCAAAATTTCTAAATCGGTCTGAGTGAGAAAAACTATTTTTCTCTCCCCGTTTTTCTCTGCCAGGTTTCTCACGGGCAACTTGATTTTTTAAGGTATGCATAGCACAATACACACAGGGTTAGTCCGTTGTGGATACACCTGTGTTATCAATACGATTATTTTATAGTGTTTAATCAGAAAGGCTTCACATTTGTTACCCCGATGACAAAGAGGAACATCCAGGAGAAGTGCGTTGAGTGATTATGTGGCCATCCTGGGTGATGATGTGGCCATCTCATATTCGATTCG
>CAZCQL010000185.1:0-3301 GCA_964500835.1 uncultured Bacteroides sp.
ATACAACTAAACTTGCTAATTCTCATATTCCAGTTAGAAGTAGAGATTCCGAGCGAAACAAGTCATAAGTTTAGTAGATTTATTGTTTTGATTCTAACTAGCCTCTCCTCCAGGATTTAGGGAGTATTACAGGGGCATGGGAAGTATGAATGTCGATAGATGATATGTGAAGTAGCTCTACCTAGACTGAGGACTTAATACCAATTTTTGGGAATTTCTTAACTTGTAAAAGCTTTATTTCAAACCATAAATAAATAATCTGAGTCATATTTGCGAAATGTATAAGCATATACTGTTCGCTATGCTAATAAGTCTGAAGACTTCTGTCCTTATTGGAGGAGGTTTCTTTCCCCCCGAAAGCCTGTTGAGCCGGGCCGACAGCCTGGCCATGCAATTCAAAAAAGGCATTAACCTGGATGTGTCACCCGCCATGGAAGGAAATCCGGTGAAGTGGATCTATGAAGAGGCGCAATTGGATGCAATAAAGGATGCCGGTTTTACAAGCATAAGGATTTTTGTGGTCGCAATGCAGGACCCTTCCATATACAAGACCCTCATCAACGATGCCCTGGAAAGAGACCTTGCTGTTTTAATCTGTTTATGGGGAGACACCAGATGGGTCTCAGATCCGAAAAAGGGACTGGATGAATTTGTAGAGGTATGGGAAAAATATGCCGAATACTATAAGGACTATCCTGATGCACTGGCCTTCGAGCTTCTGAACGAACCCTCAGGACTTACCGATACGACAGCCATGAAGTTTCTCAATGCGGTCATCCCTGCAATTCGGAAATCAAATCCCAATAGATTGCTTGGTATTGGCAGTCCGGGTCTGAATGAATGCAAGAAGCTTTACGAATACGTTAATCCTGAATACCTCACCTACACAATTGATGACAGTAGTGGTTTTGAGGAAGACGAAAACCTTATGGGCATTGTACATATGTATTACCCCTATCCAATCACACACTGGACTGGCACTCTGAATAATTCACCCGGCTGGCAGGATGAGGTAAGCCAAGCCTTGGCATACCCGGCCACCTGGGCTGAGGAATGGGATAAACCTGTAATCCTGAGTGAATGGGGAGCCTGGGCACCTCCAAGCCGATCAAGCTCCGACTTCAAAACCTACCTGCAATTTGTGTTTGATGAGTGCGAAATGAATAATATCGGCCAGATCTATTACAGTGCCGGATTCAATAACCAATGGGGCTTCAGCATATTGGACAGTGAGAAAGGCTGGAGCCAGGATGCACTCGACATCTTAACGGATGTTACAGCTCCCCCCGTTCCCCCCTTATCACCTATCATCAATGCTGAATTTGGATGGAGCACCGATAGCTGGAACACTACCGGATCAGCTGACATTTCTGTTTCTTGGAATGCAGGATTAAGCGGTTCTTCAGCCATGAAGGTGACAGCTACAGCCTCAGAAAAAGCAGAGGTCTTCCAGGAAACTCCGACACAGCCGGGAAGTCCTCCAAACAGGTACCTGATCTCTATGCAGAAGGGAAAACGTTACACAATTTCCTTCCTTGCCAGGGCTGTTGGAACAGATGGAACAATAAAGGTCAGATTGTCAAATGTCGCGAGTAATGGATCAACATTATGGACTTCGGAGCCAATAGCTGTCTCGATGTCTGAAGATGAATATGAGGTCTCATACAGTCACCGAAGCGAAAGCCTCAAAGATGTACGTTTATCCTTTCTCTTCAATGAGAAAAACCAGGTAGTTCTTATGGACCGCATAGCCATGCACGGGTACCCTGACACCACTCCTTCCAACATAAGCTATTCGATTTCAGGACTGATCGACAGCACATTTTATGCTTTTGATGAGGAGCTGCCCATACAGATAGACGCTACATCAGATAAGGGAAATATCACTTCCATCCTACTTTTCCTCAACAATGATTCCATTACAGGATCAGTCAATAGCTCCCTGAATTATAGTTATTATCCAAATAAATCGGAGCGGGGATGGAACGTGTTTTCATTTCAGATATATGATAACCATGGAAGCTCGGTGAGTGATTCTCTTTTTGTGCATTTTGGTCCACCGGTTTTTGTTTTGCATGGAAAGGAAGCTAAGGGAAAAATCTACCCCAATCCCAGTCCGGGAAAACTAAACATCCTGGGAGACGGAATGGCATCGCTATTTGTCTATAATATGCAGGGAACCATGGTCGCCTCATTCTCAAATTTAAATGAACAACAGACCATAGATTTTTCGAAACTGGAAAAGGGTATGTACATTATCCAACTGGAAAATGAAATGTCCAGGTATGAAACACACAAAATTCTATTCCAATAACAATATGTAAACGATTAACCGAAGAGATTTTCTCAGAACAGGAGGCGTCATTAGGGCCAGATTGCTATACCTCCCCGGATGTGCCTCGAGAATAAAGGACGAATCCTCTATCGCTACTTTGGCGAAAATTGCTGAATTTCTTGACTTTTCTTAGAACTATTTATACCTTTGGGTATAATACCATCCGGTATAATTGAAGATAGAAAATCAAGGAGACATGAATTCACCTTTCAAATATGGCAGGATCGTAACCGGAGACAGCTTTATCAACAGATCACAGGATATAAAGCGTATCCAGCAAAACATTGGATCCGGAATTAATACTTTGCTTATTTCACCCAGGAGATGGGGAAAGTCATCCTTAATGAAGCAGGTTGCTTACTTAAATAAGGATAAAAAAACAAAGTTTGCTTTTATTGACTTCTTTAACATCAGGACTGAAGAAGATTTCTTTGAAAAGTACGCTACTGAGATAATTAAATGTACTGTTAGCAAGAAGGAGGAGCTATTACAGGCAGGTAGAAATTTCTTTCAGAAAATAACACCCTCTTTTTCTTTCGGAGCGGATCCCGTACATGACTTTTCATTGAGCTTTGCCTGGAGGGAGGCACAAAAATCAAAAGAGGAAATCATAAATTTACCGGAGATAATTGCCCGTAAGAAAGGAATCAGAATAGTAGTTTGCATTGATGAGTTCCAGGGCATCTCCAAATTAAAAGATCATATCTCTATTGAACAGGAACTTCGTTCCTACTGGCAGCATCATGAAAATACCTGCTATTGCCTGTATGGAAGCCGAAAGCATATGATGCTGGAAATATTTAAGACTGAGTCACGGGCATTTTTTCGGTTTGGAGACCTGTTCTTACTTGAAAAGATACCTGAACAACACTGGATGAAATTCATTCAGCAAAGCTTTAATAATAGCGGAAAAGGAATTACTAAGGAATCAGTCGCAAAAATGATCCTCTTAACAAATAACCATCC
>CAZCQL010000186.1:0-3294 GCA_964500835.1 uncultured Bacteroides sp.
GAAATCAGGAGCACCCTGGACACCCGGCCAATTGCCTGGATGGGATGGAAATTAATTGTATGAATTGAATACTTAATTTGCTGTAATCCCTCTTGGCGTGAACCCAACGGCTATCTCAATTGGGTTATTCAGATTATCTAGTAAGGGTTCATCCGTTTTAGGGTTAAACACATAAACTACATCTTTGCTCTCATCTGTAGCATATCCAATAGAATTATTGGACGATATAGCTACTGCGTATATTGAATTGGCATTCACAAAGTTCATGGTATCAATAAGCCCTGTACTGGTATTTACTACATAAATACTGTTCCATTGATTGGCTACATAAAGCTTCTGCCCATCAGGCGATATTTCCAGATTTCTGCCCCAAACAGGATATGTTTCAATCGTAGTATCTATACTTGTTCCTATTTTTCGAGTGCCTCCTGCATTTGATACATAAACAAATTGTTCATCAGGAGATGCTACAGCATATCTTGGCTCTCCTCCTGTGCTGATACTGCTGATAAATGTTCTGCTGCTTGTATTGTAAATACTGACAGATCCGTCCCCGCGGTTGGCTATGTAGGCTTTACCATTGGCAATGGCAATGCCTTCAGGAGAAGACATATTAGCATCTTGCAGATTTTTTACTACTTGCTTTGATGCTGTATTTATTATTGAAATACTGCCTGAAGAACTTCCTCCACCTTGTTTGTTTACTACCCAGGCTTCAGAGTCATCAGATGTAAATGCTACAGCATACGGCTCATAAAAACTAGTATCTTCAACCACACTCATTAGTCTCAAGGAATCAACATCAATAATCAAAACATCATCTGAATTCCGGCAAGGTACATAAAGCATTTTCCCATTATGACTAACTTTTAAATTTCTGGGTTCGCTAAAGCTTATGCCTAAATTGCTGCCATCAATGTCTTTTACTACACTATTATTTGATGCATCAATTATTGAGATGCTGGCATCATCAACATTTGATACAAATGCCCAAAATGCAATTTTTGGTATTTCAAACGATCCTTTACAACAGCTGCTTATTAAGCTTGTTATGAGTATAATACTCACAATACCAATACTTTTTGTTTTCATACTGATAGTTTGTTTTGAATAATGAAACTGGTTAGAAGTAATATTTTGAAAATCTAATGAAATTATTACCCAAGTCTAAAACAAAAATTATTTTTTAAATTTACGAAACTAAAGATACGCAAATATATTTTTTATACCAAGTCCAGTCCGCAATTACTGGATTCAGAATAAAATCTAATATTATGAAAACCAGCATTTCCACCTTTATCTCTGTTTGCCTGCTTTCAATGAGCCTATGTGCACAAAATCAGTATCATTTTGGTTTGTTAGCTGGACCTAATTTGGCTAAACAATCTGTTGATGATACTTCGGCTAGCTATCTTTTCCGGCCAGGATTTCAGTTTGGTTTTTTTGGACAAATCCAATATGAACAATTTACCATTCAACCGGAAATTAAGTTAGCGCAATTGGGCTCTAACATTCTTTACTCGAATCAAACATACTATACTAAGTTACGATACTTGATTATCCCGGTAATACTTAAGTATCATATTAATTCTGCCTTCAGCATAGAGGCAGGCCCGCAAATCGGGTTCCTTTTATGCGCCCGCTCCAATTTTCACCCCGTGACGAAAACACCTTATAAAGAACAGGTTTATACAAGTGCCTATAAGAAAACCGATTTTGCTTTGTCCTTTGGAGCAGGCTGGGCTTCTTCCAAAAGTTTATTTATTGACCTACGCTATAATTTGGGATTAATAGATATCAGCAATTACCCTGGTGTTAGTGCTACTAAAAATAGCAATATCGAACTTTCAGTAGCCTATCAGATCGTGCATTTTACAAAGGAGGAATGAACAGTTTAGGGGTAATCTGATTGATTTTATTTCTTCCATACACTAAAGTCATCTAAATACAGTGTGCTTGGCTTATTGCCACCATTTGCAGTAATACCGATTTCGAAATTGGAATAGATATCGGATGTGCCGAGAGAATAATACAAAATATCTTTAGGCATGGTTTTAATATTGTGTGCTTCAAGCACCGCTTGATTATTTTGCCAGAGTTTCACATATCCTTTTTTTCGTTGCGAGAATAACACCTCATACGTCAATTTAACCCATTGATTTTTAGGCCATGCTATTTCCTGACCACTTTTTTGTTGAATGGTACTCATATTCATTTTCCCCCGCTCAACCATCAGATAACCTTCTTTAGAAAACATCAAACGGATACCTGGAGAATAGCTGATGGAGGCTGATTCTTCAATGTCGAGAATAAAAAGATTTTCTAAATTTCCTTCGATATAGAAATAACCTTCAAAACGAATAGTGTCGCCTTGCTGCCAGCCAATTCCTTGTTTTTGAATGGTTGCTTTTGACACAATTTGATCAGTAGTACCGTTTGCATAACAACGCAAGGCCTGGTTTCCGCTATGCACTATTTGACTATCTATATCCATTGTATTTCCTGCTACTGTAAGTTGAAAAAAATCCCATCTGTCAGGTGCAAAAAAAGTACTGTCAATGGCTGAATATTGTTCAAAATCATCGCTATATGATTTGATGGCTATATCAAGAAATAGTTGTTTTTTCTTGCATCCGGTCATCACCAACACTAAGGCAAAGAGGACAATATGGAATCTATTGAGGTTCATTTTAGTTTGACAGCAGCGGTGACTCCGAACCAATGTTGATATTGAAAATCGACAATGTAAGAAATAAGCGGGGTATAGGCAAGACGGAAAAAATACTTTTGGTCAGAACTATTCCAACGGTAGGCAATCATGCCGGTTGCTCTTGGAAAAGTGTGCACCCAATGCCATGTATAATCCCAGACAATGGCCAATCCCTGGCCGATGCCAAATTCAGCCATATGCTGTTGTTTGCCTATCAGGTAGCTTACTCCGATTGGTAACACGAAATTTATTCTCCCTGAACTTGGCAGGACAGAGCATCCATAGTGCCATTGAAAATGTTTCGGCTTCGTCTTTAACACACTTTTTTCTATGTTAAAGGAGTATAAGCCTCCGCTTCCGCCTAATTCAAGGCTCAGATATCGATTTGTCTGGCTTATTAAGCTTGAATTGGAGAGTAAAACAAAGAGTAAATTGGAAAGGAATAAGCGCATCAGGACATTCAACGAGGAGTTATGCATTATTGTTATTGTGACGTAGTTTTGTCAATGTGCAACCCTTAGGTCTCGGTAGCGTAATAATTTTATTACCTTCATCTTTTCCTGTTAACCTTCAGAAACCTATGA
>CAZCQL010000187.1:0-3133 GCA_964500835.1 uncultured Bacteroides sp.
GAGGAGCCTGTCGCTGAGGCGGAGATTGAAGAGAAAGATGAGGCCGCTGAAGGAACTGGACAGGAAGGTGGGGAAGACAAAGATACAGAGGATGACACTGAAAAGAAAGATGAATAAGATCACCACGTGATATCTTTTTACTAATACGAGGGATGAAGTCTTAGCAGCACTTTGTCCCTTTTTTTATAACCATTTAATACATTAAATCATGGGACAAATAGTTGATATTCATGCACGTGAGATACTTGACTCACGAGGTAATCCCACCGTAGAGGTGGAAGTAACTCTGGCTAGCGGATTTGTTGGACGGGCGGCTGTTCCATCCGGGGCTTCCACCGGGGAAAATGAGGCGCTGGAACTTCGGGATGGGGAAAAGGACCGTTACCTTGGGAAAGGTGTGCAGAAGGCGGTTGACAATGTCAATAAAGTGATAGCTGAGGAACTATTGGGAATGGATGCCCTTGAACAGGTGGCTATCGACCAAAAAATGCTGGATCTTGACGGAACAAAAACCAAAAGTAAACTGGGCGCCAATGCTATCTTAGGTGTGTCTCTTGCCGTGGCCAAAGCTGCGGCCATGTATCATGATATGCCTTTGTACCGTTACATTGGTGGTGCCAATGCAAAACATCTTCCAGTACCCATGATGAATATTATCAATGGTGGATCCCATTCAGATGCTCCTATAGCGTTCCAGGAGTTTTTGATCCGGCCAGTGGGTGCCGGAAGCTTTAAAGAGGGACTGAGAATGGGTGCGGAAGTTTTTCATGCACTTAAGAAAGTATTGAAGGAGAGAGGGCTAAGTACTGCTGTGGGTGATGAAGGCGGTTTTGCTCCCAAGCTGAACGGAACTGAAGATGCGTTGGAGAGCATTTTGAAAGCTATTGAGAAAGCAGGGTACAAGCCAGGGAAGGACGTGACCATTGCGCTGGACTGCGCTGCTTCTGAATTTTACGAGAACGGTGTATATGATTACACCAGGTTTGAAGGCGAAGGGGGAGCCAGGCGTACCTCCGAAGAACAGGTTGATTACCTGGCCGAACTTCTTGGGAAATATCCCATCGACTCCATCGAAGATGGCATGGATGAATCGGACTGGGATGGATGGGTGATTCAGAACAAGAAAATTGCTGATAGGTGCCAGTTGGTGGGCGATGATGTGTTTGTGACCAATGTGGAGTATCTTTCAAAAGGGATTGAACTGGGATGCGCCAATTCCATCCTGATAAAGGTGAACCAGATAGGCACCCTTACCGAAACCCTGAATTGCATTGAGATGGCACACAGGGCGGGTTATACCACTGTTACCTCACACCGCTCGGGTGAAACCGAAGATGCAACCATTGCAGACATTGCAGTGGCAACGAATTCCGGTCAGATCAAAACCGGTTCTTTGAGTCGTTCCGACAGGATTGCCAAGTACAACCAGTTGCTGCGGATCGAAGAAGAACTTGGCAATACAGCCATCTACGGATATTGAAATCGGATAGATAAACAAGCGGAAGGGTCTTTTCGGGAGAAGGGACCCTTTGTTGTTGTTGTTTTAGGACATAATTAGGCCTACAGGTGTCGATTTGTATTGAAAAATCTTAGAAATTATGGTATATTGTTTACCCCAAAATTTTTATTCATTAATGTAAACCTAAAACCATATGTCAGTCCTAAAAGAGAGACTATACCAGAAGATAGAAGAGTGGAGACCCAGAACAAGAAAACTGGTGAAAGATTATTGTGATGTAGTTGTGGATCAAGTAACAATTGGACAGGCCATCGGGGGCATGCGGGGGCTCAAAAGCCTCGTCACCGATATATCCTATCTTGACCCTCAGGAAGGTATCCGGTATAGGGGATATACCCTCCCGGAAGTATTTAAAAAACTCCCCAAACCACCCGGAGCCGAGATGCCCTATGTGGAAGGTCTCTATTTTCTGCTGCTTACCGGCGATATTCCGACCGACTCTGAAGTATCCGATGTGGTTGATGAATTCAGGAAACGGAGAATTTTACCCCGGTATGTGTACGAGGTGATCGACGCGTTTCCTTCCTTCTCACCCCCCATGGCAATTTTCTCTGCTGCTATTTTAACCATGCAGCGGGAGTCATTCTTTGCTAAAAAGTACCAGGGAGGGATTAGCAAGATAGATTACTGGGACCCCACCTATGAAGATTCACTCAACCTGCTGGCAAAGCTTCCTGAGGTAGCTTCATACATTTATGCCAAATTATACCGGGAAGGAAAACGGATTCAGTCCAATCCCAACCTGGATATGGGTGCGAACTTTGCACACATGATGGGCATCCCAAAACCCTACGACGATGTATCGAGGCTTAACTTTATCATTCATGCCGATCATGAAAGTGGAAATGTAAGTGCACATACGGGCCACCTGGTGGGTAGTTCACTTTCCGATATTTATCTTTCCATATCAGCCATGATCAATGGACTGGCAGGACCGTTGCACGGGCTGGCCAACCAGGAGGTGCTCAGATGGCTGCAGGACCTGGTGGAAAAAATGGACGGGCAGGTTCCCAGCGAGGATGAAATGAAACAATTTGTGTGGGATACTCTGAACTCTGGTCAGGTGATCCCGGGATTTGGACATGCGGTGCTTCGGAAAACAGATCCGCGCTATACCTTGCAGCGAGAGTTCTGTCAGACCCATCTGAAGGACGACCTTTTGTTCCAGTATACCGATATGCTGTATAAAGTGGTTCCACCGATTCTTCGGGAGCAGGGTAAAGCAAAGAATCCATGGCCCAATGTGGATGCCCAGTCAGGGATTATCCACTGGCATTATGGAATTACCGAGTATGAGTTTTATACGGTACTGTTCGGAATAGGGCGTTCCATAGGTATTACAGCCAACCTTGTTTGGGACAGAGCTCTGGGATATCCTCTGGAGAGGCCAAAATCAGTTACCACCGACATGCTGGAAAAGATGGCCAACAAAGCCAAGGAAGCCACTGAGGCGGATAAAAAAGGAAATTGTAAGGAGATTACCAATTAGAATTCCCGTTCCCGGGGAATCAATCTTTCGGGGAATCATTCCATCAAAGATAAATCCCTCGCTCATGCGGGGGCCTACACACATAAAGATCAGAAAATGAACTGGGATTAACAATTTCACTACGG
>CAZCQL010000188.1:0-3123 GCA_964500835.1 uncultured Bacteroides sp.
GTATCTCAGAGAATCCTTTTGATTTATCGGGAACCAGATTCATTACGCAGTTGCTGATGACCACCTCATAAGATTCATCAGGTAGGGGAATCTGCTCAATATCTCCCTGTACAAATTCCACGTTATTATAACCCATCATGATATTGTTCCTGTTTGCCTTATGGATCATTTCCTCGGTGAAATCAAGTCCCGTTACAAAACCAGTTTCGCCCACAATAGATCTGGCAACAAAACAATCATTTCCGGCACCTGAGCCCAGGTCCAATACCCGGTCACCTTCCCTGATGCTGGCATATTTTGTTGGGATCCCACATCCCAAGCGGAGATCGGCATCCTCCACATAGCCCTCCATTTTGTTATAGTCAAGGCTCATCATGGAGTAATCTGGTTCCTTGTTCCCGCAACATCCATTGTTCCCGCAACATCCATTGTCCTCTTTGGAGGAGGCAACAGCGATTTCGGCATATTTATTTTTGACAATCTTTTTAAGTGTTTCCGGATCTTTCATATCAATAAGTATTGAACAAGTTTAAAGGAATAAATCAAATATCTAAGAATGAAATTATGACGTAAATATACGTCAAATAAATTATCTGACGTACAAATACGTTATAAATTTTCAAATTATCGCGAAAAAATTCCTGGTGGCACAACCGTTAGTTAGAAAGAATATTTAAAAGTTGCTGATAATTAGCGTCATCCGGGTAATTATCCATAAGTCTCTTCGCATAGGCAAGGGCCTCTTCGGTCTTGTTGTTTTCCATGGAGATGGTGGCCAGGCTATAAAGAATGTCACGGTCGAATGGATGTTTTTGCAGCGCTGACTTCAGAATTTCAAGAGCCTCCTCAGGCTTTTGCTGCGAGTTCAGACCAATGGCATACACATAACTGTAATGGGGATCATCCGGATCATTGACCGCAGCTTTTTCAAGATAGACAAGTGCCTCCTCATTTTCACCCTGTCTCACTTTTAGCAGTCCGAGTGAATAGTGAATTGCTGCCAGGTCGGGATACTTTTCCAATGCACTCTTCAGCACTTTTTCTCCTTCTTCATCGCGGTTCAATCTACGGTACAGATCTGCGAGGTTTATGTAAGGAGCAACCAGGCCGGGTTCTATTTCGATGGCTTCACGGTAGGATGCCTCGGCTTTCTCAAAATCACCTGTATTCAGGTAGAGATTTCCGAAATTGAGGTGGGTGGATGGGTGATCGGCATTGATCATCAGAGAAGCGTTGTACTCTTCAAGCGCTGCATTCAGACTTTCAACCGAACCGGAGGGGATCAGGTTTCTGGGAACAACTGTCAGCGAATTGGCAGCCATCAGCCTGACTAACTTTACTGTATCCCTGAGCCTGGGAACAGCAAGATCCCTGATAAATTCAGGTTCAGCAAACTGGACAACCGTGAGGGTCGCATACCTGACGAGCGGATCTGGATCGCTGACCGAAGTAGTAAGCAAATCAGCAGTGGTCTGGTCAGGGTATCCACCCAGCAGGGAAATTGCTGTGGCCCTAACCATGGGACCCTTGTCCCGGTCTCCTGCTAATCTGATTAGTTCAGCCTGTGCTTCGGGATAGTGTCGACGGCCGGCCCAGAAAGTTTCTCCATAATGGGGCTTGTTCAACAGGTCATCTCCGTACCATTCTTTTAAATAATTTGTGGCCCACTGGTTCGATTTGTCTGTATGGCACTGAGTGCAGGCATTAGGTGTGCCAAGTTTGTCTGAGAGATCGGGTCTTGGAATCCGGATGCTGTGATCCCGCCGCGGATCCACTACCATATAGGTTCGCTCATGCATGTGGCATTCAAAACAACTGCCTCCCTCCCTGGCAGGATCGTGGAAATGATGTTTTCGACTACCGAACTCGGTAGCCATATGGCACCTGAAGCAGAGGGCATTCCCCTGAACATACACCTGGCTGCTATGTGGTTCGTGGCAGTCCTTGCAAACCACCCCTGCCTGGTACATCTTGCTCTGCAAGAATGAAGCGTATACATAGACCTCATCCTGGATCTGTCCGTCAGCATAGTAAAGATCCTCTTCCAAAAGGGATGGCCAGTGAGTATCCAGCAAGGATTCGCCATGATAATAATCCTCTGTAGCCACTGCACGTCGGGAATGGCATCGGGCGCACATCTGGACCAGTTTATCCGACTGACGGGGCACCGACCGCCGGGCTGTCACCGAGTCGGGATCAAATACCCAGGTGGCATTGTCGGTATCTTTTAATCTGACCGCCAGTCCCATGTCGCTATAGATTTCGGGATTGCTTCCACCTTCCACTTTCTCAGCCCAGTCGATGTGATCCGAGCCTGGTCCGTGACACGCTTCGCAGGAAACATCAATCTCCGACCAGGTGGTGTGGTATGCTTTTTCGCTGTATGAGTAGTTTTTATGAAGGTTGGTCGAATGGCACTCGGCGCACATGTAATTCCAGTTCTGGGTGATCCGGGTCCAAAACAGCACATCCTCCGGTGGAATTCGTTCATCCTGGTACACATGGAACCACCTTTGTCCTCCCTGGTCGGCCGGGCGCGTATCCCAGCAGATGGGCAGGCACTGGTACCTGCCTCCCGGAAATTCAATCAGGTATTGCTGTAGGGGTCTGACTCCGAAAACATAGGAGATTTCATAATCGGTCATCACCCCGTCGGGACCTTCGGTATTGACCATGTATTTGCCATTCGATATATAAAATCTGGAAGTAATGCCAAAATGAGTGTATGTGGTGTTCTCGAAATTACCAAGGACTGTTTCCTGAGTTGCAATGTCCATTGCCCTGTCGTGATCTGATCCCTGGAACAGTTCGAACTCCTTCTGGTGACACTCCCGGCAACTTTCCCTGCCGACATATACGGCAGCTTGATTCGTTCTGGCCAGAGGGGATTCCGGGCCATTGGCTGAATCGTTGCGGTTACATGTTATTGCCGTCAGCAGCACTACAAACACCCACACGGCTCCTATCAGCACCCTTGGAATGATTCCCTCCTTCATTGCATTTAACACCTGTGAATTACGCAAACGCATTAGCTTCGCTGAGCTCGTAAACTCGGTTCCCCGAAGTAGATCTTCGGGGTTAGCGAGCAAAGTTAAAATAAACAATCAATCGATGATTGACTTC
>CAZCQL010000189.1:0-3101 GCA_964500835.1 uncultured Bacteroides sp.
ATTGACAATTTGACAATTTGACCATTTATCCCGCGACAGCGGGATCGAAATTTTTTTAAGTAAATTGAGGGCAGGGCTGAACTTGTTCAGGTCATGCCGGGATAAGCAAAAAACACAAAGTTTTTTTATTACTGATGAGCATAGCGGAGATATATAAACAGGAACACAACAACAGGTCATCCATTGTCCTAAGGAAGGAAGGTATTTTCTGGCACGCGTATGAAACATCCGCCTTTCTTTTTGTCAGGATGATCAAAGGGTATCAACCGGGTAAAAAGCATTACAAAATAATTGATCAGGAGGTTGTGTCTATTGGATTCCCCGATTCCGGTCTAGAACAGCTTATTTCTGTTGCGATGGAGATCAGGGATAGTAACATTGAGAGGGGTGAGAACCTGATTACTGTTCATTTTTCAGATCCTGACATTTCAGAATTCAGTGTATGGAAGGAGGGGGTTTCGTTAAAAGAGAGCGTACCCTTCGTTTCAGGGGAAGAGAAGGAAATAGTGGAAAAAATACGCTCTTTTCCTGTTGTTTCCAGAACTCCACTGGAGGCACAGGCTTTTATTATCGAACTACAACAGAAGATCAATGGCACAATACGATGAACTGCCTGTGTACAAAGCCAGTTACGACCTGCTGATACTTATTTTCGGTTTTTGTATAGGGTTTAGCCGGGACTATAAATACACCCTGGGTGAAAAACTGAAAAATGAAACCCTGGACCTGATCATGCATATATACCGGGCAAACTGCTCTGCTGAGAAAAACAGAGAGCTTTCCAAAGCAAGGGAACATACCGAGGTGGTCAGGCTTTTGCTGCGTTTAACAAAGGATTTAAGACAGATTGATCTGAAAAAATTTGTAATGATAAATGATAAACTCGAAAGTGTTTCACGCCAGCTTACAGGCTGGCAGCGTTCTAATAAGAATTAAAACATGGCCGGAACCTGGATCGTTAAGGCGATACGGGGTGTGCCCTATCAATCCGGCAGCCCTCTTGTACTGTAAATGCCGGTAAGCGGTAACATGTCAACCCGGTATGTGCAAGGTATTTGAATTACGCGAGCGAATTGACTCTGCCGATTCGGAAGCCAATGCGCAAGGAGATTCAATTCTGTAGCTCTCTTAATTTCTATTGGAGCTTCAGAAGAGTGAAGTGGCTGCTTATGTTTAGCCCTTCCGGGTGGCAACCGCAATGACGACGGCACGTTCAACAATGTTGGCAACAACGCCAACTTCTGGACGGCCACGGAGAATGGCGGGTCGAACGCCTGGAACCGCAACCTGAACAACGACAATGCGGACGTGAACCGGAACAACAACAACAGGAACAACGGGTTCTCGGTCCGCTGCGAGAGGGATTGGTTTCTTTGAGAGGCTGTTCCCGCTAATAAAACGGGTGCAGCCTCTCTTATTAATGACGATGAACAAGGAGTACAGATTAAAAATAGTAACAGATTTGTTTCAGGCATATTATGATGCCCGAAAAAACAAGCGCAATTCGATAAGTGCTTTGGCATTTGAAAAGCATTTCGAACGCAACCTCTTTGCTCTTTGTGATGAAATCATTGAAAAGCGTTATGTCCCCCGGCCAAACATATGCTTCATAGTTAATAAGCCTGTAAAAAGGGAGATTTTCGCAGCAGATTTTCGTGACCGGGTGGTTCATCATCTCATCTACAATTACATCTCACCTGTATTCGAACGCACATTTATCAATGACAGCTACAGCTGCCGTAAGGGGAAGGGAACACACTACGGAATCGGAAGAGTTAATCATTTTATTCGTTCATGCTCACGCAATTACCGCAGAGACTGCTACATCCTCAAACTGGATATAAAGGGCTACTTTATGGCTATGAACAGGAGGTTACTTTATGGGAAAATAAGAACTGTATTGCTAAAAAATAGTGAAAAATTTGGTCTTGACCTGCCATTGGTCTTGTACCTGATCGAAAAAACAATCTACAATGACCCGGTAAAGGACTGCCTGATAAAAGGGGATGTGCAGGACTGGCATGGATTGCCTACAACGAAAAGTCTTTTTTCTGCTGACCGGGAATGCGGGCTTCCGATAGGGAACCTGACCTCCCAGTTATTCGGTAATATCTATCTCAATGATTTTGATCATTTCGTAAAGAGAGTGCTGGGTATTAAATACTACGGAAGGTATGTGGATGATTTTGTGCTGGTCCACCCTGACAAGGAGTACCTGAAAACAATGATACCTGCGATACGTAAGTTCCTCAAAGAAAAGGTTCAGTTGCAGCTGCATCCCTATAAAATTTTCCTGCAACACTATGGTAAGGGAGTAAAATTTTTAGGAGTGTTTATAAAACCCTACCGTTCATACATCGGGAATCGAACAAAGGGTAATTCTTATAAAACCGTCAATAAGTGGAATGCCTTGATCCGTAATAAAAAGAAGTTGGATAAAGATGAGCTGGATGCATTCCGGGCAAGCATAAATTCCTATCTCGGGATCATGAGGCACCACAGTACGTACCGGCTCCGGAAAAAATTGCTGATGTGCAGTTTGGCAGAGGAATTAAGGGAACATGTCAGTTTCTCAGACAAATATCAAAAACTTTCAATCCGGTCAGGGTGAAGTCAATATTTGAAAAAGATTCACACTTTGTTGGTTTTGAAGTAAAGTCATTGTTTTGTATCTTGAAAATCATTCATCCAACTTTGCTTTCATGAAGAGGCTTCTGTTGTTCATTTGCCTGCTGCTTTCCATTACCGCTTACTCCCAGGAAAAGAGACTTGCACTTGTTCTTGGCAATTCCGCTTATCTGCATGGCGGGGCATTAGCCAATCCGGTGAATGATGCCTTGCAATGAAACAGGCATTAAATCAGGTTGGTTTTGAAGTATTGGAGTTTTTCAACCTTTATGAAGGTGAAATGAAACATGCCATTGATGAGTTCGGATTGAGATTAAGGAATTATGATGTAGGCTTATTTTTTCTATGCTGGACACGTTCTTCATCGGGCAGGGGTCTTGCATTTATGAATGCACCTACAGGTACACTCATTGCGTATGCCACCGCTCCGGGAAGTACAGCCTCAGATGGTACTGGCAGAAACGGACTCTATA
>CAZCQL010000190.1:0-2762 GCA_964500835.1 uncultured Bacteroides sp.
CTATTTAGGGATTCATCCACCCCGGTTTCTGACCGAATTGATTAACCAGACCATTGCCATTTTAAACTGACCGTCCTATGAGTCAATTGAATAATGTGCTACGCGTTAAGAACAATGAAATAACCTCCCTGGACCAGGTTTCGATCATGCCTTATGCAGATTTTTCATTGCTGGTTCTTGAGCTGTTTAGGGAGGAAACTCATCATTGCGCAAGTTATTTCGCCTTCCGCCGCGGTGAAGATCTTCAGTTCCTCATGGCCATTGCCAGCGATGTAAACCATGACATCATCCTGTTGTCACACCGAATAAACATCTCAGGGACACTTGAGTTGCATTCACTAAGCAGGGAAATCCCTGCTCTTCACATTTTTGAACGGGAGATCCATGAAAACTACGGCGTCGAATTCCAGGATCACCCCTGGCAAAAACCTGTACGTTTTGCACATAACAGGGCTAACAAAAATCTGAATATCAATGATTATCCGTTTTACAGTATTGAAAGTGAAGAATTACATGAGGTGGGAGTGGGGCCGATACATGCCGGGGTGATCGAACCGGGACATTTCCGCTTTATCTGTAACGGGGAAAGGGTTTTGCACCTGGAGATCCAGCTTGGATGGCAACATCGTGGAATTGAGCAGCTATTCCTGGACAAACACAACAATCTGGCAAGAAATATACTGGCAGAGAATATTGCTGGAGATTCGGTGATCGGTCATACTACAACATTTGTGCAAAATATCGAAGCGCTTTCCGGGACCCATATCTCTCCCCAGACTCAAATAGAAAGGGCAGTTGCACTGGAACTAGAGAGAATAGCAGTTCATACCGGGGATATTTCAGCCCTTTGTACGGATGCTGCGTACAATTTTGGGGCAAATGTTTTCGCCGTTTTAAGGACTGATATTATCAATTTCACACAATCATGGTGTGGTAACCGCTTTGGAAAAGGATTGGTGCGAATTGGTGGAAGTTATTACCCTTTAACGGGGGATCTCAGAAGGAGATTAAGACAGGTAATCGATACCTATGAAAAAAGGTTTGAAGAAGCTGTCAGCCTTGTTTTCCACCTCCCCGGTATTCAAAACCGCTTCGAGAATGTGGGAGAGATAAGTCGTGAGCAGGTGATTTTGCTTGGAGCCGTTGGGCCTGTTGCCAGGATGAGAAACCTTGCCAGGGATATACGCCTCAGTCATCCGCCGTCCGCTTACCAGGCATATCCAATTGAAAATACCATTATTGATAAGGGGGATGTTTTTGCCCGGTTCTATCTTAGAAAAATGGAAATCAGAAATTCACTTGCCTGGATCAGAAAGGTCCTTCTGGACAGACAGACTTATGATATTCCCCTTGAAAAGCCTGACTTCCGCGTGGCTTTGAAAGGTGAAAACCTGGTTGTCTCTTTGGCTGAGGGATGGAGGGGAGAGATCGCTCACTGTGCCATTACCGACAACCATGGGACCCTCACCTGCTATAAAGTGAAGGATCCATCCATGCATAACTGGAAAGCCCTGGAGCTGTCCTTGCGAAATGTGGATATATCAGATTTTCCGATCAATAATAAAAGTTACGATTTAAGCTATTGCGGACACGACTTATGAGAAAAGAAAGCAGCATCATTATTAAAAATGGCAGGCAGTACATTCCGGACCTGCAAAAGGCAACGCTAAAAGCTCCGTTTCGTGGCCGCCCCGAGATTAGTAAGGCCCTTGTTGACGAACAAGCCATGGTCGACCTGTGCCCGACAAATGCGATTCAAAGCAAGCCCTTGCGCATCGACCTTGGTAAATGTGCCTTCTGTGGCGAATGTGCCTTTGCCTTCCCTGAGAAGATCCGTTTTACAAGCGATCACTTACTGGCAACAAACAACAGGGAGAGCCTGGTGATTTGTGAGGAGGAATCCCTGGAAATTAAGATTGATAAGGAAAGAATCCGGCCGGAAATAAAGAAGATATTTTCAAAATCCCTGAAGCTCAGGCAGGTCTCTGCCGGAGGAGATAATTCTTGCGAGACAGAACTAAACGCCTGTGGGAATGCCAATTTCGACATGGGTCGCCATGGAATAGAGTTTGTCGCCTCTCCCAGGCACGCCGATGGTGTGGTAGTAACCGGACCAATCACAGAAAATATGGCTGAAGCACTTCGCATAGCCTGGGATGCGATCCCGCAGCCAAAACTTTTTATCCTATGTGGAACTGATGCCATCAGTGGCGGTATCTTCAGTGAGAGCAGAGCCATTAACCGGAAAATTCTAGAAGAGGTACACGTTGATTTATGGATCCCCGGCAACCCCCCACATCCCCTGACAATTATCAATGGTCTTATGGATTTGACAAGGTAGTTAATTTGGGCTCATCCCCATATTGTAGGCAGAAAGATTTTTCCGAATTAACTATGGAGTTCAATTCATAAACACAAAGAAAGGTGTCAATTCCCACCAACCTCCAAACCTTTTTGTGTGACAGAAGTTTTCATATTACGTGATCCGAACCGTTCTGGGTCGATTTGGCAGGTATTCAGGAAGAAGAGTGAATCAGTACATGATTGAATAAGACAACCCACTGGCGCTACCTCAGGTGAATATGTTTTGACTATATGATCTCTTTCACTTTCTGAGAATTCTGACAGCCACCAATCAGTGAGTTTGAAGTAACCAATAGTCCCATGTACCTCTTTACCTGTCTTTGACCTTGAAAATAATCACATCTCGAAGATTTCTAAAAATAATAAGAGTGGAGACTCTTGAGTTATTTAGTAAAAGT
>CAZCQL010000191.1:0-2598 GCA_964500835.1 uncultured Bacteroides sp.
TTTTTCACGGTTAATGTGCTATGAGCCCCTTTTATCGATGCCATGCAATGAAAATAAACGCATCCACAGTATGATGGAAGGCCTCAACCTGTGATAAACAAGCTCTTTCAAAAATCCTTAGAACCCATACAAATTACCGGATATATGCTAAAATTTGGTGGAATCTGCTACCTTTAATGGTAGAAATTAACGGCTGCCACCCCAAATGAGCAATCGGTTTTTTACACCCAGGAACCCCTCTGCAAGTGATTGCTCCCCATCCCATGGATAACAGAAAAAGTGCCATAATTATTGGAGCAGGCATTGGAGGCATTGCCACTGCAGGATATCTTGCCCACCAGGGTTATCGGGTTACTATACTCGAAAAAAATGCTTATCCGGGAGGGAGGTGCGGGCAATATATGAAGGAGGGACACCGGTTTGACATTGGGGCAACATTTTTAATGATGCCAGGAGTATTTGATAAGACTTTTTCGGCGCTGGGAAAAAGCATGGCTCAAGAATTGGAACTGTACCAGATAGATCCCGTGTATAACATTAAATTTCCCGGTGAAAGGAATATCTTATTCACTTCCGACCTCACAAAGCTTCAGACGCAATTTGAGGCAATTGAAAAAGGAAGCTACGGCCGGTTCCTGAAGCTAATGCACAAGGGATTTACAATCTACGAAAAATCCATGGGCCTGATCGACCGGAATTATTTCAGGTTCTTTGATCCGTCACTCTTAAAATATCCTTTTCTCCTCGTCCGGTACAAAGCCTTTCATAACCACTACAGGTACATAAGCCGCTATTTTAAATCGGAGGAACTTCGAGCCCTCTTCACCTTTCAGAATTTATACCTGGGACAAAATCCGTTCACAGCGTCGGGATTGTACCTTTTTTTACCGTTTATGGAACTATCCGACGGAGTATTGTTTCCAAAAGGCGGGATGCATAAGGTAGCAGATAGTCTTCTGTCCGTAGCTAAAGAATTTGGAGTGGAGGTACTCTTAGATTCCCCTGTGTCTCAAATTGAGGTATTGAACAATAATGTAACTGGCGTGGTGATGGAGGATGGAATGCGATACACCGCCGATTTGATCGTTTCGAACGCGGACTTACCATATGTTTACAATCATTTGTTACCCGGGAGCTGGAAGGGAAGGCGCCTTAACCGGTTAAAGTACTCATGTTCTGCCATTGTCTTTCACTGGGGAGTTGACACAGTATATCCGCAATTGAAACAGCACAACGTCTTTGTGTCCTCAAAGCACAGAGAGAGTTGCGATGCTATTTTCAGGGATAAGTCCCTTCCGGATGAGCCCTCAATTTATGTGCATTCGCCGGTCAGGTCAGATAAAAGTGCAGCACCGGAGAATCAGGATTCAATTACCGCAATAGTCCATACGGGACATTTGGATGGCCAGATGAGGATGGATTGGGAAGAAATAAAAAAACTGGCACGGAATTCGATAATAAAAAGATTTGAGGAGGAAGGATTAAGAGACTTTGGTAAACATGTTAAATTTGAAATATGCTATACCCCGGTAACCTGGGAATCGGAGTTCAACCTGACCAGGGGGGGGACTTTTGGCAGTATAGGTCATAATTTATTACAGATGGGATTTTTACGGCCCGGCAACCAGCATAAAAAGTACAGGAATTTATATTTTGTGGGAGGGAGCACACAGCCCGGAAGTGGAATGCCCCTGGCATTGACCTCTGCAAAACTGGTCTCGGAAAGAATTGAAAGAACTTTCAGAAATTCATAAGCAAACCTATGGTCACTGAGATAAATAAATTAATTAATCACATCGATTTTTCAACTATTGATAAGCATCCCAACATTCTGATAGCTGCAAGATTCTGGGACGACAGAAGATACACTGCAGCCAAGGTATGTTACCGGTTTATGCGAATGATTGATGATCTTATCGACAACCGGAGGGCAAGAGAAGAGGCCATTACCTGTTTAGAAAGAGAGGAGCTGACCCAACAGGTAAACAGCTGGATAGATTGCCTTGACAATACACCTGGCAACGATCCCTTTATTAGGGAATTGACGGATACCATCAAAACCTTTGATATACCCTTGCGGCTCTTTCACAATTTTGCGAAGTCAATGCTTTACGACGTCAATCATGACGGATTTAACACACTGGAGGAATTCCTGGACTATGCAGAAGGGGCCTCTGTGGCCCCTGCATCTGTGTTTGTGCATCTGTGTTGCCTGTCAGAGGAAAACCATAAATACAGCTCTCCCGGTTTTGACGTGGTGAAGGCAGCCAGGCCCTGTGCTCTCTTCAGCTATATTGTGCATATCATACGTGATTTTCAGGAGGATCAACTGAGTAATTTAAACTACTTTGCCATTGATATTCTTCAGAAATACGATCTTTGTCCGTCTGATTTACTGGAAATTGCCCGCGGCGCTCCTGTTTCACCCTCATTCCGCCTTGTCTTGAAGGAGTATTATGAGAAGGCACAATCCTACAGTGAGCAGACACTGAGTGAATTACAGAAATTATCAACGAAAACTGGCAACCGCTACCTGGTAAGCCTGCATATTATCTATCACCTCTACAAGCTGGTATTTGACCGCATCGATCTTGAGAG
>CAZCQL010000192.1:0-2438 GCA_964500835.1 uncultured Bacteroides sp.
ATTTCTGATGGAGGCAAAGATATACAACAACTTTCCGGGCATATAGATATATTTCCCACTCTCGCTGATATTTGCGGTCTCAAACTTTCCGATACACACAAGTTCGACGGGATAAGTGTGGCTCCAATTTTAAGGGGGCAAAACAAAACAGTTGAACGCTATTTCATTGCGCGAAACGATCGTCTTCGGAACCCTCGTAAGTTTTATAATTCAATGATCAGGGACAGTAAATATAAGCTGGTTAATGGTGAAGAACTCTATGATTTGGAGGCAGATCCGGCTGAAAAAAACAATTTGAAAGAACAATTTCCGGATATTGCTGAAAGATTGAAAACGCAGTATAGCCAGTGGTGGGATGAGACTATACAAGAAAATGAGAATTTCACACCTGGTTTTTATGATCTGGAAAAACAGTCAGGAAAGCTTTCCAGTACGAAAATGATGGAAAGCAATCTTTCTGTGGGGATTGAAAAACAGGAACTATCTAAGTTCCTTGGCAATGATGTGGAAAAAGCAACTCCAATGAAGTTCTCGGACGGATGGCGGGTCCGGGTTAAGTCCGGAAGAACCTGCGATTTTACAGTGGAAGGTATTAAAAAGGCTTTACTAACCGAAAACTCATTTGCCGAGTTGATCATTGACGGACGCAGCTATCACAAAGCACTTCCTCACGAAGGCAAGCTAACGTTTCCCGGAATTCAGATCCCGAAAGGCATATATTTTATTTCCGTCAAGATACACAACCTGCAATCTATGCCAATTCATACGCTCATATACTGGGACCAGGGTTTTGAATATTTAGCCTATAAAGAATCGGAATAGAGTCTAAGGATCCTACATAACCTAGCCGGAAAAGGGCAACTAATATTGCAATATTGGACAGTTTCCGATCATGTATTAAACTTTTTGTTTCAGAATATCCAAGAGTGTAATTTTAGTCCGGTAATCCTAAAATTATCCGGTATCCCAAAGACTGATTAAAATGAAACCAAAAAAAACATATGTTCTCTTTAGCCTGATCCTGCTGACTCTGTCGGCTTTAGGCCAGGAAGCATCCCCGGATTCGGCGGTCAGCCGGGAAAATGCAGTAAAAGTGTTCATCGATTGCGATCGTTGCGATATCAATTATATCCGCGAAGAGATCCCTTACATCAACTATGTGAGGGACGTGAAAGAAGCCCAGGTCTACATCCGTGAAACCAGGGAGAATGCGGGAAGCGGCGGACGCCGGTACACTTATACATTCCTGGGTCAGGAGGAAATGGCAGGCAAAAATGACACCCTGGTTTACACCAGCCGGCCCGACGATACAAGGGATCTTCGGCGCGTCTGGCGCACACAGATGCTGAAGATGGGCCTGATGCCTTTCGTGGCCAAAACACCCCTGTATAATGAAGTGATCATTGATCCCACTGAACGGGTGGAAAGGCAGGAAGTGGTGGACCGGTGGAATAACTGGGTATTTGAGCTGGGGGCCGAACCCCGGTTCGAAGGAGAGGAATCGAGGCGGGATCTCTCCCTTAGAAGTGAGATATCGGCCAACAAGATCACCCATGACTGGAAAATGGAGTTTGATTTCAATTCGCGCTTTACCCGGACCCGTTACACATACGATGATACCCTGTATACCAAAGATAAAAGCTACCAGGCATTCCAGCTCCTGGTCGTGAAAAGTCTCGGGGAACACTGGTCGGCAGGCATCAACAGCGAAATCCGCTCCTCTTCCTATACCAATACCCGGCTCTCGGTAGATCTCCTGCCTGCCCTGGAATACAATGTATTCCCCTATGATGAGTCCACCCATCGCCAGTTGCGCTTTCTTTACAGCATCGGGGGTTCTTACAGGCAATACATCGATACTACTATCTATGACCGTATGGAGGAAATGCTGTACAGGAATCAATTGCAGGTAGCCTACGAGGTACAGGAAAAATGGGGTTCCATCAACCTGTCCCTGGAAGGATCCAGTTTCCTTCACGACTTCAGCAAGAACCGGTTTGAGCTTAATGGCAACGTCAGTGTCAGGTTGCTGAAGGGTCTTTCCATCCGGATAGGCGGTTCGGCAGCCAGGATCAACGACCAGCTGTCGCTGGTGAGGGGGGAAGCATCCGAAGCGGAGATCCTGCTGCAGCTCCAGGAGCTGGAGACCAGCTTTAACGTGGAAGGTGAGATCAGGCTTACCTATACCTTTGGCTCCATCTACAATAACATCGTGAATCCCCGGTTCGGTAACGGGAGAAGGCGGTATTAGATAAAGAAATGAGACCCTTAAATCTGATACTAT
This sequence comes from uncultured Bacteroides sp., assembly GCA_964500835.1. Classification (GTDB taxonomy): domain Bacteria; phylum Bacteroidota; class Bacteroidia; order Bacteroidales. The sequence goes on from CAZCQL010000192.1 coordinate 2,285, forward strand.
GTGTGCACAACAAAAATGTTTCCGGAGATTAACTTTAGCCTCAGCACAGTTGACATTTTACGTTAGGTACATGAAATGGATTCCCTCTGGTTTGCATGCGCAATCTTTTAAAGGGTAATTACCTATATCCAATAATATTATTGCTTAGTTTAGA
>CAZCQL010000193.1:0-2426 GCA_964500835.1 uncultured Bacteroides sp.
GGGTTGTGGCCAGCCGGTCCCATTTCAATAAGGAAACAGAAGAATTTGTCAACTCAATGGACAGTGGAGGGAAAGAGGTCTCACTGGTCAGCAGGGGGAGCTCCCTGAAACTTTGTATGGTGGCGTCAGGAGAAGCAGAAATCTACCCGCGGCTGGGCCCAACCATGGAATGGGATACTGCAGCCGCCCATGCGGTTGTAAAAGCAACTGGTAAAAATGTATATATCGCTGGTACAGACAGAGAGTTGGAATACAATAAAGAAAACCTTCTGAATCCATATTTCGTAGTAAGATAAATGGCTTATTTGGTGCAACTAAACCATAAGGATACAGGTCATCATATTGAACCCATAGATGGACGGTGAGAAGGACATACTTGCAGGATGCATTAAAGGGAAACAAGCGGCCCAGCGGCAACTGTTTGAGAATTATTCCAGGTTACTGCTGGGAGTCTGTAACAGGTATACTCAAAACATCGAGGAGGCTGAGGACGTGCTTCAGGAGGGTTTTGTAAAAATTTTCCTGAATATTAAAGAATTTAAAGGTGAGGGATCACTGGTGGCCTGGATGAGGCGGATAATGATCAATACGGCCATCACCCATTATCACAAGATGCGCAAACATCGCTACCACGATGATCTTGATGAGGTGAATGAGACAAAGTTTGAGGAGACCACATGGAGCGAATCAGAATTTACGAAAGAGGAGCTGTTTAATGTGATCCATAAGATGCCGGACGGATACAGGATTGTGTTTAACCTGTATGCCGTTGAAGGATATAAACACAGGGAGATTGCGGAAATTTTGAAAATTGATGAGAATACCAGTAAATCGCAGTACAGCAGAGCCAGGCGATGGCTCCAGGAAAGATTGATCAGAATTAAGAAGAGCGAAGCGAAACAGCATGAGTGATAAACTCACCATAGAACAGCTAATCAACTCCAACCTTGGGGAGGCAAAAGTTGCGCCCTCTCCGGATATTTGGAAACATGTTCAGCGAAAACTTCGCCGGAAGCAATTTATGCGGTTCAATCCCGGGAAATCAAACATCTATTATGTGGCAGGTATTCTCATTATAGGAGGAGGAGCGGTTGCTTTATTAACCGGCAGTCCGGAAGAGGATGATACCTCCAGGCAAAATCCTGAGCCGGTAACACAGATTCGGGAGATTAAGACAATTCCGGATGCAATAGATTCCGAAGGTACTGAAGAAATAAAGAGAGAGCCTGCCACACAGACAGAGGATAAATCAACGCTTGCGAAAGATGACATAGATAATGAAGTGAACCAGCAAGCAGGAGATTTTATCGTGGAGGACATTGAATCTTCGTCAGCAGAGGTTGAGATCCCCAATGAAGGTGACAACTCCTCCTTATTCCAGGAGAAAGAAGAGGCATCTCAAAACTCAATTCTTAGCTATTTTTCAAGTTCCCCCCAGTCAGGTTGTGCTCCATTAACCGTTGATTTCCTGAATCAAAGCGTGAATTCAACTTCAAGCAGTTGGAATTTTGGAGCAGATGAAATCACCAATGTGGAGAACCCCACGTTTACGTTTACCGAAGCCGGGAAGTATCTGGTGACCTTAACATCAGAAAATTCACCAGGCCAATCGTCAATCTATCAGCAGCTTATTGAAGTATACCCGAGCCCCAAGGCCGCGTTTGAGATCGAAGAGGGATTTAAAGGATTGGATGGCCACGTAGCCTTTGATCTGGTGAATTATTCTGAAGGAGCAAATTCCTATTCCTGGAACCTTTTAGAAGCACGCAATACCCTTTCGGAAAACTGGGCATCCATTGAGTTCCAGCCATCTGTAAACCTCAGCGATCTTAAAACGCCTACAAAGCGAATCAGGCTGGTGGCAACCAATGAAAATGGTTGTGTCGATACATCCACACAAGCCATACCCATCCGAATCGAGTCTTCTCAACAAAAGATTAAATTCCCCAATGCCTTTGGCCCGAACCCGATGGGATCCGTAGGAGGCAACTACAGTCCGTACGAAAAAAGAACCGACATATTCTACCCCATATTCAACGAGGTACCCAGGGAATATCATCTGAAGATCTATACCAGGAGAGGTGAAATCATCTTCCAAACCCGGAATATATATGAAGGGTGGGATGGTTATTACCAGGAGGAGAGAGCTTTAGGAGCAGTTTATGTGTGGATTGTGGAAGGTATCTGGGAAAACGGAGAAGAATTCAAACTCCAGGGAGACGTAACCCTGATCTGGAAAGAAATATGGTAATCTCGCAGGAATACTAACTTTGTATTCCAGCCATGAGATTGAAGCAATCCACTGAACAGCAAGTATTACTCAACCTGTTAAAAGGTGATCTCCCCACTCATCTGGATGGCGTGGATATCGATGCGTTGTTTCTCCTGTTCCAAAGGCACAGGTTATTTCCAATAGCATCCGGGAT
>CAZCQL010000194.1:0-2407 GCA_964500835.1 uncultured Bacteroides sp.
TTGGTGATGAAAAAGCTGCACAACTTACAAGGGCCAGTTACAGGGCTCCTTGGAAATTACCTTCTGTTTAATTTAGAATCGTCCGATTAGACTGTAGTCACTCGTATTACAAAATATCTGGCTATAGAATGAGAAGCCTGCCCTGTTGGTCTCCATTTTTCTGTCCACACGAAGAATTGGATGGGTTTTCTTTACATTGAAATGTTCCTCAATGCGTTGGTCCGCAGTGATGGCCAGAATTTTCTGTTCACCTCCCTTGACCTGAATTTGATAGTGCTTTCGGAGAATTTCGAATAGGGATCTGTTCTCAAATGTTCTTGAGGTGAACCTGGGAAGGTTTAGGTTCGGGATCATGGTGATGTCATAAAATACAGGTGCATTATTAATGAGCCGTAACCGCTCCAGATAAATGCATCCCATGCTTTTTTGTTTTTCAGTAATCTCAAAACCAAATGCCTGTTCCCAGCTTCGGATATTTGGTTTCACGATGATCTGTGTGTGCAGGTTCTCCTGACCAATTGCTGAGGTGGTTCCACTGAGTGAGAGAATACCAATGCCTTTTGGCTGGCCCTGAACAATGCTGCCTTTTCCCTGATGTCTTACGATGAACCCATCGTTTACAAGCATATCTAAAGCGTTCCTGACCGTTGGACGTGTTAAATGATGGGCAGCGCACAACTCATTTTCAGACGGAAGCAAATCTCCACGTTGATAGGTGCCATCCTCTATAAGTTTCCTTAGTTTCTCATAAAGAATTCGGTATTGTGGTGCTTCTCTACGTGCCATTTGTGGTGCTTAATGATTTGTTAAGCTCAAAAAATTTAGTTGTAAAGATATGTAATTATATTTATGTTTCAAATTCAGGATGCAGATAACCTTATTATATGACTTTAAATGAGATATATATAATAAAATATAAAAGACATATCGAATTCTTTTTCTATTAAGAAAAATAGTTTTATCTTTGCACTTGTATAGACAAGTAGTTCGTTAGGAGTTATTAGTTAAAAATAAAATGAAATAGAGATGGCTGTTGCAGTTATTATGCCCCGCCAGGGTCAATCGGTTGAAAGTTGCATTCTTACAGAATGGTATAAAAACATTGGTGATTCAGTTTCCGAAGGGGACCTGCTATTTGCATATGAAACTGACAAGGCCTCATTTGAGGAAGAAGCACAATCTGATGGAATTTTACTTGCACGTTTCTTTGAGGCTGGAGATGAGGTCCCTGTTCTCCTGAATGTTGCTGTTTTAGGAGCAGAAGGGGATGAAATTGAAAGTTTTAAACCTGAGGGAGTTAGCGCAGAAGCCCCGGCAGGTGTACCCTCATCTGATGAGGCTCCAGGTGTATCACCAACTTCAGACCAGACTGAGATACTATCAGCAAGTCAACAAGAAATTACGATTTCAGACGCAGGCGGTAATGGCACTGGCGCTATTTCACCAAGGGCAAAGCGTCTGGCCAAAGAAAAAAGAGTTTTGGTGGATGGTATTGCAGGGTCAGGTCCGGAAGGAAGAATCATTGAAAGGGATATCCTTGAAGAGATAAAAAATGGCAAACGCTTAACACCCCTTGCTCAGAAGAAAGCAGAAGGAGAGGGATTAATTGCACCTGATCAGGGAAAAAGACCTTTCGGAAAGATTACTTCAAAGGAACTTGTTGAAGCTTCACAAGCAGGGGCAATATCACATGGGGCCTATACAGATATACCTCTTTCAAATGTCCGTAAAATTATAGCCGGGGCCATGTTCAATTCACTTCAGAATTCGGCCCAGCTCACACATCACCTGAGTGCCAATGCTTCAAAAATGCTTCAATTGAGGAAAGAGGTGAAGCGCAGGATGAATGATGGCTACGACAACAATATTACCCTGAATGACATGGTTTGTTTTGCAGTGATCAGGGCACTTAAGCTACATCCTGAAGCCAATGCACAGTTTTTGGATGGAAAGATCCGGCAGTTTAGCAAAGTGAATCTGGGACTGGCAGTTGATACGGATCGCGGACTGTTGGTGCCGGCCTTACTTAATGCAGATGATTTATCTTTGCCCGGTCTCTCCTCTCAGTTAAGATCTCTTGTGGATGTATCAAGAGGAGGAAGTGTGTCACCAGATCTTCTTTCACCTGAGGTGGCTTCATTTACGGTATCGAACCTGGGTAATTATGGTGTGGAAATGTTCACACCTGTGATCAACCTGCCCCAGGTAGCCATTCTGGGTGTGAATACTATCATACATCGACCTGCGGTATTGTCCGATGGTTCTTTCGGGTTTCAACCATTTATCGGGTTGTCCCTTACCTATGATCACCGGGCAATCGACGGCGGACCAGCCACGCAGTTCCTCTCCGAAATAAAAAACCAGGTTGAAATCCTGTCACCAGACCTACTTTAAACACACATTAACA
>CAZCQL010000195.1:0-2370 GCA_964500835.1 uncultured Bacteroides sp.
TGAAGGAAGACGGCTATTTTACCTGGTGGAATCACTGGCCGGTAAACAATGTAGAATCCTTTGGCAGAAACGCGGAAGACTCAAGGTACGCGTCTCATACTTCTCTGAGTCATATCTGGATTGAGGGTAAAAACAGGTTTTTTGCCGAAGGCAGCAATTATGCCACAAAAATTCTGTTAATGGGATTGTCTGATTTTTCAGTGGATGATCTCGCGCTTCTTGGACGCTCCTGGCTGAATGCGCCATTAATAAGCCCTTCTTCAGGAATAAACTATGACGGATATGATAAATCAGAGAGGGCATATCAACTGAGTTCAACTTCGAATAATATGTCATTTTCGGTGGATGCTACAACTGCCAATGTTGCCTTTAATCCTGCATTTGTAATAAAGAAATGGGACAGTGACAATCCCGTAAATATTTCAATTAATGGTGAAGTTCAAACAGACGGGGCTGACTTCAGGCAAGGTGTAATCATTGATACCGATGGCACAAAGACACTTATTATCTGGCTGAATAAAAGATTTAATTCACAACTTCAGATAAGCATATCGCCAAAATTACCGGGTTTTGGTCATGGGTAGATTATGAAACAGAAACATATTTACCAAATTCTTGTGGCAGGTGGTATCGAGTGAAGCTTTCTTAGCATCTGTGAAATAATTATTAATTAGAACTTAAAGACAGAAAAATGAAAAATCGAAGTACAGCTTTATTTTTGCTTGCTTTTCTAATTTGCAACCTCGTCTATGCACAAGAAAGTGTTAACAAAATTACAATCCATGCTGACTCGGGGAAATATAGGATCAATAAAAATATATACGGCCAATTTGCAGAGCATTTGGGCCGGTGTATTTATAATGGTATCTGGGTTGGAGAAGATTCTTCCATCCCAAATATTAAAGGATACAGGAAAGATGTAGTTGAAGCACTGAAGGAACTTGAGATACCTGTACTGAGGTGGCCGGGAGGCTGTTTTGCTGACATCTATCACTGGCAGGATGGTATTGGTCCGAGGGAAGACCGTCCCACCATGAAAAATATTTTCTGGGGAGGTGTTATTGAAGATAATAGTTTTGGCACCCATGAATTTCTTGATTTATGTGAATTACTGGAGACAGAGCCCTATATAGCAGTCAATGTGGGCAGCGGGACACCTGAAGAAGCTAAAGACTGGGTTGAATATGTCACATCCGATGAAAACACTCCCATGGCAAATCTTCGCCGCAAGAATGGCAGAAACGATCCCTGGGATGTAAAATACTGGGGAATTGGTAACGAGAACTGGGGGTGTGGTGGCAATATGACCGCAGATTATTATGCTGACCTTTTCAAGCGGTTTTCCACCTTTTGCTGGGTTCCTTATAAAATAGCAGGTGGAGGTGGCAACGATGATTATGAATGGACCGAGACCCTGATGGAAAAGACGGAAGGTAATAAAAATCTTATTCAGGGTCTTTCGTATCACAATTATACCGTAGCACATAACTGGGAAAAGAAAGGTTCTGCTACAAACTTTACAATTGGAGATTGGGACCTGACAATTGGAAAGAATATGGAGGTTGAAAAAATGTTAAAGAAGCATCTGGCGATAATGGATAAGTACGATCCGGAAAACAGGATTGCTCTTATAGCCGATGAATGGGGTAACTGGCATGATCAGGAGCCGGGATCACATCCGGGATTCTTATATCAGCAGAATACACTGCGTGATGCAGTTACGGCAGCAATATATCTCAATACCTTTAATAATTCTTGTTACCGGGTAAAAATGGCAAATATTGCCCAGACAGTCAATGTACTGCAGGCGATGGTACTTACGAATGATACTGAACTGATAAGGACACCTACATTTTATGTCTTCAAAATGTACAAAGCCCATTTTGACGCAATCATGTTACCTGTGGATGTTAGCAGCGAGGAGTATGGCAACGAAGAGAACAAGCATCCATCCCTATCTGTCTCGGCCTCAAAAAACAAGGACGATGAAATTAATATTACCGTTGCCAATGTAACTCCTGGTAATGCATTACAAACCAGTATTGACTTACAAGGTTTGGAAGACTTTGAAATTACGAATTCCGAAATAATAACTGCTGATAAGATAAACAGCTTCAATGATTTTGGAAAAGAAGAGGAAGTCTTCATCTCAAAATTCGAAGGAATTAAGAAAAACAAGAATAGACTTCAGGTCAATATTCCATCAAAATCTGTGATAATTATAAGTTTAAACTGACCCTAGTCGTTTTTGCCAGACCAGCTAAAGATTGTCTCACCATCAGAATTCCCTGTTTGGGAAATTAATTCAAGCTCCTTGCCGGTTAAAAGCTTATCGTAAATCTGGACTTGTGAGATCTCCCCCTGGAAATT
>CAZCQL010000196.1:0-2355 GCA_964500835.1 uncultured Bacteroides sp.
TTGACAATGATGAGGCAAATATGATGCTCACAAGGAAATACAGGTATCCGTATGTTGTGAATAGTGATTGGTGATTGGTGATTGGTGATTAATGAGGGGGTGTGAACAGAGTACAAATCAGAATAAATCAATTAAAGAATGAGAGAATTTATTTTTGTAGCAATGGTGGGCCTACTTTTCCTGAATTCAGTCCAGGGTCAAACTCAAAAGGATCAGATGAAAATGTCTGAGAACTATGAGCAGGAAAACCTTGAATCACTTTCTGTTCATCAATTGGAACAATCAGAATGAAAAGTGTTTCCTCGGTGTTAAATTCCAGAAAGAGTGTTGGTAATTTCGACTTAAATCCCACTTTGCATTTTCATCCCGCCACGGATCAATACAGTCCAGGTCTGAGTCTGACATTCACTTTTTAACTGAATACCCACTTCTCATTGCATGGATGTAAGGTTTGGATCGGCCATAATATTTGTATTGAGATCTTCAAGAGAATTTCGGAGGGCCCTCTGGTGCGACCTTCTTGTGGACATGTTTTAGAGGGATTGGAGTTTTTTACCCCGGCCGACTCCCCTGTGTGTGGCCAACACGTCTTGCTGTTGATCAAAGAATTTCGCTTCTGTCTCCACATCAATTACGGTGGTGGCATAGGGTATCCCCAATAGGGCTCCAAATCCAAATGTGAGAATTGCCACAATAGATCCGGCATTGATTCTGGCATGTTCGTGGTAATAAATGATGCTCATCTCAACTGACCCGGCTGATTGATCTCCGGGAGCTATAAGCTCTTCTTCCATATAGAACTTAAGGAAGTCGGTAGGAGTTTTCAAAGGGAAAAGTATAAACAGAATTCTGGGCGCTGAGTGGGATGTAGCTAAAGATCAGAAATGTAATGAGTACAACAGGGTATATTGGTTTCATGACTTGCGGTTTAAGTGATCGATAGGATCATTTAGGTGCAAAATCCGGTCCGAAATTATTCCTTCTGTCTTATGCGGTTTGTTTCGCCTTAATTTCCCTATTTTTATCATTGGACCAATTCCAACGTGTTATGAAAAGAAGGGATTTTATTCAAAAGAGTTCAGCCACAGCTGCAGGAGTAGGAATCCTTACTTCACTGCCTGGCGCTTTAAATGCTACATCCCGGGTGCTGGGATCAAACGACCGCATTAACATTGGAGCCATCGGGCTGAATGGGATGGGGATGTCTGACTTAAAGTCTTTTCTCAAAATGAATCATGTTGAGTGCCTGGCCATGTGTGATGTGGACCGGAACGTTCTTGAGGAACGCGCTGCAGAGGTAGAAAGCATTCAGGGCAAGAAAGCAACTTTATACGGCGATTATCGGAAACTACTTGAGCACAAAGACCTGGATGCAGTGATTATCGGGACACCGGATCACTGGCATTGTCTACCCATGATCGAAGCATGTCAGGCCGGTTTGGATGTGTATGTTGAAAAACCCATTGCCAACTCCATCGAAGAAATCGGCCTGATGATTGCAGCTCAGAAGAAGTACGGGAGTGTGGTTCAGGTGGGACAATGGCAACGCAGTGATCCACACTGGAAGAATGCTGTGGATTTTGTACACAGTGGCAAATTGGGAAAGATAAGGACGGTCAAATCATGGGTTTACCTCGATTGGAAGCATGAGTTGCCTGTTAAGCCAGATGGTCCTGTTCCGAAAGGCGTGGATTATGATTTCTGGCTTGGACCTGCAACCAAGAGACCTTTCAACCCGAACCGCTTTCACTTTAATTTCCGGTGGTACTGGGATTATGCAGGTGGACTCATGACCGACTGGGGCGTACACCTGCTGGATTATGCCTTATACGGCATGAACCAGGATGTGCCAAAGTCAGTGATGTCTTCCGGTGGGAAATATGCTTTCCCTGAAGATGCCAGGGAGACTCCTGATACCCAGTACGCCATTTACGAATTTGATAATATTGGGCTTATATGGGAATCCACACTGGGTATAGGAAAGGGAAATTACGGCAGGGCGCATGGTGTAGCATTTATTGGACACAATGGGACACTGGTGGTGGATCGCCAGGGCTGGGAAGTAATTGCAGAGTCACCCCAGGGAAATACGAGAATGGAAGCGGTACCCCTGATCAAAAAAGGAGGAGAGAGCGGATTGGCCCTTCACGTGAAGAATTTCCTGGAATGCATGAAAACCAGGGAGGCTCCCAATGCCTCCATAGAGATCGGCGGACATATTGCTAGGGTGGCCCAGTTAGGCAACATTGCACTTCGGACAGGACATAAGATCTTCTGGGATGGTGAAAAAGGAGAAGTGGTTGGTGATGAAAAAGCTGCACAACTTACAAGGGCCAGTTACAGGGCTCCTTGGAA
>CAZCQL010000197.1:0-2316 GCA_964500835.1 uncultured Bacteroides sp.
CATTTTGGTCAGTCATTTTTTTTACTGCAATTATGATTACATCTTGCCGAACAGGTAATTCAGGAAGCAAAATGTCTGTGCCATCTATCTTATCGATTGTCCGCGATCACGGGTTTCATCCCCTTAATGAGAACACGGAAATGACGTTCGATCGAACCCTCGAAAAAGCAGGGATTGCAGACCTGGACAATGATGATTGGCGGGTTCGCTTGATGGCGGTAAGTGATCTGGTTCGGGCAGGTACGAAGAAGGATCAGGAGATTATTGCGGGATTGGGCGACCACAATGAGCATGTGCGCCAGGTATGCGCCATGGCTCTCGGGATCCTTCGATCGGATCATGCCATACCACACCTGGAACAAGTTGCTATGGAGGATGACATGGCCGTAGTCCGGTCCCAGGCGGTCATCGCTCTGGGTCAGATTGAGTCCGGAGGCTCGCTGGATCTTCTGAATGAGATACTGGCAGAAGATCCGTCCAGGGATGTGCGCCATCAGTGTGAACTGGCAATTGATCAGATTAATAAGCAAATGGGAACCACTCCGGAGCAGTTAAATGCGTTTCTGACTCTGGATACCTCCCTCTTTGAATCGGTTCGTGTGGGTACCCTTGCAGCAGGGTTTACTCTGGAAGATACAGATGGTGCGGAATGGAGCCTGAGTGATTTTCGAGAAGAAAAATGGGTTGTACTGATATGGGTGTTTGCTGACTGGTGTCCCGTTTGTCATGGGGAATTTCATGATTTGATGGAGATACAGGATGAGTTTGAAAAAGAGGATGTACAGGTTTTCACCATCGAATGTCATGATCGCTACCGCGGACGGGTGATGGTGGGAAAAGAACTGGAACCGGATTACTGGTTTGCAAAAGAGTCATTCAAAGAAGCTTATACTGAACAAATCAGATGGCCCCATTTGCTGGATCACGCCGGCCAGGTGGGCGCAATGTATGGCGCCGACCCCATGTCTTTTGCCGTTCACTCTGAATATATCAACAGGCCCACAACCGTGATTATTGATAAATCCGGGATTGTGAAATTCTTATACCAGGGGACGTACTGGGGAGACAGGCCAACTATCGAGCAGACCTTAGAAATGATCCGCACACGGAAATTTGAATTTGAGCACCCGAAGCGATTAAAATTATAGTGCAGCCAGCCACGACTCGGCCATCAACTGCGCTCCGGCCATGGATGGATGTACTCCATCATGGGTCCAGTAGGTTGCAGGAGCCCTATCAAGAGCCTTATCAAATGCTGACTGAAAGGGTGCCCAGGTAGCCCCAAATTCTTTGGAAATATCTGCGGCGATCTTTTGATAAGCACTGAACGGTTCAAGCCATGACTCGTCCACAGCTCTCGTTCCGGTCAGCACAAATGGCTGACAAATGATCAATTTAATATCTGGTAGCCTGTTTCTTGTCCTGGCAAGTAACTTCCGAAAATCATTTTCATACACTTCAGGTGTCCCGTCGTACTTACCGTTCCGAAAGTGCCAGTAATCGTTTACCCCGATAAGGATGCTTAGAACATTTGGTTTCAGGTCGAGGCAATCTTTATCCCAACGGTTGGACAGCTGGAATACTTTGTTTCCACTTATTCCACGATTATAGATTGTCAACTCTTTGTTGGCCATCTCCTCCAATAACCAGGCAGCAAGTAAAAAGGCATACCCACCACCAAACGATGCGCCATTGTTTGCCGACTCATTCTTTTTCTCTCTACCGGCGTCGGTAATGGAATCCCCCTGAAATAAAACTACATCTCCCTGAGAGAAGAAATCGGTGATATCCTTCGGGGATTTCCCGGTGAAATCAATCGGGTTTGAACCTGCGAGTGCTGGAATGCCTGCCATCGCTGCAGTTCCGATTCCAGCAGTTTTAAAAAATTTTCGCCTGCTAAAATGGATTGCTGATTTTGTAAAGTCGCCCATGGATGGAGTCTTTAAATTTTGTAATGAAGTCTAAAGATATTTATTTATCAATAACTTCTGAGGAAAACACATGAATTACCGCAAACTTGGGAATACTTGCACAGAAGTCTCAGCGATAGGATTCGGTGCCTGGGCAATCGGAAAAGATCAAAGAAGAATGTAAGGATAGTGGCTATTCAATGCCCGAGCTTGTACTGAAATTCCTGCTCCCCATTAAAGCGGTTTCTACAGTAATCCCTGGGTTAAGAAACCGGAACAAGGGAATTTTCGAGGCAGATGGAGTACTGTTCATGTACTAAGTCAGTGAATTCATCTTCGAAACAGGCTCCTTCACACAGTAGTGCAGTTATCAACTTTCTATTCACTTCTTTTTTGATTACCTAGC
>CAZCQL010000198.1:0-2254 GCA_964500835.1 uncultured Bacteroides sp.
TCAAAGTTTGTTTGATTGCTTGCAGTCATACTTAAATGGTCTTATGATAGAATTACAACTATTTTATTATTGTTATGGAATGTATTCAAAAAGATAAGTATTACTTTGGTTTCCATACCATTTTATTTCATTGTAAGTTTTTTGCAAAATGCTTTAGAATAAAATTATTGATCATACTGCATGGCAAATGCGATCAGGGCCTCCAGATTGATGGCGCTCTCCCATGGTCTGCATCGCGTACCGCTGGGAGTCGATCCCAGGTAGTACTCGCTCCATGCCCCAATTTCATCCACGATGTCCAGTGTTTTTAGATATATCTCCTTTTGACCACTGCTGCCGGTCTGCAGCATGGAGAATAACACCAACCCGTAATCGTATCCCACTGAACGCTCGCTGTCCTCAATCGCCCCATGGGAAGTTCGTGAGGTTAATACTCCTCTCATTTGAAAGGCATTAAATGTATTTTCCACAAGCGGTTTTAACTCAACAGGACTGATCAGTCCTGACTGGAAATAGAGGGGCGTCAGGCTAACAGTCAGCAGCCTGTAGATTTTCTTTTCAGCAACAGGAAGAGGTCCGAGGGCCAGACAATTCATGCACTGGTAACGATCGTTCTCATCCTTTTGGGTCCAGTCGATCCCCCCAAAACCATACTTCCGGTAAACTGTGCAATCGGGGCCTCCCCTTTCACATACGCCATGCCTGAATCGAGGCAACTCAGCAAGCTCTGTTCTTTCCGGATTGTTCGTAATAAGCTGACCGTCAATCCAGAAATTCTTCCGGAAATCTTTCCTGACGCTATCCAGTAAATTCCTTTCAGATTCAATTCTGTCTGACTCCCATAGTCCCTGGTTCCCTATCCAGTCAAGAAGTTTTGCACCCCCATCAATAAAAAGCATGGTGGCTTCCGAAGAACCGTCATTGAGAGCCGACCTGGGAAGTATGCCTCCTGCCACATAGGTTTCGTCGCCGTTGAACGGAAGCATGTTCCCGGCCAGGTGTTTTTTCTGAACCTCCCAGCACCATTCAAGCATCGGGAATATTAACCTGATGAACTCCCGGTCACCTGTCTTCTCAAGCAGGTCAAATGCCTGTACAATCAGGTATCCCGGGCTCTCCACATCGTCGTTCTCATGTATATGGAAAATACCATCCACCCCAATTCCCTGTGCACAATGCAGCTCACCAGTTCTTTCCCAGATCTCCCAATAGAACTGGAGAATCTCCTTTGCTTCCTTATAATGGCCAAGGGCCAGGTATCCCCGCGAGACACCGTACTGGTCTCTCACGTAACCAAGCGGATAGGGATAGCCAGCCATTACTGCCCCTTCATCGGCCTGCTGTGTGCGGATCATGACTGCCACATCATCAATGGTCCGGATCAATTTTTCACGTTCCGGAAGATTTGAAGGAAGCATAACCTTATAGTCGTGTCTTTCTGAAGTAAATCTCTGCCACCATTTTCTGGTCCTCACCAGAAGTTCAGAAAAACCTTTTTCCATGACAGCTTCCGCATACTCAATAGCCTCTTCATACCCGGGTCCCCCCACGAGAAAAAGATCCGTTTCACCTGGCTGGATATGAAGATAAACAACATCAGGGTCCCCGGAATCCTCAACGATGATGTTTCCCTCCCAGGAAATCATGTGATAGAGGGGACGAGGATAGACATAATACTGATAAATGCGCTCTCCGGGATCCATCCTGATAAGAAGACTCCCGCCTCCTTCTGATTTCATCCGGTTCACCTGTAATCCAGGGATCAGTTCCAGGCGAAACTTTATCCCCTTCTCCATCTCAAGATGCCTTAATAAACATGGAGGACCGACATCTACAAAATCAGTCATGCTTCCCAGTACCTCCCCGTCTGCCATCATAGAATGTGTCCAGATGGCGGTCCCTTCTTCCCTGTCGGAGGTCACGTTTATGGACCGTTCATCTTCCAGCAACATTTTATAGAGCGATGGTGTGGAAAATGGACCAGGATATATTGTTGTTATCTGAGGGCCGGTTTCGTAGACCAGCATTTTCCCGTTTCCAAGGGAGTGAACCGCACCAAGATCCGTTCCTTTGTTGGACCAATTCCTTTCAGCCCCCCACCCCATTAAGATAAAATGAAGGATCAATAATAGTGATAACGTTCTTTTTCCCGAAAAATAATTGAGACCATTCATGGATAGAGATCAATAGATTTAAAGTTAGCCAGTCTGATGAAATATAGAGAATCCTGGACTTAAAATCAATGAAGAGAATG
>CAZCQL010000199.1:0-2124 GCA_964500835.1 uncultured Bacteroides sp.
AATGATCTTAAACATGTTTCCTGAAACCATAAATTACTTCGATTCAATAATATGAACCTAACACTTCACTTATGAAAAAAATTACCTTCATTTCGCTCATTGTCCTTTTTTCATTACTCATTTCTGCCTGTTCGGGTAACGGTTCCTCTTCCACAGCAAGCGAGCCTGAGACCTTTAATACCCATGGCCAGGCCGGTGTTGTTGACAAAGACTCCGACAAAAACATCCTTCAAATTGCTGCAGGTTCTGATGCTCATACCACCCTGGCCCAAGCTGTTGCGGCAGCAGACATGCAGGACGTTCTTGCCAATCCGGGTCCACTTACTGTATTTGCTCCCACCAACGCAGCCTTTGATAAATTGCCGGAAGGGACGGTGGAGGATCTCTTAAAACCGGAGAACAAAGAAACTCTTGCGAGAATTATTATGTTTCATGCTGCCCCGGGAACCTATAAAGGCAAGCTGTTGAAAGATGGTCAAAAACTCTACATGGCATCAGGCCACTACATTGATGTGGAAGTAAAGGATGATGGCACCTATGTGAACGGATCAAAGATAGTGGCCACCATCGAAGCCGCAAATGGCGTTATCCATGTCGTGGAGGATGTCTTTCTTCCACCCGCAGAGGAGTAGGTACACCTGGCCCTCCATCTCATGTTGGGATCCACATATCATTCGCGGTTAAACCGCACTCGGTGACAACCTGAAGGGCATACTCCATGCGGCCAAGATCATCGGCCCCTGCGTTGTTGGTTCCAAGTGTAAATTTAACTCCCGCATCTTTAGCCCTGCAAATAAAGGCAGGGCTGGGTATCCGGTTTCTGTTGTTGATCTCCAGGGCCACGCCATTCTCCACAAGTGCCTCTATCACCAGGTCCATCCGGTTTACAGTCCAGAGTTCATCATACCTGTCGCTTATCTCAGCTGGCAGGTACGTTGGGTTTACATAGATATCAATGGGCTCAGTGGTTACAATTTTCACAATCCGGTCGACCAGCTGATCCATAAAATCCTGTGGATCTCCTACCTCAGTCTCAGCATCTATCCAAAGCCTCATCCTTCTCCCATTATCGTTGGTCCAGGTCATGGCATCGGTAAACACATAATCAAATCGTTCACGGCTTTCTTCACTGAAAAGCCCCAGCCACTCCCTTCCCTCAGCCTGCATGGCAAACCAGGTAAAAGGAGAGGGATCATAGGAATCAAGAAAATCTGAGAGCTCCTCATCCGATTCAAATCCCATTTTCAATCCGCAATTCACTGCAATGCCATACGTATATCCGTAGTATCGCGCATTTTGCAAAGCCTGTTCCTCGGTTAATCCGCCCTTCAGGTGAGTATGCAGATCGATAAGTGGAAAATTCTGTCCGGCCAGCCGGATAAGCTGCTTTTCAAATTCCAGATCCCGGGGTGGAATTCCCGGGGTAGGCAATTCATCTGACAATGGTTTCACTTTAATGTGTCTATAATAGACCACACTGCCCGGATCATGACACTGGAAAGCAAACGTTCCGGATCCCAGTATCCTTCCGTCCATCCCTTCACTTCTGTAGATCTCATCGGGTTCGGTATATTCTGCTGCCAGCATGTCATTAATAAAGGTCTGGATGGTTTTCCCCTGAACCTTGATACGATAATTAAACCACTCATTATCAGGCACGGGAGATTTCCACACGTTGCGAATGGCGTAAATACTCCCTGTCATTTTATGCTCCACATACTCACCGGCCTCTACAGGTGGATTGGAATTAATTACCTGGCATTCATAGCCTTTCGAAGGCCAGCCTTCCTCCTGGTATTGGGTATGGATGTAAATGCCCGAATTGGACCCCGGGGTAGTCTTTACATCTACTGAAAATTCAAAATTCTTAAAGTTATGATCCAACAAATCACCGTCATAAAACAGGTGGGACCGGTCTCCGGCAGTAACGATGGCTCCGTTTTCGATCTTCCAGGAACCTGAATTCTCAGAGGCCGTCCAACCTTCGAGACCTTCTCCGTCGAAGAGGGTAATCCATTCATCGGACGTACATCCCAACAGAACAATTGATGCAAGCAAAAATAGCAGTAATCTAAGAGACTTCATGGAGTGTGGTTTTAGCAAAAGATCAATATTAAATAAAAT
>CAZCQL010000200.1:0-2114 GCA_964500835.1 uncultured Bacteroides sp.
GCTCCACTAAGAATACCTGATCACCGAGTCAGGTATTTTTTTTTATCCCCCCACGACGATTTGGTGGTGCAGCAATCTCATCATTGCTTGTGTAATAGGCTATATGCCCCGAAAATATATAATATTCGGGACCGCTTCCTTTTAACTTCAAAAATTAGTATAAATATTTGAACTACACTTCAAATATTCGTACATTTACAGTACTTAAAGCAATGGTTATGCATGTAAAACGCGAAATTCAGGATCATATTAAAAATAGTCTGTTTAAAGGCAAGGTCATCATTTTATATGGAGCACGTAGAGTAGGCAAAACCACCCTGGTAAAACAGATTCTAAAAGAATATCCAGACAGCAAATACATCAATTGTGAATTGTTGCAAAACAGATCTGCACTGGAAACCACCAACAGCACTTTACTCAAAGACTTTATTGGCTCCAATATGCTGGTCGTTTTGGATGAGGCACAATCAATTCCTGATATTGGGCTGAAACTTAAGATCATTTTTGATACATTTCCTGAGACCCAGATCATTGCAACGGGCTCTTCCAGTTTCGATCTGGCAAATAGAGTAAGTGAGCCCCTTACTGGTAGGATGCGTAAATATACACTGTATCCATTTTCATTTCTCGAGATATCCAAAGCATACTCTCTTGCGGAGATGATGGCACAGCAGGATAGATATTTAAGATTTGGTCTTTACCCCGAAGTATATGATAAAAACGAAGATGACTCTATAGAGGAACTGAACGAACTGGCAAGTAATTATCTGTACAAGGATGTATTGCAATATCAAAGTATAAAGAAACCCGACCTTGTGGTTGACTTGTTGCGCGCACTGGCATTACAACTGGGCTCAGAAGTGTCCATTCATGAATTGGCTAAACTCTTGAAGCAAAATTCTCATACAATTATGAGATATATCGAATTACTTGAAAAGAGCTTTGTAATCTTCAGGCTGCGGGCATTTTCACGCAATTTGAGAACGGAGATAAGTAAAAGCCAGAAGATCTATTTCTTCGATCCGGGTATAAGGAACAGTTTGATCCAAAACTATAATCCCATGGCTCTTAGAAATGATGCAGGAGGACTATGGGAGAACTTCTGCATTTTGGAAAGGCTTAAATACCTTGAGAATAACAGGAAATTCGTAAACACCTATTTCTGGCGCACATACAACCAACAAGAAATAGATTATATTGAAGAATATGGAGGTATTTTGCATGCCTTTGAATTCAAGTATTCACCCTCCAAGAAAGCCAGGGTCCCTAAAGCATTTAGTAGCACCTATCTGAAGCACTCATTCACACAAATCACCCCGGACAACATGAATCTGTTGTTCACTCCTCAATGAAAGATTATGGCTCCCCGTTTGGACCAGGCTTCGACACCCCGAAGCTCCACTAAAAGACTGCAAATTATTATTTTACAGTCTCTTAGCGGAGCGTATCAGTCCACTCAACGTCCCTAATAAAAGATTATCTCACAGTATCGTATCTCTGTTCCCAAAAACAATGGTACAAGAAAATGCTACTTTTTTTCGCTAAAATCCCAAAGAACTTGATTTGTCAGGGAGGTTTTTGTTTAAAGAGCGAGTGTGGAGCAAACTCGAGACTCTTCTAAGGAACGGCGGAATTAAGCCGCCATAGTGTGTCTGGACTTTGGAGGTAAGTCTGGATTTTCGTATTTTTAATAGACTAGTCCACTTAAAACCAATTTACTATGAAACGAGCTCCAATCATATTAACCTTTTTCTTACTCTTCGCTGTCTTCGGATGTTCAAAAACAACCTGTACGTGTGTGGATATATTTGGTGGAGAGCAGCAAGTTGAACTCACAGCTTTTGAAACATGTAGTGATCTGGAACCCATGATGGGTAACTGTACCGAAAACTGATGTCCTGTGTCATGAACCCTCCCTTATTCCAGCATGACGCTCAAACCAATAGAGAAATTCATGTTTGGAAGGTATCCGGATAGTGGGCTTTCCCAGATAGGGTTCAGGAGATTCCTGCCCACGATCAGGAAGTACGTAAAACACCCTTTAAGGGCGTTTTTGCTGTTGCAGCGCGTTTATTCTTTAAGGATCACAAATTCCCTGAAATTGGATTTGTTAA
>CAZCQL010000201.1:0-2092 GCA_964500835.1 uncultured Bacteroides sp.
CAGGGTTGTCAATCAGGTGATCAGTGGTTTTGCAGCCAATCCCAAGTTCCTGGATGCCCGCATGGGATACACAGCTATTTTGCATACCTGGGGACAAAACCTTCAATATCATCCTCACCTACACCTGGTTGTTCCTTCCGGCGGCATTACCCGTAACAATAGGTGGAAACCATCCAAAGGAGACGGTTCGTTCCTCTTTCCTGTTGATCAATTGAGCAGCGTGTTCAGAGCTCAAATGGTCGAAGTGTTGCGGGAGTATGTAAAGACAAAAGCAATTAAGGTCGATGATGGTTTATTCAACTCAATGTTTAATAAAGAGTGGGTGGTCTATGCAAAACCACCTTTTGCCGGACCGAAACAAGTGCTATCATACTTGGGGCGGTATACCCACCGGGTGGCTATCTCAAATAACAGAATCCTTCAGGTTGATGACAAACAGGTTACATTCACCTGGCGTGATTATCATTCTTATTCTTTTGAACGAAGAATTTCCTCAGCACACCATTTACCGCTAAGAATAGCCCCTGTGAATCCATGGCCGGGTTCAGTCCAGGCGGATGCAAAATATAGATTATTTATTGGTGATTTGATCTTACAACGTTTTCTTCCAGCTTGATTTGGTGTCTGGGCATAGCCGTAGGCAGTGCCATTGGGAGTGAGTATGTACCTTTTAATTGTTCTTGGTGTCCCAACTTCGTAATATTCTATGGCATTCTTTGTTCCAGGAATATATTTATCAAGTCTGTTAATAAGAGTAAGAGCAGCAGTTTCTTTCCGTTGTTTGTATTTATCTTCAGTAAGTGAATCCCAATCTGACAAATAATCCAATGTAGAAATAACCCCAACGCTTTTACCTTCAGGAGCTAAGCCCGAATCAATTACGCTGTAATCAACAAAAATGAATGTGCGCTTTGCGAAATCTTGATGGTGATATTCCTCCACTTGTTTTGGATTGGAAATACCTTCATCAAAAAATATGGTGGAATAATATGAATTACCCAGTTCTTTGGGCGTTTTTTTAAAGCCAAGATATACTGATAGGATGGAGGGAGCAATTTTTAACTGACCCGCTACATTCGACAATGTTGCTTTAGCCTCAGGTACTTTAATAAGTTCATTAATGACATTAGGAACAGCTGCATTGGCAATGATATGTTTACCATAAACTTTTTGCTGTTCATGACTGGCCTTGCCCATTTTACTATAAATAGCTCCGATTGCTGATCTATCCTTGATTATTATTTCGTTAACTTTATGTCTTAACAGGACTTTCCCATTGTGATCCTCAATCACTGAAACCAGATAATCTGAGAGTACTTGAGAACCACCTTTGATGAAGTAACCACCTCCACTGAAAAAACTACCTTGTGCTACTGAGTAATACAGAATGGACATGGTATAGGGATCGTTATGGTAATAACCAAGATTTGCAATGAGCAATAATTTCAATTCTTCGTTTTCAAATAATGAATCCAGTAATTGTCCAAGAGTCCAATTTTCGTATTTCAAGACCTGGGGAGCCATCAAAGGGAAAATAGGCACGGTGAGCAACTTCCTCCATTTTTGGCGTGGCAGGATAAAAGCTTGCTTTCTTAATGCAAGAATAATCTTAAAGAATTTAAGGATACCTGATTTTTCTGCTGGGTAACGTTCAGTTAGCACATTTATAGCCTCTTGATAATTATCCGGTATGGTTATCTCAACTCCGTGCTTTACGAACCGGTAAAATTCAGGAACACGTATAAAACTAATATGGTCAAAAACCCCAAGTTCTTTAAGTATTTTTTGTTTTGGATCATCCTCATCAAGCCCGTCGATCATATGCAGGCCAACTTCGATTTTTAAGTCATTTCTTTTGAATGTGGTAGCACATCCTCCCGGTATATTGTGTTGTTCAATCACCAGGACTTTCTTACCTTCAATGGATAGTTTTGCTCCAGCAGTCAACCCACCCAATCCGGAACCAATTATAATTGCATCATAGCTCATTTGTAATATTTTAATGGTTTGAAGTGTTTTCCTTTTTCTTATTTGTTGTATATACTACTCCTAAAGTACTGAATTTATGCACCTAAGTCAACTGATCCACAAC
>CAZCQL010000202.1:0-1990 GCA_964500835.1 uncultured Bacteroides sp.
CCTGGTGCCTTGCCCGGGGTGGCTCCTCCCAGTGAGTGAATGTATTGATCAGAAATTTCATAATCTCTTGTTCGTTTCGATCCAGGTTAAGACATTTTTGGCGTACTGTGACCAGGTACTTTCATTTATAAACCGATTTAACTTGGTATTCTCTTTCCGGGGAGCGGTTGAGTTAAGATTCAACAAATCAACCAATTCATCAAAAGTTTGGAAGGTCTCTATCAATCCGACCTCTCTTGCATCTTTAAATGCGGCGATATCTGGGGCGATAACGGTTGCACCAAAGGAGAGGCTATCCATTAGAGCCCCTGAACTAAGAACGCTGTCTTCTGCATGGGTAAAGATGACTGCCTTTGATTTTGCAATAAGACTTACCAATTCCTCATCTGGTATATAGCGGTTATCAAGGGTAATGGTGTTGGTGCAATATTCTCTTATTATTTCCTCATATTCCTTTGGTTTCACCTTGCCTGCTATGCAAATCCGATACCTGTTCTCAATTCCTTTTTCGTGGAGGTATCTCAGGAAACCATCGATATTTTTATACGGAATTACCGATCCCCAGATGAGCACATCATACGTTGGTGTATCATCAAACTCAATAAATTTCTTTTCCAGCGGGTGGGGAAAGAATTTCATCTTACGCTTATAATCCGGTACATGATACTCACCCGCATACCTGATCCCTTCGGTAGAATGAGTTAGGATTAAACTGCTGTTCCTGATAAGGAATCTGAAAAGAAATTTCTTGAGCCGGGTATGGGTATTATAGTGAGACAATTTGTTATGCATGGTCCAGATCACCAGAATCTTCCGGCCAATCAGAATCCGCGTGAGAATCATAAAGAAGAGGACCTGTATCATGCCTCCTTTTTTATCAGGGATATCTTCGATCCAGTTGAGAAACAGAAGATCGATCTTTTTATAATATCCCGTGATGTCAAGGATGCCCTTATTGGATGGTCTGGTGCGGTTTATAAAATCAACTTCGTTACTCAGGCTATCCATCAGGTTCTCCAGGTAAGGATTTGGAATAATCTTATCCTCGAATGCTGTAATCGGGTATATATAGGCCTTCTTTTTCATTTTTATGCTGTCACTTTTCTGACCCCAAACAACCGCAATACTTTCCACTTGATGAATCCCCCGAAGATCTGGAAGTAGTGCCAGATTAAAGGAAAATAGGCCCAGGGTGATTTTGCATATAGTTTGTAAAATTTTAGATTCTTTTGAAGGTTGCTTTTCGACCTGATGTCGGTAAGCAATTGCATGAGTCGCCTGAAACTTCCTTCATGACCGATGCCGGAGTTTTCCACATGATTATACATCTTCAACGTCGGTTGGACCACGTTTTTAAAACCCGCCAGCATGGCCCGGTAAGTAAAGTCGCTGTCACCATGGTATTGCGGAAAGTTTTCCCCATCCCAATAACCAATCCGTTCAACTACCTCTTTTGGAACCACTGTTCCCATTCCAGTAAGCCAATCCACCTCCCGGGGAGTCTGATACTCCTCCATATCCTCTTTAAAATATCCGTACATGTCATTTTTTCCTGATCTGGGATTGAAATATCCTCCCATGGACCACACAAGTTTCTCCTGTTCTTCTACGTAGATCTTCGATCCAATGACGACAGGCTCATGCAAATCTGAAACGATTCTTACCAATTCCTGGAAATAATTATCCACTATCCGGATGTCATTATTCCACAAAATCAGGTAATCTGACTTTAACCGGTCAATGGCAAATTTTGCACCCACATTGATGGCCCCGCTCCACCACAGGTTCCCATCTCCCTGCAATAAAACTACCTCAGAGTAATTTTGCTCGACCCATGCAGAGGTTCCGTCGGTGGAACCATCATCGATAAGCACTATTTGAAATTCTGCTCCTGCAATTCTACTTACGTGATTTGTTAGCTCCGCCAGGGTGGTTTTTGTATAATCCAGGTGATTAAATACGGGTATAAGAATGGCAAACTTCATACTAT
>CAZCQL010000203.1:0-1899 GCA_964500835.1 uncultured Bacteroides sp.
GTCGCTGTATATTCCGATAGGCGATACCCAGCATACTCATAAACGCGCCGGGAACCCCATGCCCGGTGCAATCAGAAACGGCCACTATCACTTTCTCCTCTTTTTCTGCCAGCCAGTAAAAATCGCCACTGACGATATCCCTGGGCTTATTTAAAATGAAAAAATCATTTAAATTATTGCTGATCAGCTCACAGGGAGGATGAAGTGCATTCTGAATGCGTTTGGCATAGCGAATACTATCCGTTATTTCGTTTTTCTGCGCTTCGATTTTTTGGGTACGTTCAATTACTTTCTGCTCCAATTGCTCATTTGTTTCCTTCAATGCTTCGATCAGGTTTCTGTTCTTCTCCTTCAGTTCGTAATTCTCAAAGGCATTGTTGATGGTAAGGCGTAACTCATCTTTATTCCAGGGCTTGGTAATATAACGGTAAACTCTCCCCTTGTTGATGGCTTCGATAATAGCCTCTACATCGCTAAAGCCCGTTAAAATCATGCGAATACAATCGGGATAATCCGGTATGACCGACTCCAGGAACTGTATTCCGGTCATTTCCGGCATGCGCTGATCCGTAATAATAAGTTGCACCTCGGTATTTTTCAGGATCTCTAGGCCTTGTGCACCCGATCTGGCAAGATGAATGTTAAACTCTCTGCGAAAAGTCGACTTGAATACCGTTAAATTGTCTTCTTCATCGTCGACATAAAGAATACTCTTTGTATTCATAATTTACCTGAATTATTCATTTCATCCATCTTGTTTTAATGGAAAGCTTATAATGAATTCGGCCCCTTTCCCCGCTTCACTTTTCACCTCAATCCTTCCCTTATGCTGCTCTATAATTCCATGGCTGATGGAGAGTCCCAATCCGGTGCCCTTGCCAACTTCCTTTGTTGAAAAGAAGGGATTGAAAATAATTGAGATGTCCTTTGTTGACATGCCTACTCCATCATCCTTAATAGAAATGAACACCTTATTATTTGTTTTATCCTGCCATGTTTTAATGGCAATCGAGCCCTTGTCGCTTATGGCATCGATCGCATTGGATAGAATATTCATAAACACCTGATTCAGTTTACCCGGGAAGCATTCAACCTCGGACAACTCACCATATTGTTTTATAATCTCCACGTGGTGTTTATACTTATTGTGCAGCATCACAAGGGTCAGGTCAATACCTTCATGTAGATCAGCCGCTTTGATTTCGTTTTCATCGAGACGGGAAAAGGTGCGCAGACCTTTTACGATTTCGGTGGTGCGTTCAGATCCGGCTTTAATGCTCTTAATCAAATTCTTGATTTCATCGATTAGTTCCTTATAATCGAGCCTGTGCTTCAGTTCCTCTATTTGCTTTAGTCTTTCCTCGACATTCCCGGGGCGAATCTCGTTGTACAGATCAAGGATTTCCTGGATTTCTTTCAAATTGACCTCCAAAGATCCGATACCTGCACTGATGTAATTCACTGGATTATTTATCTCATGTGCTATGCCTGCTGTAAGTTGACCGACCGATGCTAATTTCTCGGATTGTACCAGTTGAGTCTGGGTTTCTTTCAGGAAATTCAGGGTCTGCTGCAATTCTTCCTTCTGCTGCTCCAATTCCTCATGCTGTTCTTTCAGCTACCCTTAGAGCTTTATTGTATATTCTTAAACCTGTTATATGCACAGGTGGAGCCAGGGGGTTGATTTGCACACTATCAGGAAAAAAAGACAATATGCCATCCAGTAAAAAATAGAGTTTCCCTTTGGGGCCTGTATAGTGTGATAACCATCCGAACATGCCGGGCGGTAAGCCGTCCCTTTCATAATAATTGGCAAATGCCTTAGTGAAAGGATCAAATTTCGAAAGACCAATCAGCTTCAGTCGAAATCCACAAAACACCGCTGCTATCCCGAAAAAT
>CAZCQL010000204.1:0-1690 GCA_964500835.1 uncultured Bacteroides sp.
AAACTAAAACTGCCCCCACATGAGGACTTGGGTCTTTTTTATTCCTTTCAGAAATTGACAACTTCATGGTGTCCACTGCCATGCGCATATATTCTTTTGGGTCTAAACGCTTATCTTCTTCCTTTTTTACCATGCTATTATTTTTTCAATTTCAAGCTGCAAATTAAATACTTAAACTTCTCTCCTAGATCAATGTCAACCGCCAACACAAAAGAGAAAGTTTCGTTCTTGATCTTGATCGTGATTCACCAATGGCAAACAACAATTGTGTATACGTAAATCCAATATCTACACTGTAGGAGTAATTGCTTCCCTTAGCATTGATTCCTTTTGTACCGCTAGGGGTAGCCGATTTGCAGCTGGTAAGAGCATAACTCTCTGAACCGGATCATGCTCATTCTTGCTTTTCGCTTTCTTTTTATTCCTTAAAATAATTTCAGCATCCACCCATGAATCTGTATAACTAGGTTTTGTTTCAAGTTTGTTATCATCTAAAAATTTATCGATTCGTGCTACATTCCACTTCGTTCTCTTAAAACAATTAAACGCTTCGAGAAGATTTCTCGGACTAATCTTAAAATCCTTATCATTTTGGTGAATTTCATTTACAATTCTGTCTAGTTGCTCCTTATTCATGATAGATAGTGTTTTATAAAATATCACATAACGATTTGTTCTATGTGCATTGGTATGCAACGTTATTCAATATCCTTGGCTCTGGAGAAATCTGTCAATTTCACTAAAGGCTTTATTTGAAACTTCCTTATCTGGTTTTGGCCATCCATTATCAGGTTGATCTGAGGGAGTAAACATATGACCGACGCCATCATAAATATGTAGTTCACAAGTATTACCATGCTTTTGCATTTCACTTTGAAAGAGTTCAGAGCATTTTAACGGGGTAACTGTATCATCTCTACCTATAACTATAATAGAGGGAGGCAAATTCCCTTTTATATGCTCAGCTGGTGAAAAATCTATTGGTTTCCCTCTCTGTAGCAATAGTTGTTCAAACCAACCGTCATTTATTACTGATACTGCAGGTGATTGCAAAATGAGTACATCCGGAATACTTGATATGTGCGTATCTGGAATATACTTGGGAAAGACAGCAGCACTTGCTATTAAGTGTCCACCGGCGGACCAACCATAAGCTACTATACTATCCTTGTGAATTTCAAGTATGGTGTTATTTTCTCTTGTCCACAGGAAAAAGTCTTTTGTGTCTTCCATTGCATCAATTGGGGTAACCGATTCTTGATCTGAAATTCGGTATTGCACAGATATTGCAACGAATCCCATTTGAGCAAACCGTTGGGCACGCCCAAATCCCCACGAAGGTTCTCCCATTGCCCAACCACCACCATGGAATATTGCTATTGCTTGAGATTTCTCACCTTTTTGTTTATCTACGGGAAAGAATACATATGCTTTGAGACTATCTGAACCAATTGTCTTGTAGACATATTCCACTGGTTCAATTAAAGCGTTGTTATCCTGTGCATTAATAAAACCACTGGCTAAAATCATAAAGTTCAGTACTATGCTTCTCATATTTCTTGATGTTTGGATTTTGTTGAATCTACTTAGTTACTCCAGAATTGCTCAATCCATTGAATTCCTAATTTCTAAGCCACTTTTTTAGTGGAGCTGTTAGTATTCCTTTCTCTGGGATCAAGGCAAATATGAT